>JAFQRC010000016.1 GCA_017410265.1 Ruminococcus sp. | reverse complement strand
GCGACTGTGCCGAGAAAAATTTGGAACGAATTTTTCGAAGGTAAAAAAGCCACAGTGTGGCTTTTTTAGGGAGAGCGTAAAAGAACGCTTCTGTTTCACAATGGCAGAAAACGAGCTTTGCGAAATAAATCTATAGAAGCGAACGGATGGCCCACCAAAAAAGACAGATACCGTTTTGGTATCTGTCTTTTTATTTTTTATGTATCTTTTTTATGTATCTTTGGATTTGTTTCTCAGCTTTTCGAATATAGAGTGGGTGTCAACTGCTTTCTTTTCAACACTCAGTACTATTGCATCGCCCTCTGTCGCGTCACCGAGCAAAGCGACGGGAATGTTCGCTTTGCTACCGTTTTCAAGCTCTACAACCGCGATGTCTTCTTCGATTCTGTCAACGATGATTTTCATACTATCTCCTCCGACTCTACTTTAACTCCAAGTTAAAACTTTGTCAATCTTGTAATTTTTCTTGAATCTGGCGAATATGCGATATATAATATAGTATAATATTTTTTCGGAGGCAGTATGGCAGATTTTATCACACAGATTGACTTTTCTATTCTTGATTTCATACAGAATAATTTAAGATGTGATATTCTCGATAAAATCATGGTCTTCTTAAGCCTGATAGGGGAAGGCGGTATAGTCTGGTTTATGATAGCTGTTCCTATGCTGTTTTTCAAGAAGAGCAGGATCTGCGGAGTTGTGATGATTCTCTCCATGGGTATCACACTTTTGCTCGGAGAGTTTTTGCTGAAAAACCTCATCGGCAGAGTCAGACCATGTAATATTAACACTGAAATTGAGATGCTTGTCAAAAGACCTCGAAGTTTCAGCTTTCCGTCGGGGCACACCAGCTCTTCCTTTGCTTCTGCTACTACAATTTTTAAGTGGAACAAAAAGTACGGAGTCTTCGCGCTTATACTCGCGGCTTTAATCGGATTCTCCCGACTTTATAATTATGTTCATTTTCCGACAGATGTGCTCGCGGGCGCGCTGTTCGGAATACTGATGTCGCTACTTGTTTATCATCTTTTCATAAGATATAAATTAGATAATAAACTCGGAAACCTCAGGTTTTCAAAAAGGGGCTAATTATGGAAAAATTAACTATCAAAAAGCTTTACGACCTTGACCACACTATTGCAAAAGACCTTTTTGAGTCTATTACTTATCCGTGGGAGGCTCTGCCTAAGATTAAAGATTTTATCTTAGAGCTCGGCGCAACTCTCGATATGGAGAAATTCGACAAAATCGCTGACGACATCTGGGTAGCTAAAAGTGCTAAGATTGCACCGTCAGCTTCTTTAAACGGTCCGCTGATTATCGACGAGGATGCTGAGGTCAGACATTGCGCTTTTATCAGAGGTTCTGCTATCGTTGGCAAGAACGCTGTAGTCGGCAACTCTACAGAGCTCAAAAACTGCGTGCTATTTGATAATGTTCAGGTACCTCACTATAATTATGTAGGCGACAGCATCTACGGCTACAAGTCACACACAGGCGCAGGCGTTATCGCGTCTAACTTAAAGAGCGACAAGTCGTTAGTAACCGTTATGTGTGATGGTGAGAAAGTTGAAACAGGCGTTAAGAAGTTTGGCGCTATGATAGGTGATTTCGTTGAGGTTGGCTGTAACTCTGTTATGAATCCCGGTACAGTAATCGGCAGAAATTCAAATGTTTATCCGCTGTCATTTGTCAGAGGCTACGTTGAAGAAAACTCTATCTACAAGCGCTTAGGCGAAGTAGTAGAGAAAAAATAAGATATAAAATATTTAACGGGGTGCACAAAAGTGTACCCCGTTATTTAGTATAATGATATTTAGTTTGAGCTTTTTGTATGTCCACATCCACAAGTGCCAACATAGTTTTGATTTACAACACCACATTTGGAGCATTTCCATTCGTTAGGACCAGCGGTTTTGTTTTGAAATGAGCTGGATTTGTTGGTTTGATTTGTATTCAGATAACTTTCAATTAAAGATGTTTTATCTACTAATTCTCCATAAGCATACAAAATAAGATTGCTTAACCAAGCGACAAGTAAACCACCAGCGATAATTATTGCACCTATCCACCACATATCTTCGAAATCAACACAAGCAACAATAATACCGGTAATCACGCTGGCTACAGCTTCGATAATTGTTATGATTGATGCTAGATCTTTAATTTGTTTACCTACATTATTATACATATTCTGCCTCCTAAAAATAATAAAATAATAATATTATAACCGAATGGTTATAATACACTTTGATTATATACCTCTTATGTTACGATGTCAATACCAAATGGTTATGAAAGTTGGTGTTGGTATGGATAATTACTATCCACGTATTAAAGATTTGCGTGAAGATAATGACTTGTCACAGCAAGAGGTCGCCGATTATCTGTGTATGAAGCAACCACAATACAGCAGGTACGAACGTGGGTTGCGTGATGTGCCAACTGATATACTGATTAAGCTTTCGAAACTGTACAAGACTTCAGTTGATTATTTGCTAGGCTTAACAACTGACCCGACACCATATAAGAAATAAAAAAGGAGCTGAGAGTATCAGCTCCTTTTGTTATTCTTCTATTGTTTTGTCTGTAAGCTCGGTGATTAGATTAAACAGCGGGGCAAACTTTTCGTTAAAGCTTTCGCCTGTGCAGATTACATCGAGGTTGTCAGGAGCATTTGAGAGAAAATCATAAACTTCTGTTTCGAGTAAAAACTCTTTTTCTAACGCGTCAAAGACACCGTCTAAGATGAGCATATCGTATTTTTTAGTGAGCACAGTGACTACAGCCGAGTCGAAAAGCTCTCTGAAAACCTTTGATATATGAGCCTTGCTCTCAGGTGCAGTGTCACTGAGTAGCTCGAAATCAACAGGAGCAGAGGAAACCGTTACATACATCGTTTCCAGAGCTTTTCTGTCAGTGAGCTCGTTTTGTCTTAAGAACTCAACAAAGAGTACCTTTTTATCTTTTGAGGTAGCTCTTACCGCCGCGCCTATGGCACAGCTTGTTTTTCCTTTACCAAGTCCGTAGTATAAAGAGAGCATATAATCATCCTTTCTAGGCTCATTTTACACTAAAATAAATTGGTTTGCAAACTATATTATAATAGTGTATAATATAGCTCACCGCGAGTAATGGGTTGTCAAGCTCAAAAAAGCTGAAAAACATGCCCTAATTCATTAACTATATTTCTGTGGTTTCGGCGGTTTTTGGCTGTTGAGCTAAAGCTTATGGTGAAGCTCAGCAACATGTAAAGATGGATAAAACACCTCGCTGTTACTGTGCCTCATATATGTCAAATTGGGCGATGTTAAAATTAAAAATTGAGAATATATGTCTATATTACATTTGTTTTCAGTATTTCTTTAATATTCGTTTTGATTATTTTAATACAAGGCGTGATTATTGCAACTCTGAAAACGGCTTGAAAAGAGGAGAAAATGATGAATCGTGTAAAGAAAATTCAGCAAAAATCCAAATACTCAAATCTGTGTATGGCGCTGACGGTGATATTTTTCGTCGGATATTCCGCGATGTTTATAACGCTGTTTCATCACCAGTATTATATGAGTGATATCGGCTATTTGGCGGATTTGCTGTATCACATCGAGTTTTTTGAGACGGGCGAGAATATGTATAGCTTAATGTATGTTCTTCTAGGGCTACTCGACAAGCTCCCGAGCTCAGGAGTCGGCATAGCTGTATTTTTAACTGGCTTGTTGCTGTTGGGAGTGTACGCGACAAAATGTCTGCTGCAGTATTTGATGCCTCACAAGGACAAGTGGGTTGTGTGGGTCTACGCGTGGATATGCAATATGTTCTTCAAGATTATCATTCCGATTATTCCGATGGTTGGCACTTTCCGCTACGAGGTTGTCCTGAATTTTAATGTCTACCACAACCCAACCTATATAGCGATGAAGCCCTTCGCAATACTGTCGGTGCTTTACTTTTTGACTTTCATCAAAACCTACCACAAGGAGCGTATTTCAGCGAAGCAGTGGCTGGTTTTTACCGGTCTTATGTTGCTTACAACGGCGTTTAAGCCCAACTTCATCGTCGGCTTTTCGCTTGCTGTGCTCTGCGTTTTGATTATTGATTTCGTCAAAAACAGAGGGAAAAACATTCTCAACTACATACTTGTCGGAACCGCCGTGCTACCGAGCATCGCGCTGACTTTTTTACAACAAAGTCAGCTTTTTAACGACAATTCGCACATCAGAATAGGCTTTATGACAGGACTTAAGGCGATGGACGAGTACCCTCTGCTTACGGTTATCCTCTCGATGGTGTTCCCGATTGTGATTTTGATTTACAGCTACAGGGACGTGTTTAAGGACAAGTTATATGCCTTCGGACTGCTGCAGATGCTCACAAATCTCGCGATTACCTTCTTTGTTTACGAGGATGGTCCCAGGCTTAATCACGGCAACTTCCTTTGGTCGTCGTATTTTGCCGTAGGTATATTTTGCGCAGTTTCTATGTACAAGTTCAACAAGCTTGTCGAAGAGAACAACAAGGGCGGAGTTATTATATCCTCATCTACCCTCGGTGCACATTTTATGGGTTGGATAAACTACGTTTTCGACCTTCTAAACGGCGGAAGACCGTTTTAAATGGAGTAAGAGTTTTGGATTGGAATATAAATAGGGATTTAATAATAATTGCTTCCTGGGTTTTGAATTAATAATTAAGGAGATAAATAAGAAGGGTAAAAGAACACTTTTTGCGCGAATTATGTCAATTGTTTTTACCCTTCTTAATCTCAACTAAGTGTTAGCATCAGTGTGTTTAATTCGATTAAAGAAATATAATGTAGGATTTTTCGGAAAAATTACCCTCAAAAACATCAACTTTGACAGTTTTTGCGAAAAATTTCAAAATTGTAGCTTTTGAAATTTGAAAAATTTAATATCGTCAGCTTTGAAAAACGCATAAAAAAGTATGGGAAACCGCATAGGCATCGCATTTTCTGGGATTTTGAGCTAATTTCGCCCTTTGGTGAAATTGCACAAAAGAAGCGTGGTTTTATAGCCTAAATTTCTACACAAGGAATTTAGGCGTTTTTATTGATTTTGCTTTATATATATTGTATAATCTTCCTTGCGTGACTGCAATTGATATGCGATGAAGCGGGAGGTTGCGACCAAATGGTCGGTTTTTCCGTGGAGTATGTCCGATTTTAAACCGGGCGAAAGAATACTGATTTGTGTGTAAGGTGACATTGGGGTTGCTATGTCACTTAGACATCAAAGCGCTTTTCACTATCCGGTTAACAGAAAAGTTAATCGGTTTTTTAATGGACGGGGTGGAAACACCCGGCAAGGTGGAAAGCTTTTAAACGCCCGCCAACTAAATTTTTAAGGAGGCGACGATATGGCAGTCAAGGAAAAAATCAGGATAAGACTTAAGGGTTACGATCATCAGCTGGTAGACCAGTCTGCTGAGCGTATCGTAGCAACAGCTAAGAGAACAGGTGCCAGAGTATCAGGTCCAGTTCCGCTCCCAACAGAGAAGCAGGTTGTTACTATCCTCAGAGCTGTTCACAAGTACAAGGACAGCCGCGAGCAGTTCGAAATGAGAACTCACAAGCGTCTTATCGACATTTTAAGACCGTCAAACAAGACAGTCGAAGCTCTCATGAGCTTAGAGCTCCCTGCCGGCGTTGAGATTGAGATTAAGTTATAATCAACTCAACCTACCGCAGCGTGATCATGTCGGCTTAGCCGACCAATAATCTAAACAGGAGGAATAGATGATGCAGAAAGCATTAATCGGAAAGAAGATCGGTATGACTCAGATCTTCGACGAAAAGGGAAAAGTTGTTCCCGTAACTGTCGTTGAAGCAGGCCCATGTGTTGTTTCAATGAAGAAGACAGTTGAAAACGATGGCTACGAAGCTGTACAGGTTGGCTTCGGCGACATCAAACCAAAGCACGTTACAAAGCCTTTACAGGGTCACTTCAAGAAGGCTGACGTTGCTCCAAAGAGAACTCTCAAGGAGTTCAGATTCGATGACTGTGCGGCTTACGAGCTTGGCCAGATCATCAAAGCAGACATTTTCGAAGCAGGTAACAAGGTAGACGTAACAGGTACCAGCAAAGGTAAGGGCTATGCAGGCGTTATCAAGCGTTGGAACTTCGCTCGTCTTAAGGAAACTCACGGTTCAGGTCCTGTAGCTAGACACGGTGGTTCAATGGGCGCTTGTTCATCACCATCAAGAGTCTGGAAGGGCAAGAAGATGGCAGGTCACCTTGGTGCTGAGAAGGTTACAGTTCAGAACCTCGCAGTAGTAAAAGTAGACGCTGAAAACAACCTCATCGCTATCAAGGGTGCTATCCCTGGTCCAAACGGCGGTATCGTTGTTATCAAGGACAGCGTAAAGGCTTAAGGAAGGAGGAAGTAATATGCCAAACGTAGCAGTTTTAGATATGGCAGGCAAGAAGGTCTCAACAGTTGATCTTAAAGACTCCATATTCGGAATTGAACCAAATGCCGCAGTTATGCATCAGCTCGTTGTTAGCTATCTTGCTAACCAGCGTCAGGGTACACAGTCAGCTCTCACAAGATCTGAAGTATCCGGTGGCGGCAGAAAACCTTGGAGACAGAAAGGTACAGGTCGTGCACGTCAGGGCTCAACAAGAGCTCCACAGTGGTACCACGGCGGCGTAGTATTTGCTCCAAAGCCAAGAGACTACAGATTCTCTGTTAATAAAAAGGTAAGAAGACTCGCTATGAAGTCTGCTTTCTCAACAAAAGCTCAGGGCGCTGACGTTATCGTTATTGATTCTATCGCTTTAGATGAAATCAAGACACAGTCAATCGTTAAGATGCTCGCAGCTGTTAACTCAGAGAAGAAAGCACTTATCGTACTTCCTACAGTAGATGAGAAGGTTATCAAGTCAGCTAGAAACATAGAGGGCGTTAAAACAGCTCAGGTTAACGAGCTCAACGTTTACGACATCTTAAACGCTGACAAGCTTATCATCGCTAAGGATGCACTTGCAAAGATTGAGGAGGTATACGCATGAGAGCACAGGATATCATAATTCGCCCAATCATTACTGAAAAGTCAATGCTTGGTATTGCTGATAAGAAGTATACTTTTGAAGTTGCAAAGTCAGCTACAAAAATCGACGTTGCAAGAGCTGTTGAAGAGCTCTTCAAGGTAAAGGTAGCTAAAGTAAATACTGTTCACGTAAGAGGTCAGCTCCGTCGTCAGGGCAGATTTGAAGGCTACACAAGAGCTTGGAAGAAAGCTTATGTTACATTAGCAAAAGACAGCAAAACTATTGAATTTTTTGAAGGCATGATGTAAGCCTGTAAAAATCAAACATTAACAGGCAGAATGTATGGGATACGCCATTATCCCGCAAAGCCATCATGAGGAGAGTGAAACTACATGGCTATTAAAGTTTACAAGCCGACGACTAACGCTAGACGTAATATGTCGGTTACTGATTACTCAGGACTTTCAAAGGTAGCTCCGGAAAAGAGCCTGCTTGAGCCACTTAAGAAGAACTCAGGTCGTAACAGCTACGGCCGTATCACAGTTCGTCACAGAGGCGGCGGTAACAGAAGAAAGTATCGTGTAATCGATTTCAAGAGACAGAAGTTCGATGTTGAGGGTACAGTTCTCACACTCGAATACGATCCAAACCGTTCAGCATTCATCGCACTTGTTGAGTACACAGACGGCGAGAAGGCATATATCATCGCTCCACAGGGTCTTAAGGTTGGCGACAAAGTTACAGCCGGTAAAGACGCTGATATCAAGCCTGGTAACGCACTTCCGCTCACAGCTATCCCAACAGGTACATTTATCCACAATGTTGAGCTTTACCCAGGCAGAGGCGCACAGCTTGCACGTGCTGCTGGTAACATGGCTCAGCTTATGGCTAAAGAGAACGGCATGGCACTTTTAAGACTCCCATCAGGCGAGCTTAGAAATGTACCGGAAAACTGTATGGCTACTATCGGTCAGGTTGGTAACACAGACCACGAAAATGTAAAGATCGGTAAAGCCGGCAGAAAGAGAAATATGGGTATCAGACCAACTGTCAGAGGTTCTGTAATGAACCCATGCGACCACCCACACGGTGGTGGTGAGGGTAAATCTCCAGTAGGTCGCCCGGGCCCTGTAACACCTTGGGGTAAACCAGCCCTCGGTTACAAGACCAGAAAAACACACAAAGCTTCCGATAAGTTAATCGTTAAGCGTAGAAACAGCAAGTAAGGCAGAAAGGAAGGAACTTATATATGAGTAGAAGTACTAAAAAAGGACCTTTTGTTCAGCCTCAGCTGTACAAGAGAGTTCAGGAAATGAACGCTTCGGGTGAGAAGAGAATTTTGAAGACATGGTCAAGAAGTTCTACTATCTTCCCAGAATTCGTAGGTCACACATTTGCCGTTCATGACGGCAGAAAGCATGTTCCGGTTTATGTTACTGAAGATATGGTTGGTCACAAGCTCGGTGAGTTTGCTCCAACAAGAACATTCAGAGGCCATGCCGGCGCTAAGACTTCAAGATAAGGCTAAAAGGAGAGAAATGCAATGGAATCAAAGGCATATTTAAATTATGTCCGTATCGCACCTCGCAAGGTTTCTATTGTCCTGGACTTAATCCGTGGCAAAGATGTTAAGCTTGCTAAGGCTATTCTTGAGCAGACACCTAAGGCCGCTTGTGAGCCGCTTTTAAAGCTGCTTAAGTCAGCTGTGGCAAATGCTGAGAATAACCACGATATGGATGTGGCAAGTCTTTACGTTGCTTCTTGCAGCGTAAGTCAGGGCCCTACACTCAAGAGAATCCGTCCAAGAGCACAGGGAAGAGCTTTCAGAATCAACAAGAAAACTTCTCATATCACACTCGTGCTCAAGGAAAGAGAATAAGGAGGTAAGAGTATATGGGTCAGAAAGTTAATCCACACGGTCTCCGTGTAGGTATCATCAAAGACTGGGATTCACGTTGGTTTGCTAACAAAAAGGACTTCGGCGATACACTCGTTGAGGACTACAACCTTCGTAAGACACTCAAAGCACAGCTTTACGGTGCAGGTATCCCAAAGATTGAGATTGAACGTGACGGCAAAAAAGTTAGAATTCACATTCACTGTGCAAAGCCTGGTATGATTATCGGTAAGGGCGGCGCAGAGATCGAGAAGCTCAGACTTCAGTGTGAAAAGATGCTTAATAAGCCAGTCGTAATCAATATTGTAGAAGTTAAGCAGCCAGACCTCAACGCTCAGCTCGTTGCAGAGAGCATTGCTACTCAGCTTGAGAAGAGAATCTCTTTTAGACGTGCTATGAAGCAGGCTATCGGAAGAGCTATGAGATTTGGTGCAAAAGGTATCAAAACACAGTGTTCAGGTCGTCTTGGCGGTGCAGAAATCGCTAGAGGTGAGCAGTATCACGAAGGTACAATCCCACTTCAGACATTAAGAGCAGACATCGACTACGGTTTTGCTGAGGCTAACACAACTTACGGTAAAATCGGTGTTAAGGTATGGCTCTACAGAGGTGAGGTTCTTCACGAAACTCAGAACACCAGACCTAACAATAGACGTAGACCACGCAGAGAAGGAGGCAATAAATAATGCTGTTACCAAAGCGCGTTAAGTACAGAAGAGTACACAGAGGTCGTATGACTGGTAGAGCATACCGCGGTAACAAAGTTACTTACGGTGATTTCGGCCTCCAGGCATTAGAGCCAGCATGGATCACATCTAACCAGATCGAAGCAGCCCGTATCGCTATGACACGTTACTGCAAGAGATTCGGTAAAGTATGGATCAAAATTTTCCCTGATAAGCCAATCACAGCTAAGCCTGCTGAAACTCGAATGGGTTCAGGTAAAGGTTCACCAGAGTACTGGGTAGCTGTTGTAAAGCCAGACAGAGTTATGTTTGAGCTCGGCGGCGTAGACGAGGCTACTGCTAGAGAAGCTATGCGTCTTGCAGCTGCTAAACTGCCAATCAAGTGCAAGTTCATCAAGAAGGAAGAGGAGGTTAAAGCATAATGAAAGCATCAGAACTCAGAGAATTATCTGTAGCAGAGCTCGAGATTAAGCTTAAGGACCTCAAGGAAGAGCTTTTCAACCTTCGTTTCCAGCTTGCTATTAACCAGCTCGAAAACCCAATGCGTATCACAGCTGTCAAGAGAGACATCGCTCGCGTTTCAACAGTGATCCGTGAACTCAGTGATACAGAAGCATAAGGGAGGAGGACGCAGATATGAGCGAAAGAAATATGAGAAAAACTCTGATAGGCAAGGTTGTTTCCGACAAAATGGACAAGACAATCGTTGTTGCTATCGAGGACAGTGTAAGACACCCACTGTATAATAAAATTGTTAAGCGTACCGTTAAATTCAAGGCTCACGACGAAAACAATGAGGCTGGAATCGGCGATCGCGTTAAGATTATGGAGACTCGTCCTCTTTCTAAGGATAAGAGATGGAGACTCGTCGAGATTATTGAGAAAGCTAAGTAATTTTGGCTTGAGAAAAAGGAGGAACTTACTGTGATTCAACAGCAGACTTATCTCAAGGTAGCCGACAACACCGGCGCAAAAGAACTTATGTGCATTCGTGTTCTTGGCGGTACCAGGAGAAGATATGCCAATATTGGCGATGTAATAGTTGCTTCTGTAAAGAAAGCAGCACCAGGCGGCGTTGTTAAGAAGGGCGACGTTGTAAGAGCAGTTGTTGTACGTTCTGCAAAGGGCGTTAGACGTGAAGACGGCACTTACATCCGCTTCGATGAAAACGCAGCAGTTATCATTAAGGAAGATAAAAACCCTAAGGGTACTCGTATCTTCGGACCGGTTGCAAGAGAGCTTCGTGACAAAGACTACATGAAGATTCTTTCTCTCGCTCCGGAAGTAATTTAATGGAGGTGTCATAAAATGAATAAAGTTCATGTTAAAACTGGTGACACCGTTGTAGTATTAAGCGGTAAAGACAAGGGCAAGCAGGGCGCAGTCCTCGCAGTTAGCCCTAAAGAAGGCAAAGTCATTGTTGAGAAGGTAAACATGGTTAAAAAGCATGTTAAGCCTAGAAGAATGGGTGAGCCTGGCGGAATCATTCAGGCAGAGGGCGCTATGTACGCTTCTAAAGTACAGATCGTTTGCCCACGCTGCAAGAAGCCAACAAGAGTAGGTCATAAGCTCTACGAAGATGGCACAAAGGGTCGCGTTTGCAAAAAGTGCGGCGAAGAAATCTAAGGAGGATATAAGAAATGGCTAGACTTAAGGAATTCTATGCTAAAGAAGTTGCACCTGCTCTTATGAAGAAATTCTCCTACAAGAGCGTTATGCAGATTCCGAAGCTCGATAAAATCGTTATTAATGTTGGCGCAGGCGAAGTTAAGGACAACCCAAAAGCTATGGATGCAATCGTTTCTGACCTCGGTCAGATTACAGGCCAGAAGGCACTTATCTGTAAGGCTAGAAAGTCAGTTGCTAACTTCAAGCTTAGAGAGGGTATGCCAATCGGCGCTAAGGTTACACTCAGAGGCGAGAGAATGTACGAGTTCTTAGACAGACTCTTTAATATTGCTCTCCCTAGAGTTCGTGACTTCCGTGGTATCAACGCTAACTCTTTTGACGGTAGAGGTAACTACTCTATGGGTCTCAAAGAGCAGCTCATTTTCCCGGAAATCGACTATGATAAGATTGACAAAGTTCGCGGTATGGACATTTGTTTTGTAACTACTGCGAAGACAGACGAGGAAGCTCGTGAGTTACTAACACTTATGGGCGCTCCATTTGCAAAGTAAGGAGGGATTGTTGTGGCAAAAACTGCTATGAAAAATAAGCAGCAGAGAAAACAGAAGTTCTCTACAAGAGAATACTCAAGATGTAAGATCTGCGGTAGACCACACGCCTACCTTCGTAAGTTCGGTGTATGTCGTATTTGCTTCCGTGAGCTCGCTTATAAAGGCGAAATCCCGGGCGTAAAGAAAGCAAGCTGGTAAGCTAAGGAGGTTAAATCATGCAGATTACAGATACAATAGCTGATTTACTGACACGAATCCGTAATGCTAATTCAGCTAAACACGACACAGTCGAAATTCCTTGTTCAAACATGAAGAAGGCTATCTGCCAGATTCTCGTTGACGAGGGTTATATCAAGAGTTTCTCAGTTGAAGAAGACGGCAAACAGGGTATGATCAAGGTTGTTCTCAAGTATGGTGAGGGCAAAACTCCTGTAATTCAGGGTTTAAGAAGAGTATCAAAGCCAGGTTTGCGTATTTACAGCAATGTTGAGGATATGCCAAAGGTTATGAAAGGCCTTGGTATCGCTATCATCTCTACATCAAAGGGCGTTATGACAGACCGTCAGGCTCGTAAAGAGAATGTAGGCGGCGAAGTTCTCGCATTTGTTTGGTAAGAGGAGGTGCGAAAATGTCTCGAATTGGAAGAAAACCTATAAATATTCCCGCTGGTGTAGAGGTTAAACTCGAAAACGGCGTTATGACTGTTAAGGGTCCAAAGGGTACACTTACTCAGAAAATCAACCCTAACATGGCAGTTGAAATCAATGATGGCATTATTGAAGTAAAGCGTCCTAACGACGAAAAGCAGAACCGTTCACTTCACGGTCTTACTCGTACACTCATCGCTAACATGATGGTTGGTGTTACTGAGGGTTACAAGAAAGAGCTCCAGGTTAACGGCGTAGGTTACCGTGTTCAGAAGCAGGGTAAGCAGCTCGTTATGAACTTAGGTTACTCACACAATGTTGTCATGGAGGACACAGAGGACATCACAATTGAAGTCCCAGGTCCAAACTCAATCATTGTCCACGGCGCTGATAAGCAAAAGGTTGGTCAGTTTGCTGCCGAGATAAGAGAAAAACGTCCACCGGAGCCATATAAGGGCAAGGGTATCAAGTATGTTGACGAGTATATCCGCCGTAAGGAAGGAAAAGCCGGTAAGAAGTAATTAAAGGAGTGAATTAACAATGGTAAGTAGACCAGATTCTAAAGCAGCACGTGTTCTCCGTCATAAGAGAGTTCGTGGTAAAGTAAGCGGCACAGCCGAGTGTCCTCGCCTTTGTGTTTTCCGCTCCAATGCTAACATCTATGCTCAGATTATCGACGATGTAAAGGGTGTAACACTCGTTGCAGCTTCATCACTCGATAAGGGTATTGAAGGCGGTTCCAACAAAGAAGCAGCTAAGGCTGTCGGCAAGCTCATCGCAGAGCGCGCAGCAGAAAAGAAAATCGTCGATGTCGTATTTGACAGAGGCGGTAACATCTATCACGGCCGTGTACAAGCGTTGGCCGAAGGCGCCCGTGAGGGCGGCCTCAATTTCTAAGGAAGGGGAGGAATAACTTTGGCTAAAATTATTGACGCATCTACATTAGAGCTTACAGAGAAGGTTGTTGCTATCAACCGTGTATCTAAGACTGTAAAGGGCGGACGTATCATGAAGTTCGCAGCACTTGTAGTAGTTGGTGACGGCAACGGCACTGTAGGTTTCGGTATCGGTAAAGCATCAGAAGTTCCAGACGCTATCCGTAAGGGTATCGAGGACGCTAAGAAAAACCTCATGAAGGTTGCTTTAAAAGGTACAACAATCCCACATGAAATCATCGGTGAATTTGGCGCAGGCAGAGTTTTGATGAAGCCTGCTGCACCTGGTACCGGTGTTATCGCAGGTGGCCCTGTTCGTGCAGTCGTTGAGGCTGTTGGTATCAAAGATATCAGAACAAAGGCTCTGCGTTCAAACAATCCTTGCAACGTAGTTCGTGCTACCCTCCAGGGCTTAGGCGCACTGCGTACAGCAGAGCAGGTTGCTGCTATCCGCGGCAAGTCTGTAAAAGAGATACTTTAAGGAGGTTTGAGTAATGAAAATTAAGTTAGTAAAGAGCTTAATCGGTTCTAAGAAGGACCAGGTTGCAACTGCTCATTCCCTCGGACTCAAGAAGATTGGCGACACAACTGTTCAGCCTGATAACGCTTCTACACAGGGTAAAGTATCAAAAATTATCCACCTCGTAGTGGTTGAAGAAAACTAAGGAGGTGCGCAAATATGAAGTTGCATGAACTTTCACCGGTTGAGGGCTCAAAGAAGTCCGCAAAAAGAATCGGTAGAGGACACGGTTCAGGTCAGGGTAAAACAGCCGGTAAGGGCCACAAGGGTCAGAAGGCTAGAGCTGGCAAGGGCATGCGTGTCGGCTTTGAAGGCGGCCAGATGCCTTTACAGAGACGTATTCCAAAGCGTGGCTTTAACAACATTTTCGCTAAGAAGGTTGTTTCAGTAAATGTTGGTACTCTCAACAAATTCGAAGATGGTGCAGTAGTTGATATTGCTGCTCTCGTTGAAGCAGGCGTTGTTAAGAATTCTTTTGACAGCGTAAAGATTCTTTCAAATGGTAATCTCACAAAGAAGCTTACTGTTAAGGTTTCAGCTTATTCTGAGGCTGCTAAGGCTAAGATCGAGGCTGCTGGCGGAAAGGCTGAGGTGGTTTAATTGTTTAAGACAATTAGAAACGCGTGGTCTATTCCTGACCTTAGAAAGAAGATTTTATTCACACTGTTAATCATCATTTTATTCAGAGTTGGTTCAGTAATTCCTGTTCCATTCCTCAATATGGACGCACTTTCAAACCTCATGGGTGGTCTTTCTGATATCGAGAACGCTGCTTCTCAGTCACTCGTATCATACTTAAACACACTCTCCGGTGGTGCGTTTGCTAACGCTACTATTTTTGCTATGGGTATCACCCCATACATCAACAGTTCCATCATTATGCAGCTCTTATGTGTTGCTATTCCTGCTCTTGAAAGACTCTCAAAAGAGGGCGAAGACGGCAGAAGAAAGATTGCTACAATTACTCGTTACGTAACAGTAGTTCTTGGTCTTATCCAGGGTACAGCTTACTTCTTCTACCTAAAGAACTCTACAGATTCAACAGGTGCAAGAATCACAACTTATAACGAAGGCTTTGCAATGGTATTTGCAGCTATCGTTATCATCCTGTGCTTTACAGCAGGTACTGCTCTTATGATGTGGATGGGCGAGCAGATTAACAGATTCGGTATCGGTAACGGTATCTCAATGCTTCTCTTTGCAGGTATTATCGCAAGACTTCCTTATACTGTTAACATTCTTGTTCAGTATTGGAACATGGGCGCTCAGGGTGCTGCTAAGTTCTATGTACTTGTACCACTTTGGGTTGTACTCTTCCTTGCTGTTATCTGGATTATCACATTTATGCAGGATGCAGAGAGAAGAATCCCTGTACAGTATGCTAAGAGAGTTGTTGGCAGAAAGATGTACGGCGGTCAGTCCACACACCTTCCAATCAAGGTTGCTCTGGGCGGCGTAATGCCAATCATCTTCGCTTCTTCAATCCTCTCTATCCCTAGCACAATCAATATGTTCTGGACACCTAAGGCTGGTTCATTTATGGAGTCTTTCTTCAAGGCTTTCTCAACAGACGGCTGGCTCTACTCAATCGTTTACTTCGTATTGATTCTGATGTTTGCATACTTCTACACAACAATTCAGTATAATCCAATTGAGATGTCTAACAATCTCAAGCAGAACAACGGTACTATCCCTGGTATTCGTCCGGGTAGACCAACTGCTGACTTCATTGCTAAGATTTTGTCAAGAATCACACTCATCGGTGCATTGTTCCTTGCGTTCATCGCATTGATTCCAATCATCTATTCAGGTGTAACAGGTCTTGCAGGTCTTTCAATGGGCGGTACTTCTGTAATCATTATCGTTGGTGTTGCTCTTGATACTGCTAAGCAGCTCGAGTCACAGATGATGATGCGTCACTACAAGGGCTTCCTTGACTAATAAGTGATAAGGAGACGGATTATGAATCTTATACTTTTAGGCGCTCCTGGTGCAGGTAAAGGCACACAAGCTGCTGTCATCAGTGAACGTTTGAATATTCCCCAGATTTCGACTGGTAACATTATCAGAGAAGCGCTGAGAAGCGGTACAGAGATGGGTCTTAAAGCTAAGTCCTTTATGGACGCAGGAAAGCTTGTTCCTGATGAAGTCGTTATCGGCATCATCAAGGACAGACTTCAGGCTGACGACTGTCAGAATGGTTTCATTCTCGACGGTTTCCCAAGAACCATCCCACAGGCCGAGGCTCTGGACGAAATGGGTGTTGTAATCGATAAGGTAATCGATATCGAAGTATCTGATGATACTATCATCACCAGACTGTCCGGACGCCGCGTATGTGAGAAATGCGGTAGACCTTACCACCTTGTTGATTTAAAGCCAAGAGTGGAAGGTATCTGCGATGATTGCACAGGCGCCCTTATTCAGCGTAAGGACGACCAGATTGATACTATCAAGAACAGACTTGAAATCTACCACAGTGAGACAGAGCCACTCAAGGGCTACTATGAAGCTCAGGGCAAGCTCTCAGTTGTAGAAGGCCAGGGTAAGGTCGAAGAAACAACAGCTCTCACAATGGCAGCACTCGAGGCTTAATATGATAGTCATCAAGACTGCACGCGAAATAAGACAGATGCAGGACGCGTGCAAATTATCTGCCAGAGCATTGCGCTTGGCGGGTGAGGCTGTACAGCCCGGTGTGTCAACCTTAGAAATTGATACATTAGTCCGTAAATACATCGAGGAACAGGGGGCAACCCCTTCGTTCCTCGGTTATGGCGGATTCCCAGCTTCAGCGTGTATTTCTGTCAATAATGTGGTTATCCATGGTATACCGAGCAAAAAGACTATTCTAAAAGCAGGCGACATCGTCAGTATTGATGTTGGTGCCTACTTAAACGGCTATCACGGTGATAATGCTTATACCTTTGCGTGTGGCGATATCACAAAAGAAGCTCAGGCTTTGCTTGATGCCACTAAAGAAAGTCTTTTCAAGGGGATTGAAATGGCGGTAGCCGGTAATCGCGTCGGCGATATATCTGCTGCTGTGCAAGGTTATACCGAAGCTCGCAGTTACTCGGTGGTACGAGACTTTGTCGGCCACGGCGTAGGTGCGAAACTGCACGAAGAACCAAGCGTACCAAATTTCGGCACACCTCACAGGGGTGCACGACTCATTCCCGGTATGACACTGGCGATTGAACCTATGATTAACGCGGGTTCACATCAGGTCAGAGTGCTTGATGACGAATGGACTGTAGTGACCGTTGACGGCTCGCTCTCAGCCCACTTTGAACACACTATCGCAATCACAGGTGACGGGCCGATGATTTTGACCCTGCCTGACTAAGAGGTGCCTATGGATATAGTTCTAGGCTCTGTAGTCAGAGCAAAAGCGGGTCGGGACAAAGGCGGCTACTTTGTAGTCACCGATATTTTAGAAAATAGGAGAGTGCTCATTTGTGACGGAAAACGCCGCAAGGTGCTTTCTCCAAAGCAAAAAAATATCATTCATCTTGAAGCGACGAAAACAGTCGCTAAAGATATCACAACTAACCGTCAGATTAAAAGTTTTTTGAAAAGTTATTTGGAGGGAAACGATGTCTAAACAAGACGTTATCGAAATTGAGGGTACAGTAACAGAAGCGTTGCCTAACGCTCAGTTCAATGTTGAGCTTCCTAACGGACACAAAATCCTTGCTGTTATCTCAGGCAAACTCAGAATGAACTTCATTCGTATTCTGCCTGGTGACAAGGTAACCGTTGAGATGTCTCCGTATGATTTGACAAGAGGCAGAATCACTTGGAGATCCAAGTAAGAAATTATTATTTTTATACTAAGGGAAAGGAATGATTAAATAATGAAAGTCAGACCTTCAGTAAAGAAAATTTGTGAAAAGTGCAAGGTTATCAAGAGAAAAGGTAAGATTATGGTAATCTGCGAGAACCCTAAGCACAAACAGCGTCAGGGCTAATAACACAAAACTATTTACACTCGGGATTATCCCGGCATTATGATTTAAATTTTAAATGGAGGTGCAATTAAATGGCTCGTATAGCAGGTGTTGACTTACCAAGAGATAAGAGAGTTGAGATTGGTCTCACATATATCTACGGTATTGGTAGAAAGACTGCAACAGACATTATTGCTGCAACAGGTGTAAATCCTGACACTCGTGTCAGAGATCTCACAGAAGAAGATGTTTCTAAATTAAGAGAATATATTGACCATAACTGTCGCGTTGAGGGTGACCTCAGAAGAGATGTAGCTTTTGATATCAAGAGACTCATCGAAATCGGCAGCTATCGTGGACTTCGTCACAGAAAGAATCTGCCTGTAAGAGGCCAGCGTTCTAAGACAAACGCTCGTACCCGTAAAGGCCCACGTAAGACAATGGCTAACAAGAAGAAGTAAGGGAGGGCTAAAGAATGGCAGTTAAAACTGGTAAGAAGACTATCCGTCGCCGCCGTGAGAGAAAGAATATCGAAAAAGGCAGCGCACATATTCAGTCTACATTTAACAACACAATCGTTACTATTTCTGATACACAGGGTAATGCGATTTCATGGGCAAGTGCCGGTGAACTCGGCTTCAGAGGCTCAAGAAAGTCTACTCCATTCGCTGCTCAGTCAGCAGCTGAAACAGCAGCAAAGGCTGCTATGGAGCACGGCCTCAAGTCAGTAGAAGTTTTCGTTAAGGGTCCTGGTCAGGGCCGTGAGGCAGCTATCAGAGCATTACAGACAGCAGGTCTTGAAGTAACAATGATCAAAGACGTTACTCCAATTCCTCACAACGGATGTCGTCCTCCAAAGAGAAGACGTGTCTAAAGATTCAGGAGGTATAACACATGGCTAGATATACAGGAGCTGTATGCAGACAGTGCCGTAGAGAGGGCAAAAAGCTCTTTCTAAAAGGCGAGAGATGCTATTCAGACAAGTGCGCAATCGCACGCAGAGCTTACGCACCTGGTCAGCACGGTCAGGGTCGTAAGAAGAGCTCAGAGTACGGTCTTCAGCTTAGAGCTAAGCAGATGACAAAGCGTTACTACGGTGTACTCGAGAGCCAGTTCAGAAAGTACTACGGCTTAGCAGAAAAGAGAGAGGGTAAGACCGGTGAGGCTTTACTCGCTATCTTAGAGAGCCGTCTTGATAACGTAGTTTACAGACTCGGTTGGGCTTCTTCACACGCAGAAGCTAGACAGCTTGTAACACACGGTCACTTCTTAGTAAACGGCAAGAGAGTTGATATCCCATCATACTTAACAAAGCCGGGCGAAGTTATCGCTATTGCTGACAAGAGCCGTTCAAGCGAAAAGTTCAAAGCAGTTATGGAGGCTAACGCTTCCAGACCTGTTCCAAAATATCTCGAAGCTGCACAGGGTGCATTTGAGGGCAAAGTAGTTGCTGTTGCACAGCGTGACGAAATCGACCTCGACGTCGATGAAACTCTCATCGTTGAGTTGTACTCTAAGTAATCCTTCAGATGATCGTAAGATCAAGCAAAGACTTTCAGTTATTTTACTGTTAAAGAATATAGGAGGAATTCACTAATGATAGAGATAGAAAAACCAAGAATCGAGACTGAAGAGTTATCAGCAGACGGTAAGTACGGCAGATTTGTCGTTGAGCCGCTTGAGAGAGGCTTTGGTAACACATTAGGCAACAGCTTAAGAAGAGTGCTCCTTTCTTCTCTCGAAGGTGTAGCCGTTACATCTATCAAGATTGACGGCGTTCTTCACGAGTTTTCTACAATCCCTGGCGTTAAAGAAGATGTCACTGAGATTGTACTCAATATGAAGAGCCTGGTTGCTAAACTCCACAGCAACGGACCAAAGGTTGTTGAGATTTCTGCAGAGGGCCCATGTGAGGTTACTGCAGAAAGCATCAAGTGCGACAGCGAGGTTGAGATTCTTAACCCTGACCTCCACATCGCAACTTTAGGCGAAGATTCTAAATTAAATATGGAGATCACTTTAGACAAGGGCAGAGGCTACATTCCTGCAGAGCGCAACAAAGCTCTCATGGCAGCTGATGTTATCGGTGTTTTACCGGTTGACTCAATCTACACACCTGTTCTTAAAGTGAACTACACTGTAGATAACACCCGTGTAGGCCAGATTACAGACTATGACAAGCTCACACTCTCAGTCTGGACAAACGGCGTTATCAACGCTCAGGAAGCAGTTTCTCTTGCTGCTAAGGTTCTTACATCACACTTAAACCTCTTCGTTGACCTCTCAGACAGAGGCTACAACACAGAGATTATGGTTGAAAAGGACGACAAGGGCAAGGAGAAGGTACTTGAGATGACTATCGAAGAGCTCGATCTCTCAGTTCGTTCATTCAACTGCTTAAAGCGTGCAGGCATCAACACTGTTGAAGACCTCATCTCAAAATCTGAAGAGGATATGATGAAGGTCAGAAACCTTGGTAGAAAGTCACTTGAAGAGGTTATCTACAAGCTTTCAACACTCGGTTTCAGTCTGCGTAAGGAAGACGAATAATCTTACAAATATAACTCTTACAAAATCGTAAAGGAGTGAAGTAAAATGCCAGGTACAAGAAAATTAGGCAGAGCAACAGACGCTAGAATGGCTATGCTCAGAGCGCTTGTTACATTCCTGCTTGAAAACGGCAAAATCGAAACTACAGTTACTCGTGCAAAGGAAGTTTCTTCTTTGGCAGAGAAAATGATTACTATAGCTAAGACAGAGACTCTCGCTAATAAGCGTAACGTTATGGCTTTCATCACTAAGGAAGACGTAGCTACAAAGCTTTTCAAAGAGATTGCTCCAAAGTATGCTGACAGAAACGGCGGTTACACTCGCATCACTAAGATCGGTCCTCGTCGTGGCGACGCTGCTGAAATGGCTATCATCGAGCTTATCTAATCAGATTTAGCTTAAAATAAAAGCAAAGCACCTGACTTTTGTCGGGTGCTTTTTTGCATATATGAAACTTAATTTGTAGACAATGTTCTCTTATTGTGATAAGATTAGCTTGTATTTTTTCTGGTTTTGAGGTGCCTTATGAAAAGAAAGGACTATATATCTTGGGACGAATATTTTATGGGGGTTGCTTTGCTTGCAGGAAAAAGGAGTAAAGACCCCAACACTCAGGTCGGTGCATGTATAGTAGACGATAATAACATTATACTTTCAACAGGTTACAACGGTTTTCCGTTTGGGTGTTCTGATGACGTATACCCGTGGGAACGACAGGGCGAAGACACAAAGTATAAATATGTTGTTCACGCTGAGCTTAATGCTATACTGAACGCAAATGGTAAGTCACTAAAAGGAGCAAGGCTTTACGTTGACCTTTTTCCATGTAACGAATGCGCTAAGGCAATTATACAGTCAGGAATAAAAGAGGTTGTATATCTTTACGATAAGTACGCTGACTCTGTGGAAACAGTAGCGTCAAAAAAGATGTTAGCTTCCTCAGGTGTTGTGACCAGAAAGTTCGAGTCGGATAAAAAGAAAGTAGTATTGAATTTTGATAAATAAGTTTGAGGTAATACAGTGGATAGAAAAACTTTTGAATTGTTAGAAAAGTATATGCTATCTTGTATGGGCGATAGTGCACACGATAAAGACCATATTTATCGCGTGCTGTACAATGCTTTGGATATAGCTGAAACAGAACTAGATGTTGACTATGATGTATTGATATGTGCTTGTTTGCTTCACGATATTGGAAGAAAAGAGCAGTTTGAAAATTCAAAACTGTGTCACGCTATGATTGGTGGAGAAAAAGCATACAGTTTTTTGATTGATAATGATTTTAGTAGGGCTTTTGCTGAAAGAGTCAAGAGTTGTATACAAACACATCGGTATAGACAGAATAATCTGCCCCAATCAATTGAAGCAAAAATTCTCTTTGATGCCGATAAATTAGATGCTACGGGAACGATTGGTATTGCTAGAACACTGCTTTATAAAGGCAAGGTCAACGAAGGCTTGTATTCGTTGTTGCCAAATGGAAAAGTGTCTGATGGCAAAAATGATGTTATACCTTCGTTTTTTCAAGAGTACAGATATAAGCTAGAAAATGTATATGACCGATTTTATACCGATAGGGGTAATGAGATAGCTAAAGAGAGACAGAAAACAGCAATCTCGTTTTATAACGATATGTATAAAGAGGTAAGTGAGCCATACAATAAAGGCATGAAGCTATTAGAAGAAAGCTTAGTATAATAGAGCAATGCACCTGACATTCCGTCGGGTGCTTTTTTGTATGCGAAACTATTTAAAAATATTTTGAAATAGCTATTGACTTTTGGGGTATCACGATATATAATCTATTTAAAGAAAATTTGAAATAGGTGATCACTATGGCAGTTTCAGAAATTCTTTCGGCACTTTCGGATAATAACCGTCGCAGGGTGCTCGAGATTCTAAAAAACGGTAAAATTAGCTCTGGCGATTTAGCGAAAGAGCTTGATATGACACCACAGGCGTTGTCTTATCATCTTTCTAAGCTGAAAAAAGCTGACCTTATTTACGAAACCAAACACAAGAATTTTATCTACTATGAGCTCAATCTGACTGTGCTCGATGAAGCTTTGATGTGGATAATGAATCTAAGAGGTGAAAACAATGACCAAGACTAAGGAAACGATTTACAAAGTGTTGACACGCTTACCTTTATTAGTAACTCTGACTGCATTTTTCTTTATGCCGGATGAGGTGCCCGTGCACTTTGGAATTAACAACGAGGTTGACAGATGGGGTAGTAAATACGAACTGCTTATACTGCCTTTAGTTATTATTGCAGTTGGCATACTGATTTTTCTTATTGCAAAGAGTCTTGATAAAAACGAGCAGCACGGCAGTAATAACTTCAAAGTTTGCACAACAATAGGAATAGCAGTTCTTTTTATGTTCAACATAATGACTTATTACACACTGTATATAAGCTTTATGGGGTTTCAGGATTTAGAGGCCGTGCAAATTGATTTTTTTAGCTTAATGGCATTTTTATTGGGTTTTGTAGTTATTATTATCGGTAATGTTGGGCCTAAGGTAAAGATGAATTCTCTTCTTGGTTTACGCACAAAATGGAGTATGAGTAGCGAAGAAGCGTGGAAGAAGAGCCAGCGTTTTTCCGGATATTCAGGGATAATCACGGGTTGTATTATGATAGTACTGAGCTTTGTCCTGAATGGTTCAACAAGCTTATTTATCAGTGTTTTACTACTACTCGCTAAGGGAATTATCGATACTGTTTATTCATACTACGCAAGTAAATAGCCTAACAGCAAAGGAGCACCTGATTTTATCAGGTGCTTTTTGTAGTATGCAATTTATCGAAAAACAATAAAAAGCTATTGACAAACGGAAATATGTAGTGTATTTTAAAAATAGAAATTACCTTTTGGAGGTTATTATGTTTAAAGTATCAACTAAATTTTCGAATAATTTATCTTTGGCGATAGCTATCCTCTTTCTTGTTGGCTGTGTTACTGCTGCTTTTCTGATGCCGACTGTCACAAATATGCTGATTGATACTCCTGACAATATCGGCGATAGAGGGAGCATAACCCAAGGAGGAAGAGTGTTCGTGCACATAGTAGCTTATGTTCTTCTGGCGATTGTAACACTTGCAGATGTGCTCTCAATTGCATTGTTGCTGAGAATCAGAAAGGGCGAGGTGTTCTCTGAAAAAAGTGTTACACTCATCAGAGGTGTTTCGTGGTGTTGTATCCTGCTTTGTATCGCTTTTGCCCTGCTTGGAGTCTATTTTCAGCTAGCGCTTATTATGGCTTTTCTGGCACTTTTCTTAGGACTGTGCCTCAGAGTAGTTAAGAATGTAATTGAAGAAGCTACCGTTATCAAAGGCGAAAACGACCTGACTGTGTAGGTGATAGTATGATTGTAGTTAACCTTGATGTAATGATGGCAAAGCGTAAGATGTCGCTAAATGAGCTTTCTGAAAAAGTCGGTATCACGCTAGCTAATCTCTCGATTTTGAAAAATAATAAAGCGAAGGCTATCCGTTTTTCAACCTTGGACGCTATCTGTAAAGCTCTGGATTGTAAGGTTGAGGACATCATCGAATTTGTGGAGGGTTGAAATTATGACTAATTACACACCACCTGAATACAGACCACCTGTAGTGGGAGCGCCTGTTGTGACAGATACACCGTATCCTCAGCCCGCACCACAGCAAAATCCTTATCTTATGCCACAAGCACCTGAAAAACCAAAACGCGAATATTCTCTAAGAGAAAATATATTTGCGTGGCTGAGCTTTATATTGGCTTATTTCTTCTGGCTTGCCGTTCCGATAAACGACAACCCTCTCGGTGCTTTTATTGTAGTCTTACTGATGTATATCGGTGCTACAATAGTGCTTTTAGTAAAAGGTAAAAAGCCTCAATTTATGCCTGTGCTCGTTGGCGTATCGGCAGTAGTTGTTTCTACCTGTCTTATACTCACCTCAAGTTCATTTATGCATTTCTTTGCTTTTATGTACGCTATGGTGGCTTATTGCTACTATCTTTACGGACTGTCCGGAAATCAGCGTTTTCGCTTTTCGGATTTCATATTGGTTGATTTTGTGAAAGCGTTGTTTGTTTTGCCATTTTATTCTTTTTCTGATATGTTTGTGTCGATGTTCTCGGGAAAAGGAAACAAAGGCGGACGGTTTATAGTCAAAATCTTATGTGGTATTCTGATAGCTGTCGTGCCTACGCTGATTGTTTTGTCGTTACTTTCGTATGACAGCGATTTCAGCAACCTGATGGATAAGATGTTTAACTTTAAGAATTTTGACTTGATGTCGCATATTGTCAAATTGTTTTTAGCTTTGCCGTTTGGTGCTTATGCATACAGCATTTACATTTCATCAGTTGACAAAAAATGTGAGAATATCCTGACAGCCGAGTCGTGTAAAAAGAGTATGAATTCTGTGCGCTTTGCACCTGCTATTACTCTACTTACAGCCTCACTTCCTGTTTTGTTTTTATATGTAGTTTTCTTTATATCCCAATGGAAGTACTATGTATCGGGCTTTACGGGAGTTTTACCAAAAGAATTCAGCTACGCACAGTATGCCAGAGAGGGCTTTTTTCAGCTGTGCACCGTGTCGGTGATAAATCTGATTATCCTGATTGTGATAGCTCTTTTCTTAAAGCGAAAGGAAAATAAACCGTCTATATTACTGAAAGTACTGTCTGTCGTTTTTTCAGTATTCACACTCGTACTTATCAGCACAGCAGTAGCTAAAATGGTGATGTATATTAACTGCTACGGACTGACTCCAAAGCGAGTTTATTCAAGCTGGTTTATGCTCGTTTTAGCACTTGTATTCATACTGATAATAGTAAAACAGTTTGTTAAAAAGATAAAACTCATCGCTTTATCGCTCTCTATTTTGGTTTTAATGTTCGCTGGTTTGTCGCTATCAGGAGTTGAAGAGTTTATCGCTGAGTATAACGTTAACAGGTATCTTGAAGGCTCGCTGTCGACAGTTGATATCGAAGCTCTCGACGAACTCGGCGACCCTGCTATAGAACATCTCGTAAGGCTGGCTAATATTCTTGATGAGCGAAACGGTACAGATATTGCTATAGAAAAGGTGAGCTATACTGATGAATCTATGTATTCAAGACTTGTTGTTTTACTGCGTGATGAGGCAGTAAAACTCAAAGCTCAGGATAACAGCGTTTGGTCGTTTACTGTTCCATCGCTGAAAGCTGAGAAAGCGTTGCGCTCAACTGCTCTGTTTGATTAATAATAAATGAAAAATCCCACCGAGAAATCGGTGGGATTACTTATATATACTTGAGATTAGTTTTCGCTGTAGATAACTGTTACATCAGGGTGTAACTGTAAGAGAGAAGCAGGAACCATCGGGTCGATAGGACCGAAGAAGGATTTCTCAACGATTTCCTTCTTAGCTTCGCCGTTAGCGACTAAGAGAATCTTTTTAGCCTGCATAATGGACATCATACCCATTGTGATAGCAGTTTTCGGAACATCGTCAATGCTCTCAAAGAATCGAGCATTAGCCTCGATTGTAGACTGGTCAAGCACAACCTCGTGAGTAGGACCAACAAAGTATTTGTCAGGCTCGTTAAAACCGATGTGACCGTCTAAACCGATACCTAGAAGCTGAATGTCTGTACCGCCTAAATCCTTGATCATCTTGTCATAAGCTTCGCCCTCAGCCTTAAGGTCATCTGCACAACCGTTAGGAACGAAAGTTTTAGACTTGTCGATGTTTACATGGTTGAAGAGGTTGTCGTTCATGAAGTAACGGTAGCTCTGGTCGTTTGAGCCGTCTAAGCCGACATACTCATCAAGATTAACTGAAGTAACTTCAGAAAAGTCGATTTTGCCTGACTTGTTGTCCTCGATAAGTCTTTTGTAAGTGCCGACAGGGGAAGAACCAGTAGCAAGACCTAAAACGCAGTTTGGCTTGTTGATGATAACTGCTGCGATAATGTCAGCGGCCTTGTTGCTTAATTCTTCGTAAGTTTTTGTTTTTATGAATCTCATTGGAATCTTCCTTTCAGAATGCATCGGGGGTCCGACGCAATTGTTAATATAATTATAATACGCAAGAGGGGCATTGTCTAGTAAAAATTATTCAGAGCAGTGGCCTTTGTCTTTGATGACCTTCGCTATCATATCTGCGTACTCTTCACAAAGAGCTTGTGAGGTAGCTTCAATCATAATACGGATAACGGGCTCTGTGCCGCTTTGTCTTAAAAGTGCTCTGCCATTCCCGTCGATAAGCTTTTCGACATTCTCTAGCTCTGTCTTGACATCCGAGTCGTTCATAACAGCTAACTTATCTTTTACTCTGACATTGACAACATGCTGAGGGTAAACCATAAGGCCTTCTAAAAGAGCAGATAACGAAAGCTTTCTGTCGCACATTTCTTCAGCTATCATAATCGCCGTGAGTATTCCGTCGCCGGTAGTAGCGTATTTTTTAAGAATAACGTGACCTGACTGTTCACCGCCGATAGAGTAGTTATGGTTTTGCATCTCTTCGTATACAAAGCGATCACCGACCTTTGTCTGCTTGCATTCAATGCCTTTTTTATTCAATGATGCAAAGAAACCGCTGTTTGACATAATAGTAGCGACTACTGTGTTGTCGTTGAGCATGCCTTTACTTTTAAGGCGGTTAGCAAGAATATACATCATCGCATCGCCGTCAACAACATTTCCGTTTTCATCAACAGCGATACATCTGTCGCAATCGCCGTCAAACGCAAAGCCGACATCTAAGTGATGTTCCTTAACGAGATCGCACAGCTTTTCGATGTGTGTTGAGCCACAGCCGTTGTTGACATTCAGTCCGTCTGGCTGAGCGCCGATGATAACAGTCTGAGCACCAAGTGCATCAAAAACAGCCTTAGCTATCATCCACGAAGCGCCGTTAGCGCAGTCAAGACCGATTCTAAGGTGTTTGTATGAATTGGAAGCAACTGAAATGAGGTAGCCGACATAGCGGTTTCGACCTGATACATGGTCAATTATTCTGCCGATACGCTCTCTTTTAGCAAGTGGGAGGTCCTTATCCTGTACTCCAAGCACTGAGAGATTAGAGTCGATATACGCTTCAATTAAAGCTGTTGTTTCATCATCGAGCTTTTCACCGTATTTGTTGATAATCTTGATGCCGTTGTCGTAGAACGGGTTGTGCGAAGCGGTTATCATAATACCGCAGTCGAATTCATCCTGTCTTGTCACATAGGAGATAGACGGAGTAGTTGTGACATGGAGCATATATGCATCAGCACCGCTGGCTGTGATGCCCGCAACGATGGAGTATTCAAGCATATAGCTACTTCGGCGAGTGTCCTTACCGATTACGATGCGCGGTTTGTAGCCCGGTTTTGTGCAACCTGAAAGCTCTGAACTGTAATACCAACCTAAGAATCTGCCGACTTTATACGCCTGCATCGAGGTGAGGTTTACATTAGCTTCGCCTCTGAATCCGTCAGTGCCGAAATACTTGTTCTTTACAGGCTCGCCCTTTTTAGAGCGATTGATAACGATGTTGTCGTAGAGAAGTTCGTCGGTTGAGATGTTGAACAGCTCACAAAGCTGAAGAACATTATCAATCTGCGGTTGAGTCTGGTCCATCTCCCATTTGGAAACCGCCTGACGCGATACCTGCAACTTGTCAGCGAGTGCTTCTTGGGACAATCCTGCGGAGTTTCTAAGATTAGTTATCTTTTCGCCTATTGTCATAAATAGCCTCCTAAATAAACCACATCTATATATATTCTTCTTACTATGATATAGTACACCAAGAAAGTTTATATTACAAGCAACAAAACATTGATATTTTCGCAACTTTAGTTTACAATTTTGTGATAATTTATTAAAAACCAAGGTGATAACAAATGAAATGCTCGAAATTTGTAAAATAACAGTTGACAAATTAAGCGAATTTGTGATTATCAAAATGTAATATATAAATAAAAGGCACCCGAAAGGGTGCCATAAAACTATTTGTATCCGAGCTCTGTGATAAGCTCTACAATTTCATCTTTATACTCAGCGTCTGTGTAACAGTAAACAACCGTGTTGTCAACGCGGGCGGTCATATGAAAGCCTGTGTCGCTGACTAAGCTATAGTAGTCAAAGTTATCCGAGCTGAGATGTGTGGTCAGATTGACAGCGGTCTCTTCGTTTTCAAAAGCTTCTTTGTTGAGCTCGAACAGCGAGCTTGCACCTGTTTGTGTAGAAAGCTCATAATAATCGATTTCGTAGTTGTCACCCAGAGCGGTGAGAACGGTGTCTGCTTTAATGATATCCTGAGCAAACAGCGTGGAGTCGACAACGGTAAAGCCTTTGCCCTCCATAAAGCTTTTGAATTCTTCTGGGGTTTTAGCTTCTTTTGCACCACAGCCAAAGAGGGATAAAATCAGCAAAATGATGACTAAAACAAGTGATAATTTCTTTGTGATTTTCATAATACTACTCCTGATAGTTTACTTCATTTCAGCGACCACGCGGCACATAAGTCCTGTGGCGTCTGTGAGGCTTATAGGGAAAGTGTAGGCTTTAAAGCTGTCACTGATATCGAGAACTGATTTGAGATTGCACAGGTTTTCAACAACGAAAACGCCATTGTCGGCACAGTTGCTGTCAGTAGAAATGTGCTCTTTGCCTCTGCGTACTCCCGCAAAATCCAAACCGATGATAGAAATCTTCTTTTTGATAAGTGCCTCTATCAGCTCGTTTGACAGCTGTGGGTGATTTGAAAAATATCCTTCACTTGCATATCCCGTATTTTCGATAAATCCGCTGTAAAAAGCGACGAACATACCGCTTTGCACTTTGCTTAAATCAATATCAGTACAATCAATATCGCGGTCCTGCACACCCGACACATCGAAAACGATGCCCATAAGAGAGGTATAAGAAAGAGGGAACTCCTTGTCCATAACATCAAAGTGAGTGCCCCAGTGCCCGATAAGAGCCTTGTTGCCGTCTTTGAGAGCAAGAGCGATAGTGTCAGCGGTTATTTTCGTTGTCAAATCAATCAGCATAAATTTCTCCGTTTGTTAAGAAAGATTATGAATTTATTATAACAGAAAGAAACAAAAAATTCTACATTTTTTGATATGAATAATAGAGTTGATCAGAGATTGAACTTACCAGCCTCTCCTACCAAAAGAAAAAAGACATACCCGCGACAAAGCTTTGTGTTGACTTGGGTGGATATTCTGCGCTCGAAAGATGTCGACCACTGCGGGTGGTACCCGACATCTTGTTCGTGCTCGAAATTCGTAGCACAAAAAGGTTAACGCACCTTTTTGACTACTCCTACGAACCACGCGGTGTTCCTGCTTACCGCCCTCGATCAAAACAAAGAACCGACTCGATTGAGTCGCGCGATAAAGTCTTGTATTGACTAAGGTGGATATTCTGCGCTGTTTGATTTTTCGACTGTAGCGGACAGTACGCGAAAAATCTGCACTGCTCGAAAGTCGGAATACAAAAAGCCTATCGCGGCTTTTTGATTCCTTTGCGAACCACGCGGTAGTTCTCTTAGCACACCTCTCCCACACAAAACAAAAAACCGACCTATTGGTCGGTTTCTGTTTTGGTGGGAGAGGGTGGATTCGAACCACCGAAGTCACTGACAACAGATTTACAGTCTGCCCCCTTTGGCCACTCGGGAACTCTCCCACATATAAAGCCTACCGTTACAGTAGGCTTGTTTGGAGCTGGTGGACGGACTCGAACCCCCGACCTGCTGATTACAAATCAGCTGCTCTACCAACTGAGCTACACCAGCGAATTTCTAACGCTCGACTATAATATCATAAGTAAGGTTGGTTTGTCAACAGTTTTTTGCAAAAATTCTTTCATATATTGATTTTTTCTTTGCTGTATTGTAAAATAACGATGAAATAAATATATTTTGCCTCATAGGGAAGACTACCCTTTGAGGTGTTTTTATGTTAGAAAGATTAGTCTGTCGTAAACTCAGCCAAAAGCTGTATCTGGTGTATTTTCTCAATGTGCTTGATTGGGTGTGCACGGTGATGCTTTTGAAAACGGGTTTGTTTTATGAAGCTAACCCGATAGCAAATACTTTTATTCACAACATTTTACTTGGTTTTGCGATAAAGTGCGTGGCGCCCTTTGCGGTGGTTTTTCTGATAGTCAGGAGTATGAACATACTCGAAATTTCTCAGCTAAAAACCGCGGATATGATGATATCTTTCGCGCTTACTGTTTATTTAGCGGTTACATTGGACCATGTAATTAATTTCTTTATATACTTATTCTGAAATGGGGGTGAGGTCGTGCCTGTATTAAGTGTTCACAATCTTACGATGACTTATATTGAACATAATCTTTTCACCGATGTCAGCTTTAACATCGAGCCTAAAGACAAGGTCGGTTTTATCGGCGCAAACGGTGTCGGTAAAACTACTATTTTTCGCATTATAAACGGCGAGGTCTCTCCCGTTGCGGGTACGGTTTCCATCTCTAAAGACACCCGTGTCGGCTATATGCAACAGCACGCTTGCACTCATCCGAATCGCAGTATTTACGACGAAGTGCTCAGTGTTTTTGATTACTTAAAAGAGATGCACGACGAAATTGAGAAGCTCTCTCAAAAGATAGAAAATGGCGAGGGCGATCTGGATTTGGCGATTACCCGCCAGACTCAGCTTATCGAGCTTTATGAGCGAGAGGGTGGTCTTACATATAAAAGCAGAGCGCGTTCAGCTCTAATGGGACTGGGGTTTTCTGAAGAAGACTTATCTAAACCGACCGGAACTCTGAGCGGTGGACAGATGTCAAAGCTGTCGCTGTGTAAGCTTTTGCTTTCACAGGCGAATTTACTGCTTTTAGACGAGCCTACTAACCATCTTGATATCAAAGCTGTCGCGTGGCTGGAAAGTTTTCTCAGGGATTTCAAAGGTGAGATTATTCTCATCAGCCACGATAGATATTTCTTAGACGCTGTCACTAACAAGACGATTGAACTCGAACACAACAAAATCACAACCTACGAGGGCAACTACTCGACTTTTATCAAAAAGAAAGAGCACGAGCAGGAGGCTATCCGCAATAAATATCACAACGATATGCGCGAGATAAAACGCGTCGAGGGGATTATTGAACAGCAAAAGCGCTGGAACAGAGAGAAAAATCTTGTTACAGCCAGAAGCAAACAGCATCAGGTGGATAAATTAAAAGAAGGACTTGTTGCTCCTGACAGTGAGCTTGAAACGCTGTCGTTTTCTTTAGAACCTGCGCGTGAGAGCGGACAGGATGTGCTGATGTGCTATGATTTGTGCAAAAGCTTTTCAGATAAAAAGGTTTTCAGCGACTTATCTATGCATATCAAAAAGGGTGAGAGGGTATTTGTTATCGGACCTAACGGTTGCGGTAAAAGCACTCTGTTTAAGCTACTTACTTCACAGCTTGAGAGCGATAGCGGAGCTATCCGCTTTGGCGCAAAGGTCGATCTGAGTTACTTCGACCAGATGCAAAACGACCTTGATTTGTCAAAAACCGCTCTTGATGAGGTGTACGATGCGTATCCTAAGATGGATATTACGCAGGTGCGTACAGCCTTAGGTTCCTTTATGTTCAAAGGCGACGATGTTTTTAAACAGCTTTCCAAAATGAGCGGTGGTGAGAGAGCGAGAGTATCTCTTTTGAAGCTGATGCTCAAAAAAGGAAACCTGTTGCTTTTAGACGAGCCGACTAACCACCTTGATACAAGTTCAAGAGAAGCTCTCGAGAAAACTTTGCTCAGTTACGGCTCAACGATGCTTGTTATCAGTCACGACCGTTATTTTATCAATAAGCTTGCTACCCGAGTGCTGTATATGAACGAAGACGGATTTTCTGAATATCTCGGAAATTATGATTATTTCCTCGAGCGTACACAGAGTGTTCAGCTTGAAGAAAAAGAGTCTCAAGTGAAGTCTGAGAACAAACCGAAAATCAACGACTATCAGCTCCAAAAACAGCTCAAATCCGAGGAGCGTAAGCGTAAAACTCAGCTTAGCAAGTGTGAAGAAAGAATCGCCCAGCTCGAGGAAGAAATCGGGGAACTACACACTTTGATGAACAACGAGAGTGTTATGAGCGACTACGAAAAGCTGTCTGAAATCACGTCTACTCTGGAGCACAACCAGAGTGAGCTTGATAAGCTCTACGAAAAGTGGGCAGAGCTTTCAGAATAGTTGAATAATTTTTATCTTTAGGCTATAATATTTAGCATATAAAACCGCCCGTGGCGTAGCTGGATAACGCAACGGATTCCGATTCCGGAGAACGGGAGTTCAAATCTCTTCGGGCGGGCCAGCAAAAAGACCACATTTGTCTAACTGACAAATGTGGTCTTTTTGAATGATGTTTGCCTTCGGCAAATGTTGTTGTTTCACTAATGATGCCGCTGACGCTAATGATGTCGGCTTCGCCTAATGGTTCGGGGCAAACATCGCATCATTGCGAGAGAATCGAGCAACATCATTAGCGAAAGCATAATATCATATCGCCGTAGGCGATGCATCATTGAAAAGCACAACAAATTCTGATATAATACTGTTCTATAAATAAGAATTTGACGGAGAAATGATATGAGATTGAAGAACATTCTGATCGTTGTTAAAGATATAGAAAAATCGAGAAAATTCTATCACGACTTGTTTGGTATAGATTTGGTGCTTGACAACGATGGCAACTTAATCGAAGTAGGGACACCGATGTAATCAACGTATTCCGATTTATATAACAGAGAGCACACCATACTTTGGGTCTTTCTTACCCTCTTACACTACTTTTGGTCGCTCTTTTTGAATGATGTTTGCCTTCGGCAAATGTTGTTGTTTCACTAATGATGCCGCTGACGCAAATGATGTCGGCTTCGCCTAATGGTTCGGGGCAAACATCGCATCATTGCGAGAGAATCGAGCAACATCATTAGCGAAAGCATAATATCATATCGCCGTAGGCGATGCATCATTGAAATATCCTGTTTTTTGTGATATATTAACACAGAAAAGGAGACGATACTATGAAAGTTAATAAGCTTGCAGAACTCTCTTTGGATTTTTCCGTTGATATTATTAACCTTGTTAAATATTTAAAATCCAACCACGAATCTATAATTTCAAACCAAATCGGAAGAAGCGGAACAAGTATCGGAGCTAATATTCACGAAGCCCAGTATGCACAAGGTAAGAAAGATTTTGTATCAAAACTTGAAATTGCTTTAAAAGAAGCGAGTGAAACAGGATATTGGCTTGAATTGTTGTATAGAACTAACTACATTGATGAGCAACAATATAAAACTCTTTCTTCAAAGTGTGCCTCTCTGAGAGTAATGCTTATTGCATCATGCAGAACTGCAAAAGAGAATACTAAATAGCAAAAACAGCCGAGGCATTCCTCGGCTGTTTTTATCTGCATATTTATTTTACTGCAACATCGATGTATCCCATGCTTTCTGAACAGCTTAACTCCAGTGCACTACTGAAAAACATATTCTGACCGCAGTATTTACTATCGTATTTTGCCAGATAACGGTTGATTTCGGTTGCGTTGTTTATGTTGAGCTTCGTTGTTTTGAGGACATTAGCACTTTCTTTGGAAAATACATCCAAAGTGTAGTTCTCACATTTTGCTAATACCATCTGAAGATAAGTAGAATCCATAATGTCTACGGTGTTATCTAGATTTACATCACCGTATGATAGTTGCCTGCCGACTGTGTAAGCGAAAATCGCAGGAGAATTTTCTCCTGCACGAAAATCCACAGATAGGAGTATCGGAAGTTTTATGCCCTGTGTGTTCAGTGTAAGCGGAGTTTGTGAGCCTTTATGAATCAGCTTTACATCATCTTCTGATTTTGATGAGGGGAAATTCGGGATAAGTCTGAGCGTGTCGGTACTATCTTTTGCACCATAGACCGAGTCGGTTTCAGGGCTTATTATGTTGAACCCTGTTATAATTGAAGATACCTCGGTGGATGGAATATAGCACCTGTAGACGCCATTGTTGTCATAAATGAATTCTTTCTGATAATCGTTTTCGGTGCTGTTGAGTAGGAGAGTCTGATGAATATTGTACTCAAAAAAACCGCTTTTGTTTCTCAAAGCATCTAAGAATTCACTAGTGTAGTTCATAGTCGGCTTGAAATCAAGCTCCTGAAAATCCTGAGGGATGTACTGATAGTAGTATTGATTATCAAAAATGGAGTTGCACATTGAAGAAAAAGACTCTTCGTCGATAGAATTCAAAGCACCCGACAACTGGGCTGTCATTTCCTCTATGTTTCCGTATTCGTATACAAGTACCGGTGGAAGGTCTTTAGCTATATCATCAAACCTAAGCCCCGATTGGGTGTAATATGCTGTGACATACTGCTTATATGTAGTGTCAATGATAATGGAGCTGACAGCACCCTCGCTGTCTGTGAAAGCTGTTCTGTAGAAATTAAAAATATGGTCATCGCGTTTGCAACCGATGGTTGTTTCGGTGATGATAGAATTGTCGTATAAAATGCTCTGAAAAGCAGTAGAACACGGACCGCAGTTTGGGTAATAGGTTATGTACTTGTCATCACACTCAAAGATTCGTACCTTGTGAGCGATTTTTACCAGCTCATCGTAGTTATCGTTGTAGATGTCTGTTATTGTTTTTCTCAGTTGTTCTATGTTTTTGAATACAACAGCATCATCTGTACTTTGTGCTGAAGTAACACATAAAGAAGATATACAAATGACTAAAAGTGCAAGAATACAACATAGTGCTTTCTTCATATTCCAAGCCTTCTTTCACAGTGGATTAACTTAAATATAATTGTTTTTTCTGCCAAATTCAATACATTTTTATTTATGCACGCAAAAACAGCCGAGGAACGCCTCGGCTGTTCTTTAGTGATTATTTAAACTTTAGCAACCGCAGCCAGTGCCGCAACCGCAATCGTTACCGTTGTTATTGCCACAGCAAGCCCACAAAATAACGAGAAGAATGATAATCCAGCAACAGTTACCGCCGCCGAAAACGCCGTTAGAACACATGTGTTTTCCTCCTTTCTGTGTTACACTACATACTATTTCGAAAAGCCTGTTTGTGTTACAAAAAGGTTTGCGTATTTTTATATATAGTGGTATAATATGGGGGTATTATCATTGAAAGGACATTGTTATGGATTATGCACAAAATCTTGCCCAGCACTTTAACATCAAGGTTGATTACGCTAAGAATGTTATTGATTTACTTGATGAGGGCAACACTATTCCGTTTATCGCACGATACAGAAAGGAAGCTCACGGCAGTATGGATGACCAGCTTATCAGAGAGCTTTCTGACAGACTCCAGTATCTCAGAAATCTCGACAAGAGAAAGCAGGAGGTCAGAGATTTAATTGAAGCACAGGAAAAGCTGACAGACGAAATCGTAGCAGCACTCGAAAAGTCAACTACTCTGTCTGAGGTTGAGGATATCTATCGTCCGTACAGACCAAAGAGAAAGACAAGAGCCTCAGTTGCTAAAGAAAAAGGACTTGAGCCGCTTGCACTTTTCATTCTAGCTCAGGAGGATAATAAAGCTGACCCGCTTTTATTGGCGAACGAGTATATCAACGAAGAAAAGGGTGTTAATACCGCTGAAGAAGCTCTTCAGGGTGCACTTGATATCATCGCTGAAACTGTGTCTGATAACGCTGAAATCAGAAAGCGTGTGAGAAACTTATGTTTCCACAACGCTACAGTTGTTTCAAAAGCTGCAGATGAAGAAAAAGAAAGCGTTTATACTATCTACTACGAGTTTGAAGAGGCTGTTTCAAAAATAGCTTCTCACCGTGTTTTAGCTATTGACAGAGGAGAGAAAGAGGGTTTCTTGAAGGTCAGCGTCAAGCTTGAGGATGAAAAGCCTCTGCGCTCGATTGCTTCACTTATGGTGAAGGGTACATCCATGTGCTCAGATGCAGTATACGAAGCGTGCAAGGATGCGTATTCACGACTGATTTTTCCATCCGTTGAGCGTGAAATCAGAAATGAACTTACTGACAAGGCGGTGGCAGGAGCTATCAAGGTTTTTGCTACTAACTTAAGACAGCTTCTTATGCAACCTCCTGTAAAAGGCAAGGTGGCTATGGGTCTTGACCCTGGCTATCGTACAGGCTGTAAGGTAGCCGTTGTTGACCCGACAGGTAAGGTGCTCGATACATCAATTATCTATCCTACCCATTCACAGGCTAAGGTTGATGAGTCAAAGCGTATTATCAAGAATCTTATCAAAAAGCACCAGGTTGAGATTATCGCTATCGGCAACGGTACAGCATCTAAGGAAACTGAGATGTTTACAGCTTCTGTTATCTCAGAAGTAGATGAAAAAGTTTCATATATGGTTGTCAACGAAGCAGGAGCGTCTGTGTATTCAGCATCAAAACTCGCTGCTAAGGAATTTCCGCAGTTTGATTTGACTCTAAGAAGTGCTGTTTCTATCGCAAGAAGACTACAGGACCCGCTCGCTGAGCTTGTCAAAATCGAGCCGAAGGCTATCGGTGTCGGTCAGTATCAGCACGATATGCCTCCTAAACAGCTTGATTCTGCACTCGACGGAATTGTCGAAGAATGCGTTAACAATGTCGGCGCTGATCTCAACACAGCATCTGCGTCACTGCTCAAAAGGGTAGCGGGTTTAAGTAGTGCTGTGTGCGAAAATATCGTTACTTACAGAGAAGAAAACGGTCAATTTAATTCTCGAGCAGAATTAAAAAAGGTTCCTAAACTTGGTCCGAAGGCTTTCGAACAGTGTGCAGGTTTCTTGAGAGTTATTGAAAGTCGCAACCCGCTTGACAGCACGGGTGTTCACCCTGAGAGCTATGATGTTGCTAAAAAGCTGATTGAGCTGTGTGGCTGTAAGGCTGCTGATATCAAAAACGGCGGTATCGCTGATATTGAAGAAAAGGTCAAGAGTTTAGGTGGCGTTGAGAAAATTGCTGATACTCTGGAAGTCGGTGTACCGACCCTTGAAGATATCGTCAAGGAGCTTTCAAAACCGGGTCGTGACCCTCGAGAGGAGTTGCCACCACCGCTGCTTCGAACAGATGTGCTTTCTATGGAAGATCTCAAAGCAGGTATGGTGCTGACAGGAACAGTTCGAAATGTTATTGACTTCGGTGCATTTGTTGATATCGGTGTTCATCAGGATGGACTTGTCCATATCAGCCGTATCTGCAACAGGTTTATCAAGCATCCGGGTGAAGTTCTCAAGGTCGGCGATGTAGTGAAGGTTATGGTGCTTTCTGTCGATGTTGACAAAAAGAGAATCAGCCTGACAATGCGCGATATTAAGGAAGAAAAAGAATCTGAATAAACCATAATACACTAAAAAGGACTGTCGAAATCGATGGTCCTTTTTGATTTTATTTTACAAAAAGGAGAGATTTTGTTTGTGCATTATCAACAAAATAAGTGGACTTTTTTCTATGCAAACGGAGGCTTAAAATCAGAGGAAATTATTGCATATGGCTTTTGAAAGGAGTATAATAGTTACAATAGTGTAATGTGTGTTCTTGTGCGTTGCACGAATTAAGAAACGGAGGAAAATCTTATGAAACAATTCAAGAGAATTATCAGCTTGGTAATTGCTATGACTATGCTTGTTTCCATGTTTAGCGTAGGCATCGTAAGCACTTCAGCTGAAACCCAGTCTTACATTCTCGGCGATGTTAATCTCGATGGTAGAGTTAGTGTTATTGACGCTACTCTTATCCAGAGAAGTGTTGCTAATCTCGGAGAATATAAGATTGCAGACGGCTCTATCGAGTTTGCAGCAGCAGATGTAAATGTTGACGGAAAAATCAGTGTATTTGACGCAACACTCATCCAGCAGTATGTAGCTCAGATAGCTAGCGCTATGACATACGGTATTGGTGAAACCCGTACATTTGGGGAGCCTGAATACCCAACAGACGGTCCGACAGACGCACCAACTGGTGCACCTACAGATGCTCCAACTGATGCACCTACAGCTGAGTCAACTGAGGAGCCTACAGCTGAGCCAACTGAGGAGCCTACAGCTGAGCCGACTGAGGAACCTACAGCTGAGCCGACTGAGGAGCCTACAGCTGAGCCAACAGATGCACCTACAGAAGCTGACGGTACACCTGGTTACTACCTCGTTGGTACATTAAACGGTCAGTCACTATGGGGCGATGCACCGTTTACAGCTGACAGAAAGCTCGCTGACGAAGACGGCGACGGCATCTATACACTTGACTGGACATTCTACATGGGCGATGAGCTCAAGGTTGTTGAGTATGACGGTACACAGATTGTTCGTTGGTTTAAAGGCGACGGCGACCCTGAAGGTGACAAGAACTACTCAATCGGCGACGAGAGCAAGACAGGTCTATGCACAATCAGCTTTGACCCAACAGGTTCACAGGGTTATACATATATCTATTTCACTGTAAAACAGAAGACTGAACAGCCAACAGATGGTCCAACAGACGCTCCTACAGACGCTCCTGCAACAGGCGACCAGCCAACAGTAGCTCCAACAACAGAGGAGACAGACGCTCCTACAACAGGTGAATTAGAAGTTGGTTACTACCTCGTTGGTACATTAAACGGTGAGAATCTCTGGGGTGTAGAAGCACTTACAGCAGACAGAATGCTCAAGGCAAACCCTAATAACGAAGGCGAGTACATGCTCGATTGGACATTCTATGATGGCGATGCAATCAAGGTTGTACACTTTGACGGTGAGAAGTTTGATCAGTGGTTCAACGATGGTGGCGACGACT
>JAFQRC010000015.1 GCA_017410265.1 Ruminococcus sp. | reverse complement strand
GATGAATTAAACAAATACATTTATTACTACAACAACGAAAGAATTTCCTTAAAACTAAAAGGAATGAGTCCGGTACAATACCGAACTCATTCACTATCAATTTAATATTTTATTTTGTCTAAACTTTGGGGTTCACTTCAGTTTCGAGTGGCTTTTTCTTTACTTCATAGAATAACTGTTATATAATTATCGTATAAAGGCACACATCAAGGCGGGTGATATTATGAGTCAAAAAGCACATCAAAGCTACATCAAAATAGTAGAAGGCGCTGACACCGCCCTATTTATGGTGCACGGAATTATGTCCACACCTCGCCATTTCGACTTCATTTTACCATATATCCCGTCTGATGTTTCCGTATGCAATATCCTGCTTGATGGTCACGGCGCTAAAGTTTCTGACTTTTCAAATACCTCGATGAAAAGGTGGAAAGCTCAGGTGCTTAGTCACCTCTCTGAGCTTTCGAAAACTCACTCAAAAATACTTGTTATAGGCTACTCTTTGGGAACTTTGCTGACACTTGAGCTTGCTGAAAAATTCAAAGAGATAAAATCGATGGTACTGTTAAATCCACCGCTCAAAGTATTTGTTAGACCTGTGATGATAAAACGCTCTCTAAAGTTTTCTTTCAATAAGCTAAACCACGAAGATATTGTTGAGCTTGCTACCTACAACGATATAAGCGTGAAACTCACCCCGTATCTATGGCAGTATATTCCCACTATCCCGCGTTTTTTAGAGCTGTTGAAGCTATGTCGCGATACAAGACCAAAGGCTAAAAATCTGGGTATTCCCGCTCATGTATTTTTTGGTAAAAAAGACGAGCTTGTCAGCACAAAATCATCAAAGTATTTTGAAAACAACAAGAACACAGCAGTACACATTTATGAAGTAAGCGGTCACTTCTACTACGAAGACGAGTTCAAATCTCAGGTCATAGAATGTGTGAACGACTTTTTTAGCACGCTTGACAAAAGGTAGAGATATCTATATAGCAAAAAAGCCAGCCTACATAACAGACTGACCTTCTTCTGGTCCGAGTGAGGTGACTTGAGCACCTTTGTTATTTATCGGCTACCTCGTCTTACCCTCATTGTGGGAGTATTAAGGTTCATCTTCGCTCTCGCTAAAAACGCTCCACAGGAGCCTTTTTACCTTCGTCGATGCTTCCACATCTCCTCGACACACTTGCCTTCAAGCGCGAGGCTGATTTAGCAGTGGAAGCTATCCACGATAAATTCTTCCCTGACAACGACTGATTATCAGTATAATAAGCAAAGAAAAAGAGCAGTTTGGGCTGCTCTTTTTTTGTTCTCTATATACTTTCAATCAAACCTGCCAGAAACATCTGGATTTTTGATGCATCTAAAACCGAAACTTCGCCGTCGATATCTGTGTCACACAAGCAAAGCTTGGTATCTGAGAGGGGGAGTTTGCCCACCAGATGCATCTGTATTGCGGCTGCATCAAGCACAGAAACATCTCTGTCACCATCAGCATCTCCAAACACAGTATCTGTATCCCCTATTCTTGTATAAAAGCTGATATCGTAGCCTTTGAAGTTGAATGTCACCGGATATGTACCAACGCCTGTTATTTCACACGGCAACACATAGAATCTTTCGCCGTCTATTGTATCCGACTCAAGGTCAACATCAGCGTCTGTGTAGGTTTTTTGTGTACCGTCTTCAAATCCCAAAGTGAATTCAAGCCCACTCAAATCAAGTGCATATAAAGTGAACCTGTCGGTATACTCATTAAACGAGATGTAGTCCTCATCATATATTGTATACTGCTTTTTTGGGGCATTAATCACATCGCAAGCTGTGACAGGTGTCTTGAGCACTTTAACAGTAAAGTTTGTCTGAGCACCCATAAGCTCAACATATGCTGTGTTTTCGCCAAGTGTGAAATGGTCAGTAAACTGGTTGTCGTAGATATAAAACTGCTCACCGTTAATTGTCTTTGTAGTATCGGTGCATTCTAAAGTACCATCGGCATAGGTAACAATCACATCAAACCGCGGTGCTTCATAATAATAGTGATAGTAGTTTTTTTTATCATCATAGTAACCACCGCTGTTTTCATATAAATTCACAGTCTGCGGGTTAATCAGCTCGATGCTTCTGATTTGTGACGGCAGAATTTCAAGCTCAAAACTCGTCTTTGCCGAACCGCAGGTTATCTCTACGACAGCAGATGTTGAGAAATAATCCACCTTGAACACAAGCGGAATACCGTTGATGTTTTTATTATCTGTATCGTAGCAGAAATCGGCAGTATTTCCGTTTTGCATAGTGGCTGTAAGCTCTAATCCCGAGTAGTCTATATCGTAGACAATTGTGCCGTATTCGTACTGTAGCTTCAAAGGAAGTTTTTTTACTTCGAGCTTAGTAACAGCGAATGCAGACTCCTTGATATACGCAGAAAATCTGCCATCATAAAAAACAGAAAAAGCCGTAACCTCAAATATGTATACATTGCCCTTTTGCATATATACGGTTGCTTTGAAATCACCACCGCGATTGCTGTTGTCGTCACTTGTTATAAAACTTCCGTTTTGGTCAGTTACTGTAACAAAAAGGTCAAAGTCGCTGACAGAATAAAACTCAAAGTATCCGTCGTACGGTGCACAAAAGGAGTAGTACAACTTATCGTCAGTACAACTCAGCTGTGCGTCGTATTCTTCTTCCAAAAACAGAGTAGTTGCCGCACCAGCGGTAATGCTAGTCACAGCAACAGGAAATGTCGCCACAATAATCACGAAGCACAAAAGCAATGAAAGAATTTTTTTCATAGCAAAACCTCCGTTTCGTTCCCTTTTCATTATACCATTAGTTGCAAAAAGTTCAACAATAATGTGATGTGAAAAGTCACAGCTCTTGTATTTTAAGGAAGTTTTAGCATTGACTAAACCTCAATTAAGATATATAATGCTTAGTAATATAATTTCCGGGTGTGGCGCAGTTTGGTAGCGCGCTTGAATGGGGTTCAAGAGGCCGCAGGTTCGACTCCTGTCACTCGGACCAAAAAAAGTAGTGGTGTCCGCAAGGGCACCATTACTTTTTTGAACTGAAACATGTCGAACCTGCGGTACTCTTGAAGGCGAGTGTACCGAGAAAAATTTGGAACGAATTTTTCGAAGGTAAAAACGCTCCAGTGAAGCGTTTTTAGCGAGAGCGAAGATGAAACACCAATATTCCCACAATGGGGGTAAGACGAGGCAATCGTACATTACTTAGGTGTTCAAGTCACCTCACTCGGACCACGTCGTCGCGGACCCAAAAGGTCTGCGACGATTTTTTATAAAATAGTCGCATGACCTTACTGTCGCTCCTCCTCTCCCCAAAATCACAGATTTCGGGGGCCCCATTTTTTGAACCTGAATATGTCGAACCTGCGGCACTCTTGAAGGCGAGTATGCCGAGGAGATGCACTACACATCGACGAAAGTAATGATAAAACAACATAAAACGCCAGCCCAAATCTAACCGTCAGGCTGGCGTTTTCTTTATTCGTTACTGTGAATTTTTATGTACTTTCTGCCGTCCTCCTTATAGACAGCTTCAAAGTCTTCGTCGAGTAACTCAAAATCAATCTCATCAACTTCTGCAAAAACACAACTTCCGCACGAAGAACTCAAACTTCTCGGTACAGGTGCCATCTTTGAGCTTATTCCCGCATTAATGAGCATCTTATGTGTTGTCTGTGCAGAGTGATGAGTAAAAAATGTTATGACAATCATTTTGTGAATGTGAGCTTGTAGCCGTCGTCTGTGTCAGAAACTGCTACCTTATATCCTTGACTTTTACCAAAACGGGTCACATTTTCCTTAGCACAAACATCGTCTACTAAAACTTCTAAAGTCTGAGGAGCGTTTGCTTTAACTTCTTTTTGCACCATAATGACAGGCATCGGGCACAATAAACCTCTAGCATCAACCATTACTTTTAGCCTCCTTTTTAGAGTTCACAAGGGAAACAACTAGCACAATCGCGATACATACAATAACTGCGATTTTACCGCCATTTGAAATACCGCCGACAATGTATTCGCCGAGCTCATTTGTTGAGTCAGGATTACCTGCCCAACCGAAATTGTGGGACATAGCCGCACCGATAATCATACCAAAAACAGTCACAGCACAATCGCCGTTGCCCTCACCCGCTAGCACAAGCTGTCGAAGTGGACAACCACCCAAGAGTACACTGCCCCAGCCGACAACCATCATACCGAGTACATTCCAGAGAGTGCTACTATGAGCGATAGGCTGGCTGAGCATTGAAAGCTTGAAGTTACCTAAAATCAGGTTTCCGATAATAATAGTCACAATGATAGCAACAAAGCCGTAGAGAAGCTTGAAATCACCGAAGAGAATCGCATCTCTCACACCGCCGACCATACAAAGACGGGATTTCTGAGCGAGTGCACCGACAACTAAAGCAATAGCTAAAGCAATAAGGAAAGGTGCGTGCATTGAGCCGGGACCCTCAACACTCATCTTGATAGCAACAGGAGCAATCAGTCCGACTACAACCAAAGCAAGCGAAATAGTCGGCATAGTATAACCCTCAACCAGAGGAGCGTTATATGCACGCTTTAGGTTAAATCCGCGCTTTAGGAAAATTGTACCGATAAACACACCGAGTACAAAACCCAGCAGAGCTATCATCGCATTTACATCGCCACCACCGATACGGATAACCATTCTCAGTGGACAACCAAGGAACGCGAGCGCACCAATCATAACAACTGCACCCAAAACAAAACGGGTCGCAGGTGATGAACCTGCTTTTGGCTTGAATTCCTTTGTTATCAACGCGATGATAAACGCTCCGAGTACAATACCCATAATCTCAGGGCGGAGGTACTGAACCTTTGCGGCTGAGTGAAGCGACAGCGCACCTGCGATATCACGCTCAAAACAAGCGATACAAAAGCCCATATTCTTCGGGTTACCTAAAAGTGTCAGAACAAGTGAAGCTATACCGACGCAGACGCCGCTAATAACAACCCACCAATTAACTTTTTTCATACTATCTCTCCTTTTTATAAAAGTATTAGCGTTATTCTTATTATAGAATAACGCTCGGCTCTGGTCAAGAAAAAAATAAGCGTCCGAGTTTATTCTCAGACGCTCAATTTAGTTAAAAAATATCAAATATCTCACTCTCAGGCTCAGCCGATACTGTTAAGAGTTCGTTTTTCATCGGGTGGATAAAGCTTATCTCTTTTGACCAAAGCGCGATGTTTTTATACGAAACTGTACAGCCGTATTTTTTATCTCCGACGAGCGGATGCTTACGGAAGGCAAACTGCACGCGTATCTGGTGAGTCCTGCCCGTGTGTAATTGCACCTCGACCTTGCTCACCTTCGCCCCTGAAAAATCTTTTACGCTAAGCACATTATAGGAAAGCCCTGCTTTTTTCACACCCTTGCGCTCGCGCTTTACAACATAGGTTTTGTTTCTGCCCTTATCGTGATACAAAAGGTCCCAAAGTTTACCCGATTTTTCCTCGATTTCACCACATACCACAGCGTTATACACCTTGTGAAACTCACCATTTTGCACTATAGCACTCATTTTCGCGGTAGCTTCCTTAGTTTTAGCAAAAACCATCACTCCGCCTGTTGTTTTGTCCAGTCTATGAATAACGAAAATTTCACCACGCTCGCCCTTTTCTGTCAGATAAGAGGAGATGTCGTCAACTATGCTTTTAGTGTTTTCGTTGCCTTGGGACAGCACCCCGTACGGCTTTATGACAGAGATTAAATATTCGTCCTCAAAAAGTACTCTAAGCTCGCTCATATCATTTTCCGAAATGTGTCTGTGCATAACGCACGGTTTCCATAGCGTCCTTTGCGTAGTGGTCAGCACCTATCATATCAGCGTACTCCTGAGTCAGCACTGCACCGCCGACAACTACCTTACACTGTGGCGCTTTTTCTTTTATCAGCTTTATCGTTTCTTCCATAGCAACAACAGTAGTTGTCATCAGCGCAGAAAGTCCGACAAGTGTAATATCGTTTTCAATAATAGCGTTTAAAACTACATCAGGCTTTACATCTCTGCCAAGGTCAATGACCTCAAAGCCGTAGTTTTCGAGCAGTACCTTGACGATATTTTTGCCGATGTCGTGGATATCGCCCTCGACAGTTGCAAGCACTACTTTGTAAGAAGTTTTCTCTCCGCTTTCTTTAATCGCGGTTTTCACCGCGTCGAAAGCTGACTTTGCTGATTCCGCACTCATCAATAGCTGTGGCAAAAACACAGTGTTTTTCTCAAAGCCCTCGCCCACTGTGTTGAGCGCAGGAATGATTTTCTGATTTATTATATCAAGCGGATTTTCACTACCTAAAAGTGAAAGCGCGATATCATACGCTTTTTGCGAAAAACCTTTTTCGATAGCGTAACTAAGGGTCATATCACCCGCGTTTTCAGCCTTAGAAACAGCAACTTCCTCGCCGTTTGCAAACGCAATATATGACTCAAAATTATCATCAAGTCCTTTTAGCGCACAGAAGCTGTAATATGCCTCCATCATCTTATTTGACAGCGGATTCATAATCGCTGAAGAAAGCCCGTTTTCAAAGCACAAGGTGAGAAAACTCGAATTGAGCATCTCGCGATTCGGCAGACCGAATGAGATATTCGACACACCTAAAATCGTATTCACACCTACTTCTTCTGTCAGCTTTCTGACAGACTCTATGGTAGTCTTTGCGCTGTTTTTGTCAGAGCTTACCGCCATAGCAAGCGCATCGACTACGATATCCTTTTTATCAATGCCGTACTTTTTCGCTTCACTAATTATCTTTTCTGCGATAGCAACACGCTCATCGGCAGTTTTCGGAATACCATTTTCATCAAGTGTGAGTGCGACAACAACACCGCCGTATTTTTTAACAAGCGGGAAGATGCTGTCCATACTACTCTGCTTTCCGTTGACGGAATTTATCATCGGCTTGCCGTTATATATACGCATCGCCTGCTCTAGTGCTACAGGGTCAGAAGAATCAAGCTGAAGCGGTAAATCAGACACAGCCTGCACTGCTTTTACTGTATCAGTGAGCATTTTTACTTCGTCGATTTCAGGCAGACCGACATTGATATCAAGCACCTTTGCTCCCTTGTCCTGCTGAGAAACAGCTTCATTCAGAATATAGTCAAGTCGGTTTTCTCTTAAAGCTTCCTTGAGCTTTTTCTTACCTGTAGGATTTATACGCTCGCCGACAATAACCGGAGCTTTTTCAAACTCAACCGCCTTAGTGTACGATGACACTACAGTGCGATTTTTCTTTGTTATCTCTTCTGCTTTTAAGTCTTTTGTTTTTTCAACTGTTGCTTTTATGTATTCAGGTGTTGTACCGCAACAACCGCCCAGACCGTGCACACCAAGCTCAGCGATTTCTTTCATCACGCACGAAAATTCCTGAGCGTCTACATCGTAGACAGTTTTACCGTCAACACTTTTCGGCATACCTGCATTCGGGCTGACAAAAACAGGTATAGATGAAAGCTCTACATAAGTCTTCGCGATTTCTTTCATCTGGTGAGGGCCTAAACCGCAGTTGATACCGATAGCATCAGCTTTAAGACCTTCAAGCATAGCAATAACAGCACTCGGGTCAGCACCTGTCATCAGCTTTCCTTTTTCATCATAAGCAACACTGACAAAAACAGGCAAATTGCAACTTTCCTTAGCCGCAAGTAAAGCCGCCTTTGCCTCATATGTATCGCTCATTGTTTCGACTATAATAAGGTCAGCTCCCGCTTTTTCGCCGAGTTTAATCGTCTTTGAAAAAGCACTCACAGCGTCCTCAAATTTAAGCTCACCCAGTGGCTCGAGTAACTTTCCACACGGACCGACAGACAGTCCGACATAGACATCTTCACCCTGTACCTTTGAGCTCTCAAGTATAGCTTTTTTTGCATTATCAACAGCACTGCTCACAAGCTCCTCTAAAGAATACTCATCGTCCTCGAGTTTCAGCTCATTTGCACCGAAAGTGTTAGTAGTGAGTATCTGTGCCCCTGCGTCGATGTACGCTTTATGAAGGGAAATGATATTTTCCGGCTCTTTAATGTTCCACTTTTCAGGAGCCATACCAGAAGGCAAGCCCATCTTAATAAGCGATGAGCCCAGTCCTCCGTCTATATAGACTATTTCGTTTTGAATTCTTTTTAAAATATCCATAGTTTTCCTACTCTCTGTATAAACAGTTTTCGTTGTCACAAAGCTCGCAACGTGAAGCTTTCTCACAGACCTCGTCTTTTGGTCTGACTCCTGCGATAGCTGACACTGTTTTTTTCGGTATCATCATATTATTACTAGCCAAAGTCACTCCGATTTTACGCGATGCATCACATGCACCTAAAACCAAGCCCTGACACGATAAATTCAAATCCCCGTATCCCGGAGAAAAGCGCGGTCTGAAATTAACCCCGTTTTCGTCCTGAATAGTTTTGCATAATAAATCGCAGAAAGCTTCAATTGATGCTGAGCCGATAGCGTCTAAAATCACTGCGCGACTGACTTGCAAGTTCATATACTTTGCAATAATCCTGTCGACTGAAATCGAAGTAGTCGCAACGAGCACAAAGGCTCCCCTACAACCACTGAGATTCTTAGCCAGCTTCTCGCTTTCAAGCGTCATATAATCTTCAAAGTAAACTTTGTTTCCTTCAACATTTATATCAAAATAGCGGTAGCTCGCTTTATACGAAACTGCGTTTTCAAACTCCTCTAAAGCATCGTTTATAAGCGCCATACAGTCGTCATCGACTTGTTTTCGGACTCTCAAAAACCTTAGTGCCAACCCTTTGTCGATATTAACTTTATCCTTATCTGCAAAAAAGGTCTTTACCGCCTTATCCATACACTCACCCAAAGTAATTATATGTAGTTTTACTTGAAAATTTCGCTCAGGTTTTCCTTTATCTTCTGTGCTATATGTGGTTTATTCATTGAATAAACATGGACAGCGTTGATACCGTTAGCAAACAAGTCGATAATCTGCTCTGTAGCGTAAGCGATACCCGCCTGCTCCATAGCCTTTGGGTCATCAGAAAAACGCTCAACGATTCTCTTGAATCTGTCAGGAAGCACAGCACCCGAGAGCTTACAGCTACGCTCGATTTGTCTGCCGTTAGTCACAGGCATAATGCCCGGAATCACAGGCACCATAATGCCCGCACTTCTGACTCTGAGCAAGTATTTATAAAACAAATCGTTATCAAAGAACATCTGTGTTGTTAAAAAATCGCAGCCACATTCGACCTTGTGTTTTAGATGCTCTAAATCCTCTTTTTCAGATAGTGACTCAACATGTTTTTCAGGATAGCATGCACCGCCAACGCAGAAATCTCCGTTTTCCTTGATAAAAGATACAAGCTCGCTTGCGTACTGAAAATCCCACTGCGACGGCACAGTACCCTCCGGGATATCTCCGCGCAAAGCAAGAATATTCTCAATGCCGTTTTCTTTCATCTGGGAAAGTTTACCCAGAATACTTTCCTTAGTTGAGCACACACAGGTCAGATGAGCAAGCGGGGTGACACCTTTGTCAGAAATACTCTTCGCAATTTCAACGGTGTATTTAGCAGTTGAACCGCCCGCGCCGTAAGTAACGCTCATAAAGTCAGGCTTCAGCTGGGCGATTTCCATAGCCGCACCGCTGACAACTTCGAATCTATCCTGAGTTTTCGGAGGAAAAACCTCGAAAGAAAGCGACGGCTTCTCTAAGCTCAATATATCCCTTACCTTCATAAAATCACCTGATTTCCCATTTTATCTTTTTATTTTAACACACATTTTAGCGATTTACAACTATAAAGTAAAAGCCACCCTTTTCAGAGTGGCTCAAAATTTATATATTTTATCAGAACAAGCCTGAAATTACGCCGTTTGCGTCAACATCGATTTTCTCAGCGGCAGGAACCTTCGGAAGTCCCGGCATGGTCATGATATCACCTGTCAGCACTACCACAAAGCCTGCGCCCGCAGAAACCTTCACATTCTTAACTTCAATATCGAAGTCAACCGGTGCGCCGAGCTTAGTCGGGTCATCAGAAAAGCTGTACTGAGTTTTAGCGATACAAACAGGAATTTTATCAAAACCGTTCTTTGTAAGGTCAGCAATCTGCTTTTTAGCCTGCTTTGAGAAAAGAACATTGTTTCCTCTGTAAACCTTTCGGACCACTGACTCGATTTTGTCCTCAATAGTGCCATCGAGTTCGTAAGAGAAAGTAAAGTTAGAGCTGTCCTCTTCCTCGCAAAGTCTGATGACCTCTTTGGCAAGCTCAATACCACCTTGACCGCCTTCAGCCCATACATTGGAAAGCACAACATTTACGCCTAACTTCTTGCACTCATCGATAATGAGTTCAACTTCCGCATCTGTGTCGGTTGGGAATCTGTTCACAGCGACAACTGATGGAAGCTTGTAAACATCTTTGATATTTGAAACATGACGGAGAAGATTAGGAACACCCTTTTTGAGAGCCTCTAAGTTCTCGCCGTTTAATTCAGTTTTTGGCACACCGCCGTGCATTTTAAGAGCACGGATAGTAGCAACGATAACAACAGCAGAAGGATTAAGAGAAGCATAACGACATTTGATATCCAAAAACTTTTCAGCACCTAAATCAGCACCGAAGCCTGCCTCTGTGATAGCATAGTCAGAAAGCTTCATAGCCATCTTTGTTGCAATAACAGAGTTGCAACCGTGAGCGATATTAGCAAACGGACCGCCGTGTACAAGTGCAGGAGTTTTCTCAAGTGTCTGAACCAAATTCGGCTTTAAAGCATCTTTGAGTAATGCTGTCATAGCACCTGTTGCCTTTAAGTCACCCGCTGTGACAGGCTTTTCATCGTAAGTATAACCAACGATAATGCGGGAAAGTCTATCTTTAAGGTCGGTGATAGAGTTAGCAAGACAGAGAACAGCCATAATTTCAGAAGCTACAGTGATATCGTAGCCGTCTTCTCTAGGCACACCGTTCACTCTGCCACCCAAGCCATCTGTCACAAATCTCAGCTGTCTGTCGTTCATATCGACACAACGCTTCCATGTGATTCGTCTTGGGTCGATATTCAGGGAGTTTCCCTGATAAATATGGTTATCAAGCATAGCGGCGAGCAGGTTGTTAGCTGCTCCGATTGCGTGGAAGTCACCTGTGAAATGAAGGTTGATATCCTCCATCGGAACAACCTGAGCATAACCGCCACCTGCAGCTCCACCCTTAACACCGAAAACAGGGCCGAGTGACGGCTCTCTCAAAGCAACACAAACATTTTTGCCGAGGGCGTTCATACCGTCAGCTAGACCGATAGTAGTTGTGGTCTTGCCCTCACCCGCAGGAGTAGGAGTGATAGCAGTAACTAAAATAAGCTTACCATTTTCTTTTTCACTCTCGTTTAAAAGTGATAAATCAATCTTAGCTTTATGTCTTCCATAGTACTCGATGTACTTCTCATCAATCTTTGCTTTCTTAGCAATTTCGCTGATATGAGCCATCTCAACTGACTGAGCAATCTCGATGTCTGATTTCACAATATTTTGTGCCATAAAAATCCTCCTCATACATTATATATAAAATCAACACAATAAGATTATCACCGCTAATGCTCATTTTAATTCCTATATAGAAATATAAATCATTTTTCTCGACACTTTCTTTAAATATTTAAAATTTCTGCAAATTTTTTTATTTTTCTTTCTTTTTTGACAATTCAAAACGCAATACATACATTAGAATAATAGCAATTATATATTAGTATAAAGAAAGTTTTGCTAGGGGTAGGATACATGAAACTTCTTGAAGAAAAAATCTTAAAAGACGGAAAGGTCTTTGAAGGGAACATTCTGAAAGTTGACAGCTTTGTCAACCACCAGATTGATGTAAAATTTATGAACGAAGTCGGTAAGGAATTCAAACGCCTTTTCGACGGTGAAGAAATCACAAAAATTCTGACTATTGAAGCTTCGGGCATCGGTATCGCGTGTATCGTAGCGCAGTATTTCGATGTACCTGTAGTTTTCGCTAAGAAGACAAAGAGTGTGAACATCGCAGGCGATGTCTATACATCAAAGGTTGAGTCATTCACTCACAAACGCACCTACGACATCATCGTTTCAAAAGAATTTCTTCACGCAGACGACAAGGTGCTCATCATCGACGACTTCTTAGCTAAAGGCTCTGCGCTGTGCGGACTTATCAATCTGATTTTAGACGCTAAAGCTCAGGTTGTCGGCGCGGGCATCGTGATTGAAAAGGCATATCAGGAGGGCGGAAAGCTCGTTCGCGATATGGGCGTGAGAGTCGAATCACTCGCTCGCATTCAGAGCATGACAAAAGACGGTCATATAGAATTTATTGACTGACATATTATCAAACAGAAACCATGAATGAGGGATACTAATGACAAAATTCAAAAAACCACTTAGCGTTGTTTTAGCACTGGTTATTATTATGGGTGCTGCTTTCAGCCTTAACTTCACAGCTTTTGCTACACAAGGCGTTGAACCTACTGAAACTGAATCCACTGTAGAGCCTACTACTCAGACAGACGCTCCTGCAGAAGACGCAACAGAAGCTCCAACCGTAATCACAACCGAGGGCGAAACCGAAGTTCCTACAGGGGCAGAAACTGACGCTCCAACTCAAGCAGAAACCGACGCTCCTACACAGGAACCGACAGTAGATCCGTCAAAGGTCGACAGCGTTACTACCGTCAAAAAAGACCTGGGCACAACCAATACTCTCAAAATCAGCTGGGGTGCAGTCGAGGGTGCTGACGGATATCGCATTTACTACAAAAATAACGACCTCCACACTGATTTTAAGCCTCTCATCAACACCAAAGGCACTTCTTTTACTCTCAAAGGACTCGAACACTCAACTCCTTATGAATTCAAGATTTCCGCCTTTGTTGTGAAATTCGGCAAGATTTACCAGAGCGAAGCTGTTATTGCGAAAACAGGCACTGAGCTTGCCGCTACAAATACACCAAGCTTAAAGCGCAGTTCAACTCTGATTCAGATTTCGTGGAACAAAAACTCAAAAGCCGATGGCTACTATATTTATCGTCAGGATGCCTCAACCAACGGTCGACTCGTGCTTTATAAAACAATCACAAACAACTCAACTACCACATTTGATGACACTAATGTCAATCAGGGCAGAGCATACAACTATCAGGTCAAGGCTTATCGTGAAATGTACAGTGACATCACTTTCCTTTCAAGTGGCTCAACCCTGCGTACTTTAGCAGGATTATCTGCTCCGGGACTTGTGTCCTGTACAACTCAGCTGAGACGCGTCAGCTTTGTATGGAATAAAAATGCCTACGCTAAAGGTTACGATATCATGTACTCAAGTAGCAAGTCAGGTCCTTTCACTCTGCTCAAAACAACAACGAATACATACTTCAACACACCAAGACTTACCACAAACCAGCTGTATTACTTCAGAATTGTGCCATACACCTATGTAGGTGACCACAAAGTATCCGGTACATATCTTGCTCAGAGTAAAACTGTCAGCAACAAGGCTTACGGTAAAACTATCGGTAACACCTACATTGAAATCAGTATCAAGCAGCAGCGTATGTGGTACTACATAAACAGCGAGCTTTATGTTGAAACCCCTGTCGTAACAGGTAATGTCGGATATTATTCAACTCCGACAGGCGCATATAATATTTATCAGAAGCTCTCTCCTGCTACACTCACCGGCCCTACTTGGTCATCATTTGTTAACTACTGGATGGCATTTACATACTCAGGTTGTGGCATCCACGACGCTTCGTGGCGTAGTGCTTCAGAATACGGCGGCACAACCTATATGGGCAACGGCTCTCACGGATGTGTAAACACCCCACTTAACGCTGTTAAGAAAATCTACAACAAAGCTCCTATGGGTACTCACGTCATCGTTTACTAAGAAATCAAAAGCACTTTGCAACTATCATTTTGCAAGGTGCTTTTTTCTTTTGTCGCGGATAAATTTTATGCTACAGGCAAAAATAATCGTAACTTAGTCAAATTGCCCCAAAAATGTCTGTTAAATATGTGTTAATTATATAACATACATCTTGACATTTTTTGCCTTTTCTAAGATAATTTAAGTGTAAAATTTCATGTTTATTAATATGGGATATTTTGAAATTCAAGGAGGAATTCACCTATGTCAACCAAAGCATTTTTCACACATGACGAGATTGGCAAAGATAAAGTTGGTTTTGCAAAAACACGTTCTATTATCGAAGCTCCATTCTACGGCAACAACGTAACTATGGTTACTTCACTCGCACAGGCGTATGAACTCGCTAAAAATTCACCGGGCACAATCGTAACAGATATGCCTGTTTACAAGGGCGAAGAGTTCGGTCTTCCTGCTGACGCTAAAGTTCTTCTCTTCAACGACGGCTCTATCACAGGTCGTTACGCTGCTGCTAGAAGAATCGCAGGCGAGCCGGGCGTTAACTGCGACGCTCTCGACAAAATCGTTATGGACGCTGTATATGACACACGCTGGAAGAAGATGTACCACGCTGTTGTTTACATCGGCCTTGACCCTGAATTCATGACAAGAGCTCACCTTCTCATTCCAGAGGGCGAAGAAAACATCATGTACTCATGGATGCTCAACTTCCAGTATCAGTCAGAGTTCTACAACAAGATGTACAAAGAGTCAAAGCTCTATTCAAATGAGCCTGACATCTACATCTTCTCTGACCCACAGTGGAAGGGCACAACACAGACTGACCTTTGTGACGGCAAGTGCCTGTCATACTTCAACACTTCAACTAACTGTGCTGCTATCCTCGGTATGAGATACTTCGGCGAACACAAGAAGGGCACACTCACTATCGCTTGGGCTATCGCTAACCGTAACGGCTATGCTTCATGTCACGGCGGTCAGAAAGAGTACACACTTTCAGACGGCTCAAAGTATGTTGCTTCTGTATTCGGTCTTTCAGGCTCAGGTAAGTCAACTATCACACACGCTAAGCACGGCGGTAAGTACGAAGTTACTGTACTTCACGACGACGCTTTCATCATCAACTCTGACACATGTTCTTCAGTAGCTTTAGAGCCTACTTACTTTGACAAGACAGCTGACTATCCAACAGGCTGTCCTGACAACAAGTACCTCTTAACAGCTCAGAACTGTTCAGCTACTTTAGACAACGAGGGCAAAATCACTCTCGTTACAGAAGATATCCGTAACGGTAACGGTAGAGCTATCAAATCTAAGCTCTGGTCACCAAACCGTGTTGACAAGATTGAATCCCCTGTTAACGCTATCTTCTGGATTATGAAAGACCCGACAATCCCACCGGTTGTAAAGCTTAAGGGTGCTTCCCTTGCTTCTGCTATGGGCGCTACTCTTGCTACAAAGAGAAGCTCTGCTGAGCGTCTTGCTCCTGGTGTTGATCCTAACGCACTCGTTGTTGAGCCATACGCTAACCCATTCAGAACTTACCCACTCGTTAACGACTACGAGAAGTTCAAGAAGCTCGTTGCTGAGAAGGATGTAGACTGCTACATCATCAACACAGGCGACTTCATGGGCAAGAAGGTTCAGCCAAAGGATACTCTCGGCGTTATCGAAGCTATCGTTGAGGGCAAAGCAAACTTCAAGCAGTGGGGTCCTTTCGAAGATATCGAAATTTTCGAGTGGGAAGGCTTTGTTCCTGACTTAAACGACGCTGAGTATGTAAAAGAGCTCAAGGCTAGAATGACAGACAGACTTAACTTCATCGCTTCCCGCGACACAGTTAAGGGCGGTTTTGACAAGCTCCCTGAGGACGCTCTCGCAGCTATCCAGAAGGTTGTTGATGAAATCTAAGCGCTGAGCGTACGAATCTTTTAAATTCAATCTATTTGTAGGGGAGGGTCTCTGTGCCCTCCCTTTTTTGTAAGGGCGACCATCGGTCGTCCGTATTAAACAATCCTTAATTAAACAACTAACGGCGTACCAAATCGGTACGCCGTTTTTATTTACAACATTTCTGCTATTTTAATAACATTCAGCTTTTTCTTAATTGCTAAGTTTTCAAATTTGTATGCTCCACCAAATTTTCGTATTGCATACGTAATTGCATAATCACTCTTTTCTATCATCCATTTATTTCTCCACGATATTGCAAATCTTTTCGGTACTGTTTCGATATTCTCGGGGTAAATACTATCTTCTGAAAATCGTTCATCTTTCGGTATATAAGCTAAAACTCTATATATTTTCACATCAGGAAACTGAAATTTCAAATCACTCAAAATCTTATAGCACATTGTGTCATATCTTCCCTCTGTTCCTATATAAAAGGTATCCACCCCATTATTAACAATCAAATCTAAAACTAAAGCTTCTATGTAAGGTAATATATCCAACGAAGAGTCCGCGTGACCAAAAAAAGTACAACTACTCATAAAGCTCCCCCCTATCCTCTGTGCGTCTTTTGTGCGTCATTATACCACCATTTTTGTTGTGACGCAATAATTTCACTATAATTATGTCATAATAACATCACAAAATTTGAGGTGCTTTTTATGAAAGATACATTTTTGAGATATACATTAAGAGTTGACAGAGTACTCTTCCAAAAATTTCGCTATATCGCTGAATCCGAGGGTCGCTCCGCAAATAAAGAAATCGAACAGTACTTAAAACGAGCTGTCGCTCGATACGAAAAAGAGCACGGTGAGATTCCAGTAGATAATCATGAAGACTAAAATATTAAACGGCGCACCAAATCGGTACGCCGTTTTTCTTTTACTTTAATTCAATCTCTACAAATGCAATTTCACTATCAACTTCCGATAACTCATCAGAAGTTGAATACAACTTACCTATTCTATATTTTCCGGGCGAAAGTGAGTCAAACAAATACTTCAAATTTATTTTCATTTCATTTTTTGATTTAGGTTCTAACCCAAGTAAAACCTCAGAATACGACGCCTGCTCTCCGGCAGATACATATTTTCCATCAATCTCTACTTGCAATATTATCTGTTCGGAATAATACACCAGATCTTCACTATTATTTTCAATTGTAAGTACAATCTCTTCATCGGTGGTATATGTATATTTGTCAGAAAGCAATACTACATCTAAAGCAGAATTCGAACAAGCGCAACACATAATAACAATAACAAAAATCATTAAAATTGCACTTAACTTATTCAACATACCCTTATATGTTATCAATAACGATTTAGATACCATAAATTCACCACCTTTTCATTTTCATTATACTTTTTCTATAAATAAATGTAAACAGACTATAATAATTTTCCTACTAAAATTGGTTGACAACTCAATCCCTCGCGATTATAATGTACTAGTGAAGACTCGGCTTTTGTGGAAAGCCTATCAGGGAGGACGCGTCACCGACTGAAAGCGCGACCAAGGTGAGTAGTAAGTACGGGAACACTTCACTTGTTACCTACAACTTTATAAAAAGCGGATGTTTTTATGACATCAATACGGGTGGCACCGCGGGTTTTAGTTTAACTCGTCCCGAGAATAGGCATACTATTCTCGGGACTTTCTTTTTTTCAGAAAACTTTGCGGTTTCAAATGTAGGGGCGACCATTGGTCGTCCGCCCATCAAACAATAAGCAATCCTTACAGGAGGTTAAATATAATGTACAGAACACTATTTTGTAACGACATACGAGAAAGCCATGTCGGCACTACTGTGTCACTAGCTGGTTGGGTCGATGTTATCCGTGACCACGGTGGCGTAATCTTCGTAGATCTCAGAGATTACACAGGCATCACTCAGGTTGTCGTTCACGACGAAACATTACTAGAAAATGTCAACCGCGAGACTGTTATTTCAGTCACAGGTAAGGTTGAAAAGCGTGACGAGGAAACAATCAACGAGAAAATCGCGACAGGTAAAGTAGAGCTTGTTGCTGACACCTTACAGGTACTCGGCAGAAGCACAAATATGCTTCCTTTCGAGGTTTCTAACTCCAGAGCTTCTAAGGATGAAATCCGTCTTAAATACCGTTATCTTGATTTAAGAAATCCGAAGAACCATCATAACCTTGTTATGCGTTCAAAGATTATCCGTCATTTACGTAATAAAATGGAAGAGAAAAACTTCCTTGATATGCAGACACCTATCCTCACTGCTTCTTCCCCTGAGGGTGCGCGTGACTTCTTAGTTCCATCTAGAAAGCACCCGGGCAAGTTCTACGCTTTGCCACAGGCTCCTCAGCAGTTCAAACAGTTACTTATGGTATCAGGCTTCGACCGCTATTTTCAGGTTGCTCCGTGCTTCAGAGATGAGGACGCTAGAGCTGACCGCTCACCAGGTGAGTTCTATCAGCTCGACTTTGAGATGGCGTTTGCTACACAGGAAGAAGTTCTCGACATCTGCGAAGATGTTATCTATGATACATTCAAGACTTTCTCAGATAAAAAGGTTACCCCTAAGCCATTTAGACGCATCACCTACGCTGATGCTATGATGACATACGGTTCAGATAAACCTGATTTAAGAAACCCGCTGACTATCTGCGACCTGACTGATTTCTTTAGTAATGTCGCTTTCCCTGCATTCAAAGGCAAGCCAGTCCGTGGTATCGTTGCTAACTGTGTCGGCAAGTCAAAGAAGTTCTTTGAAGACTCTCTAAAATACGCTACATCAATGGAAGTTGGCCTTGGCGGTCTTGGCTACATCACTTTAAAAGAGGGTGTGTTCGCAGGTCCAATCGCTAAGTTCTTAAGTGAAGAGCAAAAGCAAGAAATCACTGAAATTTCAGGTGTAAAAGAGGGTGAAACTCTCTTCTTTATCTGCGATGATAAAAAGAATGATACAGAGAAAAAAGCAGGTATGATTCGTAGTTGGCTTGCCGCTCCTACACAGCTTGACTTAATCAGAGATGACGCTTTTGAATTTTGCTTCGTAGTTGACTTCCCTATGTTTGAAGAAGACGAAGAAACAGGCGAAACAATCTTCACTCACAACCCATTCTCAATGCCACAGGGCGGTATGGATTCACTCCTCAACAAGCACCCTGAAGAAGTGCTCGCTTATCAGTACGACCTCGTTTGCAACGGTATCGAGCTTGCATCAGGTGCTGTTCGAAACCACGACATCGAGATTATGAAGAAAGCTTTCGAAATCGCAGGCTATGAAGAGTCTGAGCTCAAAAAGCGTTTCAACGCTCTGTACACAGCGTTCCAGTACGGCGCACCGCCACACGCAGGTATGGCTCCGGGTATCGACCGTATGGTTATGCTCCTTACAGACGAAGAGAAGATTTTAGATGTTATCGCGTTCCCACTCAACGGTAACGCTCAGGACTTACTGCTCGGCGCACCAAGTGAAGTATCAGACCAGCAGCTTGAAGATGTTCATCTTTTAGGCAGTGGCAGCGCTCTTGCTCACCGTGGTTCTGCTAAAGCTTCAGCTAAAAGCGCTATGGGCAAACGCTCAACTTTCTCAAACGATCAACAGCTCAACCAGCTTTCTTTAAATAGCGAAGAAGAAACTGTTATGCAGGGCATTTTTGACTATATGAAGAAGAGCGAAAACGCGCTCAAAGATGTCGACACAGAAAATGTTGAGTCTATGGTTCATGTTATGGAAATGACAAATGTTCTTCGTGACGATGAACGCAAACAGCCGTTTAGTCGTGAGAGCCTGCTCGAGTCTGCTCCACAGCGTAGCGACGATAGCTGGGTCGTTCCACGACTTGTAAAGTGAGGTGTTTAAGATGAAATATTATAGAGCTAAAATTAACGATAAAGGAACTATTGCGGTTGACGATATGGTTCTTCTTAAAGACAATTTAAGCACCGCAGGTTCACATATTTTAGAAGGCTACAAACCGCTTTTCTCAGCAGAAGCTGTAGAGCGTTTAGAAAAAAACGGCTACGAAATTTCCGGTAAAACAAATGTCGGCGAATTCTCTCTCGACTTAGTCGGCGAGTTTTCATACTACAACGAGTTTGAAGACGGCGAAACCTTAAAGGGCTCAGCCGCTGAACTTGTCGCAAAAGGTGAAGTCAAAGCCGCTTTAGGTGTTGATATGAACGGCTCAACCCGTAGAGCTGCCGCTTTATCAGATGTAGCTTTCTTAAAGCCGACTTACGGCACAGTTTCGCGCTATGGTATCATTTCCTGCGCGGCAAGTGGCGAACAGCTCGGGGTATACGCAAAAGACGCTGATACAATAGCTGAAGTTATGACAGTTATCGCAGGTAACGATAAAAAGGACGGCACTTCGCTTCCTGACGTATCTTACTTATACGACACAAACGCTGATGTTAATTCAGCTAAAGTCTGCATCGTTAAAGAGCTTTATGATTTAGCAGACGATGCTACTAAAGCAAAACTCTACAACTACGCTGAGTCCCTCAAAGCTCAGGGCGTAGAAGTGACAGAAATCTCAACAGACATTTTCTCAAAAGCTAACACCGCTTGGCAAATTCTGATGTGTGCTGAAACCTGCAATAATGTATCTCGTTACGATGGTGTTAAATACGGCTACCGTAGTGAAAACTATAGAAACATCGACGAGCTTTATGTAAACTCCCGTACAGAGGGTTTCAACTTCCTTACAAAAGCAGTTATTCTCTACGGCTCAGATGTTCTGTCTAAATCACGCTACGCTGACTGCTACGACAAAGCACTCAAAGTCAGAAGAGTTGTCGCTGATTTTATGAAGGAGCTCTTTAGCACATATTCTGCTGTGCTCATTCCTGCTTGTTCTAAAACCGAGTACGCTCAGTACGATATCAAAGATGCTTTCACTAAAGTTTATGAAGAAAGCGTATTCACAGCCGTGCCTAACCTCATCGGCACTCCTGCTTTAGCTACAGGTGGTGTACAGCTGCTGGGTGACCATTTCGCTGAAAGCACACTTTTATCACTCTCAAAAATCGTGGAAAGGAAAGGTGAATAATTATGGCATATGAACTCGTTATCGGCCTTGAAACCCACGTTGAACTAAATACTGAATCAAAGATTTTCTGCTCTTGCGGAGGACATTCAAGTCCCCAAGAGCCTAACGACTGCGTTTGCCCTGCGTGCTGTGGTATGCCGGGTATGCTCCCTGTTATGAACAAGAGAGTTGTTGAGCTTGCCGCTACAGCAGGTCTCATGCTCAACTGCGAAATCAACCGCTACACAACATTTGACAAGAAGAACTATTATTATCCTGACCTTCCTTGTGCTTACCAGATTACTCAGCTCAACCACCCTATTTGCACAAATGGTTTAGTTAAAGTAAAAACTGCTGCTGGAGAGCGAGATATCAGAATCAAACAGATTCACATGGAAGAAGACGCAGGCAAACTCGTTCACGGCGGTAACTCATCATTCGTTGACTTCAACCGTACTTCCGTTCCGCTTATCGAAATCGTTACTCAGCCTGATTTCCGCTCACCTGAAGAGGTTGTAACCTATCTCGGAAAGCTCAAGTCTATGTTCAAGTCTACTGGTATCTCAGAGTGCGAAGAAGGCGCTATGAGATGTGACGTTAATATCTCAGTAAGAGAAGAAGGAACTGAAGAATTCGGTGTTCGTAGCGAAATCAAGAATATGAGCTCATTTGAGGCTATCGATAGAGCTATCCGCTATGAGGCACAGCGCCATATGGACGCTCTGGAATTCGGTACAGAGGAGCTAGTTCAGGAAACTCGTCGTTTCGACGATGTATCAGGCAAGACCTTTGCTATGCGTAACAAGGAAACCGAGGCTGACTATCGCTACTTCCCTGACCCTAACTTAATGCCTATCGTTATTGATGACGAGTGGCTCGAACAGATTAAAGCTAACAAACCAGTAGCACTCGATGAAAAAGCTGAAGCTTACGCTGAGGCAGGCATTTCTGACAAGGAAATCGCTATGCTCATGAGTGAGCACACAGTAGCAAAGCTTCTCGATGATGTTATCGCTCTTGGCTGTAACGCTAAGGATGCGGCTTCCTGGATTCTCACAGACTGTGCAGGAATTCTCAGAAAAGCAGGATTGAAGCTCAAGGATCTCAGCATCACAGCAGAAGGTTTGTCCTTCCTCATCAAGCTTGTTGACAGCGGCAAATTAAACCGTGGCGCTGCTAAGAAAACTCTCATTGCTGTTATTGAAAACGGCGCTGACCCTGAAAAGTTCGTTGATGAACAGGGATTCTTAGTAGAAATCGACAACTCTATGATTGAGTCGGTTATCGACAAGGCGATTGAGTCTAACCCACAGGCTGTAGAAGACTACAAAGCAGGCAAAGAAAAGGCGCTTATGGCTATTTTCGGAGCTTGTATGAAAGAACTCAAGGGCAGTGGTGACCCACAGGTTATCCGCGCTATGCTTATAGAAAAACTCAGCAAATAATAAGAAACTGCCGTGCTTTCCACGGCAGTTTTTCGCACCATATTCAAATGTAGGGGTCGGCGTCCTCGACGACCCGCGTGCGTTAGCACCCAAAAATTATTTTATAAAGAGGAGCAATATATGACAATCAAACTTTACGAAAATGACGCTTATTTAAAGGAATTTGAAGCTACTGTTGTTTCCTGTGAAGAATGCAAAAACGGCTATCTTATAACACTCGACAAAACCGCTTTCTTTCCTGAGGGTGGTGGACAACAGGCAGACTGTGGCTTTATTAATGACGCTAAAGTAATAGATGTACAGGAAAAAAGCGGAATCATCACCCACAAGGTAAACAAAGCTTTTGAGATTGGCGAAACCGTTTTATGTAAGCTTGACTGGGACACTCGCTTTGCCAGAATGCAAGGACACACAGGCGAGCACCTTGTTTCGGGTATTATCCACTCTATGTTCGGCTATGATAATTTAGGCTTTCATATGAGCGATAAAACGATGACCTTGGACCCGAACGGTCTACTCTCTGCTGAAGACATCAAAGAAATTGAGCTAAGAGCTAATAAAGCGGTTTACGAAAACAGAGAAATTACTGCTTACTACCCAGAAGCGTCAGCACTTGATACCTTGGATTACAGAAGCAAGCTTGATTTAAAAGAGGGTGTACGACTTGTATCCATCGACGGCTACGACCTTTGTGCGTGCTGTGCTCCTCATGTTCATCGTACAGGTGAAATCGGGCTTATAAAAATCATTGATTTCATTCAGTACAAGGGCGGTATGCGACTGACTATGGTGTGTGGCATCAACGCTTTTGAAGATTACTCTAAGCTCCACGATGACTCAAAAGAGATGATGCATCTGCTCTCAGCATCGCGTGATAAAGTACTCGATTTTGTGACCCGTGACCACGAAACTATCGGCGCTCAGAAAGCTGAGATTAACAGACTCAGTGCTGAAATTGCCAAAGCTAACCTTGATATTAAGCTCATCGGCTCTACCCTATGCGGTTTTACAAAAGGTGCGTCGTTTGACGATATGAGAAATATGGTCAACGAAAGACTGAACGAAGCTCAGATTGTTGCTTTCTTCAGTGAAAGCGAAAACGATACTTTCTCGTACATTATCTCAAGTGCTGCTAGCGATGTCCGCGATTTAGTCAAAGCTCTGAACGAAGCTTTTTGTGGCAAAGGTGGCGGAAGACCTAACTACGCTCAGGGTAAAATCACAGCAAATAAAGATAGCATTCTTAAATTTTTTGAAAACTGAAAGGCATAAAGAAAGCACCGTAGTATACCACTACGGTGCTGTTTTTTGGTGAATCACTTTAGCAATCCTGTTGTGTATTTGTAGGCGAGAACTCTCATACAAGCCTGCTGTAAGGTAGCACTGCTTATTGTGCCGTCGTTTACGGCATTCAGGATAGCTGTATAGGCATCTTCGATTTCATCAACCATAATCACATCATTGCCCGCAAGCACTGCCTGAACATAAACATCCTTGCCGTTTGCATACTCGCTGTAGTCAGCGTTATTTAAGTTATCGGTGATGATGAGTCCGGTGAAACCAATATCATTTCTGAGTATCTTATGAGTGTTTTCAGAAAGCGAAGAGATACAGCTCGAATCGAGTGATTCAACAAACACATTTGATACTAAAACGCAGTGAGCTCCCGCGTCAACACCCGCTTCAAACGGTTTGAAATCGTTTGTCTCAAAAATAGATTTTTCTCTGTCATCAACTACAACCGGTTCATAGGTATCAGGAATTGTGCCGTAACCCGGGAAGTGCTTCAGAGCAACTGACACACCCTTGCCCTGGTTGATTGAAGTAGCGTCTTTTGCGTACTGTGAAGCGTCCTGTACAGTACCGCCTAAAGAACGCGAATACATAATCTGAGTGAATTCCTGTGCCATATCAAGTACAGGAGAAAGGTTGAGATTTATCCCTACTGAAGAAAGCATAGTAGCTTTTTGTGTTTCCATTTCTTTTACAGCATCCATTCCGCCCTCTGCGAAAGTATCTCTAGGGGACGCAAAATCATAGTCAGGGAAAGCGTCCAAGTCGCTCAGTGCTGTGACCGCTCCGCCCTCTTCTTCAACGCTCATAATCATCGGTGTTTTCGCACTGCTCTGGTATGATGAGATAGCTGACTTAATTTCGTCAACACTCATTGAATAGAAATTATCGTCTGTAAAATACAAACCCGAAAGCGCGTATTTTGAAATCAGGCTTTTTGCACTGTCATCAGCAGGACAGGTGCCAATTATTAGCTGACCGACCATCTGCTCGGTGCTCATCGACTGCATATAGGCATAAGCTTTCTCATAATTTTTAGAGAAAATTCCGCCGTCTAGAAACTCAGCAGGTACTTGTCCTCCTGTTTTATTTCCCTCAACTTTTTCTGTAGGTTCTGTCGGTGATAGCTGATCAAATGTAGCCTCATCTTCCCTTGTTTCACTTATGTAGTAAAACAAGCTACCTGAAAAGATGATAGCAGAAACTAATACCAAAATGATACTGATAGTCCAAAATTTCTTCATTTTAGCCTCCCTAAAAATCACATGAAAGTTTATATTTACAAGTTACTATACTAAAACAGAGTAATTATACCACTAAATATTGCAATTTTCAACACTATTATAACAAGATATTGACACTTACGACATTTTGTTATATCATTTCATAGGTTTAGGGGGAAATATCGGTATGAACAAAAGAAAATTTTTCTCAAACATCGCGTTACTCACCGCGGCTTTAGTGTGGGGTATCGCGTTTGTATCTCAGGAACAGGCGGCCAAGTATGTCGACACCTTCACTGTCAACGCTCTGCGTTCACTGGTAGCATCAGTCGCGCTTATCCCGCTGATACTCTTCACTTCTAAAAAAAGCGGACGCCCTGTTTTCGAAAAAACAAAGGCTGACAGAAAACTGCTTATCAAAGCGGGTGTGCTGTGCGGAACCTTTCTGTGCATTTCATCGTCACTTCAGCAGTTTGGCATCTCGCTTTATCCTGACGACGCGGCTATCTCAGCCAGAAGTGGTTTTATCACAGCACTGTATGTGATCTTCGTCCCGATTGTCGGGCTCTTCTTCAAGCGAAAAGTCGGACTTTCTGTGTGGATAAGCGTATTTGTCGCTGTTATTGGTCTGTATCTGCTGTGCGGGTCAAACGGCCTTTCAGGCGTTTATCTCGGCGATATACTCGTGCTCTGCTGTGCTGTATCTTTCTCACTTCAGATTTTATGTGTAGACCGCTTTATCGACCGAGTTGATGGAATAAAACTTTCAGCAATTCAGTTTTTCACCTGTGGTGTGATGTCACTAGTTCTGATGTTCATTTTCGAAAGCCCGACTATGGAACACATTATGCTTGCACTCAAATACATTCTCTATCTCGGAATTGTATCTTCGGGTGTCGGCTACACACTACAGATTATCGGTCAGAAGTATTCCGACAACCCGACAGTTGCTTCAATTTTAATGAGCTTAGAGTCGGTTTTCGCAGCTTTAGGCGGTTGGGTGCTGATGAATAAAGCACTCTCAGGTATCGAGATCTTAGGCTGTGCCGTTATGTTCTTAGCAATTGTACTCGCACAGATTCCATTCAAAAGGAAAAAAGAAAATTCGTAATGTATATAAAAAGTCCGCACTTTCATAAGTGCGGACTTTGATTTAGATAAATATCTTTATATACGGATTGCCACTTGGTTTTATCCAGTAAAGCAGATTGAGGATATCGTTTTCTGAAAGACCGATACCACCGTTTTTAGTAGGTTCATAGCTTACATGAATGAACTTAGCACAGCCCTGACTGTGGTCAACAGGGTCACGGTTATAGTCAAACACGATAGCGTGCGGATAAGAGCGAGTGTATTCAAACAGCCACTGTGAACTGCTCCAATCTCCACCCTCATAAGTTGACATCCAACGGTTGTAATTAGCCGAATTCGGGTCGGTAATCCAGTAGTCTGCGTCAGTAAACTGAGTGTACTCAAACTCAGTACCCGGATCGGGTCTTGTACCGAAAGTGTACTCGATCTTGAATAATCCAATCGGAGTTTTAGCTTCATACGGAGTAATCATAGTGTCAGCACCTTCAACTCCGATAAAACCATTGAGAGGCTCAAACGGCTTGACATAAAGACCTGTCTCATCTTTCTCAAAACAGGTGATGGTACAGGTGAGGTTTTCCTCATCAACCTGAGCAAACATCATCTGGTCCACCTTGATGTCCTCTAACTTCATCGAACTGCTCTCAAGCAACGCCATAAACTCATCAGACTGCTCAACAGGCGGGTCTGTTGGTGCCTGCGTAGGAGCTTCTGTCGGTGCATTTGTAGGAATTTCTGTCGACGGCTCTGTAGGTACATCTGTGGCAGTGATGTTGTCGAGTGTATTGTCAAGCATTGTGTATATACTATCGCCGAAGGTGAAAACTATCACCAGCGATGCAATCACAACGAAAGTGAGCACAGACACCAGCACCGCCGCCCTTGTCTGGGAGGAAGAGCGTTTTTGCTTATAGCTGTGAGCACTACGGTAGCGCGACTTGTATCTTCTTCTGTTTTTAGTTCTGTCGTTTTTATATGCCATAACTAAACTTCCCTTTAGAAATATTATTTCACAATTTTACACAAAATAACAGTAGCGTTATCGGCTCCGCCGTTTTCTTTTGCAAGTTCTATGATTTTCTTAGCTATACACTCAAGCGATTCTGAATCGAGCATGCTGAGAATAGTATCTTCGAGCGTTTCCTTTTTTATCATATCGGTAACACCGTCTGTGCAGAGCACATAGACATCTCCTGCTTTATACGGCCCTCTGGCGATATATGGATTAAGTCCTCCGCTGTGTGGAGTTCCTAAGAACTTTGTCAGCGGTGCTTTTCCCGGGTAACCGCTTGCGACATGGTCTTTCGAAATTTTAGAAAGCTTATCATCTGTGAGCCTGAATATCGGGCTGTCACCGGCATTGAGAATATAAATCTCATCTTTATAAAACTGAATCATCGCCGCAGTTGTACCCATCAGCACAAGCATTCTCGCGTCAGTTTCTTCTAAAATACGGTTATTAAGAAGTTCGCTCAGCTCATAAACATATTCGTTGTACTCTTCCTTACTTTCACAAAAGCTACAGCAGTTAGAAGCTGCGATAAACGAAGCGATTTCGCCACATGCTTCGCCGCCCATTCCGTCAAACACAGCAAAAAGCGTGTTATCTTTGCTTTTCACTTTACCTTTGAAAGCCACATCTTCGGTGCTGTCAGGGTCGAGCCTGATAATGCCGTCACAGTAAAAATTATCTTCATTGTTTTTTCTGACCACGCCCATTGTGCAGGCACAGCCATATTCTATAGTATAGTTTTTCATCACGCTCTCACCCCTCTCACTGTATTACGAAAGTTTATCCTATGTTAGCAGCCACCAGGAAATCCTGAGGAATAACAACCTGAGTATTGCTAAACTCACTAAGCTCGGCAACAACAAAATATGTGTTGTGGTTTACGGTATAAATTAACGATAAATCAGTAAGATAACCTTCTTTGTTAATCGTATAGCTCATTGTCAATTGAGCTGTAAAAAGATTCTCTTCGCTGTTTTCAACGCTTTCTTTAAACGCAGCATAGGCGTCGGCACCCGAAAAAGCAGAGCCGATTTCGCTCACCACTAAATCGAAAACCTCTTTCATCTGTGGTTTGAAAGTAACAGTTGTTTCTCCGTTTTCAACTTTTATTTCCTGACCCATAACAGTGTTCATATTATACGATTTAGAAAGCTGTGAGAATATATCGTTCATAGCTTCTCCGAGCTGCTGGGCGTTAAAAACATCGTTGCTGTCAGTAAAACGGACCGCTGCACCCGCATCGAAATCACCTTTGCGGTAGTCGCGGTAAAAATCAAAGAAGTCAAGCATTTTTTCTGAGTAGTCATCGACGCTCCACTTGCCTTTGTAGAAATTACCTCTGTACGCGGTTGCTCCTTGTCCGTAGACAACAGCATCGTACTCATAATTTTCGTAAACAGCGTGGTAGCTGGAATTCATTATCCGAGTATTAAGGTCAAACTCCATATCTCCTTCGTACTGCATATACGAAGTGCCGTTCATACCTGCATCAACTCTGTAGTGAAAACTACCGCAGTCAAAAGCCTTAACCGACGCTTTATTCAGCATAGCAAAAGCATTGTTGTTATGATTCACAATAAACATAAAAACTATTATAAGAACAACCAGCACAAGTGCTGCACCGACAAAAACAGGAAATTTAAGATATTGTTTCACCCTGTTCTCGCTTTCATCTTCGTAGTAACTCTCGCTTTTAAGTCTAGGTCTTTTATTTCTATCAAAAATCGACATTTAATCACCCTGAATTCGGATTTATACAAATAATTATAATAACCCAATTATACATATAGAATTATATCAAAAATATCGGTATATTGTCAACAAAGATTGAATAAAGTAAAATTTCTAAAAATGCTTGAACTGTAGCTTAAGCTTTGATAAAATCAAAATATGCAAAGATACTAATATACGGAGGTATTATTATGCGTAAAATTACACTTTCTATTATTACCGCATTTGTACTGTGTCTTACCATACTGATGACCGGAGTATCCGCTCTTGAATCAGTAGTATACGGTGATGTCAACAAAGACGGTCAGGTAGCCGTAACAGACGCTACCGATGTTCAGCGTACTCTTGCTAAAATCACTGAGCTTGACGAAAGCGCAACACTCGCCGCTGATGTGAACGGTGACGACGATATTTCTGTTATAGACGCTACACTTATTCAGCAGTATGTGGCAAAAATCATTGACAAATTCCCTGTAGAGGAGGAAGAAAATGTGACAACACCTACAGAGCCGTCAATAAAGGTCAACCCTGAGATTAACATCTATTTCTCAAACAACAGAAACTGGAAAACAGTTTACGCATATATCTACAACAACGAAACGGGTGAAACTATGTCCACCTGGCCGGGCACTCAATTGACAGAGAGCACCGTAAATTCCTACGGCGAAGTTGTTTTTTCTATGAAAGCTGATACCTCAAAGTACAACCGTATTATCTTCTCAAACGGAACCGCTCAGACAACTGACACTCCGCTCACTGTAGCAAATTCAGGCTACTTTATTATGACTCCGTTACACGGTAAATTCGTCTGTGGTATGTATCCATACGGTCAGGAAAACGAGGGTACAATAAAACAGGTTAACCTCGAATATTCCAAAGGCTACAATAAACGCATCACAATCTGGACTCCTGTAGGCTATGATGCAAATGATACTTCCAAAAAGTACTCTGTACTCTATATGACAGATGGTCAAAATATTTTCGGTAACGACGAAAATTCTTCTCCAAACGAATGGGAAGTTGATGAAACAGTCCTTTCATATATGCAAAACGGCGGCGACGGTATCATCGTAGTCGGTATCGACAACGCTAACGCAAAACGCGACTCAGAGCTTACTCCTGATATCGGTGATGTTGTACCTTCATACAACAACGGCGGATTTAGAAACGGCACAGGTCAGGCTTACTCAGAATTTGTTGTGAATAAGGTTATCCCTTACATTGATGCAAACTACAACACAAACGATGTCCGCGGTATCGCAGGTTCATCATCAGGCGGTATCGAATCCTTCTACATCGGTATGGAAAATATGGATAAGTTTGACTACATCGGAGCCATCTCCCCTGCTTTCCTGCTCTATAGCGAAAGTACATGGAATTCATATTTAAGCAAATTCGACTTCTCTGATGAGTCAGCTCTTCCTCGTATTTACTTCTTCAACGGTAACTCAAAGAACGATTCGCTCGAGCAGGAGCTCTATCCAAGCGCTGTAGCAATGCAGGGCTGGATGGAAAAGAAGGGTTATCCATCCTCGCTTATGAAAACTGTTGTTGATAACGACGCTACTCATAACGAGCTGTTCTGGGCAGTATACTTCCCTGAGGCACTCACTTTTGGTTTAGGTTATTAAACTTCGATAATAAAAATCAAGGCACTCTGCGCAAAATGCAGAGTGCCTTTTTTGTACTGAAAATTATAAAAGCGGTGAGAAAACTTTCATTAATTCAGCGAAAAGTCGCTCAAAAAACGGAAGCTCGGCTTCTCTCTTTGGAATAAGCTGAGATTTATTTAATGTATCAAGAAAATCAGCTTTCATATCACCTATACATTCGGTGTTATACATCCACGCACCACATTCAAAATGATGCACAAGCGAGCGGTAATCCAGATTTATCGTACCGCAAACAGCGAATTTATCGTCGCAGACAAAGCTCTTTGCGTGGATAAAGCCAGGTGTGTATTCGTACACCTTAACCCCTTTGTCAATAAGCTTTTTGTAGTTTGAGCGGGTCATCAGAAATACTGCCTTTTTGTCTGGAATGTGAGGTGTAATCAACCTGACATCTACGCCTCTTTGAGCTGCATTACACATACAATTGAGCAGCTCTCTGTCACAAATGAGGTAAGGTGTGCAGATGTAAACATAGTCCCTCGCACAACCCAGAATATTCATATAAACTGTTTTGCCGATATCCTCGGTATCAATCGGACTTGGAGAATCGCCAAACGGAATAACATAACCCTGACCATTATCTCCGCCTTTTGTTATATAGAGGTACTTATCACAATCGAGCTGGCGAACATTCTGCATATTCCATAGAGAGATAAACAGTGCTGAAAGGCTTTTAACAGCCTCTCCCTCGATTTTTATCGCTGTGTCTTTCCAGTGGCCATGCTTTACATAAGCGTTTATATATTCATCAGCAAGGTTGATACCGCCCGTAAATCCCACTCTGCCGTCAACAACAGTGATTTTTCTGTGATCACGATTGTTGTGAATATGAGATAAAATCGGTCTGAACTTATTGCACGGAACACAGTTGATTCCGTCTTTTCTAAGCTGTTCATAAAAATCATCAGGCACAGTTGCGATGCATCCAAGGTCATCGTACATCAAAAAGATTTCGACTCCCTCTCTGACTTTTTCTTTCAGCACCTTGTGGATATCACTCCACATCTTTCCTTCCTGAACAATAAAGTATTCCATGAAGATAAACTTTTTAGCACTGCTGAGCTCTGTGAGTAAAGCCTCAAGGAAATCCTCGCCCAGTGGGTAATAGGTCACCTTTGATTTGTCGAACAGCGGAGCTTTTGCTCCTTCATAAAGGTAACGCGCCTGTGCGTAGGCATCGATATCAAGCTGTTTAATTTTATCAATATTTTTAGTCTGAACAAGATGCGGACGGATTTTCTTAGCCGATTTTTCGTAGCGGGCATAGTCCTTTTTACTTGCTTTGTTACTGGAAAGCAACAAAAACAGAAACGCACCGAAAATCGGAAGCACCATCACGATAATAATCCATGGAAGCTTGTTCTCAGGAATCTCATCGCGGTTGAGTATGTATATTAGGACTACAAAATAAAATATCCAAGCCATAACAGCAAGCACAACAAACGCCTCATACAGAAAAGCAAAGAGTGCGACTAAAAGCACAAACTCAACTAAAATCACCATAGCACCGAGAAAAAATCTGGAGCGCACTATTTTTTTGATATTATCAAGCATAATCTCATTTCCTCACCTGAATATTTCTAAAATATTATAAAGCAAAGTTATGAAAATTTCAACAAAAAAGGCACCCTTGCGAAACGACCCGAAAAGTCAATCTTTTTGAGGTTCGTACCAGGCAAGAGTGCCTTGATGCTAATCTAAACTATTATTTTAAAACGTACAGCTTACGGCTGCCAGGTAGATACTAAGTACTTACCCTCTGAATCATTACCGTTTGTCTGGTAACCTATACTGGAAACATTAGTAGCATAAGCGATGTCTACTGTCTGGTTGCTTCCTCCGCCACTACCGTTATTGAAAATAATGCTATTATAAACGGATGGTTCAAGAGTTACCTTGTAAACATCCTGACCATAACTGTTTGTATAAGCCTTATTCATATCAGCACCCGGCCATTCGCTGTTTTTGTTTCCGGTAGCTGTATTCCAACAATAGTACTTGACTGTACTCCAGCCACAATTGTTAGTGAAGTAGACATCTACTTTGTCTACCATCTTTGCACTCAAAGCTTCTAATATTTCAGTAAGCTCTGTGTAAGCAGAATTAAGCTTATTATAGGCTGTCTGTGATGTATCTCCTGAAGCCTGCAACTGTTTAACGAGCTTCTTAACAGCCTGATACTGGTCGTATGACGAGAATGTGTAGTACTTTGAAAGGTCAGCCTTTGCTGTAGCAATAAGTGTAGCTACATCGGAAGCTCCTGTTACAGCAACTGCTTTCGCAGAAGTTTCTTCAACAGGGAATTTGTCAAGCATTTTAGCAATCTTACGCTGAATGAAGGTAGCATCAAGCACCGTGATATTACCATCAGCATCAACATCGCCGTTTACAATCTGCTCATCATAAAGGTCCTCAATAAGAGCAACTTTACGCTGAATGTAGGTTGCATCTACAACAGCAACAATGCCGTCGAGGTTGACGTCACCATATAGTAACCAACTAGGTGTAGTAGGTACTTCTGTAGGCTCTTGAGTTGGCTTTTGTGTTGGCTCTTGAGTTGGCTTTTGTGTTGGCTCCTCAGTTGGTTTCTCAGTTGGTTTCTCAGTTGGTTTCTCGGTTGGTTTCACTGTTGGCGCTGTTGTCGGAGCAACAGTTGGTGGGATTGTAGGATCTGTTGATGACCTTGGCTGAACAGTAAACCATTTATAAGACCAAGAGGTGTTTCCTGCCGGTCTGAAGAAAATAGTGGTGTCACCAACCTTGTCTGTACCAGCTCCGATTTTGTAGTTATCGCCACCATCGTTAAACCACTGGTCGATACTCGAGCCGTTAAAGTGAACTATCTTGAGCTCATCTCCACCGTAGAATGTCCACGGCAGGAAGTACTCGCCCGAAACACCAGGATTAGCATACAGCTTTCTGTCTGCAGTGAGTGTGCCGGCATCCCAGAGTTTCTTTCCGTTTAATGAACCTACGAGATAATAGCCTTCTGTAACTTCACCTGAATCAGTAGGTGTTGTAGGAGCAGTTGTTTCTGTAGGCTTTGAAGTAGGAGTCTGAGTTCCTGTTGGTTTTGAAGTTGGCTCCTCTGTTGGAATTTCGCCGTTAGCTGATGTATCAAAAGGAATGATATATGTACAGTCAGGCATAATTTCATTGTAATAGAGGTTAGCACCGTTGAAGATAATGCAATCTTCATATACATCAACCAAATATCCCTCGCTCGTACCAAGAGGAACATTCTTTCTTTCTATTACACCGTCAATAAGAAGTCTTACACCGCCGATAGCACTGTTGTGCATCATAACAGCAGAGGAATCGTTATTATCAGAGTAGTTGAGATGAGCACCGAGCTCTAAGTGAGTATGACCTGTGATGATAACGCACTCTTTATATGTCTCCATAAGAGAAATGAAGCGTTTAACATCAGCACTGTTACGGTTAAGACCAAGGTCATAATAGTAAGGAGTTGTGAGTTTGTCACCACTACCCCAACCCTGAACATTAGCGTGCTCTAAGATGAAGATGTTTTTACCATCGTTTTTATACTTCTTGAGAAGTCCCTCGAGCCAGTCAAGCTGAGCTGTGGAGAACTGTGTGCCTCTGTCTGTGTAGAATCCACCCTCAAGCGCCATAAAGATAAAGTGGTCGCCTGTAACAGGTTCTGTAATCTCAAAGTAAGGTTTGCCGGCTTTGATTGTATTAATATCAGAATCAAGACCTGTACCCTTGATAAAAGGATCGTTGTAATTGTAGTAATTACCGTTTTTATTCCATACTGTTCCTACATCGTGGTTACCATTTGCTTCATAAACAGGACCGCAATAAGAAGAGTCGGCTAAGATTTTCTGGTATCTCTGATATTCAGCGGCGTATGTCTGACTACCATTCTGGTCGTTGACGATATCGCCGGAAGATACAAGGAAGTCAACATCTCTTTTTGCAAAGGTTTCGAGAGCTTTTGCCCAGTGGGTTTCGTCATTCGGGTAAGAACTTGAACCATAGCTGTCGTTAGCTATCTGAGGATCAGAAAAAGCACCGAATGTGTAAAGTGTAGTTGTATCAGTAAGTTTCTTGTAGGCAGGGATAGTGTAAGCACCCGCTGCGTTTGACACATTCTTGTTTGATGGCACAGAACCTGACTGAATAGCTATCAGCTGAGTAGCCTTTGGCGGGATAGCTGTATGGTCAAGCATTTTATATGTGCCTGTAGCACCAGCAGCTACACTCAAAGTAGCAATCTGTCTGTAGCCGTCGAGAGCTTTAGTCGAATCTGCCCAGTACAGATAGTATGTAGCTGTGGATGATGTGTTGTTCTTGACGCTGATAGTACCCTCAGCAAAGCCTGCTTTAGATGCCTCGCTACCTGTAAAACTATAGGTAACTGTAGCATTGCTGGCAGCACTTACGCTGAAAGAACACACTACTGCAGACATCATAACAAGCACCGAGAGTGTAATAGCAATGATTCTTTTCATACTTATTCCTCCAGATAAAAAAATCCGTTTGGCAAGAGCGCTGGTAGAAGATGCTTTCGACAGTCCCTTGCTTTTTACACATATATTTTAACACATATAACACTACAAATAAAGCAATTTATGAAACAATGTGTAACAAATTTTCAAGCTTATTTTTGTATATATGTGACCCGTTGCGGATTTGAATCCCGCATTGAGTTTTCTCAACACGCTCAAAAACCTGATTCTTTCGAACAACTTAACCAAAAAATAAGCCGAAATTTTGGTTAAAAATCACTTTACTTTTTATTTTCTCTATGATATACTCAATATATCTATTAATGGGTTTAATATCTTACATTATAATATTTGGAGGAATTATTATGAAAAAGCTTATCACAATTGCTGTTGTAGCTATTATGATGTTCGTTATGGGCACTGTTTCTGCTTTTGCTGAGATCAGCCCTACTGCTAAGCCTGAAACTGACAAGCCAGGCGGTAGCGGTTCAACAACATCACCACAGACAGCCGACAGTGCTGTTGTACTTGGCTCACTTGGAGTTATGATGACAGCAGCAGCTTCAGTTTTAGCTGTTAAGAAAATCAAAGAATAATCACAGAGAAATCTCTAAAAGCTCCGTTTTGCGGAGCTTTTGTTTTTTGTGCGGACTTCTTTTCTATCAATTGACATAAAACTTCTGCGGTTGTATAATTATTATGTATTTTTATATATCTTGATTTATGAAATTTAATCTCTCGAGGAATATTTATGAAAAAGAAATCCGCTAAAATTATATGGATAATTGTACTTATCATCGCGATACTCGCCTTCCTTTTATGCGCAGGCTACCTTGCGTGGTACTTTTTCTTTGACACCACAAAGGAAATTCAGGAATATCACTCCACAGAGCCTTCTGTTGCTACCTACGACGAGACAACCGTAGCTGTTACAGAACCTCCTACCGAGCGTTTCCTTTATACCACAGAGGAACTGGGAGAGCAGGATTTTGTAAACTTTAACGAGTTGATGCAGATTAATCCTGACATTTACGCGTGGATTTACATTCCTGACACCAATGTCGACTACCCTGTGGCACAAAGCGGCGAAGGTATGAACGACAGTTTCTACCTCACCCACAATGTCTACAAAAACTACCAGTTTTCAGGTACTATCTACTCTGAAAAACAGAATGCCAAAGATTTTTCCGATCCTGTCACGGTGCTCTATGGTCACAACATGCTCAACGGAAGTATGTTTGCCACACTTCATAAATTTAATGACAAGACCTTTTTTGATAACAATAACACAATGTTTGTCTTCACTAAAGACAAAATCTACACATACCTTATATACTCCGCTTACCAGTACGATGACAGACATATTCTCAATTCCTTTAATATGAGAGAAGAAAACAGCTTCAGTGAATATCTGGATTCTACTCTTCTACAGCGTCCGTACTACTGTAATGTAAGAGAAGGCATTACGCTTAACACTCAAGACCGTATTCTCACACTCAGCACTTGTATGAACGGCGGAGGTAATGTCAGATATTTAGTACAGGGGGTTTTAGTTGATGAGCGAGATACAGAATAACGATTTCGAATACACAGGCGACAAAAAGCTCGTCACTTCAAATCCTAATCAAAACGAGCTAGAATCAATTGAGTATGTGATACCTCAGCCTAAAAGAAAAAAACAAAACAAAAAATCACACTCAAAAAAAAGCTCAGACTCCCACCGGTCAAGTGAACACAACGACTCTATCGAATATATTTACGCAAGACCTCACAGAAAAAAGAAGAAAAAGAAGGCGCTCAAAGTGCTCTTGATTATTCTTTGTGTCCTACTTGCGTTAGTGATAGCCGTAGCAGGCACACTCTTTGTTTTCAATAAAATTGGCGAATCCGCTATGCACAACTATGAAGATGTTGAAATCGAACCTGCTCCTGAGGTTGAAAACATCGAAAGTGTTACAGATGGCGGTAAAACCATCGCCTACAACGGTAGTACATATGCTTTTAACGAGAAGGTGGCAACTGTTGTTATGATGGGTATTGACACAGGAAAAAAAGGTGAAGCTATCGAGAATATAATAGGTGCCAACGGACAGGCTGATGCTATCTACATAGCTGTTATTGACACCAGCAACAATAAGGTAACAATACTCGGCGTTTCGCGTGATGCGATGGTTGATGTCAATGTGTACAACACTTCAGGCGAGTTTCTGAGAACTGAGAACATGCAGCTTTGTCTATCCTACGCCTACGGAGATGGTAAACACACAAGCTGTGAAAACACCTTAGTTAGCTTAGAAAGACTTTTCTACGGAATGCCGTTTGACACATACTTCTCCTTCGACATCCCTGCTATCGGACTTGCTACCGATGCTATCGGCGGAGTGACTATTACATCGGATACAGAGTTTTATTCAGACTACTATAACAGGACTATTTATCCGGGCGAAACAGTTACCCTCTATGGCAACGATGCTACAGCCTATGTCCGCACTCGTGACATAAACGAGCTTGATTCAAATAATGCACGAATGTCACGCCAGAAGCAGTTTATCTCTGCGTTTATCGCTGAGATTTTCAGCAGTGTAAAAAGTGACCCGTCGCTTGTTCTGGACTTGTACAATACAGTCGAAAATAACTCAACCACAAATCTCACACCTGCAAAAATGACCTACCTTGCAACAACAGCCATTTCAGGCCTTGATTCATACAAGGAAATCGAATTTGTCAATGTTCCGGGTACCGTCACAAAAGGTGAGTATGCTGAGTTCATTGTTGACCAGAATACTCTTATGGAGCTCATGCTCGACTTATTCTATGTTAAAGTGAATTAATTACAAAAACAACCCCGCTGAATAGAAGCGGGGTTGTTTCATATGTATTCATATTAAACTTTATTAGCTCTAAATCTTCCTTATCTCAGAAATCTGCGGAAGCTCGTGATAAATCTTCACATACTCACTAGGGGCGCAACCGTATACACTCTTAAACACTGCGATAAAAGACTTAACGCTAGGAAAACCGTTAGAAAGCGCAGCGTGGGTTTCGCTGTCGTTGTTGTTCTGGATATCAAGCAACGCATTCTCAAGGCGGACAAGATTCAAGTAATTCTTAAATGTCTTTCGTGTGCTCTGTCTGAAATAACGGGAAAAATATGTAGGAGTCAGACCGACATAAGAAGAAATATCGTCCAGACTGATTCTCTCCTTGTAATTCTCCTTGATGAAGTCGATAGCTTTTTTAGCATACTCGAGGTCATCGGTAGGCTCTTTATCAGTGATGTTTTCCTTCTTCACCCTGCACTTTGTGAAAAGTATCATCAGAATCTGGCTCATAGCGCAGGAAATCTTCAAGTCCGAAAACTCACCTTTGTTTTCCATTTCGAAAACAATCGCTTTGAGCAGGTTAGCTATACGCTGTTTAGCCTGTTCGTTCTTATTGACATCTAAAGTGTAGTTTTCAAAGTCAGGGAAATATACTTTAATGTAGTTGTACGAAAACAGTACAACCAGATATTTAACCTCTTCATCAGGATTTTTACCGCAGGTCTGGTGAACATCCTCAGAATTAACAACTACATAATCGCCGTCAGAAATATCTCTGTCGACATTGTTCTGCATAGTCCACATTCTGCCCTTTACGATATAATCAATTTCAAGATTCTTGTGCCAATGCTTGTTAGTAAAGCATTCGCATCCCGGTTTTTCGTAAAGCACGACCTTACCCGGAAGATTAGTGTCCGCGGTAACAATTTCGTACTTACAACGGTATCCGTTTGGCATATAATCACCTCGTCAAGGTTATTATAGCACATTTTTATGATGTTTGCAAATTTTATCCTGAAAAACTTTTATTGAAAAGATTTTTTCTTTGGTGTATAGTAGATACAGACTAATCGGAGGTGCCCGATGATTAAGAAAATTTTATCACTTTTTATATGCATAGCAGTAGTGCTTTCACTGTGCTCATGCTCATTTTTGTCTGCGCGAACAAGCTACGAGGGCGACCTTATCGCTCATTTTATAGATGTCGGTCAGGGTGACTGTATCCTGCTTGAGAGTCAGGACGATTTCGTATTAATCGACGCAGGTGAAGCTGAATACAGTGCTACTGTCTGCCAATATCTTAAAAACAACGATGTCAGTAGCATCGACTATGTTATCGCTACCCACCCTCACTCTGACCATTGTGGCGGTCTGACTGAGGTTATAGAAACTTTTTCAGTGGATAATTTTATCACAGTTGAAACAGACCAGCAGACTAAAACCTGGCTCAATGTACTCTACGCTGTCGACAACAACAATGTAAATTACATTGATGCAAAGGTTCATAGTACCTACACCTTTGGTAACTCCAGTTTTGAAATCATGGGACCTTACGGGAAAAGCTATGAAGGATACAACGACTACTCAGTTGTAGTAAAAGCTGAGTGTGGCAACACTTCTTTTCTGCTCACAGGTGATGCCGAGAAAAAAGTCGAGCATGAAATGATAGAGAATGGAGCTGACCTTTCTGCCGATGTTCTCAAAGTCGGCCATCACGGCTCATCAACCTCGAGCTGTAATGAATTTCTAGACGCAGTTGACCCTAGCTACGCTGTTATTATGTGTGGTATGTACAACGATTACGGTCACCCTCATGTTGAAACTATAAACAGCCTGAATGCTCGCAACATCGCTACCTACCGCACCGATATTTTAGGCACAGTTGTTGCTGTATCCGATGGAAGCAATATAGAATTTTTCTACGATAACGAGGAAATTTCTGTTACTACATCAAAAAACGATACTTCTCTTTCCTACATCGGAAACAAAAACAGCAGGAAATTTCATTTAAGTAGCTGTAGCGGAGCAAAGGATATCAAAAAGAAAAACCGCGTTATTTTTGATAAGAGAGAAGAAGCTATAAATAACGGCTACACACCGTGCAAAACCTGCAACCCATAGGAGTTTTATGATAAAGGATAATTTATGTGTTTGGGATAAACTTAAAAACAGCGAGCTACCTGTCGTACTCTACGGTATGGGTAACGGTGCCGACAAGGTGCTAAACGAGTTTGAAAAACGAAATATAAAATGCAGTGGAGTTATGGCAAGCGACGACTTTGTACGATACCAGAATTTCAGAGGCTTCACCGTCAAAAAGATGTCAGACTTTGAAAATGAGTTTCCTGATTTTATCGTCGCGCTTTGCTTTGCTTCATCACTCGACTATGTTATGGAGCACATAAGAAAAGTCAATTCAAAGCACACGCTTTTAGTTCCGAATGTGCCCGTATACGGCGACGAAATAATTGACGATGAATTTATATCAAAATATAAGGATGATATATATCACGCCTACTCACTTCTCACTGACGAAAAATCGAAGGAAGTCTTTGAAAACGCACTGTACTTTTTATATAGCGGAAAGCTATCATATTTAGACATCATCGACAGCGAAAAAGACGAGGTGTTTGAAAACATATTAAAACTCAGCGATAACGAAAGTTATCTCGATTTAGGCGCATATCGCGGAGATACTGTCGACGAGTTTCTACATTATACAAATTCATACATCAAAATACTCGCTGTCGAACCAAACCTCAAAAACCACCAGAAGCTAACTGAGCACTGCTCTACGCTAAGTAACTTTTCGTCACTTAACATCGGAATTTCTGACAGAGCGGACACCATGCTTGTATCAAAGGGCGGCGGCAGACAGTCTGTACTGAATGATAAAAACGGAGTGCAAATCAGCACAAAAAGCGTTGATGAAATAGTATCAGAACACGGCGATTTTTCTTATATCAAAGCTGACATCGAGGGTATGGAACACAAAATGCTTCTCGGTATGACAAAAACGCTAAAAAGCAAACCAAAGCTAAACATCGCAGCATACCATACAAACAGTGACTTCTTCACACTGATAAATGAAATCCACTCCATTAACCCTGACTATAAATTTTATCTTCGCAAACACCCATACATCCCCTGCTGGGATTTAAACTTATACTGCATATAGCACAAAACTCACACGAGCATTTCGTGTGAGTTTTTTTAGTCTTTGCTATTATTTTTCAGATTTATCAGCACTATAGATAAAATAACCAGTGCAATTCCTATGTATCCAAACGGAAACTGTACCGCTTCGTCAAAGAGAATTGCTCCCGTAATCGTTGCTACTACCGGCTCGATTGACGCTACAATCGACGCGGTGCTCGGCTTGACATACTTTAGTCCGACAGTGTAGGTGACATACGGCAGTACACACGACAGCACAGCGAATAAAACACAGAAGATAAAGTCACCTGCGCTGTTGCTCATAACAGCTAAAACAGGCTTTACATCAATCACAAAAAGTGAGGCGATACCTGCGAAAATAAAGGTGTACAGCGTTATAGTGAGCGGGCTGTAATTTCTGTCGAGAGCAAGTCTAGAGAATATCGAATATAGCGCATAGCACACGCCCGAAAGAAGTCCGAACACTATAGCGGGTGCATTGATTTCTCCGCCGTTTTCGAGCACTCCCGTCACAAACATACAGCCTGAAAACGCGAGTATGAGCGACACGACTTTAACTCCCGTGAGTTTTTCTTTGAACAAAACCACCGAGAATATCATCACAAAAATCGGCGCTGTATAAAGCAGGATAGATGCCTGTGACAGCGAACTAAGCTCAATCGCTTTGAAGTAACAAAACGAGAATGTCGCTACACTCAGCACCCCCGTGCCCAGAAAGCACCACAAATCTCTGAGCTTTATCTTAAACAATTTTCTGTTAAAAATCATTGCATAAAGTGAAAACAAAACAGCGGAAACAACCATTCTGATAGCCACAATCTGCATCGAAGAAAGCCCCTGTGACTGAAGCGCACGGACAAAATATCCGATAACACCCCACAGCACTCCCGCTATCACAACGAGCAAAACAGCAAATTTTTTCATCATTATCCTTCCATCATCAGTTTCATATACACGCACGCAGGCGACATATCAAAAAGTGGTATAACGCCCTTGTCAAGAATACTGCTCATCGAGTAGTAATTAGCCTTTCCGCTTTTTAGTCCGCAGATATAAATAGGGACATTTTCGGCTTTACATCTGTTAATAAGAGTAGTGATACACCTGCTACCCTCATGATTTGCGCACACAGAGCCTGCGTGATATGTGCGGTGAAGAACGCAGTCTAAACCACTGATATCAATTCTGCTGTAGTCTAAATCAGGATACGGCATAACCTGCATGATTTTCTTTTCAAAGCTTAAATTAGCCTTTTTTATATCTATGCTACAGAGTGTCTGTTCGTCGTTAAGCTTTTTTATTTCACCGTTCTCAAAGGTTGCAAAAGCTCCGCCTACAGAATAGAAATCATCCGACAAAACTGAGCTCTCGAGCAGTTTCTGACCATAGTGGATATATATAGTACCATCGCCGTTTCTATACGGCACATAAACTCCGTTTAGCCCCTGCTTAACTATCTCAACTCCCGCGATAAAATTATCCATACCGTTCGAGTTGCTATCCTGAAGTGACTTATCTGCCGCAACGATTGCGACAGGTTTGTTGATATCAGCATATAGTAGCGAGAGCATCGCCGAAGTATAGGCTAAAGTATCCGACCCGTGAGTAACAATAACTCCGTCATATAAGTCAAAATCTATTTCCTTAAACGCCTCTATTATGGCTTTATAATCACTTAGCTTCACATTTTCGCTGAGAATATTCACTGGAGATACAACCTCAAACTCGGTGTGTAGGTCAATCTCCGCGTATTTATTAAGCACCAGAAGCTTTCCCTGAGGTTTAACATCAATCACGCCGTCGTCGATAATGCTCGCGATTGTGCCACCTGTAGTAAAAAGTAAAATCTTCATAAAATCACCGCTAATAGTTTACCACAATAAACGGAGTAATACAACTTATCAAATCAAGAAAGCGTGCAAACCAAAGGTGTGTGCGTTTTCTTTACCCATCGCTCGTGTGCACGTAGTGCACTACTGAGCGGGGATATGATTTTTTTATTTGATAGGTGCTGTCATTCTATTACACTTTGTATTATTTAGCGCTTTTTTAAAGACTATTATACTATTTGCTGTAATTTCCTATAAAATAAAAAACAGAGGGTATCTCTACCCTCTGCCTAGTATTAAATATAGAATTACTTCTTCTGGAGTTCTTCCTTGATAACCTTCTCGATGCTTGGTGCTTTGAAACCAAAGATTTCGAGAAGCTCGTTAGCAGGACCGGAGTAACCAAACTCGTCGTTAACACCGATTCTTCTCACAGGGACAGGACACTCAGAAGATGTAACCTCGCATACCGCATCAGCAAGACCGCCGATAATGTTATGCTCTTCGATAGTGATGATTCTGCCTGTTTCTTTAGCTGCTTTAATGATGATATCGCGGTCGATAGGCTTTATTGTGTGGATGTTGATAAGACGGACAGAAATGCCCTCTTTTTCAAGATTCTGAGCAGCTTTTCTAGCTTCATTTACAGGAAGACCTGTAGCGATAACTGTGATGTCGTTACCCTCGTGAAGAGTGATACCCTTACCAAGCTCAAATGTGTATGTGTCAGGGTCGTTGAAGGAATCGATAGCAAGTCTGCCAAGACGGATGTAAACAGGGCCCTGATGCTCAATCATAGCCTTAGTGGCCTCAATCATCTCGTAGTGGTCAGCAGGATTAAGGATAGTCATACCAGGTAAAGTACGCATAATGCCGATGTCCTCTAAACACTGGTGAGTAGCGCCGTCCTCGCCTGTTGAAATACCTGCGTGTGAGCCTGCGATTTTAACATTAAGTTCAGGATAAGCTACTGAGTTTCTTATCTGCTCAAAAGCTCTGCCTGTAGCAAACATAGCAAAAGAAGCGGCAACAGGAATCTTTCCGCAGGAAGCAAGACCTGCAGCAACACCAATCATATTGCCCTCTGCGATACCGCAGTTACGAAATCTCTCAGGAAAGCTTTTCTGGAAAATAGAAGTCTTTGTAGCTGCAGCAAGGTCAGCATCAAGAACAACGATGTTTTCGTTGGTTTTAGCGAGCTCGCATAAAGCCTCACCAAAACTCTCTCTGGTTGCTTTAGTAACAATCTGTGCCATAGCTTAGCCCTCCAATTCCTTAATCTGAGCGTCAAGCTCTTTAAGTGCAATTTCGTATTCCTCAGCGTTAGTTGCCTTACCGTGCCAGCCTACCTGATTCTCCATAAATGAAACGCCCTTGCCCTTTACAGTCTTAGCAATAATAGCAGTAGGAACACCTTTTGTAGCTCTTGCGTTGTTAAGTGCTGCTTCAATCTCATCGAAGTTGTGACCGTCGATATTAAGAACATTGAAGCCGAAGCTCTCAAATTTCTTATCGATTGGTTCAACACCGCCTACCTGAGCAGTAGTACCGTCAATCTGAAGGCCGTTAAAGTCAACAAAAACCACGAGGTTGTCAAGACCCTTGTGAGCAGCGAACATCGCAGCTTCCCAGACCTGGCCTTCTTCGCACTCGCCGTCGCCGAGAACTGTATATACTCTGTAATCCTTGTTATCAATCTTAGCGCAAAGAGCCATACCGCAAGCGGCTGAAATACCCTGACCGAGTGAGCCTGTGCTCATATCGATACCCGGTGTGCCCTTCATATCAGGGTGACCCTGAAGCATAGCGCCAACGTGTCTGAGCTTTTCAAGCTCCTCCATAGGAAAGAAACCTTTCAGTGCAAGCACAGCGTAAAGACTCGGACAGCAGTGACCCTTACTCAGTACAAAACGGTCTCTGTCAGCCCAGTCAGGGTTAGTAGGATCAACATTCATCTCTTTGAAGTAGAGATAAGTGAAGATATCAGCAGCTGATAAAGAACCGCCCGGATGTCCTGATTTTGCGTTAAAGGTGCCGACAATAGCCCCTCTTCTTGCTTTAGCGGCAAGAATTTTCATCTGATTTGTGTCAGTTGAATTCATCGTTTGACCTCCTCGTAGACAAAACATACTTAGTTCATAGTAATTTTAGCACACAAACTTCGACCTATTTTTCACTTAAGCAAAAAATAGAAAAAATAAAGTTTAAATAATATTGAAAGAATGCTCAAAAAATTGTATAATTATACAAATCGCGAAAGGAAAGGCGAAAATGTTACTTGCAATAGATGTTGGAAACACAAATATAAAACTAGGCGTGTACGAGGGAAAAGAGCTCCACAGAATTATAAAGATTTCCACTGACAGCCACAAAACCGCTGACGAAATTGCGGTTGAACTATACACACTTTTTCAGGTGTATTCGGTTGACAGCTTTGCTATTGACGGCTGTATCATCTGCTCGGTAGTGCCTCGTATCACAAACCGACTCAAAGCCGCTGTAAAAAGCGTCACGGGAATCGACGCGCTTGTTGTTGGTCCAGGAATAAAAACAGGTGTCAATATCTGTATCGACGACCCGGCTACTCTGGGTGCCGACCTTGTCGTAGCGTGTGCAGGTGCACAGTCTATCTTTCCTGTTCCGTGCATCGTCATCTCTATGGGCACCGCGACTGCGATGTTTGTGATTGATAAAAACAAGCGTATGCTCGGTGGCACCATAGCTCCGGGTGTGTCCATCTCGCTTGATGCGCTCACCGCTCACGGTGCGCTTATTCCGTCTATCTCCCTGACAGCACCACAAAATGTCATCGGCAAAAACACCGACGACTCTATCCGCTCAGGAGTTGTTATCGGCACAGCGTGTATGATTGACGGCATGATTGATAAAATTGAAGGAGAGCTCAAAGAAAACTGCACTGTTGTTGCAACAGGCGGTATTGCTCCTATGATAGTCAATAGTTGTTCTCACAACATCATTCTCAAGGACGACCTTATCTTAGAAGGCTTACGCATTATTTACGATAAAAACAAATAGAATATAAAACCGAATGTAAAACATTTAAGTTGTCAAAATTTGCGCTTCATCTTTTATAGAGAGGCAGCAGGAGGTAATATAAATGGTTAAAACAAAAGAAAAAACACTCAGGTTAGTAAGCATCGGTATCTTAAGTGCAATCATTATTGTGCTCCAGGTCATCACAACTTACTTTCCGACAAAGCCGTTCCCTATTACACTGGCGCTGATTCCGATTATAATAGGTTCCGCTTTATTCGATGAAAAGGCAGGAGCTTTCCTTGGCGGAGTTTTCAGCGTTGTTGTAATTATTATGTGCGCAATCGGTGCTGATATCGGTGGTGCGATGGTGTGGAACGCAAACCCGTTTCTGTGCACACTGGTCTGTATGACTAAGGGTATTTGTGCCGGCTTTATCGGCGGTCTTGTTTATCGCCTTATCAGTAAGAAAAATCCAATTGCCGCTACGGTAGTTGCAGGACTTGTAACCCCTCTTGTGAATACAGGTATATTTATTTTAGGTCTTGCGCTTTTCTTCAAACCGATTCTTCAGCAGTGGGCTGGCGGCAGCGACCTGGTATATTATGTTATTTTCGGCTTAACAGGTGTCAACTTCCTGGTCGAAGTCGGCGTAAATATGATTTTAAGCCCTGTTATCATCAAGATACTAGACTCTGTTAAGAAAGTAGTCAAATCATAATATTTTTGGAGGAACCTATGGTAGAAATCACACCTGATAAATTACCAAAATCAGCTTTTGAACTCATCGGCAAGGACTGGATGCTTCTCACAGCAGGAGATGAAAATAAGTTCAACACCATGACTGCGTCATGGGGAGGACTGGGAGTGCTGTGGAACAAAAATGTAGTTTTCGCTTTTGTCCGCCCACAGCGTTTCACTTTTGAATTCATGAAAGACAGTGAGTATTTCTCCTGTTCTTTCTTTAAAGAGGAGTACAGAAACGCTTTAGCGTATTGCGGTAAATACAGCGGTAGAGATGTCGACAAAGCAAAGGAATGTAACCTCACCCCTGCTTTTTTGGAAAACGCTCCTTACTTTGAGGAAGCTGACACCGTAATAGTGTGTAAAAAACTCTATGTTCAGCAGTTAAACGAAAGCTCTGTCATTGACGAGTCAATAAAAGCTAATTACTCAGGTGACGACTATCACCATGTTTTCGTCGGCGAGATTGTAAAAGTACTTAAGAAATAAATAGCAAAAGCTAAGGCACGAGGTGTATCACTACACTTCGTGCCTTTAATTTATCTGTTTACTTTACAACTATTGCCTGTAAGCCAAGTTTCTCGTACTTATCGCGTGAAGTTTCTTTATCAAAAACAGAAACCTCTCCTGCTACAGAATCAGCGAAATAGTAGTTACTTTCATCGTAGCCGATAAGCACCATACAGTGCTCATTCTGCATCCACTGCTCTGTGTCTCCTATCTGTGCATCAGACACTTCCTCGTCAACATAGTTAATGGTCCAGTATCTCTTTATATACGGCTCCTCCATGTTAGTAGTCGCCCAAACCATAACGGGAATATCGTTTATAATATAGTCTTTGCATAATTCATCAAGCTCAACACCCTTTAGAGATGTAGCGGTCATTTCTGAGCCCTTATCCCCTAGCATATTATTCATACACTTTGCCATACCGGGCGAATTGATGCCGTAACCCCACTCTACATCTCCTGCATACGCCGAATCCAAATCAGGGCCATACCAATCATCTTCACTGTATCCGTATATAGGTTGCACATTAAGATAACTGTTAACAAACTCGTACTCGTTCATATCTATCCCCAGCGACTGCAAAAGCATTGTGCAAGCGTATGTTTCGCAAGCCGCACTGAGTTCACCGCCCTGCTTAATTACAGGCACTCCTTCTATCATATAAGATACAGGAATAGTAGCTTCTGTTTTAAAAAGACCAGACTGTGAAACATCCGTCTTTTCCTCATCTTTCTGACAGCTTGTAATCATCATCGAGATAAGCAAAACAGTTAATAGCATTATTGCCATGAGCAGTATGCGTTTTTTATACTTAACTATCATTTCGTGCACCTCTATAATAGTTTTATACACTAGATTTATACCAAGTAATCAGGCCCATTTCAAGCTTAATACCTCATTTTTAAATAAAACAGCTAAATTAACATAAAATATGCCAATTAAGTTATCACATTTTGACTATTGAAAAAGTCTGATAAGTTTGTTAAAATATTAACGAGCAATAAGGAAAGAAGTTTTTCGGACACTTTCCTATCCTGCTTTAACTCACAAATCATTCTGTATGGAGGACTATATGGAAAACAAAGTATACAACATCATCGACTCTGTCGAAAAGCTCGAAAAAGCTATCAAGCAAATCAGAAAACAACAACAGATTTTTGCCACTTTCTCTCAGGAACAGGTAGACAAAATTTTCCTTGCTGCCGCATCTGCCGCTAACAAAGCAAGAATCCCACTTGCTAAAATGGCTGTAGAAGAAACCGGCATGGGCGTTGTTGAAGACAAAGTTATCAAGAATAACTACGCAAGTGAATATATCTACAACGCATACAAAGACACAAAAACATGTGGAGTTATCGAAGAGGACAAAGCATTCGGTACAACAAAAATCGCTGAGCCTATCGGTGTTGTAGCGGCTGTTATCCCTACAACCAACCCGACATCAACTGCTATCTTCAAATGCTTATTAGCACTTAAAACAAGAAACGCTATCATCATCTCACCTCACCCGCGTGCTAAAAACTCAACTATCGCTGCTGCTAAGCTTGTACTCGAAGCAGCTGTACAGGCTGGCGCACCAGAGGGTATTATCGACTGGATTGACGTTCCGTCTTTAGATATGACAAACACAGTTATGAAAGAGGCTGACATAATTTTAGCTACTGGTGGCCCAGGTATGGTAAAAGCTGCGTACTCTAGCGGCAAGCCAGCACTTGGCGTCGGCGCAGGTAACACACCTGCTATCATTGACAGTTCATCTGATATTTTGCTCGCTGTTAACTCAATCATTCACTCTAAGACATTTGATAACGGTATGATCTGCGCTTCTGAGCAGTCAGTTATCATTATGGAAGATATTTACGAAGCTGTTAAGAACGAATTTGCAACACGCGGTTGCTACTTCCTCAAAGGCGAAGAGCTCGACAAGGTAAGAAAGACTATCATCATCAACGGTGCGCTTAACGCT
>JAFQRC010000014.1 GCA_017410265.1 Ruminococcus sp. | reverse complement strand
GAAATTCAAATTGATGTCGGCAATAGATGAATCAATGAAAACAAGTGGTAGCCGTCAGGAATTTATAAACAGAATGGAAAGCTACGGATACAGCGTTAACTGGAGTGACAACAGAAAGTATATTACGTTTACCTCTCCTACGGGAATGAAGTGCAGAGATATAAAACTGCATGATGAAAAATACATAAAGGAGAATTTGGAAAATGAATTATATTTCAGAGAATGGTACTATAAAAAACAAATCAATGGTAGAACAACTGAAAGAGAAGAACAAAGCAGATATACAAGTACTGAAAGAACCACATATGCCGGTGATGGTACCGATACAAGAGAAAAACTGGGATACGATGGTAAGTCTTCTTCAGTCGTGTCAGGAGTTTCACACAGAGGTGTACGAGCTACAGAAGACCTTGGTGACATCTGCACAGATGCAGAACTATATGGAAAGCTGGTCGAAGAAACAGCTGGAGAAATACTCAGAGAAGAGTCTGGAACAGGACAAGAAACTAGCCGAAGTTCTTGTAGAAGTGAAGAAACTTCTACAAGAAATGCAAAAATACGAACAACAGGTTGGGAAGAAAATCGAAGCGATTACGAGCGATACCTGGGACAAGGGCGAAGAGTTACAACAAGCGATAGCCAGAGCTTCAATGAAAACAGAGAAAAGAGCTTGGCTCAAACGCACGGCAATATCGGTGACAGCATCACTGCTTGCGGCAGTGCTCTCAACTCTGCTATGCATATGGTTGCTAGTTTGATTGATGAAAGTGAAGATGAAGAAGAACAACGAAAGCGTATTGAAGCTGAACAAAATGCATCTAATCTTGGTGCGTTAATCGGTGTGGCTGTTGGGTTGCTGACACCTCAAGATGAAATTGAAACAGAAGATTTCGGAATGAAATTAGATATGTAACGAATCAAAAAATGCACCACAGTAAAAGCTTTCTTACTGCGGTGCAGATTTGTCTGGATATTGTAAAAATTGTGTGGTATGTTGTTGTGCTGAGAAAGGGCAGTGATTTAAATGTCAGTAAGGAGAATCAAAACAAACGGAAATATACATCCAAGAAAAGATACTGGTGATTACTTTGGTGTTGTCTGGTATGTAGATGATGACGGAAAAGATAAACGTAAGACATTCTCATCAAAAACCAAAGCAGAAGTACAACAAAAAATCACCAACTTTATAGCAGAGTTTAATAAGAGCATAGAAGAAAGTGATGAATCAAGGAAGAAACTTCAAGATAGTATGCAGAGTTGGTTAGAGGTGTTCAAGTTCCCATCAATAGAGAGAACTACATACGATAGGTTAGAAAGCACAGCTAAAAACCATGTGTATCCTGAGCTTGGTGAAAAGGTAGTAAGCACCATAAAAGCTGTAGATATTAAAAAGCTCATTAATGATAAAATGAACTACGGCTATGCTTATACAACCGTCAAGAAAATTCACGGAATAATAGCAGAATACTTCAAATTCTTAATTGAGCAAGAGTACGTAGATAAAAACCCTATGAAAAGCGTGCCTATGATTAAACGGCAGAACTTTTTGACTGCTCAAGGAAAAGAAGTGCTGCCAGCCTGTGACACGATAACCGTGTTCACAGAAAAAGAAATACAAGAGTTTAAAGCTGAGTGTGTAAAGACATGGGGTACGGGTAAAAGGCTATACCAACAGTCTGCTGCTTATATTCTTATGCTTAACACTGGACTTAGAACTGGCGAGATGCTAGGACTTAAGAACAGCGATATTGATTTAGAAAACAGAGTTATACATATTACCCAAGCAGTAAAAGAAGTGCAAAAGCGTGATGGTGTTGAACAGCTCTCAGGTAGAGAAATCGAGATTGGTAAACCTAAGAGTGCCACAAGCAAACGTGACGTGCCACTTAACAACACCGCTGTTGAAGCAATAAAAGAGCTAAGACAAGAGTTTTACTTCGGTGAGGACAGTCCGCTAGTATGCGATAGTAAAGGCAGACACACAAAACCTAGCAACTTCCGAAAGAGATTCTATCGAATCCTTGATGGTGCTGGCATAGAACATAAAGGTTTACATTCCCTCAGACACACATTCGCAACGAACTTAGTGAACGGAGTGAAACAACCTGACGGTACAGTAAAGTGCCTTACACCAAAGCAAGTAGGTGACCTCCTCGGTCACAGCACCTCGCAGATAACTGAGATGTATTATGTGAAAAGAGATAACTCAAAGCTGAGAGGTATTACTGATGGGTTTGAGATGTGAATTGAATATACAAAAAAGTATGTTATAATTTATGGTGAAATAATAATTAAGGTTGGTGAGTGATTAATGATTGATATTAATGTTACGATTGATGGGATTGTTTTATTTTGCGATGAGAGTGTTGTAGGAATTCACTTAGGTAATGGGTATGTATTTGGTAAGAAAGCATTTGATGATTTATCTTTTAAGAATAAAATAATTGATGGTGTTGGGAATATATCTATTAACTATTTAGGTTCTCGTATTTTTGATGAGAATGATAAAGTGTTTTTTATTTGTTTACACAAAAATGATGTTTATCAAGCAGAATTGCCAGAGGTGAAAAATGGCGAAACTATGGTTATGACAGATAGCGATTTAATGTGTGACAATCAAGTTCAACTTTATAAGGATAGAGAGGTTGGGTATCTTTACAAAATGTTTTCTTTGTTGCGTTTATTTAAGCAAGGAAACATAGGATATAAAGAACTGTTTTTGACTCATACATTTAGAGTCGTAGGGTTTATGGATAATACACAAAAACAAACAAATATAGACCTAGATCAAAATATTGTTGATACAACGATTTATAGTTTAACCGACGATGAAATTGTTCGATGCAATCAGTTTTTACAAGATTACTCTGGAAGAGAATATGATTTGTTAAAAAATAGTATTGACGAATTTGTTTGGGGTTTGGACCAAACGGATGAACCTACGGGATTTGAACAGTATACAACTGCTTTGGAAATGACATTGCTTGATGTTGATCAGCAAGGAAAAAAGCAGGTGCTATCAAAGCGTGTGGCGGTTTTGCTTGGAACAACCCCCACAGAAGTGGCGAATATTTATAACAAAATGACAAGATTTTATAGGTATAGATCTGAATCTTTACACGAGGGTGATGGTAGTAATATTACGGGATTAGAGTTAAAAGATCTTGAAGAAATAGTACGCAACGTATTAGTAAAATACTTAGCATACTGTAAGGTTCAGGTTTCAAATAATCCTACTATTACATGGGAAGAAATCAAGAATGCTAAAATGACTGAGTTGAAGAATCAAGTGTTGTTAGAAATAGGCGCAGGAGTGTTGCCCGCTTAATTTGAAGTTAAAGGAAGAATAAACATTGGTATTGTATCAACAAAGAGAGTTTATGTGCATAGAATTTCATATACAACATATTGATTGATTTGATGCTGAAATGATGCTGTACTGGTTGAAACGGTTGGATTTATTGGCATTTATAGTGATATTTGCGACTTCAAAATGAAAAAAGCAGACCCCGTAAGGTCTGCGTAATAACAAAGGAAAAACGGCTTAAACCCAGTGCTTAAGCCGTTTGCTGATTGGCAAAAGTGTATGGTTTTGATACAAAAAGGGCACCCCTCTAAACTCTGCCCTTTTTTGAAACAAGCCTGCCCTTTTGAGTTTAGAGGTGCCCTTTTTGAAACAGGCCTGCCCTTTTTATTTTACAATATTATATGTCGTTGTATAACGTAACATTGAAAGCGTAGTTCTTTTGCTTTATAATAAAATAAAAAAGATTGTAGCTTGCTATATTGCTTAACTCGTGGTAAGATTTAAGTATATGAAATTTTGATAGGATTGGCAACAGCAACAACTATGAAGGAAAGTTTGTTGTAAAAGAGCAAACGGTGTCAGGTGTATGGAATGTAGAATACATTTCTATATATGACAAAAACGATAACTCAAAGGTGGTGCGCAAATGAAGTTGTATTATTATGGCAGTCGCTCACATCATTTGTCTGGGATTATTAACATTGCGTGGTTCGTTATAAAAACACGATGCAACCATTACTCGGTAAGGACATAGATAGCATATTAAAAGAGCTGTGAAAAAAAGAAAGGAATTTATGATTATGGATAAATCAATGATCGCATATTGCGGTACATATTGCGGCGTGTGCGAATGGAAAGACAAGGTTGGATGCAAAGGCTGCAAAGCATGTGTCGGCGATATGTTCTGGGGCGAGTGCGATAAAGCAAAGTGCTGCATCGAAAAGGGCTATGAGCATTGTGGACAGTGCGCTGACATGCCGTGCGATAAGCTGAATGACCTGTTTGGGGATCCTGAACACGGTGATGGCGGTGCAAGACTTCGCAATCTGCAGAACTGGAATAATAAAAATTATGTTTATGAGAAGCTGGGTAATATAGCCCAGGAAGAAGCGAAAAAACTATAGGTACTCTGTAAAGGATATTATGCCGTATTTAGATGTGATTTTAGCGGTTAGAGAGAATGAAATGAAGAGATACTTTCAGGTTTCTTAATTGGCCGAACAGGAGGTTAATATATGGAATATATTAAGGTTACAAGCGAAAACATAGAAAAAGAGCATATTTGTTGTGCTATTTCAAACAACAATGATATTCAGGTTTCTTCAAAAAAGCATGGTTAACGGAGATGGACGAGTTAACATTTTAGATGCAACTCACATTCAAAAGTTCCTTGCACAGCTAATTCCTAGTTTATAATGGGGTGGGGGTTAAAACCACAACGGCTATCCAAAAGCCACAACGATTACCCACAAACCGCAACGATATGTTTTAGGTAAAAAAGAAAAAATCCCTGTAATCAGAGCTTAAAACACTCTTTTTACAGGGATTATTATTTTATAAAAATGCTCGAAAACGGCTTTGTTATGCGAAAAATAAAGGAGCAAAGCATTGTATCAATACTCTACTCCTTATTTGGTACGAGTGTTAATAACGGATTTATTTTAATATAGGTTTTATCGGCAGTTACACACATTTCTCGCTCGCACATAAGGGACTCTTCAAGTTCTTCGTAGAATATTAGTGTAATCGGAGGAATTACAGATGAAAAATATTATAGAAGAGTTATTCTACGGAAATATTGACCCACAGGCTCGTGCGGTCAAGAGAGGTAGTTGCATACAAAAGCAGATGACTATTCTTGCAAACAGTGAAAGTTTATTGAATGATAAACTTTCAGGTGAAGAAAAGAAAGCGTTTACAGCATTTGTTGATGCCTCAAGCATTATTCTCGGAAAGTCTGAATTGGATAGTTTTATAGTCGGATTCAGACTTGGTGCAAGGTTTGTTTATGATACATTTGTAGATAACAAAACTCTATATAGAAACTTGTTAGTGGAGGAAAGCGAATGAGAAACAAATACCACATCTACCTTACTTACGAAGAACGACGAATGTTATTGAACAATTTGAATGACTTCAGAAACAAGCTGATTGCCGAGGGTAAATATACAGACTTGTTAGATGAAGTGATAATCAAAGTAGCAAACGCAAAACTAAAACGAGTTAAAATCAAGGAGGGCTAAACAATGGAAATTACATATACAATGCAGGGTGATTACCTTCTCCCTAGTCTCACACTACCAGAGCAGAAAAACAAAGAAATCGGAATATGGGGACAGCGACATAAAAGATACTTGCTGAACCACCATAAAGTTAAATATTATAACTTGCTCACAAGTTGTAAACTCATTGACTATCTTGCAGACATTAACGAACAAGCTGAAAATATGTATCAACTACTTGTAAAACAACTTACCGAAAAAGAGGGTGTTACCGAACAGCTTAAAGCTGAAAATCCTATGCTTTGGGTTAAAAAGATGAACAGCATTCAACATAGAGTAAGGGAAATTGTAAATACAGAAATTATATTTAGATAAACCAAAGGCTGATGTGATCCGTAATAGAAAACATCAGCCTTTAAACTACGCTTATATTGAGATACTTATTGAAGATAATTAGATTAGTATGATAGATGAAATCTCTGCTTGACCTAAAAATTAAGCAGGGATTTGTTTTATATTCTCTTTTTCAAGGTAACTGTTATGTGTGTTCCTTTTCCGATTTTACTATCGATGTTGATTGTACCGTGATGATATTTTACGGCGTGCTTTACAATAGACATACCCAGACCGGTTCCACCGGATTTTCTGGAATGGCTTTTGTCAACACGATAGAAACGGTCAAAAATATGAGGAAGATGTTCCTGTGAAATGCCAATGCCGGTATCTGAAACACAAAGGAGAATCTGCTTCGGTTCATCGGTTATGGAGACCTGAACAGAACCACCAGTTTCGTTATAACGGATTGCGTTGTCAACCAGATTGTAAATCAGTTCAAACAACAGACTTTGAACACCGCACATAATGCCGTTGTCACCGTTAACAGAAAGCGTAACGCCCTTTTCTTCAGATGCATAATTCAGAACTTCCTGAACTTCATTTGCGATAGCCAATAATGATACTTCTTCCACAGGCATTGAATTTCCCTCATCCAGCTGTGCCAGACGGATAATATCTTCAATAAGATTCAGCAGTCTGGAGGCTTCTTTCCTGATATGCCCCACAAAGCGTGGCATATCCTGTGTTTGAACAATTCCGTTTTCAATCAGTTCTGCAGAGCCGATGATAGCATGAAGAGGTGTTTTTAACTCGTGGGACACATTGGATGTAAAGTCACGGCGTATCTGTTCTGCATGAGCCTGTTCCGTAACATCAAAGGCAAGAATTACAATGCCTTGTACCGTATTGTCTGCTTCAATTCTGCTGACATTGAAAAGGAATTTGTTTTCATTTACTGAGGCTGTAAATTCAGCATGTCCGTGTTCTTTGGCAGATTGAATAGCACGGCTCAACTCTGGTTCATATTGCTCTGCGTAAAAGGTTTTGCCTTCGCTTGGTGAAGCAGTTTGGAACAAATGCATAGCAGCCGAGTTGATGCTGATGATTCTATGATCTGTTCCCAGTAGCACGAGTGCTTCTTTCATATTTTCTGTAATCTTATCAAATTCCTGTTGTTTACGTTTTAGAAGTTGCATCTGTAATGCAATTTCCTGATGTTGGGAGTGTATTCTATGAAGCAATGGTGTCAGTTCTTCATAGGTTTCATTTTCCATTGGTTCGTCCAAATTCAGCTGATTTAGCGGTTCGACAACCTGCTTTGCCATTCTGTGTGCAAGGCATGCAGAAAGTATGATTGCGAATATGGCAATGATTATAATTGGCCAGAGCATTTCAATTACCAGTGCGGCAGCAGTATCTCTGCTGACAGAAATGCGAAGCACGCTTCCGTCATCCAGCATAACTGCCTCATAAATCGTTTTTTCTGTCAAAGTATCAGAATAACGTAAGCTGTCTCCGTTTCCATCTTCAAATGCCTCCTGAATTTCTTCTCGGTCAGAATGGTTTTCCATCGTATTCGCATCAGCGAAACTGTCAAACAATACAGTTCCATCTGGTGAAATCCAAGTAAGCCTGTAGGTGTCCAAAGGAAGCTGTTTTAGATACGTATAGCCCATATTTTCCGTAGCAGTTGCCGCCAGAACTAACTTGTCTTTTAACTGGTTATGCTGAATATATGTAAAATCCTGATACAGCATACCGGTGATTACAAGAAAGCTGATGAGCAGAACGGCTATAGCAACAGATAGAATGGATTTTAATATTTTACCTGCCATGACCGTCCTCCCAACGATATCCTACATTTCGGACGGTTTCGATCATTTTTCCGTATTCCCCCAGCTTTTGTCTGAGAGTACGAATGTGCATATCCAGTGTTCGGCTGTCGCCGATATAATCGGTATCCCAAACCTGTGCAAAAATCTGATCTCTTGTGTAAGCTGTTCCAGGGTTGGTAAGCAACATTCTTAAAAGTTCAAATTCTTTGAAGCTGAGAACGATTCTTTCGCCATTGACAGAAACGGTATGCTCATCCCAATTTGCAATCAGCCCAGCGACTTGATAGCAATTTTTGGTTTTCTTGGGCTCTGAACGGCGCAAAACCGCTTTTACTCGTGACACCATTTCCATCATACTGAACTGTTTTACAAGATAATCATCTGCCCCCAGTTCAAGACCTCTGATTCTGTCGAACTCAGCACCTTTAGCTGTTGCTATAATAACAGGAATATCACAGAAATCAGGGTTTTGCTTCATTTTGTTTATCAGTGTAATGCCATCCGTACCGGGAAGCATGAGATCAAGAAGAACTAATCGAGGCTTATCTTTTTGAAGTGCTTCCCAAAAGCTGTCGCCGTCCTCAAAACTTCTGGTTTCAAAGCCTGCTGCATTTAATGCATATACTTCTATATCACGAATACTAGCTTCGTCTTCAACACACCAAATCATAGTGAAAGCTCCTTAATTTAAAAAGTTTCGTTAATTATATCATATCAGTCTGGTAATAAAAAGCGGTTAAGTGTGACTTTACATACATTTTACTTATGATTGACAAGACTGTAGTATTGAACTGTGTTGTTTTTCAGTAGACTTTACCTTGGTTGTTTATGGGATGTTTTAACGGAAATATTCCAATTACCCCACTTTTATAAAAAAACATTCGTATTCTATAAATAACAAGGAGTAACGTTATGAAAAGCGAGCATCAGATCATAAAAGCGGTCTATGCGGCGAAAGAGAATATACACAAAGCTGACGAGTTGATCAGGGATTATATTCCTTTTATCCGATCCGAAGCATCTAAATGTATTCAGAAACTCTGCACCGAACAGGATGATGAATTTAGCATCGCTATGATTGCCTTTCATGAAGCAGTTATGGGATATGAACGAACTCGAGGCACATTTTTAGGCTATGCAGCCATGCTTATTCGCAGCCGCATTATCGACTTTCAGAGAAAAGAAAACAGACATCAGGGGAATATTTCTCTATACACAGAAACAGGAGAAGATGACCATACCCTTATGGATGAGTTAGCAGATGATAGAGATCAATTCGATGAATCCGCCAATCTGGAAGCTGTAAAACAGGAAATCGAAGAACTGTCTGCTGTTATGGCGGATTTTGGTGTTAGCTTCTCTGATGTGGCAGACAATTCTCCCAAACAAGAGCGTACGATGGAAGCTTGTGCTTCTGCAATTCGCTACGCAGCAGAAAATAAATACCTGTTGGATGAATTGCTACGAACGAAAAAGCTTCCTATGGCACAGCTTGTTCTTGGCTCTGGTGCAGAGAGAAAGACTCTGGAACGCCACAGAAAGTACATATTAGCGATGCTCCTGATCCAGACCAACGGATATGAAATCATCCGTGGTCATTTAAGGCACGTCCTGAAAAGGAAAGGAGGGAGCCTCAGATGAAATATATAGTAATGGAATGCCACCTCAGTTATGCAGTGGTTCTAAATGAAGAAGGATGTTTTCTAAAGGTAGCAAACAGACATTATGAAGTTGGACAGACGGTAACCGATATTATTGAAATGCAGGTTCCTCCGTCAGTTTCGCAGAAGAAGAAAACAAATAAATGGGTGTATTCACTGGTGGCTATGGCTGCTTGTCTGATACTGATGGTAACATCTATGTTTCAGATGGGACAGATGACATACGCATCGGTATATATGACCATCAATCCGGAAGTTCGTATTGATGTGAACCGCAATGATGTGGTTGTCAAGCTGGATGGTATCAATTCGGATGGCGATGATTTGATCGCAGGTTATGAATACAAGAAAAAAGACCTGGATCTGGTAATGGATGAACTGGTTGCCAGAGCTATTGATATGGGTTATCTCTATGAGGGCGGACAGATATCTCTGGTGCTTGATGCAGACAGTGATGAATGGGTTAATATCCATAGAGATACGCTGACCGCACAGTTAAATGAACATCTAAACGAAAAACTGTCTGTAACGATTGAAGTGACAGATATGAAAGAACAAGGCAATAAAGTGGTTCTTCCTGTCACACCGAAAGAAGGTGACTATGGTGAATCGGACTATGAGGACACGAATAAGGCAACTGCACCACCTGCAAGTCCACAGCCTGCGGAAAGCGATTATGGTGACAGCAGTTACGATGACGGACAGACCGACTACGACGAATCAGATGATATGGATGACAGTCAGTCTGATTATAAAACGGAAGATAGTCAATCTGATTATGAAGATTTCGTCACAGGGCAAAGTGATTATGGTTCTGATTACATAGACAATGATGACAGTCAATCGGATTATGGTGAGGATGAAAAATCTGATTATGATGATTACTCTGATTACGATGATGACTGATTAAAAAAATGTAATTCTACCCCAATTTTGAAAATAGTCCTGCGTATGCTGTATATGTAAGGAAGAAAAACACCTTGCAGGGCTTCAAAAATAAAAAATTTCTATTCGACCCCGGTTTGATGAAATGACTTCCGTAATCTATTAATGTAAGATGAAACGAAGCCCTCATCCAACCACAATAATTAAAATTTCAAAGGAGAATCTATAATATGAAAAAATCTATTATTACAATTATTTTGGCTCTGGTTATGAGCCTTGCCTGCCTGACCGGATGCGGTCAAAGCACAAGTACTAAGGGTGGCACAGAACTTGCTTCAGGCGGTGTTTTAGTGCTGAGTGTAAATCCTGAAATCGCAGTGGAATATGACAAGAATGGGCTTGTCACCAATGTTTCTGCCCGTAATGATGATGCTATAAGTATTATCAGCAACTGTAAGGACCTGATTGGTAAGGAAACACGTGAAGTAGTAACAACTCTGGTTTCTGCCATTGGTGAAGCCGGTTATTTCGTAGAAGAGGTTGAAGGTGAACGACGCCAGATAACTATTGAAATCGAATCCGGTTCCAAGCTCCCTCACGATGCTTTCTTGGATGAAGTTGTGTCCGATGTCCGTGACTGTGTAAACAAAAACAATTGGAATGTTCCTATGGACGTTGAAAACGAAAGCGATTATGGCATTACCGATTATGTAGATACAGATTACGGTCCTGAAAATGACGGAGTGACAGACTACGATGATACGGATTATGGTCCTAATAACGATGGTGTAACTGATTACGATGATGGTAATTCTAATTACAATGATGGTAACTCTGACTACAAAGCTCCTGTTGTGAATACCCCTCCGGTAACATCCGGCAATTCCGACTATGGTCAGTCCAACTACGATGATGGTAATTCCGACTACAAAGCCCCTGTTGTGAATACCCCTCCGGTAACATCCGGCAATTCTGACTATGGTCAGTCTGATTACAACGATAGTGCTTCTGATTACGATGACGGAAATTCCAATTATGATGATGGAAATTCTGACTATGATAATGGCTCCGACTACGGAAACAGCGATTATGATGATTAAGGAAAAACAACCTTTAAAACTCAGACATGAACTGAAACATAATATCAATCCACAGGACGACTTTATACTTACTTCCCGATTGAGAAAACTGTTCAAACATGATTTAAATGCTGACTCACACGGTTCTTATCGTGTGAGCAGCCTCTATTTTGACACGCCGTACGATAAGGCTTTAAGACAAAAAATTGACGGTGTAAATCAGCGGGAAAAATTCCGAATTCGCTATTACGGAAACGATACTTCGTTCATCCGCCTTGAAAAGAAATTCAAAATCAATGGACTTTGTGGCAAACACAGTGTGAGAATAACTGAAGAACAGGTTCGAAGTATTCAGGAGGGTGATATTGCCTTTCTATTAAAAGCTGAACACCCTTTACTTGTGGAACTGTACAGCAAAATGAAGGGTCAGCTTCTCAGCCCTAAAACCATCGTAACCTATGATCGGGAAGCCTTCCTTTATGAGCCGGGAAATGTGCGAATCACCATAGACCGCAATCTCCGTTTTGGGCTTTGTAGCGTGGATTTTCTGAATCCTCAGCTGAACCATATACCTGTTTCTGATGGGTTGTCGGTGCTCGAAGTGAAATATGATGAATTTTTACCGGAGATTGTATCTATGGCGGTACAGATTCCAAATCGACAGGCATCAGCTTATTCCAAGTATGCCATTTGTCGTAAGTTTGATTAAACAGGAGAAAAACTATGACTTTTAATTTTCAAGATATATTCAAATCAAGCTTTCTCGAAAATGTATCCACCATTTCTGTTCTGGATATGGCACTGGCTTTGGCACTGTCCTTTGCAGTAGGTCTTTTCATTTTCTTTGTATATAAAAAATGCTACGCCGGAGTGATGTACTCTTCCAGCTTTGGTGTAACCCTGATTGCCCTGTGTATGATTACCTCACTGCTGATTCTTGCGGTAATCAGTAATATAGTGCTTTCCCTTGGTATGGTGGGTGCATTATCCATCGTCCGTTTCCGTACAGCTATCAAAGATCCGTCTGATATTGCTTTTTTGTTCTGGTCAATTGCCGCAGGTATTGTGCTGGCTGCCGGTTTTATTCCATTGGCGGTTATTAGCAGCTTGTTTATTGGATTGATTCTAATGATTTTCTCTCATCACAAAGGCTTTGAGAAACCTTACATACTGGTGATTCACTGTGCAGATGCTTCTGCCGAAAAAGAAGCTCATGCTTTTGTATCAGGCAAGTTAAGCAAAATGTCCGTGAAAAGCAAGAGCGTTACCCCTGACTGTATTGAGCTGAATTATGAAGTACGCCTGAAAGATTCCAACACCAATTATATCAATGAACTTGCTGAGTTACCCGGTGTCAGTCATACGGTGATGGTTTCCTACAACGGCGATTATATGAGTTAAACTATGCTGAAATCCAAGTTCATCGACCGAATCTGTATAATCATCATGGCTGTGGCACTTGTGGTAACGGTTGTGTTTATGAATGGAGAGTTCGTCGGTATCACACCTGCTTCATCAGCACCGGGTTATGAAACACGTTTGTTTGACCAGACCAGAGTACACACCATCGACATTTTGATTGATGATTGGGATGCTTTTCTAGATACGGCATCAGAGGAAAAATACTCCGCCTGCACACTGGTAGTTGACGGCGAGAAGTTTTCAAATGTGGCGATTCGTGCAAAAGGAAATAACTCCCGTCGTTTAACTGAAAAGTATGGTCATGACCGTTATAGCCTGAAAGTAGAATTTGACCACTACACTTATGGCAGTTATTATGGCTTGGACAAGTTTTCTTTGGATTCCTCTTTTCAGGATAACAGCTATATGAAGACATGGATTACCTTTGATATGATGGAGCATATGGGTGTTCCTACGCCTCTTTGCAGCTACGCTTGGGTACGTGTCAATGAAAAAGACTGGGGATTGTTTCTGGCTATCGAAGAGCCGGAAGAAGCCTTTGTCAAGCGCAGTTTCGGAATAGATCACGGACAACTTTATAAACCGGATTATAAATCTCTGAATGACGAAAACGCTGATGTTCATCTGCGTTACACCGATGAGGACTTTGACAGCTACGACAATATCTTCCGCAATGCAAAGTTTGATATAACAGATTCAGATAAACAGCGTGTGATTAACGCATTAAAGATATTATCTACTGGCGATAATCTTGAAACAGCTATCAATGTAGATGAAGTACTGCGTTACTTTACTGTGCAGGTGTTTGTGGTGAATATGGATAGCTATTTGGGCAGAACCGGACATAACTATTTTCTCTATGAAGAGAATGGAGTTTTGAGTATTCTGCCTTGGGATTATAACCTTGCTTTTGCCACCTATTCCCTTGGGATGCCTGACCCAATCAATGATTCTACGCTATATGTGAACTATCCCATCAACACCCCTGCCAGTGGTGAGATTATGAAAAATCGTCCGCTATTTCATAATTTGATGAAGAACAACAAGTATTATGCTCAGTATCACAAATACTTCGATGAGTTAATTGAAGGTTACTTTGAAAGTGGTTATTTTGAAGAGTTTATAGATGATACCCTTGAAATGATTTCTCCGTATGCGAAAAAAGACTCAACCGCATTTTGTTCTTATGAAGATTTTCTGCTTGGTGCTGAAACGATAAAACAGTTTTGTCTGCTGAGGGCAGAAAGTGTTCGTGGGCAGCTTAATGGAAATATCCCATCTACAATTGCCGCACAAGCAAAAGACCAGAGCGGTTTTGTTGATGCATCATCTGTATGGTTGCCTGATATGGGTGAGATTGCAGATTTGAAAGATTAAAATAATGAAAAAGAAACGCTTGATCTTTCCGTTGTGGGAGGTCAGGCGTTTTATCATTTTATTATGTTAATATCAGGCCAGTATCAACAGTACGGTTCAAAGGGTTTTAAGGAAGCTTGCATTGCAATCATTTTTGCACGATACCCTAAAACAAAGATGATTTCATCAAAGCTGTTCGTAAGTTTATGGAAATGAGAATTCTTACAGCACCAATGCTTCGAGAAATTATTGACCACATTGATGTTCACGAAAAGCAAGGTGTAAACAAATGCTATACTCAGGAGATTACGATATACTACCGCTTCGTAGGGCTTATTAACATCCCGATGTTGCCCGAAGACGAAAATTACAAAGCCGACACTCGCATTGGTGTTGAGGTTGAGTATATCCCACGAAAGTCAGCTTAATAATAAAAAAGTGAGCAGGCATATAACCTGCTCACGCATATACATATTAGAAGAATTTGAATAAAAAAAGAGTGTTCATAACTTAAATCCGTTATGAACACTCATACTGGCAGGGGCAGAAGGACTCGAACCCTCGGCACGCGGTTTTGGAGCAAGTTAAGGTTCAAATTAGTGCGTGCTAGAGTTTCCCGAGTGTTAAGCCTTAGTTGCAAACTTACTGTTAGCGGTATTACCACCGTTGATGCTATTTTGATGCTAATTGATGTTATTGCACCACGTTTGTGATTTTTTTGGCTGGTCAGGGAGAGCTTTCACTGTGCTGAAAAAACTTCATTCAGCCTCTGTATGTTAGCTTACTCAAAGCAGAAACGCAAGTCATTTGTTGCAGAAAACTTTTGCCTTTTACATACGCTAAATTAATAATCTTATATATCGCAAAGAAAAAAGACCTGCCGAAGCAGGTCTTTGTGCTTAAAAATAGCATTTTGTGTCTTAAAGACATAGTCGGAACAGGTTCATGCTAAACCTTTTGAAGACCTCCGTCTGTAATTCTCCAACTGAATCCAAACTTCATAGGCATAGAGATTATCCTCTATTTATTATTATACACAAAACGTGTAAGTTGTAAACCCTTTTATAAAAAATAGTTATCTGTTTTGTTGCTGACATTTTGATGAAATCTGAGAGCCGTGGAACGATCAAACAGATGAGATACCAAAGAATTCATATTTTCAATTCGTATAAGTTTATTGAATTCCAATAAACCAATTTCTACAATCATTTTAGACAGGAACTCATCGATGAAAGATGAACTACACGCACGAACATTTGCGAAATCAAGAATTATCGGAGATTGAGCTCTTTTGATTGTGTTTAGAATATCGTTCCTCAGTTCCTCGCCTGCAATTCTTGTACCCGTACCAGCAGAATGTTTAAAAACATCGTATCTAAGTATATCGTTGTCTTGCCACATGTCATCAATTCTGATATCAAATCCGTCAAAACCATTGAAGCTGCTAAGTGCAGTTTTTAGATCAATATTTTTTGATAAGTTGAGCTGGAAATCAATGGTAGTACAAGGGTTGTTTTTGGACACAATTACGTTGCTTTCATATTTCTGGAGTTCATCATTTTTAAGCATCAAAGCGGAATGACCTGAAGAAATAACAAGTCTGCCACCATTGTTTTTTACAATTTCATAAAGACCATATAAACCGTTTCCTTGACCCTTACCGTCACCTACACCCTCTTGAATAGCAAGTGTAAGTGCATCGATTTCAGAGGCAGGTTTGTGACTGCTGTTTTTAAGGGAGTTATAGATGCCAGTGCCAAAGTCGTATACACAAAGAACGAATGTCTTTTTCTTCTTATGATATTGTGCCATAACATAACCGCATTTAGATTCGCTATGAACAAGAACGTTATCCATAACTTCGTTGATACACCATATCAGCCCATCAAGGACACCTTCTGCACATTTATATGTTCGGCTTAGACAGTTAATATATGATTGCACTAAATTAGCAACCTGACCCTCGCGTTCTCTTTCCTCAGAGAATATAAATATTTTATCAAGGGGGTTTCTTAGATTTTGAATTTCGTTTATGTTCAAATCAAAAGGAGCAAGGAATCCACATTTTCTTAGATAGGAGTCATCATCACAATTAACAGAAAAGTTGATGTTATAGATGGAAGGATAGAATTTAATCAAAGCAGATATAGGTACGCATGCATCAGGAAATATACTATCCTGGGAGCAATCAAGAACAATAGAAACTTCGTTAACTTTGTGTCTGATGCACTTGTTTACACAACGGATGAAGGATGTCACACATGATGGGTGGTTCATTTTGTGAATGATAATATCGTTGTTTATAAGTTCTACATTCTTGATTTTCATATATACACCCTCTTCCTATTTGAATAAGTTTAGTATAGCATTGATTAGTGATGGGTGCAAGTGTATATATAAGTCAAAAATTGACCTGCTTAAACAAAGAATAGGGATGAACATAACAGTAACAATATAAACTAAAGAGATTTGCACTGTGTTTGCCTGAATTTCAAGCTGTGTGCGATTTGTTTTAGTTAATGGGAAAACAGATACGAATAACACATTAAAACCGACACAAACGATTCGTTAGAGTGTTGTAAAAATATATCTTGACTTGTGAAATCTTTGTGGTACTGTTGTGTACTGCAAGGAGGTGCTATGATGGCACGGAAAGTTAGATGTAAACTAAAAAACAATAAAATAATTAAAACGAGAGCGATTCTCTATCGATTAACATCGAAGAGGGTCGCTCTCTTGTTATGTGAGGTGATACGATGAGCATACTCGAAGATTTATATTACGGAAATGTAAGTCCCTGTGACAGAGATGTCAGACGAGGTTCAAAAGTAGATAAACTTCAAACTCTGGTATGTCAGTATGAAGTGGAACTGAATGAAACACTCACACAAAAGCAAAAAGAAACCTTAGAAAAGTTCAAAGAAGCGTACAGTGAACTATACTGTTGTTTCGAACGAGATATGTTCGCACAAGGGTTCATAATAGCAGCAAAAATTATGATAGAAGTAATGGGTGAATCAAAAACTGACTCACAGTAAGCAAAGAAAAGTGAGCCAAAATTCAATTACTGTAGGAGGAGTATGAAAAGTGCTTCTCCTGCAATGTAATATTTTATTTCTGCCCGTAAATTCACTGTTTTTCGACAGTGACAGAATGTTAAAATTTGTTGGGGATAGGTAAAACCTTTAGAATTCTGTATGAATAGATAAAAAGAAGAAAACAAAACAGACACACATTCAGGAGTTGACGGTTTCTCTGATTCCCAGACTTTAGTCTGGGGCAAGCAGAGCACGTGGCT
>JAFQRC010000013.1 GCA_017410265.1 Ruminococcus sp. | reverse complement strand
GATGAATTAAACAAATACATTTATTACTACAACAACGAAAGAATTTCCTTAAAACTAAAAGGAATGAGTCCGGTACAATACCGAACTCATTCACTATCAATTTAATATTTTATTTTGTCTAAACTTTGGGGTTCACTTCAGAAAAGGGAGCCTTAATTTTTGCATAACTATATTATCCGTTTGTAGAATAGTTAGGTGCTTCTTTTGTAATCTGGATATCGTGTGGGTGGCTTTCTCTTAAGCCTGCGCCTGTGATCTTAACGAACTGAGCTTTATTGTGGAGCTCGTCGATTGTAGCACAGCCTGTGTAACCCATACCTGATTTAAGACCACCGATCATCTGGTAAACAGTGTCTGACAGAGGGCCCTTGAAAGGTACTCGACCTTCAACGCCTTCAGGAACATATTTCTGGTTCTTAGCCTGGAAGTATCTGTCTGAGCTACCCTTATTCATAGCGCCGAGTGAGCCCATACCGCGGTAAACCTTGAACTGTCTGCCCTGATAGATTTCTGTATCTCCAGGTGACTCTTTACAGCCTGCTACGAGTGAGCCGACCATACATACATTAGCACCTGCAGCCAAAGCTTTAACGATATCACCAGAGTACTTGATACCGCCGTCAGCGATAACAGGAACACCAAGTTCAGCAGCAGCCTTAGCAGCGTCATAAATAGCAGTAATCTGTGGAACACCGATACCTGCAACCACTCGTGTTGTACAGATAGAACCAGGACCGATACCAACCTTTACACAGTCAGCACCTGCATTAATAAGAGCGCGTGCGCCCTCAGCAGTAGCGATATTACCGGCGATGAGCTGAACATCAGGGAATGCCTTTTTAACTTTAGCAACTGAGTTGATAACATTTGAGTTGTGGCCGTGAGCAGAGTCGAGTACAAGTACATCAACCTGAGCGTTAACGAGTGCCTGAACTCTCTCGAGGACATCAGCAGTTGCGCCGATAGCCGCACCGCAGAGAAGTCTGCCTTTTTCATCTCTAGCGGAATTCGGATACTGAACAGTTTTCTCAATATCCTTGATAGTGATAAGACCCTTTAAGTTGCCGTCATTGTCAACGATAGGGAGCTTTTCGATTCTATGCTTGCGCAAGATAGCCTGAGCCTGCTCTAAGTCTGTTCCTACAGGAGCAGTAACAAGGTGATCCTTAGTCATAACACCTGAGATTTCCTGGTCGAAATCAACATCGCTCATGAATTTCAGGTCACGGTTGGTGATAATACCAACAAGCTTTGTGCCCTCACAAATCGGCACACCTGAAATCTTGTACTTACGCATAAGCTCGTTTGCTTCGCGGATAGTGTTGTGCGGAGCGAGATAGAACGGATTTGTGATAACGCCGTTTTCACTACGCTTTACTCTGTCTACCATGTCAGCTTGCTGTTCAATAGACATGTTCTTGTGAATGATACCGATACCGCCCTCACGCGCAATAGCGATAGCCATATCTGTTTCGGTTACGGTATCCATAGCCGCAGTCATAAGCGGTGTGTTGAGCTTGATTTTCTTTGTGAGATAAGTCTCAACATTTACATTTTTCGGCTCGACGTCGCTTTCGCCAGGGATAAGCAGAACGTCATCAAATGTCAGAGCTTCTTTTACAAATTTTTCTTCGAATTCACGATTTATCATTGATACCACTCCCTGATTTTTTATCCTTAATTATATCAAAGCTTTTTAGAGTTTGCAAGGCAAATACCCGCTTTTTTAAAAATTTATTGACTTTTGTGCTCCTTGTACTTAAAATTACAGTTATAATAATAAAAACTGTTGAATAAAGAAGAGGTTAAAATGAAAAAAGCTGTTTCTCTTATTTTGTGTATTTTGTTTTTATCGATGCTGTGCGCATGTGACAAAACAGAAAAAATCCCTGCCTCAACTGAAAGTACACCGGATAGCGAAGTGTCACAGGACATTTCTTACGACGGACTTTCTATCGTTGGCACATGGGTGTGTGAAAAAATCAGCGACGATGTTTACTTCATTTTTGATGAGTACGGCGATGCTTACGCAAAATGGGGCACATCAACCGTTTACGGCTACTACGACTACTACGAAGACGAGAATCTATACGACATTGACGTTCCGAATTTCTTGTACAACGAGTATGAGGCACATTTCGGAGGAGATGTAATGACGCTGAAAAGCGAGGAATCAAGCTTCACTTTCAAAAAAGCTACTATGCCTGAAGTTATCATAAAAACCCCCGATAACCTCGCTATTGATAATGGCATTATAGGTAACTGGCAGAGCGCTGACAACTACGAGTGCTATGAATTCAGATCTGACGGCACAGCTGTTGTCACCGACCTCTATAACTTCTCAACCGTTGACTGCAAATTCAGTTGCAACGATGGTGTAATCACGATGTACTATATGGCAAGTGATACAAAAGAAGGCTCAAGACAACTGGAGTACAGCTTCACTAATGACGGAAAACTCGTAATAGCAGGCTACACCTATGAAAGCGTTACAGCTCAGAACTGATAATTTTTAGATAATAAAGCAAACCGCCCGAAATCGGGCGGTTTTTCTTGTGGCTCTATAATACTTTGTGCGTTAGGTTCTTTAACATTATATCACTCTTTTTTATAATTCTATTCTTTTCGGAAAGGCTTCTTTACGCATAACTGACCACATTTTATCAATGTAAGAAAGCGTATAGAAATTTTCAAAGTAGTGATAGTAAAACGCTCCTTTGAGCGTCATTTTATACACCTTGTTACTTTCTTTTATCAGACCGAACGCTTTCATCAAAAACAGCTCAAAACCGTAGTATCTGCTGAGTTTCTTCTCAAAGAATTCTTCAAAATCCCTGCTATCCACCTGAGTGCTGTAAGCTTTCCAGAACAGGTAGTACACCATCCGCTGTCTGAGCGTAAATTTAATCGTCAAAGAAGTCGGGAGAGTGTTTTCTATCACTTTTTCACAGTAAGCATCTGTATCAAAAGTATTTATCTTAAAGCTGTCTTTGAGCAGTGTCGTCGCAGAGCACCCGAAACCTAAAAAACAATCTCTGGTCATCGACGAATATCTCGCTTTATCATCCTTTGAAAAAGTCCAGATTGAATCCCGTTTCAAACCCTTTTGATAGCAATAGTTGGTAATTTCGTCGAGTAACTTCCGCTTTTCTTTTTTCGGCATTTCTTTGACCGAAGACTTTGTAAATGTGAAATCAATGAACGGATAAATCGCGATGTGGTTCGCACCACTTTCAAATGCAACATCAATGTCTTTTTTCAAGTCATCTGCAGTCTGTGTAGGAAGTGCAAAAATAAAGTCCATTGAAACTGTTTCAAAGTGCACCTGTTTGAGCGCATCCGCCATTTTTCTGATATCAATATCGTTTCTGCCGAGGATATTCTGATACTTTTTCTGAAATGACTGTATGCCGATGCTGATTTTTGTCACCCCGATGCTTTTGAGCTTTCTAAGTGTATCCACATCTACATTACTCGGATGAAGCTCTACACCGATACCGTCACATATATTAAAATGCTTTTCAAGCGCGCTGATTATATCTTCCAGCCTGTCTAGCGCCAGCACAGGAGTTCCCCCGCCAAAATACAGACTTGTGACATCTTTTTTCGGTTTGCCCTTGCACACAAGCTCAATTTCTCTGAGCAAAGAGTCTATGTAGCTATTGCATTTTTCTTTGTCGTATATCGTCTTACAATACGGACAAAAACTGCAAATGGATTTGCAAAACGGAATATGTACGTAAAGCCCGAGATTTTCACAATCCATATAGATTAGTTCTTCATCGTTTTTGTCAGTAAAAATAAAAGGTCTTCTATTTCTGGTCAGCCATGCTCTGGCTAGGTTCACTATTTTACTCATACTTTCTTCCACCTTTGTTACATCATAGCACAACCGATAATCATTATACAAGAAAAACCGCCCGAATAATCGAGCGGTTTTATCACTTTAGTTCGTCAGGCAAAATAATTTCGCCCTCTTCTTTCTCAAACTCCTTGATATTCCGACGAATCAGATAGAGTATCTGCCCATTTGCGCTTCTTCCCTCATACTTTGAGATGTAATGAAGTTTATAATGGAGCTGAGGGTCTACCTCTATTCCTAAATGCTTGTTGTTTTTATTACGCATAAAATCACCCAACTCATCTTGAATTAAGTATATTTTAAGATTAATTTATGCTATAATGGTAGCAGTATACTTAATATAAGTATACCTAATTACATATCGAGGTGATTTTATGATATATCGCGTACTCATCGGTGGTAGCCGTAATTTCAAATACTATGCTTATTTCAAAAAATGCGTCGATTATTATCTCTATGACTTAAGAATCCTCGGGGAAATAGTAATACTTTCAGGACATTGTGCAGGAACTGACCTGATGACTGAAAGATACGCTGAAGAAAACAACTATTCTCTTGAACTTTTTCCTGCTCAATGGAATAAATACGGTCGCTCTGCAGGACCGATAAGAAACGAAATTATGGTAGCAAAATGTGATTATGTTATAGCTTTTTGGGATGGTACATCAAAAGGAACAAAAAACTTAATTGATAATGCTGTAAAATATAATAAGCCGTTGCGAGTCAAGCTCATAGACACAGAAAAACCGCCCGGATAATCGAGCGGTTTCTTTAATTACTTAATTTTCTGGTGCCTTTTCGCAAGTATTATTTGCTGCTCGCACTATTCCTGCTACAAGAAAAGTAATACAAATAACAATAGTGTTGATAATTACACCAACCAATGTTCCCTCACCAAGATAAGCGGCTGAATAATTGTTGGCTATATCAAAAATATATTCGTGAATACCGCTTATATACAGCAAAATGTACCCCGTAACATACAAAATGCCCCTCAAAACGATATACGCAACTGAAGGTTTTTTAAAAAACACGACAAATATCGCAATCAGGATATTAATTGGCACAAACAGCCACGCATACACATTTCCGTTAAAAGTCAAAACATCTATTATTAATAACAAATACGAAGCAATTGCGGCAAATAATCCCAATATTATACTTAATAATACTTGTTTTTTCATCTCATACTCCTTTATGGAGTTATCTTATCTTTTCCGCCCATATATGGTCTGAGCGCCTCAGGGATGTTGATTGAGCCGTCCTCGTTTAAGTTGTTCTCAAGGAAAGCGATGAGCATTCTAGGAGGAGCGACAACTGTATTGTTTAGTGTATGAGCAAAGTATTTTGAGCCGTCTTCACCGTGAACTCTGATTTTAAGACGACGAGCCTGTGCATCACTTAAATTAGAACATGAGCCAACCTCGAAGTACTTCTGCTGACGAGGCGACCACGCTTCAACGTCGATAGATTTAACCTTGAGGTCAGCCAAATCGCCTGAACAGCACTCGAGTGTACGAACAGGAATGTCGAGTGTTCTGAAAAGGTCAACTGTGTTCTGCCAGAGCTTATCAAACCACATTGGTGACTCCTCAGGCTTACACACAACAACCATTTCCTGCTTTTCAAACTGATGAATACGATACACGCCGCGCTCCTCGATTCCGTGAGCACCCTTTTCTTTTCTGAAGCACGGTGAGTAGCTTGTTAAAGTGTAAGGAAGGTCTTTTTCCTTATTGATAGTGTCGATAAACTTACCAATCATTGAGTGCTCTGATGTACCGATGAGGTAGAGGTCCTCGCCCTCAATTTTGTACATCATAGCTTCCATCTCTGCAAAGCTCATAACGCCTGTTACGACATTTGAACGAATCATAAATGGCGGCACGCAGTAAGTAAAACCGCGGTCAATCATAAAATCTCTTGCGTATGAAATAACTGCTGAATGAAGTCTTGCGATATCACCCATGAGATAGTAGAAACCGTTACCTGCTACCTTTCTTGCAGAGTCAAGGTCAATACCGTTTAACTTCTCCATAATTTCTGTGTGATATGGAATCTCAAATGAAGGAACTAAAGGCTCGCCGTAACGCTGTACTTCTACATTTTCAGAGTCGTCCTTACCGATTGGAACTGATTCGTCGATGATGTTAGGAATAATCATCATAATGTCAGTGACTTTCTGTGAAAGCTCAGCTTCTTTAGCTTCGAGCTGTGCGAGCTCTTCGCCCTTTTCAGTAACTAGCTTTTTCATTTCTTCAGCTTCGTCGCGTTTTCCCTGTGAGAAAAGCTTGCCGATTTCTTTAGAGTATTTGTTTCTCAGTGCTCTCAGGTCATCAGCCATACCTTTGATTTTTCTGCTTTCAGCGTCGAGCTCAATAACTTCGTCAACGAGCGGAAGTTTTGAGTCCTGGAACTTCTTCTTTATGTTTTCCTTAACCACATCAGGGTTTTCTCTCAAAAATTTAATATCAATCATTGTTATTCTCCTTATATAAAAACTTACTTATTATCTTCGAGTTTGTTCGCGAGGTCTTTTAGTTCTTCTAAAGAATAAAACTCTATAGATAGTGTACCGCCCTTGCCGTCTTTTGACGGGGTAACAACTACTTTGTTTCCAAGGTACTCGGAAAGAGCGAGTTCAACCTCTGCAAAGTACGAAGGCTTTGCTTTTACTGTACGGGTCCGTTTAGCAGGAGCTTTTAGCAAATCTTTTACCATTTTCTCAACCTGTCGGACAGATAAGTTCTTACTCACGATCTCTTCAGCGAGATTACTAATCAGCGCTTTATTTTCGAGCGCGAGCAGTGCTCTTGCGTGACCTGAACTAAGCTCACCTTTTTCAACCATCTCAATTACATCGTCAGGGAGAAGTAAAAGTCGCATCGTGTTTGCAACAGCAGGGCGGGATTTTCCTACTGTCTGTGCCACCTGCTCCTGACTCATAGAATATGTGTCAATAAGGGTTTTATAACCCTTTGCTTCTTCAATCGGAGAGAGGTCCTCTCTCTGTAGGTTTTCAATGAGAGCGAGCTCCATCGTTTCGTTGTCGGAGAGCTCTCTTATTACAGCGGGGATTTCTGTCAGCCCTGCCATACGGGATGCTCGAAAGCGTCGCTCACCAGCTACTATCTGGTACCCGCCTAAAGGTAGCGGTCTGACTAATATCGGCTGAAGCACGCCAAACTGCATAATACTTTGTGATAGCTCAGCAAGTGCCTGCTCATCAAAGTCTTTTCTCGGCTGGTCGCGATTTGGCTCAATGTCAGCGATTCGCAGGGTTACCGCTTCGTTGCTGTTTTCGGAGTCATTTTCGATGAATATTGCGCTCAGACCTTTGCCCAAGCCACCCATTTTCTTAGCCATACTGACGCTCCTTCTTCAAAATTTCCTGTACTAAATCAAGATACGCGTGTGCTCCCTTACAGGATTTGTCGTAATATATTACAGGCATACCAAAGCTCGGTGCTTCCGAAAGTCTTACTCCACGCGGAATAACGGTGGAGAAAACCTTTTTAGGGAAGAAGCGTTTAACTTCGTTAACTACCTGCTGTGTGAGATTTAGTCTGCCGTCATACATAGTGAGGAGCACTCCCTCGATGTCGATATGCGGATTTGTCTGTCGCTTTACTCGGCGCACCGTGTTCATCAGCTGAGATAAACCCTCTAGTGCATAGTATTCACACTGAATAGGAACTAAAATCGTGTCCGCTGCTGTCAGCGCGTTTGTTGTGATAAGTCCAAGCGACGGCGGACAGTCGATAATAATATAGTCAAAATCAGCTTTTACTGATACGATAGCCTGCTTCATTCTATATGCACGGTTTTCCATATCAGCGATTTCGAGCTCAGCCGCAGCTAAATCAATGCCCGACGGCATAATATATAAATTCTCAAACGGAGTCTGAACGATAATCTCCTGTGCCTTTGTGTTACTAACCAACATATCGTATGTAGTGAAACGGCACGAGCGTTTGTCGATTCCGACACCGCTGGTCGCGTTGCCCTGAGGGTCAACATCTATTAAAAGCGTTTTTTTCTTGTTGAAACCAAGTGCAGCGGCAATATTCACCGCAGAGGTTGTCTTACCGACGCCACCTTTCTGGTTTGCAACAGCTATTACTTTTGCCAAAAAATCACCCGTTTTTCGAATTTGTGCACCACTTTGCACATTATAAATGTAATTTTAGCACATATCTAAGTGAATTTAAAGACTTTTCGGCAAGTTTAGTTAAAAAGTTTTATTTTTTGCTTTTAATTTCGAAAAATTGTTTCACGTGAAACGCCAAAAGGCCACACAGATAAATCCGTGTGACCTTTGGCAAGGGGTTCAGATAAGGAAATGGGTATGAGTGGATAGATGCTGAGCATCTATTGGGGAAAGCTAAACTACTAATTGCGGAGGTTTTTCTGCTGCTTTTGGTATTTTTACGGTATATTCTATGTACTCGTCGGTTTCGTTTTTACAGCTGGTAGCGTTGATACCAGACAAGCGCATAGTGTCAACCGCTTTATTTATTGTATTCACAAAGATTCTGACATCTTTGACAACAATCTTTTTCTCAGGCTTTTTTTGTTCTATAAGGTGAGCTGACGCTTTGCGCATCAGAATATCTGTCACAAACGCCTCGCTCTGAGCAACATTCATATTTTCGCTGATTATTCTGCTGAGAGCCTCTCTGCGTAAGCTCTCGTCATCGATCCGAAGCAAAGCGCGTGCGTGCCTTTCCGAGAGAGAAGCACTGATTATCCATTCCTGTTCTTCGAATGTAAGGCGGAGAAGTCTTAACTTATTTGCTATAGTTGATTGTTTTTTGCCAAGTGAAATCGCCGCCTGCTCCTGGGTCAGACCGTATTTTCTGATAAGACGGGCGATACCCCTAGCCTGTTCAAACATTCCGAGTTCTCTTCGCTGGATGTTTTCAATCAGCGCAAACACAGCCGATTCTTTGTCGCTGCACCTGAGTACAACACAAGGCACTTTGGTGATTCCTGCCATAATCGCAGCCCTTAGCCTACGCTCACCTGCTATCAGCTCAAATTCAGTCGAGTTGATTCTTCTTACAGATAACGGCTGAAGTATCCCATTTTGTACGATTGACTGAGAAAGCGATTTAAGCTCTGCTTCGTCAAAGTTTTTTCTGGGTTGGGTTTTGTTTGGCCTTATTGAAATTGTAGGTATCAGAAGCACCTTGTTTTCATCTCTGTTCAAAAAACTCATGTTAATCTCCCTCACAGGTTGTCCCCGCAAGAAGATAATACCACCCAAAGAGGAAATATTATGTAGGATTTTGACTGCGTAAAAAATTTTGTTTTGTTATTTTACAAAGGAAAACGACACACTCTGTCGAATGTGTCGCAGCGTATCACTTTATAGTGGTTTATTTTTAATTTTTGCCGATGTACGTGGATAGAGCTTATCGGTCTTTAAAATCTTCTTCACATTAATAATAGTGCGCTCAGAACCATCAGCAAGGTAATAGGTATCAACCTTTTCAGTTTTTCCGCCGAGCAGTTTTATACCACTCTTTGCACTCCCGATTTCTTCCTCGCTGTATTTACCCTTCATCGCAAGAAACGCTCCGCCGACTTTAACATACGGCAGACAATACTCAGATAACACATTAAGCTGTGCGACCGCACGAGATGTAGCAAAGTCGAACTTTTCTCTGAGCTCTGCCTTTCGTGCGCCATCTTCTGCGCGCGAATGAACTATCTTCACATCATTAAATCCGAGCTCTTTCACAACTTCTGATAAAAATACAAGTCGCTTGTTGAGGCTATCAAGCAAACACAGCTTTATATCAGGACGAATTATTTTTATAGGTAAGGACGGAAAGCCTGCGCCTGTACCGACATCTATCAAAGAGTTGTTTTCAGGGATTTCTGCGTATTTTAAAAGTAATATACTGTCGCAAAAATGCTTTAGTGCAACATCTGAAGGCTCAGTAAGCGCTGTCAGGTTCATTTTCCCGTTCCACTCTATCAGTAATTCATAGTAACGCGTCAGCTTTTCAATTTGTTCATCGGTAAGCTCAATCTGTGAGAGCTTAGCCTGTTCAATCAGAATATCTTTAAACATCAGTATTTTCCTCTGTTTGTGGTTTTTCGTGACTTTTCTTAGCAAGCCAGATAAGTAGTACGCTTATATCAGCAGGAGAAACTCCGCTGATACGCGATGCCTGACCGATATTTGACGGACGGATTTTGTTGAGCTTTTCCTGAGCTTCAAGTCTGAGTCCCGATAAAGTCTTGTAATCTGTATCAAGAGGAAGCTTCTTTACTTCCAGCTTTCTCATCTGTTCAACCTGCGCTAGCTGTTTCTTGATATAACCATCGTACTTAATAGCAATCTCGACCTGTTCAAAAATAGCATCCGGCAAAGTCGGTCGAGTTGTGTCGACTTCTTTCAACACTTTGTAATTAAGCTGTGGGCGTTTTAATAATTCAAACAACCTGATTCCGCCGTCAACCGCTGATGTTTCACGTGAAACAAGAATTTCGTTCAGCTTTTCAGAAGCAGGTATGGTAGTATTCTTTACACGATACAGTTCTTCTTCGATTAGTCTTTGTTTTTCGTTAAAGCGAGACCAACGCTCCTCTGATATAAGTCCGAGCTTATAACCAAGGGGAGTGAGGCGGATATCAGCATTATCCTGTCTTAAAATAAGGCGATACTCGCTTCGTGATGTCATCATTCGATACGGCTCGTTCGCTCCCTTTGTGATGAGGTCATCAATCAGAGTTCCTATATAAGAGCTCGCACGATCGAGTACAAAAGGTTCTTTGCCTTGTACTTTATGAGCCGCGTTGATACCGGCTATTAAACCCTGTGCCGCAGCTTCTTCATAACCTGAGCTACCATTGAACTGACCAGCACCATACAGTCCCTCAAAATCTCTGAATTCAAGTGTTGCATTCATCGAAGTAGGGTCAATGCAGTCGTATTCAATAGCATAGGCAGGACGCATAATAAGCGCATTCTCAAGACCCGGGATAGTGTGATAAAACTGAAGTTGAACTTCTTCAGGTAGGGAAGACGACATTCCCTGAAGATACATTTCTTCAGTATCAAGTCCGCAAGGTTCTATAAAAAGCTGGTGCCGCTCCTTGTGCTCAAAACGGACGATTTTATCTTCCAAGCTCGGGCAATATCTCGGTCCGACACCCTCAATCTTTCCGCCGTAAAGCGGGCTGCGGTGAATATTATCAAGAATAATCTTTTTTGTATCTTCATTAGTATAGCTGATATGACAGACAACCTTGTTGTCACCCAGACTTTCGGTATCATAAGAAAAAGGCACAGGCGGTGTATCGCCCTCTTGAATCTCAAGCTTATCTAAATCAATTGTACTTCGTTTCACACGGGCAGGTGTTCCTGTTTTGAATCTACGGGTTGGAATACCTAAGTTTCTGAGGCTATCTCCAAGAAATGTTGCAGGGAACACTCCGTCAGGACCCGACTCAAAAGACACTTCTCCGATAAAAATCTTGCCACCAAGATATGTACCTGTGGCAACAATTACCGTTTTTGCCATAAACTGAGCAAACATACGAGTGGTGAGAGTCCAGCTTCCGTCGTCATTTTTCTCAATATCAGTAATCTCAGCCTGTCTTAAATCAAGATTATCACACAACTCAAGCTTATGCTTCATCACATCCTGATACTTTCTTCTATCAATCTGAGCTCTGAGCGAGTGAACAGCAGGACCTTTTCCTAAATTGAGCATACGCATCTGCAGGAAACATTCATCAGCAGTTTTTCCCATTTCACCGCCGAGTGCGTCTATTTCGCGCACCAAGTGTCCCTTAGCAGTACCGCCGATAGACGGGTTGCAAGGGCAGTTGCCGACAGCGTCCATATTTATAGTGAAAATAGCAGTTTTACAGCCAAGTCTGGCAGCAGCAAGCGCGGCTTCAATTCCCGCGTGTCCTGCACCGATAACGGCTACATCATAATTTCCTGCAAAATATGTACTCATAATAAAACCTCAAAGTAAAATCAAAATTACTTACCCACACAAAAACTGTGGAATACATTGTCAACCACGGTTTCAGTAACTCTCTCACCGGTGAGCTCACACAGAAAACTTATCGCGTCTTCAAGCGACACGGTAACAGCGTCATATGTCATACCAAGCGAAAGAGCAGAAATAGCATCTAAAAGGGCAACATATGCGGATTTTGCAAGACTTCTCTGTCGCTCATTTGAAAGCACAGCAGATGAAGAATCAAAGTCAGCAGTACCCACAACTTTATCTAAAATATCTTCGAATTCTTTTATACCTGTTTTTGTTTTAGCAGACATAAAAACAATGTTTTCTGTCACTTCTTTTATTTTTTCAATATCAAGCTTAGTTTTTAAATCGTCTTTATTTATTACAGCGATACAAGTGCTGCCTTTTATTTCATTCAAAATAGAAATGTCATCGTCATTAAGCGGTGAGGAAGAATCAAACACAGCTATAATAAGCTCGGCGGTAGAAAGGCGATGTTTAGCCTTATCAACGCCGATTTTTTCAATCGCATTGTCAGCATCACGGATACCTGCAGTATCACTCAGATGCAAGGTAATATCCTTAATAACAGCTGTTTCTTCAACAATATCTCTTGTTGTTCCCGCAATATCTGTAACAATACTTTTGTCATATCCAGTGATAAGATTCATCAGAGTTGATTTGCCAACATTTGGTCTGCCGACAATAACAGTATCAATACCTTCGCGGATAGCTTTACCTTTATCATAATTTTCAAGTAAAGCTGATAATCTGCTTTTTGCAATATCAAGCGCATCTTTCAGCGCAGAAAATTCAATTTCAGGAATGTCCTCTTCAGGATAGTCAGCCCAAGCACAAAGATGGGCAGCTCTATTTACAAGGTCGTCTTTGACCTCGTTTATACTTTTACTAAGTGCACCCTCGTGTACTGAAAGTGCGGATTTTGCGGCAGCACTGGATTTAGCGCTGATGATGTCCATAACAGCTTCAGCTTCGGTTAAATCAAGCTTGCCATTTAAAAAAGCTCGTTTTGTAAATTCGCCAGCTCCAGCAGGTATAGCTCCGTTATCAAGCACTGCTCTGAGCACAGTTTTTGTGATATAAGTACCACCGTGACAAGACAGCTCTACAACATTTTCTCCGGTGTAGCTGAAAGGAGCTTTGAAAACAGTTGCAATGCATTCATCAATCTTTTCATTTTCATAGTAAACAGCGCCGAAATGCGCAGTATAGCCTTTTGCATCTGAAAGCTTTTTTGAGCTTACAGCAACAAAAACCTTGTCTGCAATAGTAAGCGCATTTTCACCCGATATTCTGATTACACCGATTCCGCCCATACCCTGAGCAGTGCTGATAGCAGCAATAGTAGAGTTTGTCATAATAACCTCAAAAAACAGTAAACAAAAAGGGGCGGAAAACCGCCCCTACGAAATTATTTATCAATTCTGCCGTAGAGACCGTACGCTCCGCCCTCATTAATTGGCTGGCGGTCAGGGTTAGGAGCAGCAGGCTTAGCCTGACTTTTGCCACCTCTGTATGGTCTTCTGCCGTTGTTTTTGCCCTTGTTATAGTTACCCTTATTCTTAGGGTCAGGACCGATAACGACGTGACGGTTGATGTTTTCACCCTCACTCCAGGAAATTGCACCGTTGATTTTCTGAACAGCGGTGTGAATAATGCGTCTTTCATAAGGGTTCATTGGCTCTAAGGATGATTTTCTGCCTGTTTTAGCCGCTTTGATAGCAAGCTTTCTTCCTAAAATCTCGAGAGTCTTTTCTCTCTTTTCTCTGTAGTCGCCTGTATTGATTGTAACTCTGCAGTAAGAGTTTTCTACATGGTTAGCAACTAAGCATGTAAGATACTGTAAAGCATCGAGTGTTTCGCCTCTTCTGCCGATAACAGAGCCTACATCTTCGCCCGTGATATCGATGTTGATAACATTCTTTTCTTTTTCTTCAACTCTCATCTCGATATCATTTAAGCCCATAGCTTTAATAATGGACTGTAAGTAATCCGCAGCAGCCTGAGCAGGAGTAGTTTTAATAAAAACCTTGACTTTTGCAGGATGGCCGCCGAAAATACCTAAAATTTTCTTCTGCTGCATCTCGATGATTTCAAAATCTACATTGTCGTCGTATGTTTCGACACCGAGCATTTCGCAGGCTTTTTCTTTTGCTTCTTCAACAGTAGCGCCTGTTGCGATAGCTTCTCTATTCAAGTTTGCACCTTCTTTTCAGTGTAAGTAGTTTTCAAAATTAGAGTTTACGGAGTGTACTGTGCGTTTTTTTCATCAAGCTCAAGTCTAGCTATATGTTCAGCTTCACTTCTTGCAATCATAATATCAGGTGAATAGAACTTGTTCATAATAAGTGTCTGGATAAAACCGAAAACTGTAGAACAAATCCAGTAGAAACCAACAGCTGCAGGTACTGTGTAAGCAATCCATGCAGTCAAAACAGGAAGAGCTATGAACATATATTTCATACAACCCTGCTGCTGACTCATAGGATTACCTTTCATAAACATCATAAATACCTGTGAGCCTACTGAAGTAACAAGACATAAAATAGGGATGAGTAATATCCATCCGCCTGTTACCTTAGGAGTTGATAAAAGATCAAGACCGAGAAAATTAAAACCACCTGTTAATAGCTTAATTTTTTCTATTTCGTCACCTGTGAGAATTTCTGTAACACCACTCTGTGTTGAGATGCCGTCAAAAATTCTGAGTAAATCAATTTCCGAGTAAAGTGAGCCTGAATTTAACGAAATACCCGGAATGGTATTCACATAATTTGAAAGCTCTGCTACTTTATCGCTTGCAATATGAAGCACATTGGAAAGTGGTCTTACTACAGCGTAGTAAATACCAAGCATAACAAACATAGGTAAAAGTGAGGTCAGACAGCCACCAAACGGGCTGACATTCTCTTTTTCATAGAGCTTCTGTAGCTCTTCGTTGTATTTCTGTTTGTCGTTGCCATATTTTTCCTGCAGTACCTTCTGCTTTGCCTGGAGTCTTGAGTTGGCAGCCATAGATTTCTGCTGTTTTACAGAAGATGGGAACAAAACTACTTTGAATATCAGTGTGAAAATGATGATAGCGATACCAAAGTTATTTACAAAATGATAAGCTGCCCAAAGTACATATCCGAATAAACTTCCGAAAATGTTAAAAATCTGCATCATAATTTTAGCCTTCTTAATTTCTGTGCTTTTTAGGTGGTACCGGGTCAAACCCGCCCTTTGAAAAAGGATTACACCTTAGTATTCTCCACAATCCCATCAGAAAGCCTTTGAAAGCTCCGTGAACCTCAATAGCTTCTTTCATATATTCTGAACAAGTAGGGTAATATTTACATTTTCCCTTGCCCATAATCGGAGAAATGTAGCACTGATAAAATCTGATTAGTGAGATAAAAATCTTTTTCATTTTAGTTTTGCAGCACATTTGCCTGTTGCAAATGATTTTTCATAGCGCTCAAAATTTCGGTGCTTTTTACATACGAAGTTTTAGCTCTGGCTACAAAAACGACATCATAGCCACTAATTATCTGAGGAGCTAACTCAGAAAAAGCCGCTCTTATAATGCGTCTGCACCTATTGCGCTGAACAGCCTTGCCGATTTTTTTAGAGGTGGTTATTCCGATTTGAAGGTTATTAGTGTTATTTCTTATTACATAGGTCACAAGCGCAGGCGAAACATACGATTTGCCTCTTTTGTAAGCGCGCTGAAACCTGAAGTTTTCTTTGATTGTGAGATAATCTCTCATCTTAACCACCTTTAGGCAAACAGTCGGGAAGTATGAGTAGTAGTGTGACTGTGTAGCTGATAAAAAAGTTAGATAAAAAGAAAGACCACTGCCGACAGTGGCCTATTTCTTAGTATGATAAGTGCTTTCTGCCCTTAGCTCTTCTTCTTGCAAGAACTTTGCGGCCGTTTTTAGTAGACATTCTCTTTCTGAAGCCGTGCTCCTTTTTTCTGTGAAGCTTTTTTGGCTGATATGTTCTCAGCATTTAAAACCCTCCTTTCGGGTACATAACCTTACAATCTAGCATTATAGCTTAATATATGGCATTTTGTCAATAAAAATTTTTGCTTTTATATAGTATTAAATAACACTGCAAAAATGTCGAAAAAAACAGCTACTATATCTAGTATTTATTTAGTTTTTTGACCACAATTTACAGATAGCAAAAATTTCTTTAAATGAGCCCTATATTTATATTGTAAATATTTACTTATATATGCAAATTTGTATTGATTTTTCAACATATTTTTGATACAATGTTGAATGTAATAATGGACAAGTATAGGGTCGTATAAAAATCGGCCTGAATTTATGAGAAAACGGAGGATAAAAAATGGGTTCTTTTGATGAAGCTTGGCAGGTAATCTGTGAATATTTTCAGAAAGAAAAGAAAATCACCGATGTTGCTTATAAAACATGGATCAGTCGCATTGAGCCGAAAAATATTGACTTTGAAAAAGGCGAGATTACTCTTTTAGTTCCTAACGATTTTCATCGCCAGACTCTTCTGAGATGCTATATTCCAATGCTTGAAGATGCTTACAAAGCGGTTTTTGGAACAACATTTGAAACTATCTTTACTGTTCCTGATGAAGAAGAAAAAAAGGAAAAAACTAAATTTTTATCAAATGAGCAATCAGCTGATGCCGGATATGAATTCACCTTTGACACATTTATAGTAGGTCAGAGTAATAAATTTGCTCACGCTGCGTGTCTTGCTGTTGCCCAAAATCCCGCAGGAGCATATAACCCTCTGTTTTTATACGGTAACTCAGGACTTGGTAAAACTCACCTTCTTTATGCTATCGGTAATGATATCAAGCACAATTATCCTGAACAAAAAATCATTTATATAAAAGGTGATGATTTTACTAACGAACTGATTGAGTCAATCAGACTTGCAACAACATCTGAATTCAGACAAAAATACAGACAGGCTGATGTACTTTTGGTTGACGACGTTCAGTTTATTGGAGGTAAGGAAAGAACACAGGAAGAATTCTTCCATACATTCAACACTCTTTTTGAAGCTAAAAAGCAGATAGTACTGACATCTGACCGTCCACCTAAAGAAATTCAGATTCTCGAAGACAGACTCAGAAATCGTTTTGAATCAGGACTTCTGGCAGATATTCAGCCACCTGATTTGGAAACAAGAATCGCAATTATAAAGCGTAAAGCTGAAATTTTAGGTCTTAATCTTACAGATGATGTATGTGAATGTATAGCTCAGAAGCTCAAAACCAATATCAGACAGCTCGAAGGTGTCGTTAAAAAACTCAAAGCGAGATTTTATCTGACAGGTGAATCGCCAACCATTTCGATAGTAAGTGAGGCTATTTCCGATATTTTAAATAACGAAGCTCCTCCTGAATTGACTGTAGAAAAAATTGTCGAAGAGGTTGCCCGTACCTTCGGAGTTGAAACAGATGATATCCGCTCACAGAAATCGCGTAAAGCTAATATTAACAAACCACGACAGATTGCTATTTTTATTGTGAGAGAACTCACTTCCCTTTCTATGGAAAACATAGGTAAAGAATTCGGTGGCAGACATTATTCAACCATTGTTTATACAATCCAGCAGGTCGAGAAAAATATGAAAACCGATATGACACTCAAAGCAACAGTCGAAGATATCATTAAAAATATCCGCGACAGATAGTAAAAGTTTTCCTATATTTTCATTAACATTATCTCCACACATTTCAACATAATGTTAATAACTCTACCTTGTTTTTAATAATTCAACAATTTTCCTTAATTTTTATTGAGAATTAAGTTTTTAAAATTGTGATGAATACTTAACTTTTATTGTTATCAACAAATTAACACCCTCTACTATTACTACTTTTTTTATTATTTAATACATTTCATTATATTGATTTTATTACTTTCAAAAGGAGAAATACATTTATGAAATTTACATGTTTGAGATCCGAACTGGCACAGGCTGTTTCAAATGTTCAGAGAGCTGTATCTTCAAAAGCTTCTATCCCTGCACTCGAGGGTATTTTAATCAGAGCTTACGGCTCAAATCTTGTTTTATCAGGCTATGACCTTGAAATAGGTATAACTACAACTATGGATGCTACCGTTAATGAAGAAGGTGAAATCGTAGTTTCTGCAAAGCTTTTCTCTGATATTGTCAGAAAGCTTCCTGAAGAAATTGTTTGCATTGAAAATGACGAAAGACTCATCACATATATTACAAGCGGTCAGGCAGATTATCAGATTGTAGGTATTTCGTCGAAAGAATATCCTGAACTTCCTTCTTTTGAACAAACAGATAAAATCACAGTTAACGCTGAAATTCTGAAAAATATGATAAGACAGACTATTTTTGCTGTGTCCGATAATATGGCTAAACCTATTTACACAGGTTCATTATTTGATATAGAAAACAAAGTTTTAAGAATAGTTGCTGTTGACGGCTATAGAATGGCTATCAGAGAAGAAAATATTGACTGTGATAGCAATAATAAATTTGTTGTACCGGGAAAAACTCAGAGTGAAATTTTAAAACTTATAACAGATGATGAAAAAGATGTTGAGATTGTTATTGGTCAGCGTCACATCAGCTTTAAAATTGAAAATTATTCTATTATTTCCCGTTTGATTGAAGGTAATTTTATTGATTACAAAACAACAGTTCCAAAAAATGCACAGACAGAATTAGTTATCAATACTCGTTTGCTCTCAAATGCGGTAGATAGAATGTCACTTCTGACAAGTGAGAAAATTCAGTCACCTGTCAGAATGTCAATTACATCTGATCAGATTAAACTTTCATGTTCAACTGCTGTAGGTAAGGCAAATGATGTCTTAATGGTGTCTACAATCGGCTCTGATGTCGAAATTGGTTTTAATAACAGATATTTACTTGATGCACTAAGAAATAGTGATACAGACGAAATTAAGCTTGTTTTGAATGGTGCTCTTGCTCCTATGATTGTAAAACCTGTTAATTCAGACAGCTTTACTTTCCTTGTTGTACCGATGAGACTTTCTAACGAGGGCTGATATGAATAAAGAAGTTATAAAAATTGATGAAGAATTTATTAGTCTTCAGGACCTTTTGAAGTTTGCAGGTATAACCCCTACAGGCGGACAGGCAAAATATATTATCCAGAATGGTGAAATTAAAGTAAACGGCGAAGTTTGTACTATGCGCGGTAAAAAAATGCGCAATGGTGATACAGCACAGTTTGAAGACAAAATCGTTGAGGTAAAAGCAGATTGATTGTAAAAAAGCTGAAGTTTGAAAATTTTCGTAATCTTTCAAACAGCGAGATTTATCCGTGTGAAAAAGTTAATGTTATCTACGGTGATAATGCTCAGGGAAAAACTAATCTACTCGAAGCTATCTGGCTTTTCTGCGGAGGTCATTCCTTCAGAGGAGCTAAAGAAAACGAGCTGATAAATTTTGAAGATAATTTTTTCAGGCTTTTTATGGATTTTAATTCATTTGAGCGTGACCAGAATGCAGAGATAACCTTTTCGCAGAATAAAAAGAAAATTAAATTAAACTCAGTTGAAAAAAATTCATCTTCTTATCTGACAGAAGTTTTTTCCTGCGTTGTTTTTTCTCCTGAAAATATGACACTTGTGAAACGCGGTCCGTCACTCAGAAGAAAATTTTTAGACGGAGCTATTACTCAGCAAAGAATCCGTTACGCTGCTGCACTTTCTAAATATAATCAGATTATCAATCAGAGAAATGCTTTATTAAAAGATATTTATAAACACAAAGAACTCAAAGATACTCTGCCTATCTGGGACGATTCTTTAGCAGTAACAGGAGCTATAATTTTAAAAGAACGACTTCAGTATATAAAAGAGCTCAAGGTTTATGCCCAGAAATTTCACGACGATATTTCCTGCAATAAAGAAAAACTCGATATTGAATACATTTCAAATGCAGGAGTAACAGAAGAAGACAATATAGAAGTCATTACCGAAAAATTAAGACAAGCCTATGAAAAATCCCGTAAAGATGATTATCACACAGGATATACAAATATCGGTCCTCACAGGGATGATATGGACATCAGGATAAACGGGATATCCGCTAAAACTTTCGGTTCGCAAGGTCAGCAGCGTTCAGCAGTTCTATCGCTAAAACTTGCGCAGGCTGAAATGTTATTTATTAAAAACGGTGAAAAGCCGGTTATACTCTTAGACGATGTTTTATCTGAACTTGACCCGAAAAGACAAGATTTTTTACTCAATAAGGTTGACTCGTATCAGGTGTTTGTCACCTGCTGTGAAGAGTCAAATAAAGAACAACTAAAAAGTGGAAAAGTTTTTTATATAAATAATGGAGAGGTGCGTTGATGTACTTACATTTAGGTAATGAAACAGTTATAAAAACCGACGAGATAATCGGTATATTTGACCTGGATACTTCAACTGTTTCAAAGCATACCAGAGATTATCTCTCAAAATGTGAGAAAAACAAAGAGGCAGTCACAGTATCTTTTGAGTTACCAAAGTCATTCATACTTTGCAGTGATTCTAAAGGTCAGAAAATTTACATCTGCCAGCTGTCATCAAAAACCATCCAGAAACGACTATTATCACGAAAGGACTCTGAGTTATGAAAATTACAAAATGTCCGTATTGCGGAAAACAGCTCACATTTTTTCAGGCATTTCTGATTCGCAACCGTGGCGAATTTTTCTGCAATAAATGCAAAAAGGAATCAAATATTCTGATTAAAAAAGCTATTATAGCTCCCTTTATCGGAGCAACGATTTTGTCACTGATTATTTTAGCTGTTTTTTTGTTTATGACAGAGAGAACAAATCTGTGGTTTATGTTTTTAGTGGCAATTCCGTTTTTAGGTTTTTATCTTCTGACTCCTTTTTATGTTGATTTAAAACCTAGGAAAAAACATATGGATGTTCTGTATGATACAGGAATGATTGAAAGTCCTATTGTCGATCCTGACCCGACTATGGCAAAGACTTCGAGAGTTATGCCTAACTTTGTTGATGATGTTGTGCTGACAGACGATGATAAGCCTGTTATCAACGAAGATATTTTCAATGCAATAAAAGAAGACAGAAAAGTTATGAGTGAACAATCTTCGGGCGACACAAAGAGTTTTTCGAAATTTGAAAATATTTCGAGTAATAAAGCAAGTGATGCTACTATGCCTGTTGATAATCTCAAGAATATTACTGGAAAAATAACTGAAAATGAGTCTGACGATATTTTAAGAAGACTTAACATAGATATTGATGAATTTTAATTAAACGCGAATGATGAGAAGATAAATCTGGAGGTAATATTTTGGATAATTTGGAAAAGAATTTAGAACAGAATTTACAAGAAAATGAAATAACAAAAGTTGAGAATGAATACGGCGCGGACGAGATTCAGGTTTTAGAGGGACTTGAGGCTGTCAGAAAGCGTCCAGGTATGTACATCGGCTCTACCGGTGAGAGAGGTCTTCATCACCTTGTATATGAAATTGTTGATAACTCTATTGACGAAGCACTTGCGGGTTACTGCTCAAAAATCGAAGTTTCTATTTTACCGGGTAACATAATCCGTGTAAAAGATAACGGTCGTGGTATCCCTGTCGGTATTAACCAGAAAATGGGTCTTCCTGCTGTTACTGTTGTATTTACAGTACTCCACGCAGGTGGTAAATTCGGCGGTGGCGGATACAAGGTTTCAGGCGGTCTGCACGGCGTTGGTGCATCTGTTGTTAACGCGCTTTCAACATGGCTTGAAGTAAGAGTCAGTGACGGCGAGAATATTCATTACCAGCGTTATGAACGCGGTGTGATTATGAATGACCTTGAAATTATCGGTCAGACAACAGAGAAGGGCACCGAAGTATTGTTTAAAGCTGACCCTGAGATTTTTCAGGATACTGATGTTTATGATTACAACACTCTTTCAAAGCGTCTGAGAGAACAGGCTTTCCTTAACGCAGGTGTAAACATCGAGCTCAGAGATGAGCGTGACGCCGATAATATTATCTCTAAAACTTTTTATTACAAAGGCGGTATCAAGGAGTTTGTAGAATACATACACAAGAAGAAAGGCTACACTCCTATCCACGACGAGATTGTTTTCCTTCACGCAGCTAATGCTGAAGATACCTGCGAAGTTGATATCGCGCTTCAGTACAACGATAGCTATAACAACGATATCCGTTCATTTGCTAATAACATCCACACCACCGACGGTGGTACTCACGAGGAAGGCTTCAGAAGAGCACTCCCTCGTGTTATGAACAACTACGCTACTAAATTTAATAAAATCAAAGATAAAGATAAGGATTTAAAGCTAGAATTTGAAGACTACAAAGAAGGTCTTACTGCTATTATTTCCGTGAAAATTACGGAAGCTCAGTTTGAAGGACAGACTAAGGCAAAGCTCGGTAATACTGAAGTCAGAACTCTTGTCAGCAAGCTGGTAAACGAAAAGCTCTCTGAATTTTTGGAGGAAAATCCAGCTTCCGCTACTTCAATTTTAGATAAAGCTCTCTCTGCTGCAAAAGCCAGAGAAGCTGCAAGAAAAGCAAGAGAATCAGCGCGACGCAAATCTCCGCTTGATTCGGCATCCTTACCTGGCAAGCTTGCCGACTGTCAGTCAAAAGACAGCTCTAAAACTGAAATTTACATCGTAGAGGGTGACTCTGCGGGTGGCTCTGCTAAGCAGGGTCGAGACAGACGATTCCAGGCTATTCTCCCTTTGTGGGGTAAGATGCTCAATGTCGAAAAAGCAAGACTCGACAGAGTTTACGGTAACGATAAATTAACTCCTGTTATCACAGCACTCGGTGCAGGTATCGGCGAGGAGTTTGACTTAGAAAAACTCAGATACGATAAAATTATTATCATGGCCGATGCTGACGTCGACGGCTCTCATATCCGTACACTGCTTCTCACATTCTTCTTCAGATTTATGCGACCTCTGATTGAATCAGGTCATGTATATATCGCTCAGCCACCGCTTTATAGAATCACTAAGGGTAAGGAACATCACTACGCTTATTCTGATATTGAGCGTGATGAGATTTTGGCAAAAATTGAGGGTAAAACCGATATTCAGCGCTACAAAGGTCTTGGTGAGATGGACTCAGAGCAGTTGTGGGAAACAACTATGAATCCTGAAACAAGAACTATGCTCAGAGTTGAACTCTCCGACGCTGAAGCTGCTGATGAAACCTTCTCTATTCTCATGGGTGACAAGGTTGAACCAAGAAGAGAGTTCATTGAAACTAACGCAAAATATGTTCAGAATCTTGATATTTAATCAGATGTCAAATAACAGCTAATGGATAAAAAATGACAAAGACTGATAGAAGGTGCTAAATTTGGATAACGAAAAGAATTTAAATAACACTACTGAAAACACTGAGAATACAGTTGGAAAGGTAATTGATGTTGATATCAACCATGAAATGAGAAAATCGTTCCTTGATTATTCAATGAGCGTTATCGTTTCCCGTGCTCTGCCTGATGTCAGAGATGGTCTAAAGCCTGTTCACCGCCGTATTCTTTATACAATGTTTGAAAACGGACTCGAGCCTAATAAACCTTACCGTAAGTGTGCTGACACCGTTGGTAATGTGCTTGGTAAATATCATCCACACGGTGACTCTTCCGTTTATGATGCGATGGTAAGACTTGCTCAGGACTTCTCGATGAGATATATGCTCGTTGACGGTCACGGTAACTTTGGTTCTGTGGATGGTGACCCGCCTGCTGCTTACCGTTACACTGAGTCAAAGCTTTCAAAAATCTCTCTCGAGATGGTTACTGACATCGACAAGGAAACTGTCGATTTTATGCCAAACTTCGACGATCGACTCAAAGAGCCTACCGTTTTACCAAGTAGATTTCCGAATCTTCTTGTAAATGGTTCTTCAGGTATCGCTGTTGGTATGGCTACAAATATCCCGCCACATAACCTCGGCGAAGCTGTTGATGCTATGTGTATGCTGATTGACAACCCTGATGCAGAAGTTGCGGAAATTATGGAATGTATGCCGGGTCCTGACTTTCCGACAGGCGGTATTATCATGGGCCGTTCAGGAATAAGAGCTGCTTATGCTACAGGTAGGGGTAAGATTATAGTTCGTGCTAAAACAGAAATTGTTGAAGCTAAAAACGGCAGATTTAAGATTATCGTTACTGAACTTCCTTATGTAGTAAACAAAGCCAGACTTATCGAAAATATAGCCGATTTAGTTAAGGACAAGCGTATCGACGGCATTTCAAATATCGAGGACCATTCCGATAGAAACGGTATGCACATCGAAATTGACATCAAGCGTGAGGCTTCCCCTCAGGTTGTACTTAATCAGCTCTTTATGCTGACACAGCTTCAGTCAACCTTCGGTTGCATTATGCTCGCTATCGTTAACGGCGAACCTAAAATCTTAACACTCAAAGAAATGCTCCAGCACTACATCGACCATCAGGTTGATGTTATCACCCGTCGCACAATCTACGATTTGAGAAAAGCTCAGGAGCGTGCTCATATTTTAGAGGGCTTGAAAATCGCTATCGATAACATCGACGAGGTTATCGCAATTATCCGCAGCTCAAAAGATTTGTCTACTGCTAAAACCAGACTTATGGAGCGTTTCTCACTTGATGATGCTCAATCTCAGGCTATCGTGCAGATGCGTCTTGGCCAGCTTACAAATATGGAGCGCACAAAGATTGAAGACGAGCTTGCGGCACTAGCTGCTAAAATCGCTGAATACAATGAGATTTTAGCTTCAGACTCTAGAAAGCTCGAACTTGTAAAAGAAGAAGCTATTGCAGTCAGAAATAAATACGCTGACCCGCGTAGAACAGAAATCTGTGCCATCAGTGGTGAAGTTGATATCGAAGACCTCATTCCAAAGGAAGACTGCGTAGTTACTATGACAAAATTCGGCTACATCAAGCGCCTTGCTGAAGATACATATAAGCTTCAGCGCAGAGGCGGTCGCGGTGTATCCGGTATGAGCAGAAAAGAAGACGATATCGCGACCGAGATGTTCATTTCAAATTCTCACGATTACATTCTCTTCTTTACAGATAAGGGTAGAGTATACAGACTCAAGTGTTACGAAATTCCTGAGTCTTCCCGTCAGAGTAAGGGTATGAATATCGCAAACCTTCTGCCGATTGCTACCGACGAAAAGGTTACTTCGATGATAAGAGTACCTGAGTTTGATGAGGAGAAATACCTCATTATGGTTACTCGTCAGGGTATTATCAAGCGTATTGAGCTCAATGCTTATAACACAGCCAGAAAGGGCGGTCTTATCGCTCTTGACTTAAACGAAGGCGATGAGCTCGCGTGGGTTAAGATGACAGATGGCAATAACGATGTTATCATCGCTACCCGTCTTGGTATGGCTATCCGCTTTGATGAAAACGATGTTCGTCCGATGGGTCGTCAGGCTCGCGGTGTTAAGGCGTTAAAGCTCAAAGAAAATGACTATGTAATCGGCATGAGCGTAATTGATGAGGACGGCTATGTGCTCACAGTTTCTACCACAGGTTACGGCCGACTTTCATCACCTAATGATTATCGTACTCAGAGCCGTGGTGGTAAGGGTCTTACAAACTACCATATTGAAAAATACGGCGAGGTTGCTGCACTCAGCGTTGTGTCAAAAGACGATGATGTCATCATCATTTCGGCAAACGGTGTTATTATCCGTATCAAAGCTGATAGTATCCGCCAGTGTGCCCGTCCTTCTAAGGGTGTAACCGTTATGAAGGTTAACGGCGACAACGAGGTTGTCACTGTGGCTGCTGTTCCTCACGAGGAAGAAGAGGCTGAAACAGAAAACACAGAGCCTGCTGAAAACACAGCTGACGAAACAGTGGCAGAGGAATAATTATGAAAAGAATTTTTTGTATTATTTTCTGCTTGCTGATTCTGCTCTCAATCACCGCGTGCAACAAAGAAACCGCTAAGAGCAGTATTCTGACAGACAGCACAAACGATGAGGCTGTTACCGTCAGATATCCTGTTCCCGCTTCCTTCACATTTGAAGAAAGTGAGAACAATCTTGGCGCGCGCTATACATTCACACTCGAAGAATTTAACTCAATGTTGAATCAAGCGTGCAAAGAGCTCGGCACAACTACAGAAGAAGAGTTTTTCGACTACTCAAACTGGACAGTTGTGTCTGGTAACCTGACCGATGAAAACGGAATAAAGTATTCGTCATACTACTATGCAACTGACACGCTGACTATCTCAGCAGCAGTTGAAAACGAATCAGGCAAGGTGATGAACCTAGGCTGTGGTACTTCATATGAGGAGTTTGCAAACGCTGATGCCGACTATCAGTACACGGTTATGCTGACATCCGCTATTATTGCGATGGTTGCGGGCGGTTACACAACAGAAGACCTTGAGTTTTTATACGCTATCTACTTTGATGCAGCTAAAAACACCGAGAGATTTTACTATCATAATGGTGTTTATATGATGAATATCAGCAAAGGACAGAACGATGAAACCGCGGCACTTCTCTTTATGACTTCACCATGCAGTGAAGATATAAAGGAAGAGTGGGAGCTTACTGACTACAGCGACTACGAAGGCTCGTATGAAGCCAAGTGATAAACGCTGTTGACGAAAAGATTGCAATATCTGATAAAAGGAGTTTAGAAAATGGGTGAGATTTATATCCTCAGAGTACTTTCGGGTGTTCGTTTTTCAAAAATCGATAAAGTACTCACAACCGTAAAGGAAAAATCGGGACAAAGTAAAATTAAAACTTTTTTTGATATTATCAACTGTACTCTCCGCTACGGCGCAGGCTACAACGACTATGATATTTTTCAGTTCTATAATATCGACGCTAAAAAGCGCAAGACATATGTTACACGAGTTTTGAACAAGAAAATCATTATGAAATGTAACGACCAGACTGTCGCTAACGAGCTTCACTACAAGAGCCGTTTCAACCGCAAATACGAAAAGTATTTAGGTCGCGGCTGGTACGATATGGAGTACGGCACATTCGAGCAGTTTGAGAAATTCTGTGAGGACAAAGAGTATTTATTCTGTAAACCTGACGGACTTGATTCGGGCAGAGGTATCGAAAAGCTGAAGATAGCTGACTTTGAGAGCATTTCTGTGCTTTATGATTACTGTAAAGAGAAGAATTTCGGTGTAATCGAAGAGGTTGCTAAACAGCACCCTAAGATGGCATCTCTCCACCCTGAGTCGGTTAACTGTATCAGAATGCAAACAATCGTGGTTGACGGTAAGCCACACCTCGTTTATGCTGCGTGTAAGGCAGGTAACGGCGGTCATTTTGTTGATAACCTCGGTTTTGACGGCATCAATATTCCTGTTGACAAGGAAACAGGTAAGCTTATTAAAACAGGTCGTACCGAGCACAGACAGCTTTACACCGAGCATCCACGCACAGGTGTTGTTTTTGAGGATTTTGAAATTCCAATGTTCAAAGAAGCGGTTGAGCTTTGTTTTCAGGCAGCTCTTGATACACCTGATGTCAAATTTGTCGGCTGGGATTGCTACATAGGTGAAAACGGACCGGGTATAATCGAAGCTAACGACTACCCTGACTACTATTTCTGGCAGCTTCCTGAGTTAACTCCTGACAGACTCGGCATTCTGCCGTATTTTGAAAAGCTTTTCAAGCAGAAAATCACACCGTACCGTAAGCTTAAGTAAAATTTATACTGATATTTCCACATATTCAGCCACAGTTTTACGCTGTGGCTTTGTTTTTTACAAAAAAATATAAAAATTTTTAAAAAAAGTGAAACACTTTGGGCTTCTCAGGTGTTTTATATATGAGAGGGGGATTTTATGGCAGATGTTTTATATGCTGGACTAAGCTACGAACAAGTAGTTAAAAAGTATTTCCAGACTGTAGCATCAGTATGCGTATTACATATTGATAACAACGCGGACGCGCAGGACTGCTTTCAGAACACTTTCGTAAAGCTATTCGAAAAATCCCCCGAATTCAGCGATGAGAACCACATGAAAGCATGGCTGATTCGTGTCGCAATCAATGAGTGTAACAACCTACGCAGAAAAAACAGGCGCACCATTTCTCTCTCTCAGGTGAGCGAAACTTCTGTCATATCATTCCCCAACGATGATAAAGATGATGTTTCGTGGGCGCTTGTACAGCTCGAGCCTAAATTTAGAGATGTGCTTTACCTGCGATACTGTGAGGAATACACCTCAAATGAAATAGCTGAGATTTTAGGAAAGAATCCTAACACCATCAGAACTCTGCTCAAACGAGGAAAAGAAAAACTCAAGAGCATTTACGGAGGTGATGGCGAATGATTAACAAGAATTTTAATTCTATTTCTCAATTCTCTGTTCCTCAAGAATGGATTGACGGCGCACTTTGTGTGCCACAAGCTGAAAAACGCAAGAAACCTGTTGTTTTCGTAAAATTCAGCAGAACCTTTGCTGCCGTTGCAAGTCTTGTGATCGTGTGCTCTATAAGTCTGTTACTGTTCTTCCTCACTGAAGAAAACGCTGTTCCTCCGATTAGGGAGCCTGAAAGCACTTTTGAAGTTACTGATACTACAGATGACAACCAAAGTGAAAATTCAACTGACCCTGGTGTAATTATCAAGCCTACTTTGGAAAACGGTGAAACCTTACCAAACGGAGATAATAACATAAGACCATCACAGGATCCATCTTCAGTTAAGCCGACAAAGCCTTCCATCAGTCCACCGGAAAAACCTTCTGAAGGTCCACCTCTTCCAACAGAGCCGACTGAGCAGCCACCGACTATTGCACCAGATGTGCCGACTGAAGTTCCGACAGACGCACCGACAGAAAAGCCGACCAGCAGACCGACAAGTGCACCTACAGAAGAACCAACCGATGCACCGACAGATGCACCGTGGGATCCTCAACCTCCATGGGTTGAGCCGACAGAGGCACCAACAGCTTCACCTACAGAGCCGTCTATAGACTATGATAATATAGGAATTCACAGAAGAGTAGATACCTATAAACTGACAGGTTCAGGAAAAGTATACTGTAAGCTGTATAGTCCGAGTGGTTCACTGATAGGAGATTCAAACCTGTTTGCTTCATCGCATCTTGCGATAATAGGTATAACTGACCCTAGCGTAACCGTAGTTCATTACTATCCGTATCGTCATATGGATATCACCACAAGCGGAAGCTATACTTTTGTATTCTATAACGAAAACGGAGAAGAACTTAGAAGAGGCAGTATTTATCTATCCGCTAATGTATATTAAGCTAAAGCCCGACTTTTTGTCGGGCTTTTTGTTGCAATATTTTAAACAGGATGCTATAATCACAAAGTGAATAAGATAAATGAAAACACGGGAGGTTTTCAGATGAAGAAAACTATCAGTATTTTGCTCAGCGTTTTAGTTATGCTAAGTGTGCTGACAGGACTTTCCTTTTCCGTAAATGCCGAGGAAGAACCTGAAGAAACGGTTGATGTACTCGAATATGAAGAGATGGAAGACGGTAATATTAAAATAACCAGATACGATAGTCTTGAACCTGAATTTACGGTGCCTTCCGAAATTGACGGAAAAACTGTCACCGTGATTGGCCTGAAAGCATTCCGTGGCTGTAACGGATTGAAGAAGATAATTATTCCCGACACGATAACAGCCGTTGAAGACAGAGCGTTTGAAAGCTGTTGGAAGCTTACTACCGTTGAGATGGGCAACAGCGTTAAGACTATCGGATTCAGAGCTTTTGCTGACTGCAGGTCACTTAACAGTGTCAATATTCCATACGGAGTAACAACTATCGGTAATAGTTGTTTTACCCTCTGTTTTTCACTGAAGAGTATTGAAATCCCCGAAACCGTTACATATATCGGAAATTCTGCTTTTTCTGACTGCGAAAAGCTTTCTAGTGTTACTCTCAATAACGGCGCGGTAACTATCGGCGAATACGCTTTCGGGTGGTGTATGCGACTTGAGGAAGTCACTATAGGCTCAAATGCAGTTGAGCTGAAAAATTACGCATTTTATGCTTGTGAAGCTTTGAAAAAAATAACTATCGAAAGCAAAGATTGTGTGATTTACGACAGTGGTGATACCATTGCGGAAAAAGCCGTTATTTATGGGTATAATGGTTCCACTGCTTATGATTACGCTGAAAAATACGGCAGAAGTTTTGTTTCACTGGATGAGGAAATCAGAGAGTATGAACTTGGAGATGCTGACCTTGACGGAGAAATAAGCATTCTGGACGCAACTGTGATTCAGCAATATGTCGCAAAACAAATAGAGCTTTCACCTTCTTCATTCTCAGTCGCTGATGTAGACAAAAGCTCAGATGTAAATGTTACAGATGCTACTATTATTCAGCGTTTTCTCGCGAGAATCATCACAGAATTCTGATAATAAAAGGTTGTTTATCTACTTAAGGGATGTTATAATAAACAGGTAAATTCCAAGGAGGGTGTTGTATGAAAAAATTTCTTGCGGTTTTGCTCACTGTGACTACTGTAATTAGTGTTCTTTCTGTCGTTGTGTTAAGCTCGGCAGCTGATAATGTTAACTCTGATTATTATGTAAGCGGTGACTATACATATTCGGTACTCGGCACCACCGACGCAAACATTGCCGGCTATTCGGGAACTGAAGAAAATCTTGTGATTCCTGAAAAGCTCCATAGCTATACGGTTTCCCGCATCGGGGACTACGCGTTTATGATGTGCGAAAATATCACATCCGTCGATGTGTCGGATTCTGTGATTTATATCGGCGAGGGTGCCTTTATCGGTTGCTCTTCTCTTAATAAAATCACTATCTTTTCAACAGAATGTGAGATTTTTGACAGCGAATACACTATTCCGGAGCAGGCTGTAATTTATGCATACAGCGATAGTGGAGCCCATGCCTACGCGATAAAGTACAACAGAGAATTTATTTCTCTCGGGGATTTTTCTGACCCAGAAATCCCGACAGAAGAGCCACCTGTTGAAACTCAGGTTCCAACCGATGAGCCGACAACCCTTCCTACAGAGGCTTCACCTGACCAGCCACAGCCGACAGAGGAGCCGACAGATGCACCGACTCTACCACAGGTAATGCTTGGAGATGCTGACAATGATGGCGAGGTTTCCGTAATGGACGCTTCTCTGATTCAGATGTTCTTAGTCGGAAAGCAGGAAATTATCGGGGAAGCGCTACTTGCTGCCGATGCTGACAAAGACGGCGATGTTTCTGTAATGGATGCGTCACTGATTCAGATGTTCTTAGTAGGACGAGTTGAAATTCTGTAATTAAATTATGCAAAAAGAAAGCCCGTATCGTTTGATACGGGCTTTAGTTATGTCGTTTATTCTGAGTCTGTTTTTTTGAGTGTAATTCCTAAAACATCGAGGCTCTCAAAATCTACTGCTGACGGGCAGTCGCTCATCAGTTCAGAAGCGTTCTGTACCTTAGGGAAGGCTGTGACATCTCTTAAAGAGTCACACTTACACAGAATCATAGCGATTCTATCTAAGCCGATACCCATACCACCGTGTGGCGGAGCACCGTATTTATACGCTTCAACAAGGAAGCCGAATTTCGCTTCGATTTCTTCGTCTGAAAGCTTTAGTGCTTTGAACATCTTCTGTTGGAGCTCGTAGTCTGTGATACGAATCGAGCCTGAAGAAAGCTCTGTGCCGTTTAAGGTCAGGTCGTACGCCTTAGCGATAACTTTGCCAGGGTCTGTATCCAAAAATTCAAGACACTCTTCCTTTGGCATAGTGAACGGATGGTGCATAGCAACCCACTCGCCGCTCTCCTCGTCTTTTTCGAAGAATGGGAAGTCAACAATCCAGACGAATTTGAACACATCAGGAATGATGTTGAGTTTCTTAGCTACACTGAGTCTGAGTGCGCCCAGAGTCGGGAGTGTAACAGAGTCCTTATCAGCAACGATAAGTACTACATCGCCCTTTTGTGCACCTACAGTAGAGAGAATGTTTTCAAGCTCGCCCTCTTTCATAAATTTAGCGAACGAGCACGCTGGAGTGTCCTCGACCCATCTCACAAACGCAAGACCTTTTGCGCCGATACCGCGTACAAATTCAGTTAATTTGTCAATTTCCTTACGGGTGAGAGTAGAAGCCGCTCCCTTTGCAACGATAGCTCTGACCGAACCGCCACTTGCTACAGCGTCAGTGAATACCTTGAAATCGCAGTCTTTGACAAGTTCTGATAAATCCTGAATCTGCATATCAAAACGAACATCAGGCTTGTCTGAGCCGTATTTATTCATAGCGTCAGCGTAAGTCATACGCTCAAACGGAGTTTCTAAATCCTGGTTTAAAACTTCTTTGAAGAGGCGCTTGAAAAGTCCTTCATTGATTTCTAAAATATCCTCAACATCAACGAAAGAAAGCTCCATATCAATCTGAGTGAACTCAGGCTGTCTGTCCGCACGCAGGTCTTCATCTCTGAAGCATTTTGCAAGCTGAATGTAGCGGTCAAAACCTGAGAGCATCAGAAGCTGTTTGTAAATCTGAGGTGACTGTGGGAGTGCGTAGAACTTGCCGTTGTGAATACGGGACGGAACAAGATAGTCGCGCGCGCCCTCAGGAGTTGATTTAATCAGCATCGGAGTTTCGATTTCAATAAAACCGTTTTCGTAGAAGTAATCTCTAGCTACCTTAGCGATTTTTGAGCGAAGATAGATGTTGTCAAAAAGAGGCTTTCGTCTGAGGTCTAAGTATCTGTACTTAAGACGGATATCCTCGCTTGTTTTGCAATCATCAACTATTTCAAAAGGCGGGGTCTGAGCCTTCGAGAGAACTCTAAGATCGGTTACCTCGATTTCGATGTCGCCTGTAGCAACCTTGTCTGTTTTTGAGCTACGCTCGCGCACGATACCTTTAGCACAGAGAACATATTCACTTCTGGCTGAGAAAGCCTTGTCAAAAATTTCTTTATCTGTAGAGTCGTTGAAAGCGAGCTGGACGATGCCTGTGCGGTCGCGCAAATCAATGAAAATAAGCTGACCTAAGTCGCGCTGGCGCTGTACCCAACCGCAGACCGTAACCTCGTTTCCTACATCTGAGAGTCGTAATTCTCCACAATAATGTGACCTTTTAAGTCCTGTCATAAATTCTGCCATTTTAGTCACTCCTTTTATAGTATATCAGGGTTCTGAGCATCGAAAAGTGCGTCGTAGAACTCAGTTAAGAACTTATTATCAAGCGAAATTTCGCGCTCAACACCTGATTGCATATTCTTGAGTTTTGCTTTATTTTCTGCGATTTCATTATCGCCGATAACCATAGAGAATTTTGCGCCGATTTTATCAGCGTATTTCATCTGAGCGCGCAGTCCCCGTCCGACCACATCACACTCAGCATAAAGAGAAGCTGAACGCACCATCTGAGTGAGTTCAAATGCCTTAGCCTGAGCCTCATCGCCCATTGATGCAAAGTAGATGTCACAGGTGTTAGGTTTTTCGATTTCAATACCCTGTGCGTCCATTAACATCAGAAGTCGTTCTATACCAAGCGCAAAGCCTAAAGACGGCATATGCTGACCGCCGAGCTCTTCGATAAGACCGTCGTATCTTCCGCCACCGCAGACAGTAGCCTGTGCTCCGATGTCGGTTGAAACAAATTCAAAAACAGTCTTTGTATAGTAGTCAAGACCTCTAACGATAGTCGGGTTGACTATGTACTGAACACCTGCTTTGTCTAAGAGAGCTTTGACTTTCTCAAAGTGCTCAGCGCACTCATCGCAGAGATAGTCGAGCACCTTCGGTGCGTTTTCTGCAATACCTGAGCAAACAGGAGATTTGCAGTCTAAAATTCTCATCGGGTTGCGCTCGAGTCTGCCTAAACAGGTTTCGCACAATTCGCTCTTTGAAGATTCAAAATACTCTTTGAGTGCTTCGTGGTATTTTTTGCGACATTCAGGACAACCGATGGAGTTGAGTTCAAGTCGCAGATTCTTAATCTGTAAGCGGTCAAAGATAGATTTCGCTGCACAAATCAGCTCTGCATCAGCCGCAGGGTTAGAAGTGCCGTAGCACTCGAGTCCGAACTGGTGGAATTCTCTGAGTCTGCCCGCCTGTGGCTTTTCGTAGCGGTAGCAGGAAACAAAGTAGCTAGCTTTAACAGGCAAGCCGTCGTTGTATATAGCGTGCTCAAGAAGTGCACGCGCTGCACCTGCTGTGCCCTCAGGGCGCAGGGTGATAGACTCGCCACCCTTTGTATCGAAGGTGTACATCTCTTTCTGAACAACATCGGTTGTTTCTCCAACACCGCGTGAGAACAGCTTTGTGTGCTCAAAAACAGGAGTGCGGATTTCTTTGTATCCGAAAGCCTGTGACTCCTTGCGCATAATCTCTTCGACAAACTGCCAGCGGTAGCTGTCCTTTGGCAGAACATCTTCAGTTCCTCTGACTTTTTTAGTGAGTATAGCCATTTTCTAGTCCTCTCTGTAGTACAAACTTATCTAGTATATAATATATCACATTTTTATTGGTTTTCCAATACCTTTGGATAATTTTTTGACTGTCGTCACAGAGTCTTTAAGTGCGAAATCTCTTTTTTTACCTTTCGTTAACAACTAATCGACAAAATTATGCTATAATCAATTTATAAGCTGTTTTCAGATTGTTTACAAAGGAGGACAAATGATGAGAAAAATCTTTAGTGTCTTACTTATTCTGATATTAATATTGAGTACTTTGGCGATACCTGCGAGCGGTCTTACGGTTACTCAATCTACTATTGATAAGGTTGTTCAGTGGGCAATCGATACCGCTGCCGATGACACCCACGGCTACTCACAGGCGTATGATCGCAGATGGGGTACACCCGACTATGACTGTGCATCGTTTGTAATCTGTGCATACAGAAGCGTCGGTTTTAAGCTTTCCAATGCCGCTCACTGCGGTAATATAAAAGACGAATTTATGAAAGAAGGCTTTCAGTGGATTCCGAATACTCAAATTGATATGAGCACTTCCGCTCAGCTAAAGCCCGGTGATGTACTGCTTAGAATCAGCGGTCACACTGAAATTTATATAGGTGATAATAAGCAATGCGGTGCTCACGATGACTACGACGGAAATGTCAGAGGAGATACCTACGGAAACGAAGTCTGTCCGTACACCTATTCTAACCGTTCCAACTGGAGCGGAGTCCTGCGTTATCCTGTTGACAAGCCACTTGATATCGGCACGGATTTTTATGCAACTATCGTGAACAACTCCACAGGAAAAGCCGTCACAAATACATCTGATGAAAACTGTGAAAACCGAAACGCTATCATAGAGCCTCTCACAAATTCCTCAAACCAGATCTGGAAATTTGAGCGCAGAGAAAACGGTTCGTATAAAATCTCGAGTGTGTTCAACGGTCTGGCACTTGATGTAACGGGAGCGGGTACAACTTCGGGGACTAATGTCGGCGTATATTTCTCGAGCGACAAACCGGCACAGCAGTGGAATGTGTTCGGAGAGAGCGGTAAATACCGCCTCAAGCCTTTATGTAATAACCTCGCACTTGATGTTAATAAGACTACCAATAATCTGCAAATGGGAACAGATAATAACTCTGCTTCTCAATACTTCAGCATAAACATAATGAGTGCTCCTCAAAGCACTTATGTAGAATGTAAGGCAGGCACATCGCTTACCCAGACCGCTTTGTGGTGGAATATGACGCTGTACACGGATTCGTACGATTTATTAATCTGGGAGAGCGGAAAAACTGAGGCTGAGCCTTATGTAACGCTTACAGGTATCACAGACACATTTGCGCAAATTGAATTACCAAAGGGAGAATATTTAGCTGTAGTTTATTCAAACAATGTGGTCGGCTCGACAAAGAGCATAAACACAGTTGAATTCACAGTTGAAAAAGACCCGAATTACAGCTTGGGTGATGTAGACCTTGATGGTGAGATATCTGTTTTAGATGCGGCTGCGATTCAGCTTCATCTGGTAGAAACAAAACCTCTGTCGTTTGGTCAGGCAGACTATGCCGATACTGACAAAGACGGAGAAATTTCGGTTTTAGATGCTCTGAGGATACAGATGTATTTAGTAAACAAGGTTCCAAAACTATAAAACGCATAAAATAAGCCCGTATCAGTCGATACGGGCTTTAGCTTTGCTAAGTTAAGTTTAAGTGCACAAAATCAGCGTACAATATTTCTCCAGTCAAGGTCACCACGCTCAAGACCGTGGATAAGAACTTCAGCTGTTGCGATGTTGGTAGCGACAGGAATGTTGTGCATATCGCAAAGGCGCAGAAGGTTCATATCATTAGGCTCGTGAGGCTTTGGTGTGAGCGGGTCACGGAAGAACATCAGCATATCGATTTCATTGCAGGCGATACGCGCAGCAATCTGCTGGTCACCGCCCTGCGAACCGCCGAGGAACTTCTGGATTTCAAGGCCTGTAGCTTCGCTGACCATTTTACCGGTAGTGCCGGTAGCACAGATGTTGTGTCTGCTCAGAATTCCACAGTACGCAATACAAAACTGTACCATAAGTTCTTTTTTCTCGTCGTGTGCAATCAATGCAATATTCATAAGTATCCCTCCGTAACATATATTCTGAATGTAAAATCATAGCTTAATAGTCAGTGGAATGTTATCTCCCGTTAATCGTTGCGCAATGCTGTCAAAAACAACGGAAGAGCTCGCCCAGTTGGTGGCAAGTAAGCCTCGCTGAGCGAGTGCCGAGATGCGTACATCTTCTGGTACAAGACCGATGAGCCTGACACCTACAGTGTCAATAACCTGATCTAAATCGTCGTACAAGCGGGTTGCGATAAAACGCTCCTTGTCAAAGCGGTTGATAACAAGTCTTACATCAGTGATGCCCATTTGAGTGAGCTTTTCTCTGATATTGACTCCGCCTCTGATGCTGGTAGGTTCGGTGTTGACAACAATGAGTGCTCTGTCTGCCGCAATTGCTGCGCCCTCAAAGCCTGAGCCGACTCCCGCCGGAGCATCTACGATAACATAATCGTAGTCGTTTTTGTGATTGGTAATAAACTGCTTCATAACCTGAGGGCTGATTTCGTCCTCAGCAGAAACAGGTGCCGCAAGAGTGAATAAACCGCTCGCGCCCGTGCACTCATACAGAGCGTCATCCAAATCACAGGTGCCCGAAACAACATCGGATAAATCATAAACCAAGCGGTCGGTGATGCCAAGCATCATATCAGTGCCACGCATTCCGCTATCACAGTCAATAACGAGAACCTTATTCTGTTTTCTCACCAGTGCCAGCGCAAGAGATGTCGAAACAGTAGTTTTTCCTGTACCGCCCTTGCCTGACGCGACAACAATAACCTGACTCATAATAATACCTCAAATATATTTTAGCACAAAGCAACAAAAAGAGCAACGAAAAATCGTTGCTCTTACTGTAGAATAATCAAGCCTAAAATTAGGCAATTTCGATAAAAACGGGTTGAATAACGGGGTTTTGTCTATCCCCAACCCTTTGATTGAACTTGTTTTACGGTTTTTTTGTAGAAATACGCGTCCATCATATCCATAGCGGTATACATCGCGTACTTTCCCTTTGCGCCGTGCTCCAGCACTACTGCGACCGCTACTTCAGGCTTATCATAAGGGGCATAGCACACAAAGATAACATGGTCGCTTCCTGCATTTTCGGCAGTACCTGTTTTGGCAGCGACAGCTTTCGGGTAGGATGAAACGATTGTTGCAGTACCCGAGGTTACTACGCTTCGCATAGCGCTTTTTACAGTATTGACATTAGACTTCGAGATACCTGCGTCAGCGACAACTGTCGGCTTTTTCGGGTCATTGTAGAGCACAACCTCGTCGCGCTCATAATTAACGATTTTTCTGACAAGGTGGGTCTGATATCTGACGCCGTTATTAGCTATAGCTGAAGTGTAGGTAGCAAGCTGCATCGGAGTGAAGGTGTTGTCGCTCTGACCGATAGCCGCCTGAACGGTGTTGCCTTCGTACCAGATGGATGAATCTCTGCCTGCGAGTATGCCGACAGATTCATTGATTTCAAGTCCTGTTTTCACACCCAGACCGAACTTTTCAGCATACATATATAGTGTAGTAGCGCCCAGTCTTCTGCCTACTTCTGCAAAGTAATAGTTGCACGAAAATGTCATCGCACTGTGAAGTGAAATCGAGCCGTGAGTACCCATACAGTTTACGACATAATTCGGATAGTAGTCGTAGTGTTTTGTACATCTGATGGCTGTGTTTTTAGTGATGACCTTTTCCTGCAGAGCGGCAAGTGCAACACAAGGCTTGAAAGCAGAACCCGGAGAGAAAGAACCATCGAAAGTTCTTGAAAACATCGGGGAATGCTCGTTTGTATTGAGCCATGCGTTGTAGTCCGGATCGTAGTATTTTGAAATATCATAGTTTGGAGCTGAAGCAGCAGCGATAACAGAGTTGTCCTTTACAGATAGCATAACCGCTCCTCCGCAATAGCAGTCCTCACCCAGATACTTTGTCTGACTTTTGTTGTTATATTTCGCTGATTTTACTTCGTTTTCACCCTCAGCTCGTGCACGGTCGATATTCTTCTGTAAAGAGTAGTTTGCGACAGCCTGAACATTTGAATCTATTGTGAGGTAAACCGTGTCACCCGGCTCGGCTTTGACGGATTCTTCCTCGCTGATAATGTTGCCGTTTTCGTCTTTGACAATAGTTTTCTCGCCTGATTTACCTCGAAGGTGGTCCTCCAGAGCCGCCTCTATTCCGAATTTACCGATTACATCATTTATCACATAGCCGTTGTCTTTGTTTTCTTCGTATTCTTCAGCGGAGAGCGAGCCGACAACACCTAAAATATGAGGAATAAGAGTGCCGTTTTTTATAACGCGTTCGTTAGTGACTCTTATTTCAACACCCGGTATACTCTGTGTTCGTTCGGAAATGACAGCAACCGTATCCTGATTTACTTTTTCAGCGAAAATATATGTCTGGGAATACGAGTAACCGCTTTTTTCCATATTGTATCTGACAGAAACGATATCTCTTCTGCGGTTTATATCCTCAACTGTATCAACTTCGTAGCGCTCTGAAAGCGCACTTAGTACCTCGTCAGCAGTTGAGAGAGTTTCGTCGTTTAACATACTTTCGCCGACTATGTAGTAAAGCTCGCTCTCGATGTCAGCATCAAATTTTGCTGCTCCGTTTTCTATTTTAATGGGTAACACATCAACCCACTTTGTGTTACAAACAGCACATAAATCAAGTAGGTTGTATATTATATTGTTCAGGGAATTTGGAGCGACATAAATTTTATTTATTACAACATTGTACGCGGTTTTATTTACCGCGAGCTCTTTGCCGTTGACATCCAGTATTTCTCCGCGAGTCGCGTCGGATACTTCGGTGTAAGAGGTGGACTGAGCGGAGATTTCTTTGTACTCATCGCTGTTTATTATCTGCCAGTTAAAAAGTCTTACAGTAAATCCGCAAAAAATAAGGACAATCAACACTGCGCAAATGATAATTCTGATATTCGAATTCTTTTTATCCTTGCTCATGAAAATCGCCCTCCTTTTTATTGAATTTTAGTCGCGAAGAGTTTCGTAGATAAATTTGTTTATAAAGTAGAGTATCGCTGTGCAAATGATAGTCTGCACGATTCTTGAAATATAGTGATTTACAAAGTAGCTGCCTGCGTAATCGTAGCCTTTGAGCACGATAGCAAAAAGAAAATGCAGTGACAGCAAAGCTGTAATAACAACCGTTGCGGTTATCATAACATTCAGAAAATTAACGGTGATGATGTTGTTTGAGCAAAAGCCGAGCACAAAACAGCAAATTGTCAGTGCAATAGTGAAAGTGCCGATTGAGTTAGAGAAACCCAGATCTGTCAGCACACCACAAATAACACCGAATACCATCGCTGGTATCTCAGATTCAAAAACCGATATAGTAAGAGCTAAAGCTACTAAAATACAGGGAGTTGCACCGAAAATCTGTGGTAACAGCGACGGCGTGGAGCCTAAGATGAAAAACACGAGTATCTCGAGGCTGTACGCAAGGTACCTGAAAAATCGAATATTCTTCATCACTGTGTACCTGTCCCGTTTTTAATGAGAACTTCTCCCTGACCTGTGTAGTCTGTGATGATAGCGAGGTCTTTGAGCTCTCGTATGTCAACATACGGTTTAACAACCGCATAGTAGGAAGTGTTGTAAGTATCGTAGCAGATATCTGTAACCTCGCCGATAATAAGCCCTTTCGGATAAAGTCCGCTGATGCCCGTCGATGTAATTATGTCTCCTGCTTTAACCTTGTGCTCAGCAGAGAGCTTTGTGAAGGTGGTGAGATTTTCGTCACAGTAAAGTGCTGAGCCTGTGATAATACCTGTATCCTGACTTTTTGAATCAATTGCGCCCACACTCGTCTGCGGTGACAGTATAGTGACAACCTTGCAGGTGGTGAGGTCAACCTCATTTACCCAGCCGATAAGTCCGTTTTCTGATACTACAGGGTCGCCGACAGCGATATCGGAAGTAGTCCCCTTGTCTAAAGTGAAAGAATAAAACTCGTCGTTGGAATCTTTCCTTAGAACGACAGAAGGGACAAGTGTGTACTCAGGGTGCTCTTTTTTCAGGTCGTAGAATTTCCACAGTCTTGTGTTTTCAGTGAGAGTGTCATAGTAGTCAACAAGCTGAGTGCGAAGCTGAGCATTTTCCTCTTTGAGAGCCTCATATTCTGCTAATAGCTCTGCATAAGTCATGTCCTCATCGCCTGTCGCGGCGGCAGTGACTTTAGAAAGCGGATAGGTGACGGAATTCACGGTAGAAGATAAAAGGTTAGATTCGATACTGCTCGTGAAAACAGACAGCAAAACAACGATAAATACAGTCGACAAAAAGAATTTGACACTGTTTGATTTCAGAAAATCCTTCATTTTTACCTCCCGTCATAAAATAATTTTGCACCGCACAACAGAAGTGGTGCGGTGCTATGATTGCTTTTTGGTTTAAGCTTATCAGATAAACTTAGGCGCAGTCTGAACCTTGAAGTTCGGGTCAAGCTTTCTGCCTGTACCGTCAACAACGCAGTCAAGTGGTCTTTCAGCTACATAAACAGGCATACCTGTCTGTTGCATGACAAGCAGATCGAGCCCTCTGAGCAGTGCGCCACCACCTGTTAGCATAATGCCATTGTCGATAATGTCAGCAGACAGCTCAGGCGGAGATTTCTCAAGTGTAGTGAGAATAGCTTCGATTATTGTGGAAAGCGGGTCAGCAAGAGCATCTCTCACTTCAGCCGCTGTTATTTTGATATTTTTCGGCAAACCGTCAACGAGGTTTCTGCCCTTGACGGTCATCTCGCCCTCGTTTTCGTACGGGTATGCTGAACCTATAGCAACCTTGATATCCTCAGCGGTACGCTCACCGATGAGAAGATTGTACTTTTTCTTGATATAAGTGATGATAGCTTCGTCAAATTTATCGCCCGCAACCCTTACGGAACAGGAAGCAACAATATCCCCAAGGGACACGATACCAACTTCAGAAGTACCGCCACCGATATCGACAACCATACTGCCCTTCGGCTCAAAAACAGGAAGACCTGCACCGATAGCAGCAGCCATAGGCTCCTCGATAAGCTCGATGTACTTACCGCCGGCCTGTCTTGCGGCATCTTCAACCGCGTTTCTTTCAACCTCGGTTACGCCGCTCGGAATACAGATAACGATTCTCGGTCTAGAAAAGATGTTAGATTTTACAACCTGCTTGATAAAATACTTGAGCATTGTCGCTGTGATTTCAAAGTCAGCAATAACACCATCTTTGAGCGGACGGATAGCAACGATAGAACCAGGAGTCCTACCGATCATTTCCTTTGCCTCCTGACCAACTGCGACGACAGTGTCTTTTCTGACATCTACCGCAACAACTGAAGGCTCGCGCATGACGATACCCTTGCCTTTGACATAAACAAGAGTATTCGCAGTACCAAGGTCGATACCGATATCCTTAGAAAATAACATAAAAAATCCCCTTTGCGAGAACATAAAATCTCTGTAAATGAAAACATTTCCCTATTCTTTTTTAGTATAACCGATAAAGGCGGTTATTTCAATAATAATTTAGGATAGAAATGTTAATTTTTTTGGACTGAACAGGGCACCCGAAATCTTATATTTTTTAACGCGAGACCTCGCTAACATTGAAATTTGAAAAGTTCCGAGCCTCAGCGCTTAATATCACGCCTCGTAGTCCTTCGCTATTCCTCGGAATAACTCCTACTCGAGATCCGTCCGACGGACATTTTGTGTCCTATGGTCGGATCTGCTCGTCCGTCGTTATCTCGAGGGCTACGGACCTCAGCGCTTAATTTTTACCTGTTGAACCAAATCCGCCTGCTCCGCGCTCGGTATCATCGAGCTTTTCTACTTCTACTGCTTCACAGGTGCAGACGGGGGCGATAACAAGCTGAGCGATACGCTCATCAGGAGTTATCGTGTAGCTTTCCTTTGAAATGTTAGTGAGACCGACGCAGACCTCGCCGCGGTAGTCGGAGTCAATAACACCAACACAGTTAGCGAGCGTAATACCGTGCTTGATAGCAAGGCCCGAGCGAGCGTAAATGTAAGCAACGAAATTTTCGTTTTGAAGTGCAATCGCGAGTCCTGTCGGTATGACCCTGATTTCACCCGGATTAATAGTGATATTCTCTTCAATGCACGCGTGCAAATCCATACCCGCGGAGCCTTTAGTTGCACGGTGAATCATTTTTGCGTTTTCTCTGAGTTTTTTGACTTTCAGTATCTGCATATCGTTACCTTTCCTGCAAAATAGCAATCAAACTTGCAAAAAATAAAATATATTTCTAAATTAAAATTACTTAAAAGAAAGTGAGGAGAAATCTTAATTTCTCTAGGGAAAATAGCGAATTTCTTTAAAATAATTCTTTAAAAGATTGTGAAATTTTTCACACCTCTGATATATAAACCATAGGTAAATCGCTTAAAACTACGGTTTTCGCTCAAATTTTTGAGGATTTTTTCCTTGTTTTCCACAGAGTTTTCCACAGTGAAGTGGAAAATGTTAAAATCTATGTTTTTGGAGTTATAAATCTCCAAAGGCAAAATAAGAGGGACACAGTTTAATATTTCGACGACATTCGAGTCGCACTTGAGGGCAAATTCCTCTCCTTTGCGGTCTTGCAATTTCATATTCTTTTTGCAAGTTGAGCAGGAGTTTTCACCACTTTTGACAGGACAGTTGCGAGTCATCATCAGCGGAAGGTAGCCGTAAGCTACGACGCCGAAAGGTATATCACTTTTGAGTGCATTAATTCTACCGTGGTCAAGCTCGAAAGACACTTCGACATCTTCACAACCGTAGTCCCTAGCCCATTTGAGAGACAGGGAATTTGCGATATTCATCGCAAAGCTAAGGTGTGTGGAAAATCCGATCTCTTTTGAAATATAGACCGCTCCGATATTGTGGCAGAAAGCGTGTTTTATACCCATAGCTTTCACAGATTTCAACGCGTTTATGATTTTCTCCTCTAATGAAAACATTCCGCGCGGAATTTCAACAGCTAGGTTATAGCCTTCATTTATAAAGCTTCTGACTTTTTCTTCGTTTTTTAGGCACTCGAAAAGTGGAACAAAAAGTAATTCAAAGTTTTTACAACTTTGCGGTATAGATAAATCGGAGAAAACAGCGCGCTGATTTCTTTTACTATTACGATTTTGTGAGTCAGTTGTAGAGATGAGGTCTGACAGCTTCAGGTCACTAATTTCGTAGTTGTGCAATTTCTCGCGTTTATTGTAAAGTGCATTTAAAGCTTCACGACGCAAAGCATTCATATCCTTTGCGGATACATAGCAGTCGCCGATGATTTTACAATTTAGGTTTTTCAGAATAAACGGTGTGTCGCCTGTCTTTTTGAGGTAGCTTTCGATTTTATCCTTAGTCACAGGACTAAGAGAAGCAAGTTCGACAATACTTTCGGAAGTAACCGTTACCTCATTTACTCCGTCTGTAACGGTGAGCGTGATAGGAGAGCCGACTTCGGCATAAACTTCAGCGTTGATATTAACGCGCGGCAACTCGTTCTTATAGGTTGAGCGGATATGGCGCAGAAGCTTTTCAGAAGCGGATACAACATCCTCGCGCTTTCTGTAGCCGAACATTTCGTGACCGCGGTTGTCGGTGTAGTAGCCATCGGTAAAGCCTGTGCGCGAAAAGACAGCTTTTAGCTGCTCGGCAGTTTCATCGTCGACAAAGCCGTTGTCACGCATTTGAACACAAGCTCTGGTAGCCGTAGCAACATACTCGGGACGCTTCATTCTGCCCTCGATTTTTGCGCTGACGACGCCGATCTCCTGTAATTCTCGAAGATACTCAATGATAGAGTTATCTTTCAGGCTCAGTGCGTGGGTGTTTGATTTATCAGACGAAAATGGCAGACGGCACGGCTGAGCGCACATTCCGCGGTTAGCACTACGCGTGCCAAGGGCAGCTGACATGTAGCACTGACCCGAAACACACATACAAAGTGCGCCGTGAACGAATACTTCAAGCTCAATATCGCAGTTTTGTGCGATATATTTAATCTCAGCTTTTGTCATTTCGCGCGCGAGGACAACTCTTGAAAAACCGAGCTCTTTGAGCGCTTTTGCGCCTGACAGAGTGTGCACACTCATCTGGGTAGAAGCGTGGAGCTTGAGCTGTGGCACAACCTGTTTTACAGCCATAGCCAGTCCGATATCCTGAGTAATGAGTGCGTCGATATCGCATTTTGCCGCCGCTTTGACAAGCTCTAAAGCATCGTCAATTTCGTCGTCGAAAATAAGGGTGTTGAGTGCAAGATAAACCTTTACGCCGTATGCGTGGCAGTATTTCACGGCATCATCTAGTTCCTCAGTAGAGAAGTTTTTAGCTGATGCGCGCGCAGAAAAGTCCTTCGCTCCTAAATACACCGCGTCAGCGCCCGAGCGCACAGCCGCGTAGATGCTGTCAAAGCCTCCTGATGGAGCGAGAATCTCGATTTTATTCATTATTTATTGTCATTATCAAAAAGACTGTACTGACGGACAGGGGTGTAGCCTTTCTGTTCGTTCTGCTGTTTTATGAAACGCTCTTTGTACGGATTTGAGTGGTTGTGATTATGGCGTTTCTTCTCGCTTTTCGGAGTCTGAACAGGAGTAACAGGAGCTTTATTTACTGTAGCAGGAGCAACAGGCGCAGGAGTTACGGGTGTAGTAGCGATAACTTCTTCTTTTTCTGCTGCTACATCTTCATCAAAATCAAAGGATAAATCATCGCTTGAATCAATTTGAACTTCAGATTCTTCCTTGGTTTCAGGCTTTTTTTCGTGCTTGATTTCAACTGCGGAGGCAACGAGAGTTTTCTTTGAAGTCAGAAGCTCGGCTTTTTCAGCTCTGAGCTTTTCAACCTCCGCTTTGAGAGCCTCGTTTTCTGCTCTGAGCTTTGCACTATCGTCGATGTAGTCCTTAATCTGCTCTTTGACATCGTTTAGTGTTGCTCTGGCTTTTGCTTCGTCGTCGCAGAAATCGAGTGCTGCCATAACGGCGCACTTCTCGCGCGACATATTTGATGTGCTCATGAGCGAGTTGATTGTTGTGTCAACTTTCTGAGCAATGTCACTGACATATTTTTCTGAGTCGGTTGTGATGAGAGTGAGCTTTTGTCCAGCGACAAAAACAGTTACCTTTTTCTTTTCCATAAAAACACCTCAGCAAAAGATTTTTAACCGAGTAAATTATATAACAAAATCCGCCTGATAAACAAGTTTTACTACCGTATTGTAATTTTTATCTGTGAAATGTTTTCTAATTGTTACATAAACACACCGTATAAAAGAAAAAGCCCAGCGTTTAAGCTGAGCTTTCATATTAGTGTATTGTGTTTATAAATTTGCTAAGCTTCTCTGAATAGCTGTAGCGTCTAAGATGGTTACCTTGCCGTCGTAATTCATATCTGAATTTACCATATTTACAGCAACTGTAGAGTCAACGAGATATCTCTGCACCATAGTAGCATCAATTACAGAAAGCTCACCATCTTCATCAGCATCGCCGTTTTTGTAGACAGGAACAACTGTAAATTCGCCATAAAAATCAGGCTCGGCACACTTGACACCTTTTTTGCCGTTTAGTATCTGCATAGCTTCCCAAACGATTTCTTTAGTCTGCTCTTCAAGATAAATAAGGTAGATTCTGAGGTCTGAACCGGGAGTAAGAAGTTTTGTGTCTGTCACATTCAAACCATCCAAGCCTGCTGTCACAGAACTGATAGATGTGCCGTTATCCAAGCTTACGATAACACGACCGGGAGCATACTTCTGATACACGCAGTAAAACGGCTCTGCTACTGTGATGTATTCGCTCTTTTTGAGAGCATCGATTGCTTCCCATACAATTTCTTTTGTCTGCTCTGCCAATACAAGCTTAACGTATGTCACGTCTGATTTTGGTGAGTTTACGTATGAAATATAGACAGGATCCATGTCTGCGTATTCTGTCCTTTCCACCTCAAACTGCGGAATAATCTCCTGTAGCCGTGGAGCGTCTTTTTTCACACCTACAAGCACAGTGCCGGGCATATAGTTGTCTGCGTAATCTTTACTGATGCTTGCTGCAAATGCACTTGGGATAAGGCTGAGTAACATAAGTGATGCTAAGGTAATGCATAAAAAACTTTTGAATAACTTTTTCATAATATACACCTCGTTTTGTTTGGTACATTTAGTTGATAAAATCAAGATACAGTTACATATCCGTGTGAAAGAATCTTGCCAAAATAGTCGTAGAAATAAAAGCTGTACTGACCCTTTGGTAGCAAAAGTCCTTTAGATGTGGGCTCGTAAGATACATAAACCATTGATATGCTCATTGAATCTATCGAAGCTTCATGTTGATAAGAGTATAAGTCCTTATCACCCATCAAATTTCCGCTACTGTCATAAAGCTTACAAAAAACATCTACAGAATTCACTTCCCACGAATTGTTAAACGAATAGCTTCCCTTACAAATAACAGGATTTGATGTAGTACCTGCTGTCGGATTTTGAGAAGGGTCATTTGTTGGTTTTTGCGTTGGCTTTTCTGTGGGTTTACTTGTAGGCTTAGAATCAGTCGGCTTTTGTGTAGGTTCAGTCGTTGGTGCAGAATCGGTTGGTTTTTGAGTAGGTTCAGTATATTCTGTAGAGTTGGTCGGCTTTTGAGTCGGCGAAACAGTCGTAGGGTTTTCTGTGCTTTGCTGACTCTCAGTCGGCTCAATATTCACATATTCATCAGGATTTTGCGGTTTTCCTGTTTCATATGTAGGGTCCATAGGCTCAACGCTTTCTGTTTTACTTACCGTTTCATAAGAAAGTGTAGCATCAGGGTTAACAGGCAATATATTGTCGTCAGGCTTGAAGATGAAGAATAGCACACTAAGAGAGCATACCAGCACTAAACTCGCAACTGCTGCGAAAGAGCGAGAAACATGGAAAAATAAAAAGGGGGTAGGATTTTTATATTTTTCGGGGATTTCTCTTGCTTTTTCTGCCCATTCGGTTGGAGTGTTGAAGCTTTTCATTCTGTCAAAATTAAAATCATTCACTATCAACACCTCCGTACAAAATTTTCAGTTTTTCGCGTCCGCGCTTTAGTAGTGTTTTGACCGTATTCGGTGACTTGTTCAGTATCAAAGCAATTTCATTCACCTTGTACTTTTCGCAATAATACAGATAAATCACATCTCGGTACTTAGTGTCCAGTTCAAACAAAGCCCACGACATATCACATTTTTCCTGAGGAAAAGACACTATGGCATCATTTGAGTTTTCAATCGATATGTAAGGGCGATTCTTTCTTTGAAACCGTTTGCACTCATTTATCGCGACATGTATTAACCACGCTTTCAGGTGTTCTTCGCTTTCAAATCGGGGGGATTTTTTGAATAATCTTATGAAGGTATTCTGAAAGCAGTCGTCAGCGTCTGAGTGGCTGTTGAGTCGCATTACACAGACTGAGCCAACAGTGTTTTTGTATTTTTGCACGACCTGTTCAAAGCTCAAGCCTGCGTACTGAATATCGCCCATTTTTAACCCCCCTTTGCTAATAATACCCTGTTAAGTGATAAAATGGTTTCACTATATAAAAATTTTATCAAAAGTTTTAGAATAGTAAAAGAAAAAGCCCGACAAGAAAGTCGGGCTTAGTATATAAGGTTTCTGTTTTTGGTATATATTTTTATCAGTAAACATCGAAAAGTCCACTACAGATAGTTTCCCCGTTTTCGTTATAAAAACAGTAGCGATAGGTACCTTTTGAAAGAGAAAAACCGCCTTTATCAATATTGTAGGTTGCGGTGACATAAGAAGAACTACTGTTTCCTGCGGAAGGTAATGTCAGAAAAGCTCGGTGTGTATCGGAATAAGGATTGCTGTCGCCGAGCAAGGTGTCTGAGCCGTCATAAATCTGACAGTAAACATATCCGTTGCCTGAAAGGTGCGAGCTTGGAAATTGGACTGTTATTTTGCCGTCAAACTCGACTTCGGGAGCTTCTTCGGGAGCTTCAGGTGTTTCAGGCGGTTCCGTCGGGGTCGGCTTTTGAGTCGGGGGTACAACACCGTTTGGGTCTGAAGCGTCAGGATCTGAGGTGTCAGGCTTGAGGGTTGGTGCTGTCGCTTTTTGTGTTTCAGTTACTGTTTCTTCAGTAACTTTTTGAGTAGGTTCAGTTGGAGTAGAGCTTTCTGTTTGTTGTGTTTTCTCCTGAGTTTCTGTTGCTGGGCTTACTTCGCTTTCGCTTTGATTTGCATGTTCTGTTTGAGTCACTGTTGTGCTTTCGCTATTTTGTGAAGGCTTATGGGCGTTTAGTATGTCGCCCTTTTGTGTGAAAATGAAGAGGGAGACACTAAGGGCGCATACTAAAACTAAGCTCGCTACAAGTGCGAGGTTTTTTGAAAATCTGCTAAAATATACGACTTTTTTCTTGTTTTCAAGAGTTTCGGGCAGGCTAAGTGCAGATTTAGTCCAGGATTCGGGGATTTGAATATTATCAAGGTTATTAAAATTCACCTTTTTCATACTTCATCACCTCCGTAAATTTTCCTAAGCTTCTCTTTGCCTCGTTTGAGCAGTGTTTTTATCGTCCCGACGGGCTTGTTGAGAATCAAAGCTATTTCATCGATTTTGTAGCGCTCCTTGTAGTAGAGGTACAAAACATTTCGATATTTAGGTTCAAGCTGTAAAAGTGCCCACGAAACATCGCATTTGTCATGGGGGAAGTCGAGTGCAGTGTCTTTTGCGTCTTTTAGTGGGAGAAGGGGTTTATTGTCACGCAAATAGTTTTTACACTCGTTGATAGAAACGCGGATAAGCCACGCTTTCAGGTGCTCTTCATCTTTGAATTCGGGGGATTTTGTGTACAGTCTGCAAAAGACATTCTGGAAGCAGTCTTCAGCGTCAGTCCAGTTTTTCAGCCTTACAACGCAGACTGAGCCGACAGTTTTCGTGTATTTAGTTACGACTTGCTCGAAAGAAAGTCCCGCATACATAGCTTTAGCCATTATCCTTCCCCCTTCACTATTAACACACATAAACTGTGCAAAAAGTTTCAACTGTTTTAAATTTTATCAGAAATTTCTGCACAATAAAAGCCCGATATCGCTATCGGGCTTTTAGATTGGCTTTTCTATTTTAGCTCTCAGGATAACTAATTACAATCTTTGCTCTGCAGATAGGAACATTGTGCTCGTTATAAAAACTGTAGGTATATGTATCCGGTTCTAATACCAGACCGGATTTAATCGGATTGTAATAATAGTAGTATGTGCTGCCAAATCCTGAGTAAAAATGCGCCAGATGCTGGTCAGAAAAGATGTTGTTGTCGCCGATGTACTCATGATTGCTGTTATAAATCCTGCAGTATATATTTCCGTTTCCGACAAGATATCCTGGAGAAATGCCGACTAAGCAATCTCCGACACTATAATCAGGGTCAGAAGAGTCTTCAGGGAAGCCGTTGTCAGGGAAAATGACTTCAGGTAAGGAGGGCTCTTGAGGTTCAGTTGACCCTTGTGTTGCATCTGTCGGGAGGTTTTCCGGTTCATTGGTTTCGCTGACGATTTCATCAGGTTGTGTAGCTGTAGAGGTGTTTTCTGTCGGCTTTTTGAGTTCTGCTCTGTCTGCATTTGGTTTTTCTGTAGCTTCTGTGACAGTCTGAGTATCTTTTTGCACGGTTTCATTTTCTTTTTCTGTGGTAGGATTTATGTCTGCGGAGCTTTCTGTGCTCTGAGTAGGAGTGGTGTCAACAGGCAGAATGTCTTTGTCAGGTTTTAAAGTGAAGAGGGAAAACCCGACAAGACACACTACCAGAAAACATGCAAAAGCTGTCATCGTTTTTCGGATATTTATGAAAGCGGGTGCGCTTTCTTTTGAGGTGGAAGATGCACTAAGGGTGTTATCAACCCATTTTTCAGGAATTTCGAGATTACTTAGTTTATCAAAATTAAATTCACTCATATTCCGTCACCTCCATAGATTTTTCTGAGTTTTTCCCGACCTCGTCGTAACAGGGTTTTGATAGTATTAGGGGATTTGTTGAGTATTTGTGCAATTTCGTTTATCTGATAAACTTCGCAGTAATGCAGGTATAGCACCTCGCGGTATTTTGGCTCAAGCTCCATTAATGCCCACGACATATCACAGCTTTCCTCAGGAAAGTCAATCCCCTCATCTCTTATGTCGTCAAGAGAAAGGTGGAATCTGTTTTTTCGTATGTAACGGTTACATTCGTTGATAGCTACGCGGATAAGCCACGCCTTCAGGTGCTCTTCGTCTGAGAAATCAGGTGGGTTTTTATAGAGTTTTAAGAAGGTGTTTTGGAAGCAATCTTCGGCATCAGCCCAGTTTTTCAGTCGCATAACGCATACTGAGCCAATAGTCTTTTTATATTTTCTGACTACTTGCTCGTAGCTCATCGAAAGAAACTGTACTTCGTCCATCTTTACTTCCCCCCCTCATAAATAAAATCCATTTAACCCCCAAAAAGGTTTCACTTTAGAATAATTTTATCAAAAAAAGATGAAAAGAAAAAGCCGACTAATAAAAGTCGGCTGAAAAGTTATTCTTTTTCTACAGCAGGCAGGACAAACCAGAAGACGCTTCCCTCTCCCAAGGAGGATTTCACTCCGAAATCTGCGTTATAGAGATTAAGAATATTCTTGACGATAGAAAGACCCAGACCCGTGCCGACGACGGCGCGTTTGTGCTCCTTGTCGACTTTGTAGTATCTGTCCCAGATGTAAGAAAGCTTATCTTCTTCGATGCCCTCGCCGTGGTCGATAACCTCGACGCATACAGAGTTATGTGTCACGGTTTGTTTAACGATAACGGTTTTGTCTTCGCCACAGTAGTTGATAGCGTTGTTGATGAGGTTGTACATAACCTGAGAAATTCTTAGTGGGTCAGCGTTTACGAAAACATCATCTTCGTAGTCAAAAACGAGGTTGTAGCCTTCCTGCTCAATCAGCTTTGTGTAGCGTGAAAAAATCGCTTTGATGCAGTCTGTCAGGTTGAAAATGTCGTTTTGCACAGCTACAGCACCTGACTCGAGCTTTGAAATATCCAGCAAATCGCTCACTAGCTGTGAAAGGCGATTTGACTCGTCAATGATAATCTGGATATTCTCGGGACTGTTTTCGCCGGGGATATCACGCATTACTTCGCTGTATCCCGTAATCATCGTCAACGGAGTCCGCAAATCGTGAGAGATGTTTGCTATGAGCTCTCTTCTTAGCTCATCAACTTTTCCCAGTTCATGAGCGGAATAGGTCAGAGTGTCGTTTAGCTCGCACAGCTCCTTGTAGTTACCATCTGAAAAAGTGATGTCATAGTTCTGTGCGGCAAGCTGTTTAGCCTTAATATTAGTATCTCTGATAGGTTTAGAAATATAGTGAGCGGTGACAATGGCGACGAAAATACTGACTATCACCATAAAAAGAGTCATAATCAGAAGCTGAGCCTGAAGAGTGTCGACAGTGCTGGTGACAGGCATTATATTTGCCTCCACCATAATAAAGTACTGTGTGTCCCCTGCCTGAGTAATGACGGCACTGGTGAGCAGCTGAACTGACTCTCTTTCAATCGGAGGGAAGTTTTCTCTGTACTGCCCTGCAGGGTTTCTGCCAAACAAGTTATGGGAGCTAACTTCATCTGATTTTACTGTGACTTCGCCGTTATTTTGCAAAGCTCTGAAATAATATTCATAAACAGAGCTCATATTCACAAACGAAAATGAGCTTGTGAAGTTGTGCGGAGCGTAAACAGGATTTAAAATCGCGGAAGTGCCGTATTCTGTTACGGTGTACACCGAGATATCCATATCATTCTTGTCTTCGATTTCCTTCAGCTGCTGTGTGATATCGTCGTCTTCTATGTTATTAGAGATGCTTGAGGCACAGCGCTGTACCTGAAAGGTTTTTATAGCACGATAAAAATCGTCGAAAAACACCGTCTGGAACAGCCACATAATGATAATGAGCACAGTGCAGAATGAAAGAAAAACGAGAGAAAGATAGGCTTTCAGAGAAAGTTTTTTCTTAGTTTGTTTCAAATCTGTATCCCACCCCTCGAAGTGTTACGATAAGATTAGCGTATTCTTTAAGGCTTTTTCTCAGAAGCTTTATATGAGTGTCGAGTGTACGGTCATCGCCGAAGAAATCGTAGCCCCATACCTTACTGATAAGAGTTTCTCTGGTGAGAGCAAGTCCTTTGTTTTTTACCATAAAGAAGAACAGGTCGTATTCTTTCGGTGTCATATTGATTCGCTCAGAGTCGATTTCAACCGTGCGGGCTGAAAAATCAACGCAAAGACCTTTGTAGATAAACCTGTCGTTGCTGTTACCCTCGCTTTTGCCCGAGCGTTTCAGCACAGCCGCGATTCTCATCATCAGCTCTTTCGGTGAAAAAGGCTTGACCACATAGTCATCAATGCCGATTTCAAAACCGTGTATACGGTCGTACTCTTCCCCCAGAGCGGAGAGCATAATAATCGGTGTGTCTGAAAACTGTCTGATTCTCTGACTAGCCTCAAAGCCACTAAGATGGGGCATCATAATATCCATAATAATCAGGTCAAACTGAGTATCTCTGCACATACTCACAGCCTGCAATCCGTTTTCAGCTTCAAAAACTGTATGCCCTTCGTAAATTGCGTACTTTTTGATAAGCTCTCTGATTCGAAATTCATCGTCAACAACCAGTAGTTTGCTCATAACATACGCCTCCTTTATATTTCATAACTCTACACTCACAATGTGACGGATTTATGTTGAAAATCAGTTTATTTTTTTAACACTAACATAATATCATAAATAAAGCGATATTGAAATATCCATAAAAATATTTTATACTGTTAAAAACAGAGGTGGAATTTATGAGAGAAATCAAAGCTATTGACATCAAAAACGCAGTAAAAGCACTGTTTATCAGCCTTAACTGTGAAATTGGTGATGATATAACAAACGCGCTGAAAAAAGCACTGTCAGAAGAAGAGTCAGATACAGCAAAAGCTGTGCTCACTCAACTTTTAGAAAATAACGCAGTAGCAAAAGAGGAGCAGATTCCGATTTGCCAGGATACGGGTATGGCTGTGCTTTTCGTTGAGTATGGCGACAAGGTTATTATTGACGGTGATTTTGAAGAGGCGATAAATCAGGGGGTAAAAGAAGCGTACACAGACGGATATCTCAGAAAATCTGTGGTTGATGACCCTGTTTTTGACAGAAAAAATACGAATGACAATACACCTGCCGTGATTCATACGAGAATAGTGTCGGGAGAAACGCTGAGAATTACTGCGGGGTGCAAAGGCTTTGGCAGTGAAAATATGTCGAAAACGAAGATGCTCTCTCCGTCTGCAGGAGTAGAAGGAGTGAAAAACTTCGTCCTTGAAACTGTAAAGACAGCGGGGCCTAACCCGTGCCCTCCGATAGTTGTCGGAGTTGGAATAGGCGGTACTTTTGAACAGGCGGCAGTTATGTCCAAAAAAGCGACCTTCAGAAGCGTTAACAGTGAAAATGAAGATGTACGCTATGCTGAATTAGAGCGTGAATTGCAAAGTATAATCAATAATATGAATATCGGACCCGCAGGACTGGGCGGTAAAACATCAGCGCTTAAAGTCAACATAGAATACGCGCCGACGCATATCGCGTCAATCCCCGTCGCTGTGAATATCTGCTGCCATGCGTGCAGACACAAAAGCATTGAGCTGTGAGGAAAATATGAGTATAAAACTGACATTACCGCTGAAAAAAGAAGATATAAAAACACTTAAAGCAGGCGACAGCGTTACACTTTCGGGCGAGCTGTATACTGCCCGAGATGCTGCCCATAAGCGATTTTATGAAATGGTGGAAAACGGCGAAAAACTGCCGATAAATGTAGAAAACCAGACTATATATTATGTCGGTCCTGCTCCAGCAAAAGAGGGTGCTGTTATCGGTCCTTGCGGTCCGACATCGTCATACAGAATGGATAAGTACACTCCGATGCTCCTTGATATGGGACTAAGCGCGATGATAGGTAAAGGTGAGCGAAGCGATGAGGTTATCAATTCTATCGTCAGAAACGGCGCGGTGTATTTTGCCGCTATCGGCGGAGCGGCTGCGCTTATTTCGAAAAGTGTGGTAAAAGATGAGCCTGTGTGCTTTGAGGATTTGGGTACAGAGGCTGTCCACAAGTATACTGTGAAAGACTTTCCGTGTATCGTCGCGATTGATAGTCTTGGTAACGATGTGTATAAAAGATAATATATAAAGAAAAGCCACCCCAAAAAGGTGGCTTTAAGTTTGTATTTTGCGTCAGAGGCTTTGCAAATAGCTGTCAACTATGTCAGCAGCTATCTCGACGAGCTCTGCGCAAGGGCGTTTTTTATAGTATTCTGCAGTGCGACTCTCAGGTGTAGGGTCGCTTTTTATCTCAGAGAGTCCGAGCAATTCACGGCAAATAATAGAGCCGTTTTCTTTTTCAAAGCGTTTGGAAAGCTCCTGAATATGGCTGTACAGCTCCATTTTCCCCTCTTTGTCGGTGGGGGAGGTGTAGCCGTGTTTCATATCAAACACCATAAACATACCGCTGACCGCTCCACAAACTTCCCTTAGCCTTCCCATACCTCCGCCAAAGCCTGAAGAAAGTTTCATTGCTATATCAAAATCTAGTCCCAGCTCCTGTGAAAATGCGCCGAACACGGCCTGTGCACAGTTGTAGCCCTCTTTAAATAAGATTTTTGCTTGTTGTCCTTTAGTCATATATAACCTCATAGATAAAAGATAAAGACCGCCATAAAGACGGTCTTTAAGTTATAAGATTTAGTTAAATCTGATTATTAGCCGAGCTCTTTCTTGCCAACTAAGTACATCTGGATTAAAGAAGCGTCCATTACGGAGATTTCACCGTCTTTATCAGCGTCAGCTGCGAGAGCTTCGTCGCCAACGATGTCTTTCTTACCAACTAAGAACATCTGGATTAAAGAAGCGTCCATTACAGAAACTTCGCCGTCACCGTCAGCATCGCCGAGGATGTATTCGCCAGGATTTGGATCTTCTGTTGGAACATCTGTTGGAGCGTCTGTTGGAGCGTCTGTAGGATCTTCAGAAGTCTTGCCACCAACATGGTTGCCTTCTGCATCAAAGTGATCGTCACGGAGACAGTCAGCCTCTGTGCCATCAGGTGTGAAGCCGTAGCAACCGTTGCCATAGTAGTAGTACCACTCGCCACCGCACTGCTCTTTGAGTGAGAAATCACTGATAGAGATGAGGTCAGGGTCAATAACATAGATCATGCCGTCAAATGTTTCTGTACCGTCTGGATAGTTGTCAGACTCACCAGCTTCATAGTACTCAGCACCGATGTTAACTGTCTGAGCAGCCTTGTAGTAGATATCAAGTGTTGTATCAAGACCACCGTCGATACCGTTGTTCCAGATGATAGTTGTAACAGCTGCAGGAACGTTAGCATAGAAGACATCAGGGTCGTTCTCGTCAACGCCTGATGGGAGATAACCAGCCCAAGCTGTTGGGTCAGCTATGCTAGAACCCCACCAATAGATACCAGGAGTTGTTGTAACTTCTTTGTACCAATCGTTAGCGTACTTGCCATAGAAGTCAGATGTTTCGTCATCGCCGAGTTCACCGTTTGAACCGTTAGGCATGAGGAAATAGTATGTCTTTGTTTCAACTGTTTCGCCGTAAAGTAACTCGTGCTCTGCGATAGCTTCGTCAGTTGTGTATACATCTGGATCGATTACAGAGTAAGCAGATGCAGCAACAGCAGCGCAAGAAACGACTAAAATTACAGCGAGTAAAATGCTAATAGTTTTTTTCATTTCGAAAATCCTCCTAAAAATTTGGTACATATATTATATCACACCGATTTTCAATATACAAGTATATGAATTACACAAAAACACCTTAATTATTTTATGGAATATTACGGATTTTTATAGGAAAACAAAAGAAATCAGGTTGATTTCAAGAAAAGGCTTTTATGAAATTTGGTGAAAGTGTCAGTAAAACAGGTTAATTACTTGTCAATTATGTAGTTTTGTGGTACTATAGATAATCAATAAGTACAACGGACAGGTGATACACTTGGCATTTTCACAGGATAAAATCAGAAATTTCAGCATTATCGCTCATATCGACCACGGAAAGAGCACTCTGGCAGACCGAATTTTAGAGCATACACAGAGTGTCGCTGTGCGTGATATGGAGGACCAGCTGCTTGATGATATGGATTTGGAGCGCGAGCGCGGTATTACTATCAAAGCTCACGCTGTTACGCTTGAATACAAGGCTGACGACGGAGAAACATATCAGTTTAATCTCATCGACACCCCGGGTCATGTTGACTTCAACTACGAGGTTTCGCGTTCTCTCGCAGCGTGTGAAGGAGCGGTGCTGGTAGTAGATGCTTCTCAGGGTATCGAAGCACAGACTCTGGCTAATACCTATTTAGCGGTTGATTCAGGACTTGAAATCGTGCCTGTTGTCAACAAAATCGACCTTCCTTCCGCTGATCCTGATAGGGTCGTAAACGAAATTGAGGATATTATCGGTATTCCTGCTCAGGATGCACCGAGGGTATCTGCTAAAGCGGGACTTAACATCCACGATGTTCTCGAAAAAATTGTCACAGATGTACCTGCGCCTGTCGGCGATGTCAATGCTCCACTCAAAGCGATGATTTTTGACTCGTATTACGATTCCTACAAAGGTGTTATTATATATGTAAGGGTGAAAGAGGGTCAGATTCACAAGGGCGACGAGTTCAAGCTCATGGCTACAGGCTCTGTTTTCTCGGTGGTTGAATGCGGACATATGCGTGCGACTTCTCTTGAAGAAAAAGAGGGACTTTATGCAGGTGAGGTAGGATACATCACAGCGTCTATCAAAAGTCTGCAGGATGCTCAGGTGGGCGACACCGTCACTCTGACTGAAAATCCCGCTGATATGCCACTTCCTGGATATCGCGAAGTTCAGTCGATGGTATTCTGTGGTGTTTATCCTGCTGACGGTGCGCGCTACGGCGACTTAAGAGATGCGCTTGATAAGCTGAAATTAAACGACGCATCACTTTCTTTTGAACCCGAAACTTCAGTAGCGTTGGGTTTTGGATTCAGATGTGGATTCTTAGGACTTCTCCATATGGAAATTATTCAGGAAAGACTTGAGAGAGAATATAATCTGGACCTTATCACAACCGCTCCATCGGTTAACTATAAAATTACACGAACTTCGGGCGAGACCGAGATGATTAGTAACCCGACAAACTATCCTGATCCTGCGCTTATCACAAGTGCTCAGGAGCCTGTTACGGACGCTCATATTTACGCTCCGAGTGAATATGTCGGCAACATTATGGAGCTGTGTCAGGACAGACGAGGAACTTTTATCGGAATGGATTACATCGATTCCGAGCGAGTTGATATTCACTACGAGCTGCCACTTGCCGAGATTATCTACGATTTCTTTGATACGCTCAAATCACGCACCAGAGGCTATGCGTCCTTTGACTACGAGATGAAAGAGTACAGAGAGTCAAAGCTTGTCAAGCTCGATATTATGTTAAACGGCGAAACAGTTGACGCACTTTCGTTTATTATCCACGCTGAAAAAGCGTATCAGAGAGCGCGAAAAATGGCTGAAAAGCTCAAGGAAAATATTCCGCGCCAGCTTTTCGAGGTGCCGATTCAAGCGTGCATCGGCGGTAAAATTATCGCTCGTGAAACCGTAAAAGCGATGCGCAAAGATGTCCTTGCCAAGTGCTACGGCGGTGACATCACCCGAAAGAAGAAGCTGCTCGAAAAGCAGAAGGAAGGTAAAAAGCGTATGCGTTCACTCGGTACAGTTGAGGTTCCGCAGGAAGCATTTATGGCAGTGCTCAAGCTGGACACTGACTGATAAAAGCATAGCGAGTGAATGTGACATAGAGGCAAAAGCCGATAGAGCCTGAATTTTTGTAATACGAAAGCCCGTATCAGAACGATACGGGCTTAACTTATTTAATCTTATTTATTTCTGATGTCGTCCAGAATCTCATCGATTATCTGGTCAGTTGGCTTTCTTTCATCTTCCGTGAGTTCCCTGATGGTTTTCTTACGCTTGAAGATGAAGAGCTTTGAAAATACATAGTTTAAAATAATAACAACCACGCTGACGGTGATTTTTGCGAGCATGCCTTCGATTCCAAAGATAGTTTGGTCAAGACCGACAGCGATAAGCAGCGGAAGTCCCACCCACTCGATGACACCGGTTATAAATCGCGAGGAAACAAATTTTCCGAATTCAGGGAAAACAATACGAGCTCTCCAAGATTTACTATTGAAAACCCACAGCTTGTTCGTGACATAGGCAAAAATGACAGCGCATATCCACGACAGCACGTTAGCGGTTGTGGTGCAGTCTACCGTAATGCCGGCAAAGGTAAATGTGGGAACAATCTTTGTAAATATCGCAAAGGACATCCACGATACAATTGTGGTACCAACACCAAATACCATATACATTATGAATTCATGGAACTTGTCCCATAGTTTTCTTAACATAACTATCTCCCGTAAAAAGCCTTTTGCAAGTTTGATTGTAATTTAGTCGAATTCATCCTCTTCCTCGTCGAGATTGGTTTCAGCTGCGATGTAAATAGGACGGTGTTTGGTTTCATTGTAGATTCTGCCGATGTATTCGCCTAAAATACCGACAGAAAGCTCGATGATACCGCCTAAGAACAGCACAGAACATAGGGTTGTAACATAACCCTCGACATCGATACCGAAAATCAGTGTCTGAACAAGTGTTATGATGATGTAGATGAACGCAAGCAGAGAAATCACGAATCCCATACCTGCGATAACTCTCAGCGGTGTAACGGAAAAGGCTGTGATGCCATCTAGAGCATATTTGAATAGTCCCCAAAGACTCCACTTGGTGGTGCCTACTGTTCTCTCAACATTCTGGTACTCAATCCACTTGGTTTTAAAGCCAACCCAGCAGAAAATACCCTTTGAAAAACGCTGAACTTCGGACAGCTCTAAGATAGCGTTGACCATTTTTCTGCTCATAATACGGTAGTCAACCGCGCCCTCAGGCATTTTGACATCACTTATATTGTTCTGGAACGAGAAGAAGACCTTTGACACAAGCTGTCTTATTTTACTTTCGCCTGTCTGTTTAGCTCTGTAGAGAGCACAGCAGTCGTTGCCTTCTTCGATGCCCTCTATCATCTGCGGGAACATCTTCGGAGGATGCTGAAGGTCGGCATCCATAACGATGACATAGTCGGCGGTGCAGTTTTTGAGACCTGCATACATAGCAGACTCTTTGCCGAAATTTCGCGAAAACGAGATATACTTCACATTTGAAAAACGGGAAGCAAGGGTTTTCAAAACGGAAAGAGTCTTATCCTTTGAGCCATCATCGACAAAAATGTATCTGAAGCGGTAGTCGGGAATGGTCGCGATAACTTCATTTGTTTCCTTGACAAAATACGGGAGCACTTCCTCCTCGTTGTAGCAAGGTACGACAATATCTATGGTTTTCATAAGTATCACCTCTATCAATTACCCCTAATTATATCAAGATAAGATAAAAAAGTCTATTATTTACGATTGTTTTTTAATAATATTTTGTAAATTTTTAAAAATAGTGTTTACCTTATGAAAATTTATGGTAAAATCAATAATGAATTATTATGTGGAGGAGAGTATATGTCCGCTAAAAAAATAAAAAAGGTCGAGAAAAAGGGAGCTACATGGCTTAATATTATCGACCCGTCAGACAGCAAAAACTTCTTTATGAAAAATCTCTGGTTTTTTGTAGCGTTTTTTGTACCGTTTATCTTGATGTACATTTTCTTTGCGATTGCAAATGTTTCGCCGTATGGCACTGAACAGATTCTGGTTACTGACCTGTGGCATCAGTACTACCCGTTTCTGGTAGATTTTCAGGACAAGCTCCAGGAGGGTGGCTCACTGCTGTGGACCTGGAAATCTGGCGGTGGCACTAACTATATTGCACTTATGGCGTACTATCTGGCGAGTCCGCTGAATTTCCTTTCCGTTCTTGTGCCGGCTGAGTACTTAAGAGAGTTTCTTGCGGTAATTACCTGTGCTAAAATCGGTTTTGCAGGCTTGTTCTTTGCTCAGTTTTTGCGCATTACATTCAAGAAGAGGGATATTTCAGTCGCGGTATTTTCTATTATGTACGCACTTTGCTCGTTTATTATGGGCTATTACTGGAATGTCATCTGGCTTGATACCGTAGCACTTTTACCGCTTGTTGCGGCAGGCACAGTCGCTCTGCTCAGAGACGGAAAGTTTAAGCTCTATGTAATTTCTTTAGCGCTTTCAGTGCTTGCTAACTACTACATCGGTCTGTTTACCTGCATATTTGTACTGCTTATCAGCATTGTGTACTGTATTGTGGAGTACAAGAACATAAAAACCCTGTTTGTAAACTTCTTTAAAATGGCAGGTTTTTCGGCTCTGGCGCTCTCAATAACAGCGATTCTGACTGTTCCGACAGCGATTGCATTGCAGAACACTCACTCATCAAACAACACATTTCCGACGACCTATGCTATCAATATCGGCGATACTGCTGACTTCAAGGGCACAATGCAGGCGCTTTCAAAGGTTATTGCTAACTCGGTAGCTTTTATCGAGCCTACCGCAAAAGAGGGTTTGCCAAACATTTACTGTGGAGTAATCGCTTTAGTGCTCGGCATAATGTTCCTCACCTGCAGTAAGATTAAAATCCGCGAGAGAATTGCGGGCGGAGCACTTTTACTTTTCTTTATGCTCAGCTTTATTATCCGTCAGCTTGACTATATCTGGCACGGTTTCCATTTCCCGAATATGTTACCGCACAGATTTTCGTTCCTTTTCTCATTTGTACTCATAGCGATGGCGTACAGATTATTTATGAATCTCGAGCACATAAAGGCTCTGAATGTAATTATTACCATCATCCTTTTTGCAGGAGTTATCATTCTTGCAGGTGAGTACCACGAAAACAAAGTTGTTATTGCAACTGTATTTATCGCAGTTTTAGTATTTGCGTGGTTACTTCTCTTCATCACAAGAACCGTTCCAAAAGAGGCAGTTGCGCTGGCGTTGTTCATCATTTGTGTAGCAGAGGCTGCGTGCACAGTTCATATCGGTGTAAAGACCGTCGGAACAACAACGACAACTTCTTACCCGCTGGGTACTGAGGATACCATGAAGGCGGTTGACTATATTGATCGTGCAGAAATCGCAAATGAGGACCTCTTCCGCACTGAGGTCACAAAGTACCACACCTTAAATGACAATGCACTTATCGGCATCAACGGTATTTCAATGTTCAGTTCTGTTGCCAATGCTGATGTTACCGCATATATGGAAAAATTCGGTCTGTGTGGCTGGGTTTCAAGCAACCGATACACTTATCAGGAGAACACTCCGTTTACAAATGTGATGTTAAACCTGAAATACCTCATTTCTCCGAAAGGATATTATCTGGATCAGACTCACAACACTGTTGAGTATCAGTCAGGTAATGTCAAGGTGCTGAAGAATAACTGCTATATTCCTCAGGGATTTATGGTCAGCGAGGAGCTATTAGACTATGATGTTGAATACGCAAGTGCAAATCCGTTTGATAACCAAAATGAGATTTTCAGACTTGCGACTGGGCTTAAGGGTAACCTTTATGAGTCTCTAGAGGTAGTTTCTCAGGGACACACAGATTATGAGAAATTCTCTGTTAAGAAGAACAGCTATGGCTCCTATACTTACAATCTCATAGATGAAAATACATCACCGCATCTGAAATATAACTACACTGCTCCGTATGACGGCACAGCCTATATTTACTTCCAGTGTAGCGACAGCGACAGCTGTGACCTCAGAATCAACGATGACACAGTAACAACTAATTATATTAAACGTCCATATATTATGCAGATGGGTAATGTCACAGAGGGTGACAAGCTTTCTGTTTATTCCGACCTTTCTACCGTAACTACGGGTAATGCTTATGTTTACTGTAATATGTTAAACGAAGAGCTGTTTTTACAGGGCGTTGAAAAGCTGTCACAAAGTGCACTAAACTGCACAAAATCAACTGACACTCTTATCGAGGGCACAATTGATGTAAAAGAAGACGGGCTTTTCTACACATCTATTTCATTTGATAAGGGCTGGAAAGCATATGTCGACGGTGAAGAGGTTGAGATCACTCCTGTTTGTGATGCACTCGTTGCATTCAAGCTCAGCTCAGGTCAGCATGATATCAGACTCAAGTACTGTCCTGTAGGCTTCCCGCTCGGACTTACTGTGACGCTTGTCGGCATCGCTGTTTTTGTGGGGATTATCTTGCTCGGCACTAAAATCAGAGCAAAAAAAGAAAAAGCAAAGACTGCAAAAACAACAGAAGAATAAAAATTAAAGGCGTACTGTAAAGTACGCCTTTTGTTCTTAGTGTTATGAGAGTTTATGATTAAAACTCAAACTCGTCAGGAGATTCCTCGTCGTCCTCGTCTAAAGTTTCAACAGCTGCGGTCGCTTTTTGCACGGTTTTTTCAGTTTCTACGATATCCTCGTCTTCCAAAAGCTCCTCTATATCCTCGTCAGGAGCGATGAAAGCCTTGAGGTCGTCTACCTTATCTTTAGCCTTGTCAGAGATATCAGCAACGGTTTCCTTAGCTTTCACTGAAATATCCTGAGCTTTAATCTTAGCCTTTTCGCTGAAATCAACGGCTTTTTCTTTAGCCTTATGAGAGGTGTCCTTGGCTTTGTCCTTGATTTCATTCATCTTATCGGTTGTTGTGTCCTTGATTTTATCAGCCTTGTCGGATACGAGCTGCTTGATTTTCTCGGTATTTTCACTGGAAAACTTAACCTCACTTGAGCTGCTCATAAGCTCAACATATTTTCTGCCGGCTTTGTTGATGCGAGCGGTGGTTTTGTCCACAACAACACAAAGCGATTCACACTCCCCATTTGCCTCGTTTCTGAGATTATCATAAAAATATCTACCAAGCTCAATGTAAGCCTGATTTCTCAGTTCTGTATCGCTTTTGATAACCTGCTTGATTCGATTTGCTTTAGCGCGTAGACGGCTTTTTTCAACAAGAGCCTGAGCAACATCTGTAGCCGCGTCGGCAGCAAGTTTCATACCGGATTTGAATTCGTTTTTAATATCCATGAGAATACCTCCTGAAAATACTATCGTGTGAATACATTATCGCAGAAAATGATGCCAAAATCAACAACTATTTTTCTTGCAATTATATCTGCTAGTGATATAATAAGGAAGTAAGAACGGAGGGGTTAATGTGTCCAATGTGATTTCAAAAGAATTTGCGTGCCCTGAATGTAACGAAATAACCAATGCGCATGTTTATACAAGCATCAATGCAACAAACGACCCGCAGTTCAGGGAAGATTTGCTTTGTGAAAAACTGCTCAGGTGGAAGTGCGACAATTGTGGCTATGAAGGCAGATTTACCTACCCGCTTCTGTACAACGATATGAAGCGCAGATTTATGATTTACCTCATTCCACAGATAGACCGTTTCCAGCTTGAGGACAGGAAACTCGAGGAGGACTATCGGAATTTAAAAGGTATCATAAAGCGCATCACACCTGACTTCAATTCGTTCAAAGAGAAGGTTTTTATCTTCGAATCAGGACTTGATGATATGGCGGTCGAGCTGACAAAGCTCGCTATCAGCGAAGCCGTGGCTAAAAAGCACGATTTATCAAGGGTTGAGGAAGGTTATCTTTCCATGTATAACCGCGAAACAAACACCATGGGTTTCACTTTCTTCATAGGTGAAAACCACGAGCCGTATGTTCAGTCTGCAAGACTTGAGGTGTATGCCCGCTCGGTACAGATAGTAAACGAGGTGGGTCAGAACGACAAAAAGCTCTCAGGCTTTATTAAAGTCGACCGCGAATGGGCAGAAAACACTCTGTTCCGTTATAAAAGAAAAGATAAATAATCTAAGGCAGTTCACTTAAGATTAAAGTGAACTGCCCTTTTTATTTCATTTCCATTGTTTCTGTGTTGAATATATATTCATTCCCGTCGTAATCTACGATATAGTAGGAATGAATGCTTGCGTAGGTGTAGCGGTCAACACCGCGGAATATCCTGAAGGTTTCATCAACACATTTTATTTCTCCGTATTCTTCAAAAAAAGTGGAAGAAAAGCCTGTGCGGGTGAGATAGTCGCTTTCTCTTTCCTTGTCAGTTTTACCGAAATGAAAAAGCTGAGCATAGCCTTCGTCTGCGCGGTCCCACGCGCTGTCGCAGGTGTAAAACTTATCGTTATACCTGAAAATGTTCCACATATGCCCTTCTTCTCTCGCACTGCACGGACCATAAACACAAAAGCAGTCTATGTCAAGCTGTAACAGGGCAAATCGCAGAGTGTACGCAAAGCCGTAGCACACGCTTTTTTTATCTCTCAGAGCTTTGTAGATTTCATCAGCGGGATATTCAAAAAGAGGAGAGTCAAGCTGTTTGTCCGTAGTGCGCTCGTTGTCATAGGTCATGTATCTAGCAACTGCACCGTGCACATTCAGGATTTTATCCAGAGTGTTATCTTCCTGATTTGCGTGGGTGTTGATAAGCTCAAGAAAGGTTGAGTCTATAAAAGAGAGCATTTTTTTCTGTTCATCTTTTGAATATGCATAGCTTAAATGAGCGGTGTCATCTTTTAAGGTGCAATCACTCAAAAAGAAGTAATACGGACTTTGTTTAAGTAAATCTAAATAATATTCATTTTTAGTTTTGTCTTTACTTAAGCTTACCTCGCTTTTTCTGCTGAGCATACCGTCCATAAGTGCTTTGTAGTGAAGCTTGTCTGATTCGCTCATGTGCAGTTTGTCATCAGGCTCAACCACATAGTGGTTGATTTCCGTAATCGCTCTGTAGGGAGTTTCGGTGGTGCTGATATCAGTAGAAGTGTCGGGTGTACCTTCTTTGCAGCTACACAAAAAAAGCAATAGCGAAAGAGTCAGCAGTAGTGATAATAGTTGTTTCATCAATTGTCCTTTATGTTAAAAAGTTTCTGGGCATTTTTGTGCATTATTTTACGGTAGGTTTCAGGGGAAACCATATCCTTGAATTCGTTGAAATACGCCTGATACAGGCTACGCTCGCCTCTGCCGTTGTCAAGGTAGGTGTCCTTGCCGTCAATCGGAGCATCCGAGCCGAAAACGATTTTATCGTCAGAGCAGAGTTCTAAAAATCTCAGAGTGCTCTCAACACTGACCCATGTGGTGTCTCCGTAGAGGTTAGGCAGCCTTGAGATAAGCTCTGTTGCCTCTTTGTTATCGGTACCAAGTCCCATATGCACCATCACAAAGTTAACATCAGGATATTTTTTTGCGACCTTATGAACGAGTTTAACATCGTCGCATTCGCTGTTACCGGTGTGAGTAACTACCGGCAGAGAGTATTTCTGCGCAAGTTTGATATAAGAATCAATCTGTTTACTGTCGAATCTGAGTTTTGAGTGATATGGATGGAACTTGATTGCTTTTACAACATCAAGGCTTTCTTTGAGCAAAGGCTCAATGGTGCTTACATCTTCGTGCGGATTGACCCACAAAGCGACATATATTTTGCCCTTATTTTCGCGCGCGAAATCTATCACTTTTTTGTTGGTTTTGATATGACTTTTGCACAGGAATTTGGGAATGCGTCGTTGTTTGTGGTCGTGAGTGACACAACCTATGTTGGAAACAATACAACAGTCAATAGCATATTCCGTCATCATGTAGAGAATATGCTCTTTTTTCATATTAAACCCTAAAGATGTTCCAATATGGGTGTGCGTATCAATAATCATAATATCCCCCAAAGAAGTTGTCCTTTAATAATATACCGCTTTTGCTTTTTGTGGTCAATAGAAAACCGACCAAAACGTGTGGTTTCGGTCGGTTTTTGTAATATTTATCTTTATTAAAGCTCGGTGAATTTGCCTACTAAGAACATCTGGATTTTTGATGCATCTAATACTGATATATCATTGTCGCCGTCAGTTTCTGCACAAATGAGAGCATCTCCAACAAGGTCCTTTTTACCTACTAAATACATCTGAATTAAAGATGCGTCCAAAACGGAAACCTCGCCGTCTAAATCAGCGTCGCCTTTAATAAGCACTTTACTTGGTGTGTAATCGTCAAAGTACTGACTACTCATCCACGCTACGCGGGAATTGGTCCAGTCAATCATGTACTGATACTCAGCATCGAATACATACTGATCATAAGAGGTAGCGGTCGAATTCTGTTTGTAGTCAACGCCGGTTACCTGACCGTACTGATTGTATGTGTAAGTAGCAAAGCACTGTTTGAGTGATGTGTGGTCAGCGATCCACTGAGGCTCCTGAATAATATCCCAACGGATAAAGTTCATAGCTGCACTCTTTGTAAGATGGTTTTTATACACATCTGCCGAGTAAAGCTCTGTATCGTTTAAGCCTTCACCGTTTAATTTGTTCTCAATTGCCGGAACAAACTGTTCAAACCAGACGGTAGGGATAATCTCGTTTAATGCATCGCATTTTGCGATAGATTCCTTTAGGAAATTTGGTCCGCGATAGCCGTTTTTGTATTTTGCAAACCAGCCTGTCGGCTCTTCGTAGTCTTTGATACCTAAGTTTCTAAGGTCGCCTTCAACACCCTGAGCATTACCTAAAGAATTATCATAATCCCATACAGGAGAAGCGTAGAACTTGTATTTGCCGTTTTCATCAGCCTTGTATACAAAGAAGAAGCTGCCCGCACCTGAGTCCCAGTTTTTGCCGAGCTCGTTGATGAGGTAAACCTGGGCTAAAGATTCAATGTCGATGTAGTCGTCGACATCTTCTGCGTTGCCTGTCAGCTTGTTGTACATTACATCGTACTTTGCTTTGATAAAACGCTGAACCTTTGTATATCCTTCGTCACCTTTTTCAAGCTCAGGAGCTTTCATTGTGAGGCTATTGCCGTTTGATGCTCTTACTGTAAAGTCATCTTCGTCAGGACCTGCGTCGATTTCGCATACAAACTGGAAGTCTGTGGTTGTGCCGTTGACATAATTCAGGTAGTCTTCGTCATCGATATCAGGCATAAGGGTATTTTTGCCGACATCGACCTTTTCGCACATCTGATAGTTACCGATGTACTCACCGTTTACATAAAATTCCACAAAACGGGAATCTGAAGCGTAAGGCACGCCGATTTCGTCAGCTAAGTCATAGAGAAGTCTGTTTCGTGTAAGAGAGGCATCCTGGAAGTTTGAGATGATTGAAAACTTCTTGCACTTTGCCATACCATCGAGCGTGATAGCAGAATCGTAGGTAATATTGAAGCCTTTTTTGTCAGCATCCCACGATGTGTTACCCCTGCCCTTGATTTTCTTTACACCTGTGTTGTCGAGGTTGCCCTCATCATCTAAAACAGCACCTGTAGCTGAAGCGTTGTTTGACTTATCGTCTGTGAGATAACCCCACAAATCCATACCGTCAAAGGAATCAGTGTTGTTAACAAAAACAGCACCTTCTGCGCTTGAGCGCATAATAACTACAGTGTAGCTTTTGCTACCGATGGTAGCTGTGTACTCAGTGTTTTCAGCATAGCTGATGCTTTCTGCTTCACCTACTTTAACAGTTGTGCCGTTTATTACAGCGTCAGTAGTATAAGCGTTATAGATTTCGATAACATCTGCGTTGGTTGCAGTCGGCATGAAGAAGTACATTTTATCGTTTGCTTCGTACCACTTAACCCATGCTTCACTTTCATTTTGGGCATCACTTGCGTGAGCGTATAAGCCCTCTGTAGTGGCTGATGTAACTGTGACCTGTGCTGCCGCAGGAGATAGAACAGCTACTGTACACAGCGACATAACCATCACAATTGTCAGTAATAGACTAAGTGCTTTTTTCATAATCTCTTTCCTTTCAGGCTTAGCTTTGCCAGAAGGCAGAGCCAAGCATACATTTATGTTTTTACAGAATATCTACAATTTTTGCGAGGAAACGCTGAATTGTTGTTGCATCCGGAACCGTTATTTCACCGTCGTAGTTAACATCGCCCTGTGTAAGTGCTGTGCCGGTCAGAGTAACAAGTTTTGCTACATGCTGCTGAATAATGGTAGCGTCCATTACGGAAACTACTCCGTCGAGGTCGACATCGCCCATAAGAAGCTGTGGAGCATCGGTTTTCGTGCCGCTGATGAGAATATTGTTGAGAGCAAGCTCACCGCCGCTCGGATCAACATCAGTTGTACTGCCGCTAACGGTTACATTAGATACAGGAACGAGTCTGATGATAACAGCATCCTGGTTGTTTATAGCTTCAGGGAGCGCAACATTTTCAAGGTAAGGTGTCATCAGCTTGCGCTTATCCATTTCAATAGTAGCAACAGCGTCTTCGATATCTACAAAGGTTTCGCCGTCAAAACTGTACTGCATTTTCCAACTAGCAGGACATTTCTTTGAACCTGCCATATATGCTGTAAAGCTGATGTTCTCATAACCTGAGGTGGAAATCTCAAACTGAACATATGGAGTGCCCCAAAGATTCTTTGAGCCCGCAGCCATAAGAGGAACCATATTCACGCCATTTGTGCCGTATTCTGCAACTGACCATTCAAGGGAACGCATATTGGTACCGTCAACTGTACCGCTCAGTTTGCCTTCGCCGTATGTTGCAGCATAGCCTTCGTCGCCTGAACCATATTCTTTAAGCTTTTCTTCAGCTGTTTTACCGCTTGGGTCGAATTGCCAAGCAGCGATTGCATTTGATAAATCAAGCTCTGGCTCGGCATCAGGAAGAACAGGGTCAGTAGGTGCTTCGGTCGGTGGTTCAGTAGGTGGCTCGGTAGGGATAATCTCTGATGGTGTGTAATCATCAAAATATTCATTTGACAACCATGCTGCGCGGGAATTTGCCCAATCGAGCATATACTGATATTCAGCGTTGAAATCATACTTTGTATATGATGTAGCGCGTGAATCCTGTGAATAATCAACATCTGTTACCTGACCGTATTCATTGTATGTATATGTAGCGTGACTCTGAGTGAGAGATGAGTGGTCAGCAATCCAACCAGCGTCTGTTGACATATTCCAACGGATGTAGTTCATATCTGCGCTCTTTCTGAGGAATGAAAGATAAACATCATAAGAGTAGAGCTCAGTGTTATCAAGACCTGTGCCGTTAAGCTGTTTTTCAAGTGCAGGGATAAACTGCTCAAACCAAACTCTCGGGATAGTTTCGTTTAATGCGTCACAGCTCTGGATAGAACCTGACAGGAAGTTAGGTCCGCTGTATCCACCCTTGAGGCTTGAGAACCAGCCTGTTGGCTTTGTGTAATCCTTGATACCCAGTTCACTTAGGTCAGAGGATACGCCGTCAGCATTGCCTAAAGAGTTGTCATAGTCCCATACAGGAGAAGCAAAGAATTTGTAGTGACCTGTTTCATCGGGTTTATATACAAAGTAGAAGCTGCCTGCGCCTGAGTCCCAGTTTTTGCCGAATTCGTTGATGAGATAAACCTGAGCGAGGGATTCAATGTCAATGTAGTCGTTTACATCACTTGCGTTTGATGTAATCTTGTTCCACATTGTGTCGTATTTATCTTTGATGTAGCTCTTGACGGTGTTATAATCAGGGTCGTTTGTAGCAAGCTCAGGGGCTTTGATTGTTACACGGTTTCTGTTGTCCATTGTGATAGAGAAATCATCTTCAGACGGAGCGTTGTCGATTTCGCATACAAATGAGAAACCTTCCTGTGAGCCGTCGAGGTAGTTGAAGTAATCTTCCTCATCAACGTCAGGAATGAGAGTGTTCTTGCCGACATCGACTTTTTCGCACATCATATAGTTGCCAAGGTACACGCCGTTGAAATAAATTTCTGTAAAGCGGGAGTCAGAAGCGTAAGGTACGCCAACTGCGTCACCCAAATCATAGAGAATTCTATTTCGGGCGAGTGCAGGGTCCTGGAAGTTAGAGATGATAGAAAACTTCTTGCACTTTTGCATACCATCGAGGGAAATAGCGCTGTCAAAGGTGATGTTAAAGCCCTTTTTGGAGGCATTCCACGAGGTGTTACCTCTGCCTTTGATTTTCTTGATACCTGTTGAGTCGAGGTTGCCCTCATCGTCTAAGGTAGCCGCAGTTGCCGAAGTGTAGTTTTCTTTGTTTGCTGTGAGGTAACCCCAGAGGTCCTCGCCATTAAAGTCTGATGGGTTGTTAACAAACACAGCAGCCTCTGCGCTTGAACGCATAAATACAGCTGTGTAGGTTTTATTGTTACCTGTTACGGTGTACTCTTTACCTTCAGTATAGTTTACTGTGCCGATTGTAGCAGGAGCGATAGTAACACCGTTGATATTCATATCTGTAGAATAAGCGTTGTAAATCTGAACCTGATTTTCGTCTGTGCAGGTTGGCATGAGGAAGTAGCGTGTGCCGTCTTTATCATACCATCTTACCCACGCTTCGCTCTCTGTTGAGTCAGCGGAATATGCGTGCGCAAATAGGCCTGTTACACCGTTTGCGGTTGCTGCTGTGACAGCAGGGGTGCCGATTGTAACAGTAGCGGTGTCACTACCCATACCGAGCACCTTGCCGTTTGCGTCAGTAGCTGTTACAGATACAGAAATAGAAACAGCGCCGTTTTTGGTAGCTGTGAAAGAGTAAGTCTTTGTATCACTTACTACTTCACCGTTAGCTGTGATTTTGTATGTATATGTAACATTTTCGATTTCACTGAGCTCAACAGTAGCAGTAAATGTATCGCCGATTTCACCTTTTTCTGCAGAAAGGGTGAGCTCAGGCTTTACATCAAGGTCGTAGTATGAAAGCTTTTCGCCCATATCGTCCCATGTTGCACCGCCGTCTATAGTGACCATATTGTAGCCTGAAGCGTAGTCTTCAGCGGTAAGCACAATGGAGCAGTTCCACAGTTTTACATCGTTACCGCGCCAGAAACGCATAGCGGTTTTGCCCTCGTCTTCTGAAGTGACAGTGTATTGGTATACACCCTTGTCAGCGATGTACTCAACACCTGTGCGGGGGTCGTACTGTGATTTGTCAGCATCAGCGATGATGACAGAAACACCACCGTTGTCCGCACGGGAGTATTCAGTAAAGTTTGCGTACATAATTGCGTTGCTGCTTATCCATTCAGCAGGGGATACAATCTTCATATAAAGAGTATCACCTTCTTTGAAGGTAGCTACTTCTTCAGCTGATGATGGTAAAAGAGTGAAGACGGAAATAACCATCAACACAGTGAGCAACAGGGACACAAATTTTTTCATATTGTTCACCTCATAATGTTGTTAAAAGTTTAGAATTATGGCAGTTTTGTAATCAGTAGACGGATAACTAAACTGATAGCTAAACTATTACAAATACAGTATACATTAAAGTAAAAAACAATTCTATAAACATAATACACAGATTTTATTAAGGCTTTTTGTGATTGTATCCAAAGAGCGAAAAGCACAGGATAAATAAGTGTAACCGTATGGCGAAAAATTATCTTTTATAGCTGATGGCGCTTTTTTGTTATATCTTATTTGTGTGTTATCCATTTTATGGACCGATTTTTGCATCTTGGCACGCATTTTTTACCACTGGGCGATAAATGCGATACAAAAAAGAGTTTTTATCATATACTGTGGACAGTTCAAACGAACAGAAAAATTCGGAGGATATGAAAATGAAGAAAAACAATGTTAAGGAGTTAATCAGACTTATTTTTAAGGCTGTTACACTTGCTATGGGCGTTGCGGTTGTAGCTCTATCGATTATGAACAAACTCGATACCCAAACTGCTGTTACGATGCTCGGTATCGGTGTCGCAGGCTCAGGTGTAGCGCTGTTAATGGATAAGAACAGTTAATGTTGAAATTCAGGTGTAAAAAATTGCAGTTTACACGTTGTTTTAGACCACTTGGCAAAAAACTGTGACAAAACTAAATTTGTTATGTATAATAAAGCCACAAAAGAAACAGAGGTGAACAAAATGAAAGTAACATTCGAGTCAGCAAGTGTCGCTGAAACTGAAGTAATAATAAGAGGTGATATCTCAAATCCCGAGGTTGAAGCACTTCTTGAGTTCGTTAAAAGTAAAAATGTCAGTAGTACAAAAAAACTCTTGCTATACAAAGAGGACGAACAATTTTTGGTCGATATAGGTGAAGTAGTCTACATAGAAGTGTCGGGTTCAAAGGTGGAGGTTGTGACTCTTACTGATAGATACGACGCTAAAAAGAAGCTGTATGAGCTAAAAGATATGTTAAGTGCTTCATCGTTTGTACAGATAAACAAAGGAACACTCGTAAATATTGAATTCGTAAAATCGGTGCAGGCGGAGTTTTCGGGTAACTATACCCTAAGACTTAAAAACAGCAAAGAGATATTGACTATTTCAAGAAAATTTTTCAAAGAGTTTAAAAGCAAAATTTAAGGAGGAAATTATTATGAAATTAAAAGATTTACTTATTGCGATTCTCACAGGTATTGGTATCGGTATCCCTATTACAATTATTTGTATGGTTTGTATCGGTGGCTGGAACGAAGTTATTAAAGAGTTTTTAGTATGGACAGTAGCTTCAGCACTTTTCGGTGTGCTGTCAGTTGTGACATTTTCAAACGAGAAAATGAATCTTATTCTTGCTACAGTTTTACACTGTATCGGCTGTCTTTTTATCACAGTAGGTGCTTGTTGGGTTATCGGCTACGCTGACAGTGTATTCGAGATTTTACCTTCAGTAGCTCCGGTATTCGTAATAGTATACGCAGCTATTTATTCGATTAGCGTAATCTCAATGAGAAAGAACGCTAAAAAAGCTAACGATGCATTGAGCAAAAAGTAAAAATTTCCACATATTATGGACACCTCGTTTTCAGTTTGCTATAATTTAAGCGGACAAAGCGAGGTGCTTTTTATGAAGAATAAGAAGATGAAGGCTTCTATCTGGCAACATATCAGTTTTATTATAATGATGTGGATGCTTATTAACACAGCCGTATGTTATAGTGGAGTAATATTAGAGAACGTAGCTCCGAATTTAACTTATGGTGCTGTAGGTGATTTTGTTTTCTCGATTTGCTATAATTACAGATTTATGATAACCGATGTGTTTTTGATGGACCTTGACCCGTCTGTGCAGATGCAACAGAGGAATTTTGTGATTCAAGTATCGGTGTTTATTATTAGTATTTTACTCATATTTTTAGCACTGGGCTTGTATAAATCGTGGGGAAAGCCGGTGGCTATCGGTTTTATAGTGCTTATCTGTGCAAATATACTTGTTAGTTTTATTTTGCTTTTTGTTCCGTATGTACTCATATTGCTGGTTTTGCAGATGTTTTTGATTTTTGCACTCGGCATGAATTTGCGACACCTAAATAAATGCAGTTAAGAGAAGAAATTCGAATGATAAGTGGAAAATATATGGCTATGGGATGTCTTGCTCGGTGAAGTAGTAAGACATCCCATTTATTCTAAATTATAGTTTAGTTAATTAACGAAACGTAAAGCCTTCCCCGAGAATGGGGAAGGTGGCACCGTTAGGTGACGGATGAGGTTGAAAACGTTGGTGCTCAATCAATTGCATTGCTGTTATCAAGCGTTTTTACCTCACCACCGCCTACGGCGGAGCCTCCCCTGATAAAAACAGGGGAAGCCTGATTTGTAGTCCTGTTGGTGCTACGCACGGCGGGCAATTCGTGAATCGCCCCTACGATTGGTGGTTCACTAAATTACAATTTACCGCAAATAAGAAGCTGTGCGACATTCTTTTTTTATGTTCGTCTTTATTATTGATTTGAATTTTCGATAATTTTTTCACGATTTTTCCAAATCACGGCACAAAACATCTTGAATAAATTGAAGATGTGTTTTATAATGTAGGCGTATGAGTTTGTCTCATCAAGAAATTCTGAAAGGAGTTAGTACAATGATTTATTCACACGAAGTTGAAAAAATGTGTACTGTAGCAAAGGGCCCTAAGCACGGTCCTGCACCTATCCCTGAAGAGGGCAGATGGGTAAAATCTTATGAAATCAAAGATATTTGTGGTCTTTCACACGGTATCGGCTGGTGTGCTCCACAGCAGGGTACTTGTAAGTTAACACTCAATGTTAAAGACGGTATTGTTGAGGAAGCTTTAGTAGAAACTATCGGCTGTTCAGGTATGACTCATTCAGCTGCTATGGCTGCTGAAATCTTACCTGGCAAAACTCTCCTTGAGTGCCTCAACACAGACCTTGTTTGTGACGCTATCAACACAGCTATGAGAAACATCTTCGAACAGCTCGCTTATGGTCGTACACAGACCGCTTTCTCTGAAGACGGTCTTCCAATCGGCGCAGGTCTTGAGGACCTCGGCAAGGGTCTTAGATCTCAGGTTGGTACAATGTACTCAACAAAAGCTAAGGGCGTTCGTTACATGGAAATGGCTGAGGGTTATGTCTTAAAGACAGCTCTTGATGAGAACGACGAAGTTATCGGTTATCAGTTCGTTAAGGTAGGCAAGATGATGGAGGATATCCGTCACGGTATGTCACCTGACGAGGCATATAAGAACAACATTGGTCAGTACGGCCGTTTTGACAACGCTGCTAAGTACATTGACCCAAGAGAAGAATAAGGCAAGGAGGAAATCGACATGGCAGTTAAATTTGAAAGCATGGAAAGAAGAATGCCTAAAATCGAGAAGTGCCTTGCTCAGTATGGTATCGCTAATCTCGAAGAGGCTTTACAGATTTGTACAGATAAGGGTTTCAACCCATATGACATCGTTAAAGAAGTTCAGCCAATCGCGTTTGAAAACGCTGGTTGGGCTTACACTCTCGGTTGCGCTGTTGCAATCAAGAAGGGTGTTACAACTGCTGCTGATGCTGCTGAAGCTATCGGTGAAGGCTTAGAGGCTTTCTGTATCCCTGGTTCAGTTGCTGAGCAGAGAGCTGTTGGTCGCGGTCACGGTAACCTCGGCGCAATGCTCCTTAGAGAAGAGACAAAGTGCTTTGCGTTCTTAGCTGGTCACGAGTCATTCGCTGCTGCTGAAGGTGCTATCGGTATCGCAAGAAACGCTAACAAGGCTAGAAAAGAGCCTTTAAGAGTTATCCTTAACGGTCTTGGTAAAGACGCTGCTTACATTATCTCAAGAATCAACGGTTTCACATTTGTTGAGACAGAGTTTGATTACTTCACAGGCGAGCTCAAAATCGTTTCTGAGAAAGCATTCTCAGAGGGCGAGAGAGCTGCTGTTCGTTGCTACGGCGCTGACGATGTTAGAGAAGGCGTTGCTATCATGCAGTTTGAAAACGTTGGTGTATCTATCACAGGTAACTCAACTAACCCAACTCGTTTCCAGCACCCAGTTGCAGGTACATACAAGAAGTGGGCGCTTGAAAACGGCGTTAAGTACTTCTCAGTAGCTAGTGGTGGCGGTACAGGCCGTACACTCCATCCAGACAACATGGCTGCTGGTCCTGCTTCATACGGTCTTACAGACACAATGGGCAGAATGCACGGTGACGCTCAGTTTGCTGGTTCTTCATCAGTTCCAGCCCATGTCGAAATGATGGGCTTGATCGGTATGGGCAACAACCCAATGGTTGGTGCTACAGTTGCTTGTGCTGTTGCAGTTTACAACGCAATGAAATAATTTTACCCTTTGGTAAATATTACACCCCGAGTTTTGCTCGGGGTGTTTTTTGTAGGGCGACTATTGGTCGTCCGTTATTACAACATAAATATCATAATTGTAAGGGAGGTTTTTTATACCCTCCCTTCCTTATTTCTATTCATATAGTTAGACCCATCATTTTGGAGATTTTCCTTGATGATGGGTCTAATTTTTTGTGTTGATTTTACGTTACTCCTATGTTATGATGAAAGTGCCAAACCAGTTGAATATAAGTATAAGGGGCAATTTCTGTTTTTTTATAGGGATTGTTATATTTTCTTATGCATGTCCATATACTGAATTTGATAAAAATGCAAATTCTACAATATGGATGTGCTTATTGCCCTTTATATTGAATTGGTTTGGCGACTATCGGAGTTTGCGTTTTTTGTGCGTCTACTTCGGTAGGCGCATTTTTTATTTTTAAGGAGGAATTTTTGTGAAAAAATCAATATCTCTTTTGCTAGCTTTTATTATGGTGACAAGCGTGTTTTTCGCTGTGCCAACTTTTGCTGTTGAAAAAGATATAGCAGAAGTAGGAGCTCCAACACAAGCTGAGGCGATTAATTGGCTTTATTCTGTTGTTGGAAAAACACAGGGAGATGGTTGGTGTGTTGCACTGGTTAGAGCTTATTATAGCTTTTTAGGTGTTACACCAATTTCAGGAAATGGTAGTGAATATGCAACTAAACCATTACCAGAAGGAAAAGGTTGGCAAAAAATTCCATATTCCTCTAGTATGGATGTAGAACCAGGTGATATTGTTGTATGGAGTTGGACTGCATCTGGTGGTAGTGCAGGTCATGTTGCGATTATTGTTGAAGATAATGCAAACGTACTTAATGCGAAAATGGTCACACAGCATCCTGGACCACCAGCAATACAAAAAGTGTCTTGGGCTGGCACTTCTATAGCTTGTGTCATAAGACCAAAGTTTGGCAATACTCCTCACGTTCACAATTATAATACATATGTTTACTATTGGGCATCACACCCTCATTATAAGTGCTACAAATGCTCCTGTGGTGAAGTAAAAGAAAATCGAAACGAGCCTACATATGTTGCAAGTTGTACTACATGTAACCACACACATAGTTATACTACACACTCTCATTATGCAACAGAGCATCCACACTATGAGTATCTAAAGTGCTCTTGCGGAGCTACACAAGTGAACACTTCAAAAACATCATTAAAAGATGGATGTGACCAGTGTTATCCAGCTACACCTGTCCTTAATGTCAGGGCAGGCTCAGATGCTGAGTATGTACAATTTTATTGGGATGCTGCAAAGAATACAGATGAGTATGAGTTGAAAATCTACGATGTAGCGACTGGTGAAAGAGTTAGTTATCCTACTGGAGTTACTTCTTTGGCTTATCAGGTTAAACTTCCAGCGGGTGACTATATAGCATATCCGGTATCTATAAAAAATTCTTTACGAGAAACTGATAGATGGTGGACATCTGGTGCAGGTGTATCTTTCACTGTTACTACTGGTGAATTCAAGTCATCGGCAGAAAGTATAGTAGATGGTAAGAGATATGAACTATTCAACATAGCTATGCCTTGGACAGAGGCAAAAGCTAAGTGTGAGGAACTTGGCGGACATCTCGTAACAATAACTTCAAAAGAAGAGGCAGATGTTGTTAATAGCCTCGTTGCAAAAGGTGGCAGAACGAATTATTGGTTGGGTTTATCAGATCACGAAACTGAAGGACAATGGAAGAGCGTAACTGGTGAGAGTATTTCTTACTCCAACTGGGGAGATGATGAGCCTAATAATTACTTAGGACTTGAGGATCATGCAACAGTCATTCAGGATAGCTTTAAGTGGAACGATGTAATGAATATGTATGGTTCATACTCTTTGGGTTTCATCTGTGAATACGAAAACGAAGTTGAAGAACTTGATGTGATAATTCAGAAAGAAGATGATGGTATTAACTTCATCTTTGAAGAACTTGATGATGTTGCGTATTATGAGTTTTTTGATGCTGAAGATGGCGCTCAGGTAGAGTATACAACTACTATTGAAGATTATCATAATTATGTATGGAAACCAATTGTTCAGGGAAAATCAATTTTTACAATTGAAGTCAGAGCTTATGACAGTAATGATCTGCCGATCGGTGTAAGCGAAACAATGAAATTGAAAGTTGATGTAACTGAAGTTGAAGAATGGCGTATGTATGGTGACCTTGATCACGATAACAGGGTAAGCGTATTGGATGCTACAAAAATACAGATGCATATAGCAGCGATTAATAAATTCGATAAGTTTGAAATGATACAAGCTGATGTTGACTCTGATAAACGAGTCTCGATAATAGATGCAACAACAATTCAGAGATATATTGCTCAATATGATTTTGCTTCAGATATTGGTAAAGGCTGTTATTGTAGTGGAACTTTGTACGATTACACTATAGCTCCAAAAGTAGAATCTGATTGGGTATTAGCATCAAGTGTTCCAAAGGATGCTGAAATAACAGACAGAAAATATACTTACACAGTGACTGAAACAACAACTTCTTCAAGTGCTTCTATGGCTGGTTGGACTCAGACTGGTTACGAATGGAAGGAAGACTTTACAAATGGGGCTCATTCTTATGCGAACTATCCAAGTGGTTTTCTATCCTCACATCATTTATATAGTCTCCATTCAACAACAGGTGCTAAGAGTAATTATGAAACTGAAACACACAAATATGTATACTCAGCGTCGCAAGAGAGAGCATATATTTATTGGCATTGGTGTAGAGGAGCAACCTTATCTTCTCCGATTGATAGAAAGATTGATAATGTTAAAGGTAGTGAGTTTGGCACTTTCCATGCGTTCCAAAGTAATACAAATAAATCTTATAACTCTAGTGCCGATGCATATCAATACTCTTATCCAAGTTGTTGCAAAGACACGTATTGGTGGTATAAAATACCTGTTTATCAGCAAACATATACTCGATATTCAAAACTATACAAATATAGCAAAACTACAGAGTTAGAATCTGAAACAACACCTAGCGGAAGTAATATCAGTAATGTTCAAGAATGGGTTAAGTACATATATTATGCGTAAAAATAATATTAATCAGCAAATAAAGTATAATGTCCTAAATATTTAAAGAGGGATAAAATATATAATAAATAAATAAGTTATGAGTGAATTTTCGCCTCATTACTTTTTTGAATCTGTAGAAAATGAAATTTTCAACATTTTTTCTACATCAGATATGGACAGATAGGGGAAAATACGGATTTTGGGTTGAGAAAAGCTCATACAAAACCGCTATTTTACTGATGATAAGTAAAAATTTAGGGAGGGCATTTTTGCCCTCCCTTGTTTATTTGTAGTAAGACTACTCATCATGGAAAAGTTTTATAATGATAGTCTAAAGTTTATGTTAATTAAAATTCAGTGATGATGCTTGCGAGGTAACGCTGGATTATTGTTGCATCTAAAACTGTGATTTCGTTATTCTTATCAACGTCTGCAATTGTCAGCAAGTCATCATCAATTTGTGAGAACTTAGCCAGATGTCTTTGAATAAGGGTTGCATCCATAATATCAACTTTACCATTCTCATTAACATCGCCGAGCATAGTTGATTCGTTTTCGTCTATGAGCCATACCTGAGCACCATAGAATGGGTTCGCAGTGCCGATACAAAGACCGGAATTTGTGATTGCAAATACACGACAGCCATGGTTATAAGGATCGCCGAAACCATCGCGTGTGAGTACATCAAAGTTAATGCCGTCCTCAGAAACGAACAAATCAAAACCTCTTTCACCTTTGCTCAAATATTCACAACACTTGACAAAATACCCGAAATTCTCGATGGTTTCAGGAGCAAGGAGCTCATCAAGTATTTGTGTCACTTGTCCAGGTAAGAGGTGTTTAATTTTTTGATACTCTTTTGAAAGTTCTGCAAGTACAGTGTAAATATCTTGCCTTGATTCGAGAGAGTCATCATCCATACTGTCGGAAAGTTGTGCGAGTTCATCAGCACACTTACTCAATTGTGACAGCTCAGTATTAGCACTTGTTTGTGCAATATCGCTTGACCTCGGGAATATAGGGAATTGTGTTCCGGGAGCACCAAACATTCCCAGCACCTTTTGGATATATTCTATCTGCTGTTCCAGATCTTCGTTACTCATGTTCAGTACATCTCCGTTAGTGAATTGCATCAGCGGATAAGCCAGACTGCCGATGTCAAATGTACCAAGGAAGAGCTTGCCGTTATAATTTTCCATACGCCATACGTACTGGTTCATATTACTTCCGAAGCCAGCGCCCATATTGCCGATAGGACCGTTTGGAAATACTTCGTTCTTTTCGCCTGCTACCATTTCGATATTGTCATTCTCATCAAGTCTCCAAAGACAAACAGGAGAGCTGAGGTCCTTGTACAAATTAGCGAAATTCATATCAAGAACTTCCGGTAAAGCAACCATTGGGTCGTTGTATCCACCAATATAAAGATAGCCATCATAAACCATAAGGTTGGCTGCACCCGAGCGGTCTGAGCCTAAACCAAACGGATATTTTGCACCATCGTTTTCGTTGCCGACGATAAGATCATAACTCCACTCACCGTTTTCGTCCGGTTGACCGCTGAACATTGCAAAAGCCTGCTTGTTGCCGTTCTTGCCGGTAACAACAGTAATGTAAAGCTTGTCATTGTATTCGATGATATCCCATATACTACCGCCGAAGATACTATCCATATAGTGGTAAGCAGGGTAATCAAGGAGGTCTTCCTGTGTACCAATCGTAACAAATGATTCAGGGCCGCTTGACGGGTCGCTTGAAGCTACCATATACGCACCATTGTTACCAATCATAGTAGCAACAAGCATATCTCTATATACGGTAAGGCCTCTGATACCTGTTGAAATAGAAGCACTCTGTGGTGTTTCGCTGTAGCAAACTATCTGTTTTGCATCATTGTTGTTAGGGTCAATTTCCAGAATATACGGAGTGGCTCCGGTAGCAGCAAAATAAAGTTTATCATTGAACTTGGTTGCCGCACGATATCCACCGCTTTTCACAGGACCTTCAACAATTGAAGTTTCGTAAGTTTTTGTGTTGATTTTGATAACAAAGCTACGGTTCGCTGTTACTTCTTCTCCTTCGTCGCCGATATAAAGATCGCCGTTATAGAGTGCATTAATCAGCTCTTTCATCTGTGAAAATTCCATACCATTTTCCATAGCGATGATACGTAATGTCTGATAAATCGCACCGAAGCAAGTGCCAACGTAGATGTAGTCACCATAGCCTACTGATGACCAAGCGTAGTTTTGTCCGCGATCGTTCTTACCATTGTATTCAATAAGACCGTCAACTTCACCCGAATATGTGTCAGGATGTGACAGCTTGATAGAAGTATATCCATTAGCACAATCGTAAGTTATTCCACTGACCTGCGCGTATGCAGTCATAGGAATACTCAGTGCAAGGATAATCACCAATAAGAGCGACAAAGCTTTTTTCATAAAATCATCCTCCTGTAAGATAAATCAAAAAGTATTATGGGGTTATTATACACACATAATGTATATTTTGCAATATAAATAGCTATTTGAAAACATTTTAGGGAAAGATACGGTTTCTAATTTGGAGGAGTATCTAAAAAGGCTGGCGGATTGTATGGGTCCGTGGCAGACATAATAAAAAGGGACGCGAAAACTCGCGTCCCTTTACTTTAGTTTATGCTTCTACCGTGATGGTGAAGTAATGTTCGGAAGTGTTAGCGTTACGATATGTAACATCGATCTTCTCGATTGGATTTTTGAGGTTCATCTGGTATTTGATAGCTTCTTTGCCGACTAACTGAGCTTCTTCTTTCATAGCCTCTATGCCGAGCTCTTCATATGACTCAGGAGTTACACCGACAACGATCTCAGTGATGTCAGGGTTGTAGTAGGAATACTGGTGACCACTCTTGATTTCAACGCGGGAGTCTTCCTTGACTTTCTCGTAGTAATCCTCAGTAAACTGGTCGTAAATCTTCTTGCTCTCAAACTGGTATGTAACTGCACCGCTTTCATCAACCTGATCAGGTGAAGCGTAGTCGTTGATAAAACTATCAACATATTCAGGGTCAACGGTTGTCTTAACCTTACAGCCTGTGAATAAAACAGCTACCATTAAAACTGCCAGAGCAGCACAAATAATTCTTTTCATAATGTCCTCCTGTGACTCTTTGTGGAATGATATTATTGTAACACTGATTTTTAAAAAATCAATGGTGTTAGTCAAGTTTTTCGATGAGAATCTTCTTCATTCGTCTGTCTTCGGTTTCGAGCACTGTGAAATTAAAGCCTTTGTGGGACACTGTCGGGTGCTCGTCTTCGTCGGGTACTCTGCCCAGCTGAGTCAGCATAAAGCCTGCAATTGTATCGGAATCATCGTCGTAAATATCCTCGCCGATAAGTTCTTCGATATCCTCAATAGAGGTAGAGCCGTCAACAGTGAATTTCCTGTCAGAAATCTGCTCGATTTCTTCTTTTTCGTTATCGTACTCGTCCTGAATGTTGCCCAGTATGTCCTCGATTAAATCCTCTAAAGTTAATAGTCCTTCTGTTCCGCCGTATTCGTCAACGACGATTGCAATCTGGGTTTTCTCTTTGTTCATCTGGGCAAAAAGCGAACGACAGTCCTTGGTGCGTGGTACAAAAAGAACCTTTCTGACGATGTCGGAAATCTTGAAGTTTTTCGGAACATCTAAGCATACATATTTGAGAAGGTCTTTGACATAGAGCACGCCGATGATAGAGTCGATGTCGTCGTGATAAACAGGGATTCGTGAATAGCCTGATTCTACCGCTATGTTGACCGCTTCTTCTAAAGAATCGGTGTCTTCTATTGCTACCATATCCCTGCGGTGGGTCATAATTTCGTACGCTACCGTATCGTCAAAGTCAAAGATGTTTTCGATGATGTTTTTAGTATCGTCGCCGATAAGTCCTTTTTCCTGACCTTCTTCAACTAAAGAAAGTATTTCTTCTTCGGTTTCCTGCACCATCTGGGTGTCGGTTTTTTTGCCGAAGAGCTTTTGAATAAGTGTTTTTTTACTACTACCTGAATCGTCAGGCATATCCGTCATCCTTTCAAAGGTGTATTTGTATACACCATAAGTGTACAAAAATATGAGCCTATTGTCAAACAACAGTTTTGTTATATTGTTTAAATAACGGTTTTTAAGGTTGTTTTGTATACCTAAAAGAAGGATGAAACTACATATTGTGTGTGGTGGATTTTGTGCCACAATTTAGTAAAAATTATGTTAAAATTTTGACGATTTTCACTTCTTTTACACTTTACATAAAGGACAAAAAGTGTTATGATATACGACGGTAAGTCAAGAAGTAAAGTTTCTCGACAAGCTAATATTTTTATGCCGGTGTAAGAAAGAGCTCATCTTACAGTGGCACCACTAAAAGGGAGGAATTTATAGTGGCAAGAAAAATGAAAACCATGGACGGTAATAACGCTGCGGCTTATGTCTCATATGCGTTTACTGAGGTTGCTGGTATTTATCCTATCACACCTTCTAGTCCAATGGCAGACTATGTTGACCAGTGGTCAGCACAGGGTGTCAAAAACATTTTTGGCACAACAGTTAAGGTAGAGGAAATGCAGTCAGAAGCAGGTGCTGCAGGTACAGTTCACGGCTCACTCAACGCAGGTGCGCTCACAACTACCTACACAGCTTCACAGGGTCTTCTCCTCATGATTCCTAACATGTACAAAATAGCAGGCGAACTGCTTCCATCAGTTTTCCACGTATCAGCTCGTTGCGTAGCTTCACACGCATTAAACATCTTCGGCGACCATTCTGACGTTTATGCTTGCCGTCAGACAGGTTTTGCTATGCTCGCTGAAACTAACCCACAGGAAGTTATGGATTTAGGCGCTGTTGCTCATCTTGCAACAATCAAGAGTAGAGTTCCATTCATCAACTTCTTTGACGGTTTCAGAACATCACACGAAATCCAGAAGATTGAAATCTGGGATTACGATGATCTCAAAGAAATGTGCGATATGGACGCAGTTAATGGCTTCAGAAAGAGAGCGCTTAACCCTGAGCGTCCTGTAATGCGTGGTTCACACGAAAACGGCGATATCTTCTTCCAGCACAGAGAAGCTTGTAACAAGTACTACGATGCAGTACCTGCTATCGTTGAGGAGTACATGGACAAGGTAAACGCTAAGCTCGGTACAGACTACAAACTCTTCAACTACTACGGTGCAGAGGACGCAGAGCGCGTTATCGTTGCTATGGGTTCTATCTGTGACGTTGCAGAAGAAGTTATTGACTATATGAACGCAAACGGCGAGAAGGTTGGTCTTGTTAAGGTTAGACTTTACAGACCATTCAGTGCTGAGAAGCTTGTTGAAGCTATTCCTGCTACTGCTAAGAAGATTGCAGTTCTCGACAGAACAAAAGAGCCTGGTGCTCTCGGCGAGCCACTTTATCTCGACGTTGTCGCTGCTCTTGCAAAGTGTGGCAGACAGGCTACAGTTGTTGGTGGTAGATACGGTCTTGGTTCAAAAGACACACCACCATCATCAGTATTCGCTGTATACGAAGAGCTCGCTAAAGACGCTCCAAAGCCACAGTTCACACTCGGTATCGTGGACGATGTTACAGAGCTCTCATTACCTGAGGTTCCATCACCAAACACAGCTGCAGAAGGCACAATCGAGTGTAAGTTCTGGGGTCTTGGCGGTGACGGTACTGTTGGTGCTAACAAGAACTCTATCAAGATCATCGGTGACCACACTGATAAATACGTTCAGGCTTACTTCCAGTATGACTCAAAGAAGACAGGCGGTATCACAATTTCTCACTTGAGATTCGGTGACAGCCCAATCAAGAGCCCATACTATGTAAACAAGGCTGACTTCGTTGCTTGTCATAACCCATCATATGTATTAAAGGGTTACAAGATGGTTCAGGACGTAAAACCAGGCGGTGTTTACCTCATTAACTGCCAGTGGTCTGCAGAAGAGCTTGATGCTCATCTCGACGCTGCTACAAAGAAATATATCGCTGAAAACAACATTCAGCTTTACACAGTTAACGCTATCGACCTTGCTGTAGAAATCGGTATGGGCAAGCGTACAAACACTATCCTTCAGGCTGCTTTCTTCGCTCTTGCTAAGGTTATGCCAATCGAAGAAGCTGTTCAGTATATGAAGGATGCTGCAACTAAGTCTTACCTCAAGAAGGGTCAGGACATCGTTGACATGAACCACAAGGCTATCGATGCAGGTGTATCAGCATTCACAAAGATTGATGTTCCAGCTGCTTGGGCTAACGCTACTGACGATAAGGAAGCTGCTGCTTCTGTTGGTGCAGAGAAGCTCGTTAAGATGGTAGATGGTATCATGCTTCCTGTTGGTAGAATGGAGGGCGACTCACTCCCAGTATCAGCATTTATGGATCACGCTGACGGTACATTTGAGCAGGGCGCTTCTGCTTACGAGAAGCGTGGAGTAGCTGTTATGGTTCCACAGTGGAACGAGGCTACTTGTGCTAAGTGTAACAAGTGTGCGTTTGTTTGCCCACACGCAACTATCCGTCCATTTGCTCTCAACGAAGAGGAACTCGCTAATGCTCCTGAAAACCTCAGAACTTGCGAGAAGCCAATCGTTAAGACTGACTATAAGTACACACTCGCTGTTTCTCCATTCGACTGTATGGGTTGTGGCGTTTGTATCGGCGTTTGTCCTACAAACTCACTCACAATGGTTCCAAGAGAGTCTCAGGATGCAGAGCAGGCAGTATTCGATTACTGTGTAGCTAATGTAACCGAGAAGGAAGAAACAACTGCTAACATCAATGTTATTTCTTCACAGTACAAACAGCCACTTCTTGAGTTCTCGGGCTCATGTGCTGGTTGTGCTGAAACATCATACGCAAGACTCATCACTCAGCTCTTCGGTGACAGAATGTACGTTTCTAACGCTACAGGTTGTTCATCAATCTGGGGTGGTCCTGCTGCTACATCACCATATACAACAAACAAAGACGGTCATGGTCCTGCATGGGCTAACTCACTGTTCGAGGACAACGCTGAGCACGGTCTTGGTATGTATCTCGGTCAGAAGGCAGTTAGAGACAGACTCATCGAGCAGGTTAAGGGCATTCTCGAGTCAGATAAGGCATCTGATGAGCTCAAGGCTGCTGCTACAGAGTACTTAAACACTGTTGACGACGGCGAAGCAAACGCTAAGGCTACAAAGGCACTCGTTGCTCAGCTTGAGACAGTTAAGGACGAATGTGACCACTGTAAGGCTATCTACGATTCAAAAGAGTTCTTATCCAAGAAGTCAGTTTGGATCTTCGGTGGTGACGGTTGGGCATATGACATCGGCTTCGGCGGTGTTGACCACGTTCTTGCTACAGGCGAAGATGTAAACATCATGGTATTTGATACTGAGGTTTACTCTAACACAGGCGGTCAGGCTTCAAAGGCTTCTAACATCGGTCAGGTTGCACAGTTCGCTGCAGCTGGTAAGGCTATCCAGAAGAAGTCACTCGCTGACATCGCTATGTCTTACGGCTACATCTACGTAGCTCAGATTGCTATGGGTGCTGATATGAACCAGACCTTAAAGGCTATCAGAGAAGCTGAAGCGTACAAGGGTCCATCAATCATCATCGCTTACGCTCCATGTGAGATGCACTCAATCAAGGGCGGTATGATTAACTGCCAGAAGGAAATGGAAAGAGCTATCGCTTGCGGTTACTGGAACAACTTCCGTTACAACCCAGATCTCGCTCTCGAGGGCAAGAATCCATTTATCCTTGATTCTAAGGCTCCATCTGCTTCTTACCGTGACTTTATCCTTAACGAGGCTCGTTATAGCTCACTCACACGTTCATTCCCAGAGAGAGCAAACGAACTCTTCGAGAAGGCTGAAGAAACAGCAATGAAGAGATACGAAGCACTTGCTAAGCGTGCAGGCAAAGAATAATAGACATTAAAGTAAATACGCTTTAATAAAAGGGCGGTGTACCGTGTGGTACACCGCCTTATGTTTTGTATAGATTTATGCAGGTTTTACCTTGATTTTTTGCAAGTGAAAAGAACCTATAGGCACCTCCTGAGTTGTGAGTAATATAAGCAACAACAAAATCGCTTTGCTTAAGCATATAATCATTTCTGTAGGAAATTGCGTATTTTCTGGGAATTGACTCGATGCCCTCGGGATAAAGGGTTGGGTAATCAAATCTGCTGTTGCTTAAAAGATAAGCGAGTACCACGCAGTAGTCGATGTGAGGAAATTCGCTTTTGCTCTTGCGTAAGGTGCTCAGCACAAGGCTGTCGAAATTACCGTTATTGCCAACTAGAAAGCGGTCAACACCCTTATTCTCGATCAAATCAATTATGGCGTTTCTAAGGTCTTCGCCTACATCATAAGGACAGTCACGATGTCCAAAGAAAGTACAGGTCATAATAAGCCTCCTTTTATGTTAAAAAGATAGCATATATTTCAAATATACGCAAGTGCGTATACGCGAACGCGAAATGATACATACAATGTTTTTGAGGTGAGATGATGAGCGTCAAGGATATTGTAGTAAAACGATTCAAAGAGCTGTGTAATGAAAGAAATATCAAAATCAATGAACTAGCTAACATATCGGGTGTAACTCCGTCAACTGCATATAGTATGCTAGATGAGAGTAGACGGGATATATCTATTATCACGATAAAGAAATTCTGTGATGGGCTAGAAATAACTCTCGGTGAGTTTTTCTCAACAAATGAATTCGATAATCTAGAACAGGAAATCAAGTGACTTGACAGGCGGTGTACCGTGTGGTACACCGCCTTATGTTTTGTATATTTTTATATGTGTTCAGTCAAAATTGGAGATAAGTCCGTTTTATCGTACACTCGTGATGGTAATATATAATCACAGCAAAGAAATCTACGAAAAAATGGAGGTACATTATGTTTGATTTTAACTTTGACGGTAATATTGATGCTTTTGAAATGGGACTGTCGTGTATGATATTAGATGAAATAGAAAAGGAAGAAAAACGTGATAGCTTAACGAATAACCTGAGTTTTTCGGGACTGGACGAAACAGAGTTTGAGCTTATGAGCGACGACGAGCGCGAGGAGTTTTTGCTTGATAACGACCTCGATATTGATAGTTTTGATTTTGACTGACACCATTGTGTTGATATTTGTTTTTCCTTTCTCTTTTTGTTTTGCGAGGTTTTATGTTTTTCCTCGCTAGGAGGGAAAATTCCTCCTCCTTTGTTCTAGGGTTATACATAAATAATGATTATTTATGTATTACAATTACTTTGCTTGTGTTGAGAAAAGCTTTTTTAAAGGTTTTTCTCGGGGTTAAAGCGTTCGGTAACGGACGCTTTTTCTCTTTCTTGACATACCTTATTTCGAATTGTATAATTATCGTGTTCAAAAATGAATAAGCAGGTATCTTTTTAGCTTGAGTACACAGCGAGACTGTGTATGAGAGGTCGAGGGAAGCGTGGTGAGAATCCACCGCAACAGCCATTACCGTGTTTTGGGTAACCAATCAGTCGGAATGCTCGGCATATCTGTTTTTGCAAACGGTTTTCGGGCAACGGAGGACTAGGGTGTTATAATGATAATATACGCGTCCTCTTTGGAGGGCGCGTTTGTTTTATTCATTGAGGATAAAAATCAATGAAAGAAGGAAAGAAAATGAACAGGAAAATTTTATCTTTGCTACTCTCTCTTTTGATGTGCGTAGCGGTAGTGTGCTCGCTTTGTGCGTGCGATACTGAAAGCGAGGCAGCTTTGGACCAGACGGAGGTTGCTACACAGGTTGTTGATCCGCTTTGGGAGAACGCTACATACACAGAAAATATATCACTTGGTGAGGGAGAAAAATCTATTGAGGTTGATGTAAAAGCAGGCGAAAAAGCTATTACAATTACTATTAATACAGACGCAGAAAACCTCGAAGATGCGCTTTTAGGAGTAGAGCTTATTCAGGGCGAAGAAGGCGCATATGGCCTTTATATCAAGACTGTTAACGGCATTTTAGCGGACTATGATGTTGATAAGTCTTACTGGGCTTTTTACAAAGATGGAGAATATCTTACATCAAGTGCTAAAGACACTTCAATTTTAAGTGGTGATAGCTTTGAGCTTGTTTATACTAAGTAATGTGTGATAAAAACAAACGCAGAAAAAAGCTGAAACTGTCGCTTTTTGAGATGACTTTATTTGCGATGTTTGCGTCAATGATGTTTATCTCAAAGATAGTAATGGAATTCTTGCCGAATTTCCATTTGCTCGGTATGTTTACGATACTGCTAACGATTGTGTACCGCAAAAAGGCACTGGTCCCGATTTACATCTATGTGCTGTTGAATGGTGTGTATGCAGGTTTTAATATGTGGTGGGTGCCTTATACCTACATATGGACGGTGCTTTGGGCGGTGACTATGCTGCTACCTCAGAATATGGGCAAAACAGCTAAGATAATAGTGTATCCGCTTTTATGTGGATTGCACGGGCTGTGCTTTGGTGCACTTTACGCACCTGCACAGGCGGTTATGTTCTCGCTTTCATTTGAACAGACGATAGCTTGGATAATTGCGGGATTGCCGTTTGATATAGCGCATGCAGTTGGTAATTTTGTTGCAGGATTATTGATTTATCCTCTGTCAAATTTGCTTGAAAAACTGAATATAAAAGCTTCGAAAATATAGAAAAACGACTCTGAGAAAACCCTCTCAGAGTCGTTGTTTTTTAACGGAAAAATCTAGTGTAAAAAATTAAAAAACAGAATAAACAGCTGTTTTTTTGGATATATTTTCAACATTGATTTTTGGACGAAAACTATTGAAAATATGTATATATAGTAGTATAATGTATATGTATAACTATAATTATATTATATCGCATTGTGTTTTGAAGAGGGCGAAGTGTGTTTGGAGGACGAAATATGCAGCGAAAACTTAATATCGCTATATTCGGCCACAAACGAGTTCCTTCTCGTGAGGGCGGAGTCGAGATTGTAGTCGAAGAACTCTCAACCCGAATGGCAGATTGTGGACATAATGTCACACTTTATAATCGCAGAGGACACCATGTCAGTGATAAAAGCGTAAAGACAGAGCGGATTTCTGATTATCACGGTATTAAGATAAGGTCAGTATTAACCATTGACAAAAAGGGTCTGGCGGCGGTGACTTCCAGCTTCTTTGCTTCACTTAAATCTGCTTTTTCGAAAGCTCAGGTTGTACATATTCACGCTGAGGGTCCTGCGGCGATGACACCACTTTTGAAGCTGTTCAAAAAGCGAGTTATAGTGACTGTTCACGGGCTAGATTGGCAGAGAGATAAGTGGAGCGATGGTTTTGCCTCGAAATACATAAAATTCGGGGAAAAAATGGCAGTCAAGTTTGCTGACGAAATTATTGTACTCAGCAATCGCGTGAAAGAGTATTTCAAAGACACCTACGACCGCGATACAGTTTACATACCAAACGGAGTCAATGCTCCTGAGATTATTGAGCCTGAGCGCATCGCGGAAGAGTTTTCATTGAAAAAAGACAGCTATATTTTGTTTTTAGGCAGGTTAGTTCCTGAAAAGGGAGTGCATCTGCTTATTGATGCGTTCAAAGATGTAAAAACTGATAAAAAGCTCGTTATAGCGGGCGGAACGTCTGACACTGATGACTATGTATCACAGCTCGAAGATAAAGCAGCACACGATGACAGAATTATATTTACAGGTTTTCAGCAAGGACAGGTTTTAGAAGAGCTTTATTCTAACGCTTATGTGTATGTTTTGCCGTCGCTTTTGGAGGGTATGCCTCTTAGTTTACTTGAAGCTATGAGTTACAAGAATTGTTGCGTTGTATCGGATATAGCGGAATGCATAGAGGTAGTAAAAGATAAAGCTGTAGTAGTAAAAGCGGGCGATGTAGGAGTGCTTACCTCAGCTTTACAAAAACTGTGTGATGATAAAGAGCTTGTAAAAGAATACAAGGAAAAATCGCAGGATTATATACTCAAGAAATACAATTGGGACGAAGTTGTTTCAAAAACTATCGCCCTTTATAAAAAATAGATTTAGAAGAGTTTTTTATGAAGATTTTAATGATAAATAAGTTTCTGCACCCAAACGGCGGATCGGAAACATATATATTCAAGCTAGGTGAATATTTGCAGTCTATTGGTCACGAAGTGCAGTATTTTGGAATGGAGCACGAAGGAAGAATAGTGGGTAACCATGTTGATGCTTACACTTCGGATATGGATTTTCACGAGGGTTCAAAACTGTCAAAGCTTACATATCCGATAAAAACCATTTACTCATCACATGCACGTCGTCAGTTAAGAAAGGTGCTTGATGATTTTTGTCCTGATGTGTGCCATCTGAATAATTTTAACTATCAGCTCACACCGAGCATTATTCTTGAGATAGTCAAATGGCGCAAACAAGCAAACAAGGATTGCAAAATTATTTATACAGCTCACGACTATCAACTTGTGTGTCCGAATCATCTGTGCAGAAATGGTGACGAAAACTGTGAGAAATGCTTGAGTGGCAGTTTCCTTAATTGTACAAAAGGCAGATGTATTCACGGAAGCCTTGCCAAATCCTTGGTTGGTACACTCGAAGCAAGTTTCTGGAAATTTAAGGGCACCTACAAGTATATCGACAAAATTATCTGTTGTTCAAATTTTATGAAGTCAAAGCTTGACACCAACCCTCTTTTTAAAGAAAAAACTGTAGCTTTGCACAATTTTGTTGACAAGACAGAGCCTGCTGATAAAGTGCAAAAGCAGGACTATGTTTTGTACTTTGGCAGGTTTTCTATCGAAAAAGGTGTTTCGACTCTTATTGAGGTCTGTAAAAATACACCGGATATTAAATATATCTGTGCCGGTACAGGTCCGCTTGAAGGTGAGCTTGAGGGTGTTAAGAATATTACTAACGTAGGCTTTAAATCAGGCGATGAGCTTAAAGAGCTGATAGCAAACGCTAAGTTTTCGATATGCCCGTCAAAATGCTACGATAATTGCCCGTTCTCGGTTATGGAGAGTATTGTCCTAAGTACGCCTGTTGTGGGAGCAAATATCGGTGGTATTCCCGAGTTAATCAAAAACGGCGTTAACGGAGATTTGTTTGAAAGCGGTAACGCCTATGACCTGAAAGAAAAGATAGAAGCTTTGTATAGTGACGAAGAAAGACTGAACAGATACATTGAAAACTGTAGGAATAGCGGGTTGCTTTCTATTGAGCAATACTGCGAAAAACTCATGAAGATTATTAATTTTTAAAAGCAATAAAGCAATGTGGAGGAAAAAATGGTACTGAGATTCCATAAAAAAAGAATATGGATATGTGTGCTGTTTGTATTTTTTCTTGTACAGAATGCCATTTTGGACTACACCTCCGGTGTTATAGAGAGAATCGTCGGTTATTCAGATGAAATTGTAGAGTGCTTGTTGATTATGCTTATCATACTCAGGATAGCTACACACAAGGTGAAAATCCTCAAGTACGAGTATTTTCTGATTATTTTCTTTGCTGTTTTTGTTGCAATGGGCTTGATCTCTAACTTTGTACAGCCATTGCAAAGTTTGTTTTTGAGTTTGTCTGATATGCTTGTTTGTTGTCGATTCGTAGTTTTTTACTTTGCAGCGAGGTTGTTGCTTTTTGACTACTGTGACAATGAACAACTATTACTTGACTTTAACAAAATAGCACATTTCTTTGCGGTTTTATGCTTTGTGCTAACAATACACGATTTGTTTTTTGCTCCTTGGTTTGAAACAGGAGATTTCAGATATTTTGCATATTCAACCAAGCTGTTTTTTTCGCAGCCTTCGTTTTTGGCAGTTGCCTGTGTTATCTGTATGATTGTAAACATTGCTTCGTACGATATTACAGACGATAAGGTTATCAGAAGAAGAAATACTATAAGCATCTTTATGCTGAGCTTTGTAATGATAATGACTTTCAGAAGTAAAGCTATAGCGGCGGTTGTGTGCATATTATTCCTGTATATCCTGCTTGTCAGATTGAATGTACAGTCGAAAACGGTTTTATTTGGTGGCGGTACCATTTTGGCACTGATTATCGGATGGGACCAGCTCTCTTATTATTACGCGACTAACTCTGAAACTGTGTTGCGAGCACGACTACACATAGATGCTATCCAGCTTGCTGGTGAAAATTTTCCGCTTGGTACGGGCTTTGCAACTTTTGGCTCAAGCATTGCAGCCGAAAATTTCTCTCCTTTGTATACAAACCTTGGTTATCAGGATTTGCACGGTGGCGATTCGGTAGGCTCCAACTTCTTGAGTGACACTTTTTGGCCTACTGTTATTGCGCAGACAGGCTTTATAGGTACAATAGCTTTTCTGGCTGTCATTATCTGTTTTGTATATATAGCTTTTACTGCCAAGCGCAAAGGCTCATATATGCTGTGGGCATTGTTGTCCTTATTGGTGTACGAGGTTATTTCCAGTACATCGGAACCTGCTTTCTTCAATCCGTCGGTTGTATCAATGTTTATGGTTTTCGGCATATGTATAAACATTGTGCACAACAATGAAGATGAAATTGCGGCGTACAAAATAGCCGAGAGGAAAAGGTTATGCAAAAACAAAGAGATGTCTTCATAGACGGTATTAAAATTTACGCATGTATACTGGTTGTGCTCGGACATTTTTTTCAGAGTATGGTGAACTCCGATATCATCGGGAAAGCCCCCTTGCTTGAGTGGTTTGACACTACCATATACTACTTTCATGTTCCGTTGTTTTTTATTTGCAGCGGTTATCTTTTCAGCAAGTATAGTGTTATCAACAGTTTTTCTGAGTACAAGGAACATATTTTAAAAAAATTGTTAGCCTTAGGCATACCGTACTTATTTTTCAGCGTGATTACATGGGGTTTAAAGGTATTGTTTTCTTCACAGGTAAACAATCAGGCGGACAGTCTTTTTACAACTTTGTTTATAGACCCGGTATCACCGTACTGGTACCTGTATACCTTGTTCTTTATTTTTCTTATTACTCCTTCTATAAAGAGTAAAAAAGGTTTAGCTGTACTGCTTTTTATGGGTCTTTGTATGAAGATTGCATCATTCTTTATATCGGAGCAATCCGCTTTTGTTATTGTTTCTGTAACAATCAATGAAATCTGGTTTGTGCTTGGTATGTGTTTGCACACCTACTCGTTGGATAAGATTTTTAAAAAGCGTGCTTTTGTATGGGTATGTGGTGTGCTTAGTGTATCGTTTGTAGGTGCAAGCATATTTTACTATGGTATAAAATCACAATTGTTGAGCTTTTTGCTCGGATTTGTTGCTTGTGTTGCGACTGTAATCCTTGCAATACATACACAAAATCTAAGATTTATCAAAAAATGCGTAAGCGTTTTCTCAAAGTACACTATGCCGGTGTTTTTGATGCATACAATTTTTGCAGCTGCTTTTAGAGCTATGCTTTTAAAGCTTTCGATAACCTCGGTTGTTGTTCATATAGCTGTTGGTATTACTGTAAGCTTTTTAGGACCAATAGTTGCTTATGCAATTATGTCTAAATTTAAAGCAACTGATTTTATGTTTAACCCTACGAAATATGTGAAATTTAAAAAACAGGAGAAATTAAATGGCTAAAAAACTCAACGGTACAGTCATAGTTACATACAGATGTAACGCAAGGTGCTCAATGTGTAACAGATATAAAGCTCCGTCAATGCCGCAGGAGGAAATAACACTTGATACTATCAAGAAGCTCCCGCAGATGTATTTTACTAATATCACAGGTGGAGAGCCTTTCATAAGAGAAGACCTTCCTCAGATAGTGCGAGAGCTTTATAAAAAAAGCGACCGCATTGTAATTTCTACTAACGGATTTTTTACTGACCGAATTGTGGCTTTGTGTAAAGAGTTTCCGCAGATAGGAATCAGAATTTCGATTGAGGGACTTGAAAAAACCAATAACGAAATCCGTGGTCTCGAAGATGGTTTTAACAAAGGATACACCACTTTGTTGAAGCTTAAAGAGATGGGAATGCAGGATGTCGGGTTTGGTATGACTGTTCAGGATAAAAACGCTGATGACCTTGTACCTTTGTACAAGCTTTCTGATGAATTAAATATGGAATTTGCGACAGCATCTCTCCACAACAGCTTCTATTTTGTTGAATCAAAGAATGTTATCAAGGATAGACCGATGGTCGCTAAGAACTTCGAAGACCTTGTGAATGAGCTTTTGAAGTCTAATAGCCCTAAAAAATGGTTCAGAGCTTATTTTAATCATGGACTCATTAACTATATTTATAGCGGAAAACGATTACTTCCTTGTGATATGAGTTTTGATACCTTTTTTATTGATCCTTACGGTGACGTAATGCCGTGTAACGGCACAAAAGAAAAAGAGGTAATGGGTAATTTGAACGAGAAGACATGGGACGAGCTGTGGAACAGCGAAGAGGCTGAAAAAGTCAGAAGCAAGGTTCGCTGTTGTGACCGCAACTGTTGGATGATAGGTTCTGTGTCTCCCGCGATGCACAAATATATTCATAAACCTGCGTTATGGGTTATCAAGCACAAGTTTTTGAGATATTTCAAGGATAAAAAATACTCTATGTTTGAGAATAAAATCGTGTGCGATTATCGTGACGGTAAGGTCACAAAGGAAGAGCTTGACTTGCTCTCAACCTGCGATTTTGATGGTGTTATTTTTGACGGTCTTTCTGATTTGTCGAAAGAACAGCTTAAAGATAAAACAGGTGAGGAAATAGTTGATGCCGACATTTTAGCACAAACAATCTCAAAGGGAATTTGATATGATTATTCTGACTGACTGTCTGTCTGAGAAGGTAGATGAAGGATGTATCAAGGTAGCGAATACCCTCTCTAAAAAGATAAAGGCATTTCATAAAGACGCTGTGTTGGTAGCGTATAATAAGGGCAGTGATATTGCTGATATAAATCTTGAGCTCAATCCTCTGTTTTTAAACAAAAGCATCTATGAGGTTTTGAAGAAAGAGGATTCACAGGTGCTTTACATACCATTTGCGTCAAACACATTGGCAAGTGTGCTTAGAACATTTGTCCTTTCGGTTATGAACAAAGGAAGGGTCAAGGTTTTGTTTACCTTACGTCATCCTATGAATGCTTTTTCTAAGCTGATGCTAAAGCTTAGCAAAGCCACTGTAGTTGCTTTATCTGAGGAATCGTATTCTTTCTACAGCTCAGTTGTTTCTAAAAGTGTTGTTTATTTAAGGACAGGGGTTGATACAGAGAGATTTGCTCCTGTCGATAATGATAGAAAAGTTGAGCTAAGAAAAAAGTATTCTCTACCTTTAGATAAAACGATTGTTTTACACATAGGACACCTCAATTGCGGTAGAAATGTCGATAAATTATTAAATCTTGACGAAAGAAATCACGCAGTTTTAGTGTTAAGCTCTGTTACTAAAAACGAGAGAGATTTGCAACTGTATGAAAAGCTTAAAGCTTCCGATAGAATTACAGTAATTGATGAATATATCAAAAATGTTGAAGAGATTTATCAGCTTAGCGATGTTTATATGTTCCCTGTATGTGAGCATGGTAAATGTATTGATGTTCCCCTGTCGGTGCTTGAAGCTGCGGCGTGTGATAAGCCTGTAGTATGCACAGCCTACGGTGAGCTTAAGAGCTTTATAAATAAAAACGGTTTTTATTTCACAGATAACTTTGACTATGAGTATATCAATCAACTTGTAAGACAAGCAGTAGACTGCAACAGCTCTCCGAGAGAGGCTGTGTTAGAATATGATTGGAGTAACTCTATTGATAAATTACTGAATTTAAAGGACTAGTAATGGAGAATTCAATTTTAGTAACTGTGTTCACAGCTACATATAATCGAGCAAATACTCTCAAAAATGTATACGACAGTCTTTGTGCTCAGACTTTAAAGGCTTTTGAATGGATTATAGTTGACGACGGATCGACAGATGACACAAAAAAGCTTGTTGAGCAATTTATCGCTGATGATATCATTGAGATCAGATATTTTTATCAGGATAACAACGGAAAGCACATAGCGATGAACAAAGCTCTGGATGAAGCCAGAGGAGAGTATTTTGTTAACCTTGATTCTGATGATATAATGAAGCCTGAGGCGCTGGATACTTTTGTTAAAGCATGGGAGTCGATAAAAGAAGACGAGCGTAACAACTATATGTCAGTCAAGGCGCGATGTTTTGACCCTGACACAAACGAACTTATCGGCAAGCCGTTTGATTGTCACAGCTATACCACAACCATACTTGATGCAAAGTATAAAGAAAAAATCAATTATGAGATGTGGTCTATGGTGCGCACTGATGTGCGACGGATGTATAAAAATCCTGATATCAGAGGCGGAAAAAATGGCGGTGGGCTTCGTTTTTATCCTGAAGGGATATGGCAGGATAAGGCGAGTCGAAAATACAAGACGCTTTTCATCAATGAGGCAATAAGAGGCTACGCACGAAATACTTCCACCTCACTTATGGGTTACGGAGCTAAATACGACAGATATAAAGAGAATATCCATCTGTGGACACACATTGTGAATGATAACTTTGATTACTTTTTCTATGATGTAAAGAGCTTTATTAAGGCACTTGTCGGAGTGTCTATGGATGGCTTTTTCTTAAATCGAGGGTTTAGTGAAATATTAAACTCGGTTAATACATGGTACAAAAAGCTTATGGTGTTTATTCTTTCGCCGGTTGGCTTTTTGTTCTATCTTAAAAAAAGATAATGCAGGTTATTTGTTTGCAAGGCAGCAGAAATCGCCCTTAAAAATTTCTGTGCTGAGCAAATTTGATAATACATTTTTATAAAGGAGAGATAAATATGAAACACTCACTTAAGCGTGTATTGGCGTGTCTTATCGCAGTTCTGATGATTACAAGCATCGTGCCTTTCTCATCACTTGCTGCTAATGTAGATAACGCTTCTACCGCACTTGCAAATGCAAGCGAAAATTTCGGTGACGCAGGACTTACGGTTATTACTGACGAAGAGTCTAACCTTGCTCCTGGTATCACTATGAACGAAGTTGCCGTTTACGACAAAAATGGTAACCGAGTTGAGATGTTCATTGCTACTGCTGACACAACTGTTGATACAGTTAAGATTCAGGCTAACTACAAAGACAATGACAACTCAGTTTATGGTATGCAGAGAACAACTGAACAGGTTGCTGCTGCCGAAGCAAACCACGAAGAGCCTTACAATGTAGTTGCAGCTATCAACGCTTCATACTACAACACCAGTACAGGTAAGCCAACTGGTGCATTCGTAATGGAAGGCAAGGATGTTACTAACGAAGCAGAAGGTAACAACTACGCATTCTTTGCAGTGCTCAAAGACGGCACACATATGATTGGTGCAAAGGGCGAGTACTCATCATACAAGGGTCAGATCGAAGAAGCTATCGGTGGCTACATTCACATCGTAAAAGATGGCGCGGTGGTTTCAGGTCTTAACAAGAATGATAAATATCCTCGTCAGACTCTCGGTATCAGAGAAGACGGCAAGGTTATCATTATGACTGCTGACGGTAACCAGGCACCAAAGTCTGATGGTCTTACAATTCAGGAGCAGGCTGAGGTTATGCTCGCTATGGGTTGTGTAGAAGCTATCCACCTTGATGGTGGCGGTTCTGCTACATTCTGTGCTAAACGTGAGGGTACAGACGAATTCAAGGTATTGAACAGCCCATCAAACGGTTCAGAGCGTGCTGTTTCAAACACACTTATGTTCGTATCTACTGCTGTTGCTGACGGTACATTCGACCACGCTAACCTTACAGCTGACAACACTCTTGTTACACCTAACTCAACTGTTAATATTTCAGCTATCGGTGTTGACGCAGCGGGCGGTGTTGCTGAAATTCCTGAGAACATTGTTTGGCAGCTTGAAGATGCTTCTTTCGGTACTGTTGAAAACGGTGTGTTTACATCTACTGGTAAGACAGGTGATGCTATTGTACAGCTCGTATATGAAGGCAATGTAGTTGGTGAAGTTGCTGTCACTGTTGCACATCCACAGTCTATTTCGTTTGGCAAAGATCAGCTCGTTGTACCTTTTGGTGAAACAGTTAAGCTCAAATTTGCTGCAACTGTAGGTGTTGCAAATGTTGTTTTCAACGATTCTGACTTTACTGCTACACTTTCAGATGCAAAAGCAGGTGTAATTGACGGTCTTTCACTTACTGCACCTGATGCATCATCAGGCATTACAAATACAACTCTTACACTTAAATACAATGCTGACGAAAGCATTTTCACAACTATCAATGTCGTTTACGGCAAGGGATCAGAGGTCATCTTTGACTTTGAGGACGGTACACCAAGTGCTGATACAAATAACTGGGTATTAAGAACTCACGAGAGCAAGCCTGATTGGAACGAGCAGGGTGATATTTCTATCGTAAACAGCGAGACTGGTCGTGTTCGTAGTGGTGAACAGGCTCTTGCGTTCCACACAGACTTCTCTCAGACAACCTGTTCAGGTGATAACACAACAGGTTACCACGCACTTTCAATCGGTTGGAACGGCGAGGCTATTCCTGTTAAGGGTGCGCAGTCAATCGGTTTCTGGCTTTATATACCAGAAGATGCTATGTCGACAGAAATTACTCTTAATGCGTTCTACACAGATGCAAACGGTGTTATCCAGAGAAGAACAAAGGATGCTTTTGATGACAATGGCGAGCTAATTTATACTCCATATTGGAGTACAAAGATGGAAGGTTCAGGCTGGCATTATGTCAAGGCTGATTTCTCAAAATTCACTGATGACCTGTTCATTCACGATGAACCAGGCTATACAGGCGGTGCTTACAAGCGTAACTTCTTTATCAAGCTTTACGCTGTTACAGGTCCTGATACACTTAACTTCTCAGGTCACCACGGTGATTTTACATACTACATTGACGACGTTACTGTTGACTATTCCGACGCGGTTGAAGACAGAGAGCTTCCTGTATTCTCAAACCCAACTGTATCCGGTGGTACAGTTTCAAGAAATCTTGAGTACGGCAATGTAGCAGAGTTTGTTGAAGATAACGCAATCTTTAATGCAACAGTTGCTGATAACACAAGCAACGATAACTACACAGGCATCGACGCATCTACTGCTAAGGTTTATGTTGACGGTGTTGATGTAGGTGCAAAATATTCAAACGGCATGATTTCATCTGAAAATGTTGAGCTTGCAAACGGTTTCCACAAGGTGAGATTCGAAATCGCTGATAACAACGGCAACGTTGGTTACATTAACCGCGAATTTAACGTAACTCATGTAACAGATATCAAAACCGTTGAGTTAGTACCACACGATGCTACTCTCGACAGACTTCTTGCAGGTTCTGTATACTGGGTTGACCTCACAAGTGATGATATTGACACACTCAACAAGGTTGAAACAACTCTCAACCTGAACTCTGTCAATGCATTCGAGCTTGAAAATATGGATGTTAACGCAGGCTTTGACGTAACATACACATCAACAGCAGCTCAGGATGTTGAAGATATCGTTGAATTAACATTTACAAGAAACGGCGAAGATCTCGACAAGGATAGCAACGTTATCGCTTCTATTCCTGTAAGAGTATGGGAGCCACTCCTCCACACATATTCCGGTCATACAGCAAAAACCCCACAGTATATGTGGACAAAGGGGTACATTCAGTTCAAGCAGGTTAATCTGACAGTTGATAAGGGTATTGCTACATTTACAGATGATAAAACAACTTTCTCAGGTGACATCAATGTTGATCACGAGGGTTATACACATCACTATAACATTGATCAGGAATACTGGGAAGCTAAGGGTACATACCATGTTCATACAGCAGAAGCTATTGCTGACAAAGCTGCAACTTGTACAGAACCAGGCTATACAGGTCGTACATTCTGTGAGGTATGTAACTCAGTAGTTGAGTGGGGCGAAACATCAAAGGCTACTGGCCATACTTTCGCAATCGGCACAGATGGCATCCTTGATTGTGACGGATGTGGCAAAAAGTACACAGGCGAGTTTGAAGGCAAAGACTATGTTGACGGCGTTGTTTCAAATGGCTGGAAGGGCGAGTCTTACTATGTAGACGGCGCTAAGCTCACAGGCGTTAACAAGGTTATGGCTCCTGATAACTCAGGCGAGTACTACTACGACTTTGGCGAAAACGGTATCTGTAAGAACCAGACAAAGTACACAGGTCTGTTCAAGGACGAAGAAGCAGGCGTTAACCGCTACGCACAGCTTGGCGAACTTTCTGCAAGCTGGAAGATGGTAGGCGACAACTGGTACTACTTCAACCACAGCACATATGCTGCTGTAACAGGCGAGTACAACTACTACGGTATTATCTACAACTTTGACGAAGAAGGTAGACTCATCAGTGGTACTTGGGTAACAGATGATAACGGTACACGTTATTACAGATACAAGAACACATACTACTACTTCACATTTGCTGAAATCGACGGCAAAACATACTATTTCGATAAGAACGGTTACATGGTAACAGGCTATGCTAACGTTCTTAATTCACCAATCGGTGGTACATTCAAGTGGCACCTGTTCGCTGAAGACGGTGAACTCATCCAGGTTTGTGACGGTATCATGGATGTTAATGGTACATACAAGTATTTCGAGGAAGGCTTCTTAAAAGCTAAGGGTCTTATTGAGTGGAATGGTGACGTTTACTATACTCGTACAGACGGCTATGTTGCTACAGGTAAGTACTATGTAGGTAAGTGGTCAACAGACGAATTAGCAGCTCAGTATCCGGCAGGTTACTACTACTTCGACGAAACAGGTAAAATGATCAACAGAGGTATCGTTGATCTTGGTACAGCTAACTACTACATCGAGAACAATGTTCCAACCGCTGCAGGTCTTGTAGAGGTTGACGGTGAGTACTATTTTGCTCGTACAACAGGTGTACTGGCACAGGGCAAGTACTATGTAACAAAGTACAGCGACGAAGCTCTCAAGGAGCTCTTCCCTGCAAACAACCACTATTACTTTGACGAAACAGGCAAGATGATCAGAAATGCTGTTTACACACTTGACGACGGCTCAATGATCTATCTTGGCGCAAATGGTCAGCCAACAGCTGCAGGCCTTATCGAAGTTGATGGCAAGATTTACTATGCTCGTACAGAAGGTTACATCGTAACAGGCGATTACAATGTAGGTAAGTGGTCAACTGTAGAGCTCGAGGCTCAGTTCCCAGCTAACAAGTATATGTTCAGAGCTGACGGTACTATGATTTACAACTGTGTATACAACATAGACGGCACAGATTACTATGTAAACCCACAGGGTCAGATTGTATCTGCAGGTCTTGTTGAAATTGACGGTGAGTACTACTACGCTCGTACAAACGGCGTTATCGCTAAGGACAGATACTATGTAGGTAAGTGGTCAAACGATGAACTCAAGTCAAGGTTTGCTGCTAAATTCTACTACTTCGACGAAACAGGCAAGATGATCAGAAACAACTTCATCATTGACGATGACGGCGCAAAGCGTTATGTTGACTTTAACGGTGGCATTTACGGTGCAGGTCTTGTAGAGGTTGACGGCGAGTATTATTATGCTCGTACAAACGGTTATGTTGCTACTGGCAAGTACTATGTAGGCAAGTGGTCAAACGATGAGCTCAAGGCTAAGTTCTATCCACAGTACTATGAGTTCGATGAAACAGGTAAGATGATCAGAAATGCATTTATCACAGACTCTAACGGCGACAAGAGATTCATCAACAATGTTGGTGCTATCACAGGTATGGGCCTTGTAGAGGTTGATGGTAATGTTTACTACATCCGTACAAACGGTTATGTTGCTACAGGTAGCTACTATGTTGGCAAGTGGTCAAACGCTGACCTAGAGGCACAGTACCCTGCAGGCAAGTATAACTTCGATGCTGATGGTAAGATGATTATCGGCTGATTAGTTTAAGTTTTAATCTATATAAAAAAGCAAGACGGTCAAGGCGAAAGCCTTGGCTGTCTTGTCGATAAAGCAAAAGGGAGATGAGATAATTGACAAAAACATATTCGTCGCTTGATGTTACGAAGCTTGTGCTTTCAATATTTATCGTTATTCTCCATGTTAATCCGTTTGGTACACAGTATTCGTACATTGTGTATCCTACAGTGAGAATTGCAGTTCCGCTGTTTTTTATGATAAGTGCGTTCTTGCTTTTTACAAGAATCGACTCTGCAACATCACTAAAGCAGGAGAGAAAGTTTCTGTTTGCTTTTATTAAGAGGAATTTAATTTTATATGCGGTTTGGTTTGTTATTTTATTACCGTTAACCTTAATTTATAGACATTATTTTGAAGAAGGCTTCTTTTTAGGATTATGGAAAATGATAGTGTCGTTTTTCTTTGGCTCGACATTTTCCGCTTCGTGGTTTATCGTGGCACTGGTTATTGGCACGATAATTATTTATTTTGCAGATAAATATATAAACAATACAATTACTTTGCTTATTTCGGGTTTTCTGTATGTTCTTTGCTGTCTTGTGAGCAACTACGGCGAAATGTTTGAATCGCTCACTTTTTATGTCAGCAATGTATATCCGTATGAGATTTTCAACAGTTTTCCTGTAGCTCTTATATGGGTGTTCTTTGGTAAGCTTTTTGCTCAGAAATATAAAGACAGAAAACCGTTTTCATATAAAAAGATTATATACTTAGTTTTATCTACAGCTTTGCTGTTTGCAGAACAAATGCTTATAACAAGGTTTGACTGTTGTAGATATAACGACTGTTATTTTATGCTTGTTTTAGTTTGTCCGGTTATTTTTTCACTGTTGTTAGATTGGAATTTAAATCTCAACTGCGGCAAATTGCTTAGAGTTTTTTCAACGGTCACTTACTGCCTTCATGCGTCGTTACGCTTTGTGGTGAAGTTTGCGTTTGAAAAATGCGGATACGATATCGGTGTGATTCCGTATTCCGTTTATGCTTTTATAATAATTTTATCAGTATGTGCATTCGCATCGTACCTGATATACAGTTTACATAAATATAGGTGTTTAAAATGGCTTAGGTACTTAGCTTAGATTGGCGGTGGAGAGTTGGTATCCATAATTATACCCGTATATAACAGCGAAAAAACAATAAAAGATTGCATAAATAGCGCTCTTTCCCAATCTTACAATGATGTTGAGATAATCGCAGTAAATGATGGCTCTGATGACAGTTCTTTACGGATATTGCGAGAGTGCGAAAAATCTGACGATAGAATTAAAGTCGTTGACAAAGAAAACGGCGGGGTATCGTCTGCACGAAACGCGGGATTACACAACGCCCGTGGGGAATATGTTGTGTTTCTTGATGCCGATGATTTGCTCGAAAAGAACTCTATCGAGCGATTAGTCGAGGGAGTAAAGGGAGATGCTGATTTAGTTATTGGCTCATATACTCAGTTTCGCACACAGTCTGAGAAACACTTTATAAAAAGAGAAAGAGAACACCTTAGCCTTTCTGATATAAAAAAAGATATGGGGCGATACGATCCGCTTTTTGACACTCCTTGGGCGAAGCTTTTTAGGAGAAGTCTGATAGCTCAAAACAAATTGAGTTTTGATACATCGTTAGCACTGTCCGAAGATCATAAATTCAATTTACAATTTATTAAGCATTGTAAAAGCATTTCGGTTATTACTGAAAATGTTTATTATTACAGATTAGGCGGAATGGCAAGTGCGAATAAGTTTTACAGCAATAAAATCGAGCTGAATATGTCGTTAATCGAATCTTACATAGATTTTTTTGATGGGATAGATAATGTCCCGAAAGACTTTTTGTACAAGAAAGTTAAGGATCAGTTTTTCGGCTGTGTAAAGCATTTTTACTTATTTTGCAGTAGGGTTGAAGCAGAAAAGTTGGTAATAAAAGCTTTAGAAGTGTTTTCGTCCTATCTTGAAGCTGATACTGAAAAAGCAGGATATACAAAAACCGAGAAAAAGTATATAGATTCAAAAAATGCACGGGGTATTATCAGTTGCGTCGTGCTTAAAAAACCGATAAAGCTTATAGCTAAAAAAGGGATTATTACTATAAACAGATGTAAAAGATAAAGGAAAAGTATGGCAATCAATCAAAAAAAAGCGGGAGTTGCACTTTCGTATGTTGGTGAAGCAGTCAAGATTTTATCAGGCTTGCTTTACACACCCATATTAATCAGATTACTTGGACAAAATGAATATGGATTGTATCAGCTTGCGTACTCTGTTATGTCGTACCTGAGCTTATTGAGCTTTGGTTTTGGAAGCTCGTATGTTAGATTTCACGCACGATATCTGGTAAAAAATGATCGTGATGGTATAGCTAAGCTAAACGGCATGTTTATGCTTGTTTTCGGTTTGCTCGCAGGTTTGTGCTTGTTGTGTGGTGGAGTTCTGGTTAGCAATATCGAAATGATATTTGGTACGGGACTGACATCGTCTGAGCTTGAAAAAGCAAAGATATTGCTCATAATTATGGTAGTGAGTGTTGCCATCAATATGCCGAACAGTGTGTATAATTGCTACATCACAGCTCACGAGCGTTTTGTTTTCCAGAAGCTTCTCAGGGTGTTACAAAATGTTTTAAACCCGATGCTCGCACTACCGTTGATGTTACTGGGTTATGATTCTGTAGCAGTTATTTTAGTTTCTGCAATACTTACTTTTGCTGTGTTTTTCTCTAATTTGTTCTACTGTAACAAGGCATTGTCTATAGAGTTTTCATACAGAGGGCTTAAATTTTCCTTGCTTAAAGAAATGTGGGTTTTCACTTTCTTTATCTTTCTTAATCAGATTATCGACCAGATTAACTGGAATATTGACAAGGTGCTTTTGGGAAGATACAGTGGTACGGTTGCGGTTGCAATTTACGGAATCGGTGCACATATAAACACGATTTATGTACAGACATCAACGGCTATTTCAAATGTTTTTGTGCCGAGCATCAACCGTTCTGTTGCAGAGAATAAGGATGAGCGCCTTATAGATTTGATGACAAAGGTAGGAAGAATACAGTTTTTCGTTCTGGGACTAATTCTGAGTGGCTTTATTTTCTACGGAAAACCGTTTATACGTTTCTGGGCAGGAGAAGGCTACGAAGAATCATATATTGTTGCGTTGATATTGATAATTTCAATTACTATTCCAATGATACAAAGCATAGGAGTTGAAGTTCAACGAGCAAAGAACAAACACTATGTAAGCTCGATAATATACTTTTTTATTGCTGTTTTGAATATAGTTTTGAGTATATGGCTTATAAAACGCTACGGATGTACTGGTGCAGCACTTGGTACAGCTGTTTCTCTTGTGATGGGTAATGTTGTATTTATGAATTTCTACTATCATAAATATGTCGGACTTAATATGTTCAAATTCTGGATTGGTATTATTAGGGCGATACCGTCATTTGTTGTTCCGTGCATATTTAGTTATCTATACACAAGATTTATTAGTATAGACAGCTTTATTAATTTAGTGGTAGCTGTGTTGTGTTATACTATAGTTTACGCTGTTTCGATATGGCTGTTTGGCTTTAATGTTGAAGAAAAGCAAATATTCTCTAATGGTTTATCAAAGCTAAGAAAAAAGCGTTGAACGGATTCCAGGACAAAGACTGATAATGCGATATTTTCCTGATAAGTGTTGTTGACTTGAGCTTTTCTTTATGATAAAATAAGACAGATTATAAGGGTTGTTTTATTTTCTTCGGAGTTTATCGGTATTGAGATAATCCGATGAGAGGAAATAGTTATGAAAAATAAAGCAAAAAATAATAATGAATTTATTGAAATAGATTTCAAGAGAATATGGTATGCTATCTGGCACAGAGTGTGGATAGTGGCCGTTTCTTCGATTGTTTCAGCGCTTATTGTGCTTTTTAGCACTATTCAGTTTGTGACACCAAAATATGAGTCATCAGCTATGTTTTATGTTAACAACAACTCTGTTTCTGTCGGAGATACTTCTTTTAGCATCACTTCCGGTGATATCAGTGCAGCTAAAAGCTTGGTTGACACTTATATTGTTATATTGAGATCTATGGCATGTCTGAATGATGTTATTGATTATGCGGGTGTAGATTTGACCTATTCCGAATTAAAGGCTATGATATCGGCTAGTGCGGTTAACTCTACTGAGATTTTCAGAGTTACTGTTACCAGCACTGACCCTAAAGAGGCGCAGACTATTGCTAACGCAATTGCGTACATTTTGCCTAAACGCATTTCAAACATCGTTGAGGGAACAGCTGCAAATATAGTTGATTATGCTGTTGAGGCTACAAAACCGAGTTCTCCGAATTATTTTAAAAATACGGGTATTGGATTCTTAATCGGTTTTGCTGTATCAATTATTATAATAGCACTCAGAGAGATTTTTGATGTAACCATTAGGGATGAGGAGGATATCGAGCGTTGTTGTGATTATCCTATCCTTTCGAGTGTTCCCGATATGTTAGGTAATACACAATCCAACTCAAGCTATTATGGTTACGGTGCTAAGAGTAGCGGCAGACACCATAACACAAGTGGTAGAAAGAGCCTCGTTGGTAAGGATATCAGCTTCGTTGCTACTGAAGCGTACAAATTGCTTAGAACAAAGCTTGAATTTTCTTTTGTTGAGGGTGTTTCTTGTCCTATTATCGGTGTTTCTTCAGCGCTTGCCGGCGAAGGTAAAAGCCTTTCTGCAGCAAATATTGCATACACTCTTTCTCAACTTGATAAGAGGGTTTTGCTTATTGATTGTGATATGAGAAGACCATCAATAGCATATAAACTCCCTGTTAATAAAACGCCTGGTCTTTCAAATTATCTTACAGGACATGATGATATTACCGATATTATACAGAAATGTTCATTAGACGAAGATAGTGTGTTCGATGTTATTTCGTCCGGTGATAACCCACCAAATCCTATTGAGCTTTTAAGCTCAGTAAAAATGGAGAGAGTTCTGTCCGAGTTGAAAGAAGAGTATGATTATATTATCATGGATCTTCCTCCTGTTGGCGAAATCAGTGATGCTATGGTTGCAGCCAAGCTGACAGATGGTATACTGTTAATTGTAAGACAGGATTACTGTAATACAGTTGCCCTGTCGTCTGCAGTTTCTCAGTTTGAATTTATTGAGTCGCGTATATTGGGTATTGTTATTAACTGTGTTTCTGAAACATCAGGCAAGTATACACGTTATGGTAAGGGTTATTACTCTAAATACTCAAAAAGTTATGCATCCTCGTATGCCAAGGCAAGCAAAAGGGCAAAACAAGACAATAAACATCGCAACTAAGAACGATGTTTATGAAACATAAAATTGCAAATAAACATTTTTATTCTATATTATTACTGGAGATGGTTTAAATGAAAAGACTACTCACAATTACTTTAGCAATCGTATTGATGCTTACAATTACTGTTTCAGCTTCTGCTGCACAGTTTGTAGAAAGTATCACAAACAAGGGCGCACCGGAACTGGTCGTTATCGATGTCGTTGATGGAAAAGAGGTTGTAGGTTTTATCACTGGACCTGATGGCAATAGGCTTTCAACAGAGTACCTCGAATGTCTTATTATTTCATCAATTACAGAGGCTCTTAGCGGTGCCGATTTGCCTGAGGGAGTAAAGGAAGAGCTTTTGAAGGTTTACGACGAATTTAATAATGGTGCTAAGCTTTCTGATCTTTGTCCTGCTCTTACAGAAATCGTTAAAGAAAAATGGGGAGCCGACAAAAATGTAGACGACCTTGTCATCAAGGATTTATTTGATGTAACAGATGTTTGTGATAATTTTGATAAATTCCTCACAGGGGAAGGTTCTACACTCGACCTTACATTCGACATTGGCATCGCTTCTGGAACATTTATCACGGCTATGGTTTATGTTGATGGCAAATGGGTTCCTGTTGTTGATTGTATTAACAATGGTGATGGTACTGTTACAGTAAAGTTTGACAAGATTTGTCCTGTTGCTTTTTTAGTGCCTGGTAGTGGTCAGAATATGGACGTTGTTTCTCCTACAACAAGTGATGCTTCCAATGTTGTTTTCTGGAGTGCTATAATGGTTCTCTCACTCGGTGCTGTTTTAGCTCTTATTGTTTATCGCCGTAAAGTTAAAGAATAATTAAATGGCTAAAAACAAGAAAAAAACCGGAATTTTTACAATAATACTGATTTTTGTATTAGTTGTTGTAGTAGCTTTTTCCGGATACAAGATTGTTGATATTATAACTGACAAGGACGAACCCCAAAATGTTCCTGCACCATCTAAAAAAACGGTTACCGTTGATGGGGTTGAGTATTTCCCTCGTCAAGACATTACTGTTTTGATGTTAATGGGCATTGATGAACGTGGTCCTGTTGTACAAAGTAACTCCTATCTCAATACAGGCGAAAACGATATGGTCGCTTTAGCTGTGTTTGATGAAGCTGATAAATCCTACAGTGTGTTGACATTGAATCGAGATACTATGATGGATATCCGTGTTTTAGGTATTGGCGGTAAAGAGGCAGGCACTATTTTTGGTCAGCTTGCACTTGCGCACACCTATGGTACCGGACTTGAGGATAGTTGTGAGAATGCGGTGAGAACAGTTTCAGATTTCTTATCCGGTTTGACGATTGATTACTATGTTTCGATGAATATGGACGCAATATCTATCCTTAATGATGCAGTAGGTGGCGTTAAGGTCAATGTAGTTGACGATTTTTCTCAGGTGGATAGTTCAATTCCTATGGGAGAGGTAGTATTAAACGGTGAGCAAGCGCTTAACTATGTGCACACCCGTAAGGATGTATCAGATCAGATGAATGTTTCACGTATGGATAGGCACACAGAATATATGGAGAGCTTTGTTTCTGCTTTTAACAGCAAGGTAAAAGAAAGCGATACATTCATTTTAGAAACTTATGATGACATTGCTCCGTATATCGTTTCCGATTGCTCGGTTAATTCTATGAGCGCTATGCTTAATCGCTACGCCGATTACACATTGCGTGAGGTAGTAACCCCTGACGGAGAGAATGTTTATACTGATGCATATATGGAATTTTATGCTGACAAAGCTGAACTTGAGAAGTTAATACTTAATATGTTTTATATTAAAAAATAAATGAATAGAGGCTGTATTACTTTAACAGTAAGACAGCCTCTAGTTTTTGTATTACAAGAGAAAATCAAATATTGTTAATGAAGTATCAGGCTTTGATTATAGCATCAAAGCCTGATTTTTTGTAGCTTAGTGATATTTGCTGTCAGAAACCCCTTTTGTTGTTAGGTCAACTATAGCGTTATACGCCGACATTATCACCGCCACGATGATAACAGGATTTTTCACAGCCTGTAGTAACGCATCAAAAAATGCCTGCCAAGTTGTTATATCCTGAAACTGTAATCCGAGCTAAGAAAGAATTGTTAAAATAATTATAGAAATTATCCCTGCCCAGAATATCGAGTTTTAGTCCTTACTTTAAGGTTAATATTTATAGTGATTCTCCATTACAAAAAGAACAATATGGCCGCAATAATCGCTCCGCCAATAGATGCTCCTATAGCGTTATATGCACCGCTCTTGACTGTGTTCCAACTGTCAAGGGGCATTTCCTCAAGGCGTTGTAGACGCTCGCTTTGGCTTCTTTGCTCGTCCACCATATGTTCCATATTGGTAGCCATAATACCAACATTTTTTATGAGCTCGTGCATATCCTTTGTAGCATTTTCCACAGTAATAAGGCGGTTGTTGAGGCGCTTGTGTTCATCTTCCATCCGTTTAACATATTCGTTGTGTTCGGCACGAGTTATGTATTCTGCTTCCATATACACACCTCTTATCCAACGGTAATGGTAAGACCTTCGCCTGTACCGAACATACTGAATCTTAGATATTTTACTAAGTCAAAGTCAGTCCACGTTTGTGTAGCTGAGAGTCTCCAGTTAAGATTACCGGTAGACATATCAACAATATCTGTACTGTTGGTATTGTAAATCCCATTATAAGCATTCCAATACCACAGTAGTTCTTTATTTTCATCATAAGCACAGCAGTAGCAACGACTGTCATTTGTAATGGTAGCAGTACCCTCTGATTTGAGTAAGGTGTTAGCACTAACAGGAATAAAGCCGGTGGTAACAAAGCCTTCTTCGTCTTTTGATGTACCGCTTGAACCTAAGCGAGTGTTGTTTTTGTAGCCAGTACCATTGTAAATACTGCCGTCTGTATCTGTAGATAACGGTACAACATTTACAAGTGCTGTGTCTGGAAGTATTTCAGGTTCGAAGTAGCAACAAACTCTAGAAGCATTATACTTAGCTATTTTTAGAGCACCATTTTCGTTTGTATGCAAGCCATCTCGAAGGTCTCTGCCGTTTACAGATTTTTTCTCGTACAAACCACAAATACCACACTGCATTGTGTCAATACAGCAAACAGACATCAGTGAACACAGACGTTTTAGGTAATCTCCTTTTGCTTTTGTTTCGCTGTATGTATGTGTTTTTGCGCAGCTTTGAATAGGGGTGCAAACAAAAATTTTTGCGTTTGGATATAAGTTTTGCAGGCTTTCTATGGCGTATCTGAAAGCTCCAGCCCAAGTTGTACGATCGACATCGCTTAAAGGAAGTACATCAGTGTCGTTGTAAAAGGCTGTTTCGATTTGGGCAGTAGGCTTGGCATCATTAGTGCCACAAGCGATAAAAATAATATCGAAATCGTTATATTCATCAACTTGAACATAGTTTGGATTTGTAGAGTCCTTTCCGCGAATTAACTTTTCAACCTGATTACCAATAACATTGTTCACATTGTTATCTTCACCCTCGAACACAGGGTTTCCATCATAAACTGTATCGCTGTAATCGCAAAAACGCGCACCGCTAACGGCAACATTGACACACAAAGAAGGGTTCATTATATTTGTAAAATGAGTAACCCAACCATTTTGGCTTGAGGATGCTGTGATGCTGTCGCCTAAAAAAAGAATTTTCTTGTTTTTCGCTTTGTCAGCGCAATTTACACCGTCTTTGCCGTTAGTGCCATTTTTACCGTCAGCACCAACAATAATACCCAGATTTGATGTTGTATCATCGCTGAAAGTAATAATAAGTTCACCGTTTTCGTTTATATGGGTTTTTTTAATGCCATTTGAACTACTTTCTGTTTTACCCGTCAGTTTTATCCAGTTATAACCCGATAGAGTCCTTTTGTCGCAGTAGTATAAATCATTGTTTATCGTATCGATAAGGTATCCGCCGGCTGTCCCTTCGAGTACTGTTGGGACACCTTCTTTCAGTACAGTTGGATAAATGCCGATTGCACTATAAAAATCCTCTGCTGTAATATCGCATGAAAGAGATAGACCGGCGATTGTTCTATCTTGTGTTACAAATGAGCTAAGGTCAGTTTCGTTGATCTTGTTGTAAATCTCATTGAGTTCTTTTTCATAGCGCAGAAACTCAGAGTTTTCATTGTCTTTAAATTCTCCAGAAAACTCAGCGGAATTCTCAGCATAAAAATAATCCCATGTCGTGTGATATGCTTCTCCGCTATCTGAAATAGATTTAATCTGAGCGTTTACGATACCGCTTTTAAAAATATGATTTTCTAAAATGTTCCAAGTTAAAATTGTCGAGCCGTTTTCTACTTTGCTGTCGAGTACAAAGTAGTTGACTGTATTGTCGTCGAATTCAAGATACAGCCTGTAGATGCAGCTTTCGTCGGTAATGTTTTCGACTATAAACTGCTTGGTTGAGTGAAGATTATCACCGGCAAAACCGATGAAACGTTCACTTTCAGGAATAGTTAATTTTCCTGAATTTATAGTTATCAAAAAAATCCCCTCCCACTTATAGGGAAAAAACGGAAAAAATTGCATATTTATATGCAATTGTTGCGAAAATTTTACTAAAAAACTTTATAACAGCTTTTTGAGATGATTATTACCACAATTGAAATAGTAAAATAAAAAGCTGTTCCACAAAAGTGAAACAGCCATTCTTATTATATTCCGTTCATTCTGAACACTGCGATGAATGTACTCAGAATAATATTAAAGTCAGTTTTAAGAGAGCGGTCTTCTATGTATTCAAGGTCCATCTCAAGCCACTCGTCAAATGTCATATCGTTGCGATTAGGGGTGGTTTGCCAGTAGCAGGTCAGTCCCGGGGTAACATACAAGCGCTGGAGCTCATAATCGCTATATCTTTTGACTTCTCTCGGGATAGGCGGACGCGGTCCAACGATGCTCATATCACCCTTTAAAATATTAAATAACTGAGGCAATTCGTCGATACTGGTTTTGCGAAGAAATTTCCCCACCTTTGTTATTCGCGGGTCATTCTTCATTTTGAAAGCGTGGCCTTCCATTTCGTTGTAATCCAAAAGCTCGTGAAGCTTTTCTTCAGCATCAGGCACCATGGAGCGGAATTTGTAGAATTTGAAATGTTTTCCGTCTTTTCCGACTCTTTCCTGAACAAAAATAGGGTTAGCTTTCGGACACTCAATAAATACAACGAGGGCGGTTACCAAAAAAACAGGGGAAAGTGCTAAAAGTCCGATTATAGAAAGAAGAATATCGCTGATGCGTTTTATCACGAGGTACGCTTTTTTATTATTGTCAATATTCTTTCTGTCAAGCACGAGCTTGCGCGACGAAGTATTATTAACTTGTACAGTAGTTGTATCTGCCACACAAACCCCCACTTTCTCATTATATTTCAATCTACATTATATATCAAAAAAGATGCCTTTGCAACAGTTATACACTATAAAATAAGAAAACCGACCGAAAATTCTACTCGGTCGGCTCTTTATATTCAAAAAGGAAGCTTTGTATGTTATGTTTATCAGTTTTTATTTGCTCTTTGAGTGTTTCTAAGCTGTCGAATTTTTGCTCAGAGCGAACAAAATGCAGTAATTCTGTTTTTACTTTCTTTCCGTAGAGGTCGGATGGGTTGAAATCAAGCAGGTGAGTTTCACAAATCGGGGAACACTCTCCGACCGTAGGATGACAACCGATGTTTGTAGCACCGTAGTAAATATTGTTATCAACTGTAACTCTGGTTGCATAGACCCCGAATTTTGGAGTGACCCGAACGCTGTTTAGTGATTGATTGATTGTCGGAGAATCAATTTGAGTACCGATGTGGTTTCCGCTTAATACAGGGGATTCTATAGAAAAGTTATATCCAAGCATTTTGTTAGCAGTTTCTATGTGGCCGTTTTTGATGCTTTCTCTGATTCTGGTTGAAGAAACGGGTGCATCACCAAAAATAACAGGCTTGCAAATATAAGTGTTTACACATCGTGCGCTACATAGTTTTTCTAAGTCCTCTGCTGTGCTTTCTCCACTCTTTGCAAAACGATAGTTAAAACCTGTTACGACAGTTTTTGCGTTCAATTTATCGCATAAAATGTCATATACAAAGGTCTTGGCGCAAAGGTCTTTCACCTCATTAAAGTCAACACAGTATACGATGTCTACTCCTAAAGCTTCAAAGAGATAGAATTTCTCTTCGTTTGTTGTGAGCAGTGGCTTTTTTTTACTCGATAAGGTGTTTGATGGACTGTTTTTAAAAGTAAAAACAGTGAGTTTCTCTTCTTCTTTTTTTAAGTTTTTGCAAGCGTTGATTACCGCTTGGTGTCCGATATGCACTCCGTCAAAAAAACCGAGTGCAACGGCTGTGTTGTATTCAGTTTTCTTGATAGTATCGAAAATCTGCATAATAACTCCCAAAATTGATATACATTGATTATAAATCAAAAGAGGTTTTATTGCAAGGAGGAAAGAGGATTTGAAAATCAGTGAGTGTGATGTCAGGAAAGCAGAGGTTCTTGAATATGAACTTATGAAGAATTATAGCTTTGTAAGGAAGTTTGTAATCACAAAAACAGAGCTTAATAGAAAAATCCCTGCCTACAGAATCGGTGGTAGAGGCGGAGCACTTTTCTGCGGTGCATTTCATGGCATGGAAAGAATAACTGCGCATATGCTTTATGATTTTTTAGGAGAGGTGTGCTCTAGGTTTGTGAGTGACAGTGTTTTTGCAGGAAAGCTTTCTGTTAAGGGTTTGACAGTTGTGCCTATGGTAAATCCTGATGGAGTTGAAATCAGCGTAAATGGAATTCACACCGCAGGAAAGAACGCAGAATTTGTCAGCGAGTGTATGATAAAATCGAGAGTGTCTCATAAAAAATGGCAGGCAAACGGTAGAGGAATTGATATTAATCATAATTTTAATGCGGGCTTTTCTGCGGTTAAAGAAAACGAGAGGTCACTCGGGATAACTGCACCTGCTCCTACGCGATACGGTGGAGAATATCCTGAAAGCGAGAGAGAATCAAAAGCGTTGTGTGAGCTGTGCAGACAGGAAAATTTTCAAATGGCTGTTGCTTTGCATACTCAGGGGAGGGAGATTTACTACGACTTTGGTGGCAATACCCCGAGAAAGAGTGTGCAGCTTGCAGAAAATATGGCAAAACTCTCCGGATATGTGGTATCACATCCGAGCGGTATAGCTGTGGGTGGGGGCTTTAAGGATTGGTTTATAGAAGAATTTCATCGACCTGCTTTTACGCTGGAAATCGGTGAGGGGGAAAACCCGCTGTCGCCCGAGATTTTTGATATTGAGTATCCAAAGGTTTCAAAAATGCTGTGGTATTTACTGGAATATATAATATACGAGCAATAAAAAACAGCGATGAGATTACTCATCGCTGTTGATGTTATGATGGTTTAAACTTATTCCTCGTCGAAATTGTCGAAGTCTTTGAGCTTATCTTTCAGGCTCTCGAAGAAGTCGTTGTGGTTTTCGAGAGTCGGCTTGAAGGATGGTTTAACTTTTGTTACATCCTCAGCTTCAGCCTCCTGCTCTTCGTCAATTTTGACGCTTTTAGCGGTTTTTGGGCTGCCTGAGTAAATCTCCTCCATCTCAACTTCTTCGCTCTCAACTTCTTCGCTGAGTTTCTGAGCTGTTTCTTCGTCAACAGGACGGAAGACTTTAGTTTCTCCGCTTGTTGTATCATCGCTATCCTCATCAACTTCGCTCTGCTGTGGTGAGTTTGATGCTACCTCTTCGCCGTCATCAAACGGAGAATCAGCAGGGTCTGTTTCCTTTGGCTGATAGTCTTCGAGCTCGTCAGCCTCAACTGCACCGAAGTAAATCTGATACCATACAAGGAAAACATAGATAGTCCAGATTTTTCTTGAGTTATCCTCTTTCTCGATGAAATGCTCGTCGAGGTAATCAATAAGGATATCTGTGTTGAAGAACTTCTGAGCAGTAGGAGAGGTGAACAAATCCTTAACGATTGAATAGTAGTGTTCATCTCTAAGCCACACTCTGGTTGGTACAGGGAAGCCGAGCTTTTCTTTCTCAGCAGTAGCCTGTGGCAGATGTCTGAGTGCTGCCTGACGCATAGCGTATTTTGTGTTATATTTGTTGACTCTCAGGTCAGTCGGGATAGTTGACGCAACCTTGAACACTTCTTTGTCGAGGAAAGGAACTCTAAGTTCAAGTGAGTTTGCCATACTCATACGGTCAGCTTTTAAGAGAATATCGCCGACCATCCACATATTGATGTCGAGATACTGCATCTTGGTGACATCGTCGTATCTGCGGGCACGCATATAGTGGCGTCTGACAAGTCTTGTCGGGTCAGTAGCGAGAGAAGAATCTTTGAGTAAAGCCTTCTTCTGCTTCTGGTCATACATATAAGCGTTACCGATAAAGCGCTTCTCAAGCGGATGAGTAGCGCGGATAAGGTAATCTCTGCCCTTTACATCAGGAAGCTTTTTGCACACAGCGCAGATAGCTCTGCGGATGCAGTAAGGAACGATTTTCTGGTAGAGGTTGAAAACGCGTGGCTCGTTGTAGCAGGTGTAACCGCCGAAGAGCTCGTCAGCACCCTCTCCTGAGAGGACAACCTTTACATATTCGCTCGCAAGCTTTGCAACAAAGTAAAGTGCGATACAGCTAGGGTCAGCTAAAGGCTGGTCCATATGGTACTGAACTTTTGGTACAGCTGCCCAGAATTCCTCGCTTGAAATGAGCTTTGTATGGTGTTCAACGCCGAGCTCTTTGGAGAGATTTTCAGCCCAGCTGATTTCGTTGTATCTCTCACCAAAGTCAAAGCCGACGGTGAATGTTTTCTGGTCTTTGAAATATGTTGAAACGTAGCTAGAGTCAACACCGCTTGAGAGGAAGCAACCGACCTCGACATCAGCGATTTTATGAGCATTAACTGAGTTTTCGAATACAGCTTCAATCTTGTCAACAGCCTCGTCTTCAGTCATCTCAGGGTCAGGCTTGAACTTAGCTTCGAAGTAACGCTGAGTTTCAACCACACCATCTCTGTACCACATAAAATGGCCAGGGAGCAAGCAGTAAACGCCCTTAAAAAAGGTCATAGGCTGTGGGCAGTACTGGAAAGAAAGATAGTGGTCGAGAGCTTTCTCGTTAAACTCCTTCTTAAACTCAGGGTGCTCTAAAATACTCTTGATTTCCGAAGCGTAGCAGAAGTTGTCGCCTATCATAGTGTAGTGGAGCGGTTTGATACCGAAGAAGTCGCGTGCTAAGAAGAGAGCTTTAGTCTCTTTGTTATAGATAGCGAACGCAAACATACCTCGAAGGTGCTCGAACATTTCCTCGTCCCACTGTTCAAAAGCGTGGAGTAGCACCTCGCTGTCAGACTCGGTAGAGAAGGTGTGTCCGAGTTCAGTGAGCTCTTTTCTTAGCTCTTTGTAGTTGTAGATTTCGCCGTTGAAGGTGAGGACTAATGTCTTGTCCTCGTTGTAGATAGGCTGGTGGCCTTCTTCAAGGTCGATGATGCTGAGTCGTCTGAAACCCATACTGATGTAGTTATCAGTGTAAAAGCCCTCGGAATCAGGACCTCTGTGGGTGATGACCTCAGTCATTTGCTTTATGGTGTTTTCGCGCTGTTCAATCTGTCCTGTAAAACCACAGATACCGCACATACAGCAAAACTCCTTTCATTCGGATGTACCGAACATATTTATTTCTAAAAATAATCATAATATCACATTATAATTATCTTAATAATAACATATAGCTTTAAAAACTGCAACAAAATATATAGAAAAAATAAACTCAGTTGGTTGATATAGGAAAAAAATTGATGTATAATGCGAGGTACGGGCGCATTTAGCAAAAAAATCTCTTACACTGCGCCTAAAGGCAGGTTAAATTATGTTTGGAATGCTAGGAACGATAGTAAACACCGTGGCGGTGCTCATCGGTGGAGCTATCGGCTTACTTTTTAAGAAAGCAATACCAAAAAGACTTTCTGACACTGTGTTCAAAGGACTCGGACTGTGCACACTTTTCATCGGTATCACAGGTGTTTTTCAGGATGGAGTTAACACACTGGTTGTGATTATGTCGGTTGTACTGGGAGCTGTAATCGGCGAAGGAGTCGACCTTGATAAGAGAATAAATACGCTTGGAAAATGGATTGAAGACAAAGCAAGCTCGGGTAAAGAAGACGGAAAAATCAGCATAGCTCAAGGATTTGTGTCTGCTAGTCTGCTTTTTTGCGTCGGAGCCATGACAATAGTAGGCTCGCTACAGAGCGGGCTTGCTAACGACCACACAACTCTGTTCACAAAAAGTATCTTAGACTTTGTAGCGGCGATTATTTTCGCAAGCTCGTTCGGAGTCGGAGTGCTGTTTTCAGCGATATTCGTATTAGTATATCAGGGCATAATGTCCTTTGGCTCGTATTTAATCGGCACTTTGTTTGCAAATTCTACAAGTATGCTTGCCCAGACAACACAGCTTACCCCGTTTATGATAACCGTTAACACAATGAACTGTGTCGGCTATATTATTATCATCGGTTTAGCACTCAATATGATTGATATAGCAAAGCTTAAGGTGATGAACTATGTTCCCGCGATTTTTATGCCGATACTGCTATGTCCGCTCGCAGATTTTATAATGACGCTAATATAGGTGAATAAGATGTATAATTTTATATTTTTTGTAAACAGCATGCTGCTCGGTGTGGGACTTAGTATGGACGCGTTTTCGGTGTCGCTTGCCAACGGACTAAACGAGCCGAGAATGAGAAAGCTGAAGATGTTATCTATAGCTTTCACTTTCGCATTTTTTCAGGCAGCTATGCCACTTATCGGCTGGTTATGTGTTCACACAGTAGTTGAGCAGTTCAGAGCTTTTGAAAAATTCATTCCGTTTATAGCGCTTATTCTGCTTTTGTATATTGGTGGCTCAATGCTCAAAGACTCATTCAAAAAAGAGGACGAGCAGGTAGAAAAACCGAAAGTCGGCGTAGTAGCTCTGCTGCTTCAGGGTATCGCTACTTCGATAGATGCGCTTTCAGTGGGCTTTACTATAGCGAACTATGATTTTATGATGGCGTTTGTGTGTGCACTCATCATCGCACTCGTTACATTCATTATATGTGTCATAGGACTTCTTTTAGGCAGGGAATTCGGCACTCGTTTTTCAAACAAAGCCACCGCTTTCGGCGGAATTATCCTCATACTGATTGGTATCGAGATTTTCGTCACAGGAATACTGTGAGTTTAAAAATAGTGGAAAATATGACAAAATTTTCACTAGAAATACTCAAAAAGTTCAAAGCTAGTTCACAGCTAATTCACATATTTCAGAAATTACGCGGTATAATATAGTTGTACAAAGTTAAGGACCGCAACTTGATTTTGTACTGTTCTACCCTCCTCAATGTAGGCGAACGCCTAACATTGTACCCCTCATTTTTATATGGGTTTTACCCAAAACAAAAACAAAGGCACTAGGCTTCCGCAAGGCTTAGTGCCTATTGTTTTGTCATATTGTAGGGGACGGCGACCTCGACGTCCCGCGTGTACCGTGCTAATAAAAATGCGTTGCAATATTTATCTATTACGATTATAATGAAATCATAATATTTCAGGAGTAAAATTATGACAGAAAATGAGCGTAGAACAAAAGCTAAAGATTTCGCAGAATTTTGGAAAAACAGAGGCTACGAAAAGGGAGAATCACAGCCGTTCTGGCTCTCGCTTCTGAGGGATGTTCTGGGGATACAGCACCCCGAGCAGTTCATCAGCTTTGAAGAACAAGCAAAGCTTGACCACACCAGCTTTATCGACGGGTATATTGCGTCAACTCATGTGCTTATAGAGCAGAAAAGTAAAGGCAAAGACCTCAGAAAAGCAATCCGCCAGTCGGACGGCACTCTGCTCACTCCTTTTCAGCAGGCACAGCGTTATTCTTCGGTTTTGCCGTATTCACAGCGTCCTCGCTGGATAGTCACCTGTAATTTCGAAGAATTCCTCGTTTATGATATGGAAAAGCCGAACGGCGAGCCTGAAAGTATTCTGCTCAAAAATCTTTCTAAAGAATACTACCGTCTGCAGTTTTTAGTTGACACAGGCGACGATAACATCAAGCGTGAGATGGAAGTTTCCATCAAAGCGGGTCGTCTGGTGGGTATACTTTACGACGAAATTTTAAAACAGTATCATAACCCCGAAGACCCTGAAATTTTAAAGAGCCTTAATATGCTTTGTGTAAGGCTTGTATTCTGTCTTTACGCAGAAGATGCGGGAGTTTTCGACGGACACGGAAAGTTTTATAATTACATAAATTCATACAGTGCAAAGGATATGAGAAAGGCACTTATCGACCTTTTCAGAATGCTTGACACAAAGGAAGAAGATCGTGACGAATATGAGGACGAAATTCTTCTGTCGTTCCCTTATGTCAACGGCGGACTTTTCAAAGACAGCGATATTGTCATTCCGCAGATGAGTGACACTATCCGCGATATTTTGCTAAATCAGGCATCGGCGGACTTTGACTGGTCGGACATTTCGCCTACCATTTTCGGTGCGGTGTTTGAGAGCACCCTGAATCCTGAAACCCGTCGCAGTGGTGGTATGCACTACACCTCTATCGAGAATATTCACAAGGTTATCGACCCGCTTTTCCTCGACGATTTACGACAGGAGTTAAGCGAGATAAAAGCTCTCAAAGTCACAAAAACAAGAGTTGACAGACTCAACGCATTCAAGGAAAAGCTCGGGAACCTCACTTTCTTAGACCCTGCGTGTGGCTCGGGTAACTTTCTCACAGAAACCTATATCAGCCTCAGAAGACTCGAAAACGAGGCGCTCAAAGCTATTGAAGGTGACCAGATACTGCTCGATATGGGAGACACAATCAAAGTTACTATCGACCAGTTCTACGGCATCGAAATCAACGATTTCGCAGTAACTGTAGCGAAAACCGCGCTGTGGATAGCCGAGTCCCAGATGATGAAGGAAACCGAAGATATTATCCACAAAGACCTCAACTTCCTCCCGCTCAAATCAAACGCGTATATTGTCGAGGGCAATGCTCTGCGTATAGATTGGGAAGAAGTGGTAGATAAAACAAAGCTCAACTATATCATGGGAAACCCACCATTTGTGGGAGCACGCCTCATGAGCAAAGAACAAAAAGAAGACCTGCTCTCCGTTTTCGGTAAAAAATGGAAAAACGCAGGTAACATGGACTATGTTTCATGTTGGTATAAAAAAGCTACTGAGCTTATGCATGGAACTTCTATTCGCTCGGCTCTTGTTTCTACAAATTCAGTTTCTCAGGGAGAGCAGGTAGCGACCCTTTGGAAAACACTGTTCGAAATGGGTGTTCACATAGACTTTGCTCATCGTACTTTCCGTTGGGATAGTGAGGCGAGTTTAAAAGCTCATGTTCACTGCGTGATTATTGGTTTTAGTATTGCCGCAAACAGTAAACCGAAGCTGATATTTGACGGCGACAGACATCAGAATGTTGAAAATATAAATGCTTATTTACTTGATGCTCCAAATGTATTTATTCTGAATAGGAGTAAGCCTATTTGCAATGTTCCTAAGATGGATTTTGGAAGTATGCCTAATGATGGAGGATATCTAAGTAACTATTCTACAGAGCAAAAAAATGACGTAACTAAAAAATATCCTGAATCAGAAAAACTGTTTAAGAAAATAGTTGGGGCGCAAGAGTTTATAAATGACAGAGAGCGTTGGTGTCTGTGGCTAAAAGGTATTTCTCCTAATGTATATATAAAAATACCGCCAGTGTATGAGGCTGTTGTTGCGGTTAAGGAGTTAAGAGAACACAGTTCCAGAGAAGCTACCAAAAAGTTAGCTACTGTGCCTATGCTTTTTGGAGAGATAAGACAACCAGAAACAAATTATTTGTTAGTGCCTAGTACATCTTCTGAAAACAGAAAGTATATCCCTATTGGTTTTATGCCACCAGAGGTTATATCAAATAACGCTAATTTGATAGTGCCTTGTGCTAGCCACTATCACCTAGGCATTATTACTTCTAATGTGCATATGGCTTGGGTAAGAGCGGTTTGTGGCAGGCTAAAAAGTGATTATAGATATTCTGTGAAAATTGTCTACAATAACTTCCCTTGGCCTAGTCCGACGGACGAGCAAAAGGCGAAGATTGAGCAGACCGCACAGGCAATCCTGGATGCTCGTGCACTCTATCCCGATTGTTCTCTTGCCGACCTCTACGACGAGGTTGCTATGCCACCTGAACTGCGCAAAGCGCATCAAGAAAACGATAAGGCGGTTATGCGTGCCTACGGCTTTGATATCAAAACTATGACCGAATCTACCTGCGTAGCCGAACTAATGAAAATGTATCAGGAACTTACTAAAGAAGGAGAATCAATATGACAAATAGAAATTTTGATGAGATTAAAGACCAGTACATTCACGATGCACTTGTTTTAGCGTACAATGCGCTTGACGAGAAAGGTTATAATGCGCTCAATCAGCTTGAGGGATATTTATTCAGCGACGACCCTACATATATCACTCCATACAAAGATGCTCGCAAAACGTTAGAGGCTATCGACAGAGATGAGTTGATGAAGCATATACTCAAAGGTTACTTCGGCATCTGATATTTATAGCTAAATCATTTTTACTTGACACACAAATCTTTTATCTGTATAATGTGTAACATAGATTTTAAACCGTTGACGCGGAGATAAAAACAACAAATGCCTTTACAGAGAGCCCGTGGTGCTGAAAGTCGGGTAAGAAACAGGTTGTTAAATGGACCGCTGAGGGTGCAGTCAAATGCGAGATTGCTCGCAGAGTATTCTGCAACGTAGGGCACACGTCAGTTGCCAAGGGTATGTCAGTACTCTGTAAGCGCACCGTTTTGGTGAATCAAGGTGGCACCGCGGATAATTTTATGTTATTCGTCCTTGACAGTAGAAATACTGTTGAGGACTTTTGTTTTTTATAGCGGAGGAAACTATGATATTATTAACTAAACGATGGCGATTCTGAGTAGTTGGTTCAAAAATTAAATATTTATGGCGAGGTAAAAAATGAAAAATACTACTCAGAAAATTGTTATGTCAGCTTTGCTTGCGGCACTTGTTTGTGTCGCGACTATGATAGTAAAAATTCCGTCACCGCTGAAAGGTTATATTAATCTCGGCGATTGCATAGTCTTGCTTGCAGGGTGGCTTTTGTCCCCTGTTTACGGTTTTTTGGCGGCGGGCATCGGCTCTGCGCTTGCGGATTTGTTTTCAGGCTATGTGGTTTACAGCCCCGCGACCTTTTTAATAAAGGGAACTATGGCGATTGTCGCTTACTATGGATTTAAACTGTTGAACAAAAAGTGCAGAGATATCCCGTCTAGAATTATCAGCGGTGTATTTGCTGAAGTGCTGATGATAGGGGGCTACTTCTTATTTGAGGGAGTGCTGTACGGTTTTGCACCGTCTGCAGTGAATATCCCTGCTAACGCTGTGCAGGGTGTGGCAGGACTGATACTTGGCATACTTCTCATCAGAGTTTTTGAGAAAAGTAAAATTAAATTTTAGCATATAACCATTATTTTCGGAGGTACATTATGGTATTTAATAATATTGATTTTGACACATATTTCAGAAACTATCCTGACAAAGAGGGTTATTTCGGAAAGTATGGCGGTGTTTACATCGACGAAAAATTGAAGAATGCTATGGCTGAGATTACTCAGGCTTACTTCACAATCTGTCAGTCGAGAAAGTTTATCGCAGAGCTCAGAAGAATCAGAAAAGAGTTTCAGGGCAGACCAACTCCTGTTTCTCATCTTGAGCGTCTGTCAGATGCTATGGGTGGACGCGTTCAGCTTTACGCAAAGCGTGAGGATCTCAACCACTCTGGAGCACATAAACTCAACCACTGTATGGGCGAAGCTTTGCTTGCAAAATATATGGGCAAGAAAAAAGTTATCGCTGAAACAGGTGCAGGTCAGCACGGTGTAGCTTTAGCTACTGCTGCTGCTTATTTCGGACTTGAGTGTGACATCTACATGGGCGCAGTTGATATCAAAAAACAGGCACCGAATGTTGCTAGAATGAAGATTTTAGGCGCAAATGTCGTTGAGGTTACTCACGGTTTACAGACACTTAAAGAAGCTGTAGACGCAGCTTTTGATGCGTACAGCAAAGAGTACGAAGATGCAATTTACTGTATCGGCTCAGTTCTTGGTCCTCATCCGTTCCCGATGATGGTGCGCGATTTTCAGAGCGTTATAGGAATTGAAGCAAGAGAGCAGTTTGTTGAAATGACAGGTCATCTTCCTGATGCTGTCGTTGCTTGTGTTGGCGGTGGTTCAAACGCTATGGGTCTTTTCTCAGGCTTTTTGAATGACCCTGTTGATATTTACGGTATTGAACCTTTAGGCAGAGGCGAAAAGCTCGGCGACCACGCGGCTTCTCTTAAATACGGCACAGAGGGTGTTATGCACGGCTTTAACTCAATTATGCTCAAAGACGAAAACGGCGATCCTGCTCCGGTTTACTCAGTAGCCTCTGGTCTTGACTACCCGTCGAGTGGTCCTGAGCACGCTTTCTTACAGGAACTCGGCAGAGTTAAGTACGATGTAATAGACGACGAAGAAACAATCGACGCTTTCTATAAGCTCTCGCGTTTAGAGGGTATCATCCCGGCGATTGAAAGCTCCCACGCTATCGCGTATGGAATGAAACTCGCTCAGCGTATGGATCACGGCTCAGTGCTTATTAACCTCTCAGGTCGTGGTGACAAGGATATGGACTATGTAATCGAGAAGTACGGCATTCGTTAAGAAAAATAAAAGACGCTCCCGATGGAATTTCCATCGGGAGCTTTCTTTTGCAAAAATATATTGACTTTATATGTTTTTCCGCCTTTGGATTTCTTTTAAAAGTAGCGGTTGAATTAGCGGGTAGGTCCACTTTGACGGTAGCTCATCGAACAACTCTATTTTCTCTATTTCGCTGTGTAATTCGCTTTCGAAACTTTTAATATCGGCATAGTAAAGCATACCGAAAGTTTCAGTTGCCTTTTCATCATTAGCAGATACAACCGAGTAAACGCATATCGGGCTGATTGTATAATCTATCGCTCCTGTTTCCTCGTAAAGCTCACGCTTAGCGGTGTCGTCTATATTTTCTCCTATTTCTCTGTGACCACCTGGGCACTCATAAGTATCTCGTTCTTTGTGCTTACAGAATACCCATTTGCCATCGGACTTCGAAGCTATAACGGCAAATTTCAGTAAATCGTCATCGACGGTATCGTAAAATTTAACTTCAATACTCATAAAGGGGCCTCATAAGTTACTCAAAATTTCTGATAAGAGTTACGACTTTGCCCAGCAGCACCGCAGATTTCACGATAATCGGCTCGTAGTCGTCGTTTTCAGGCTGGAGACGAATGTGACCTTTCTCTTTATAAAAACGCTTTACGGTAGCACTCGCTTCACCAGTGCATTCGTCTTCGACCATAGCGACAACGATATCGCCGTTTAATGCGGTAGGAGTGCGGTGCACAACGATGATATCACCGTCAAAAATGCCTGCGTTAATCATACTGTCGCCGACAACATTGAGAGCAAACATTTCGCGTCCTCTCACTATAGATTGAGCGACAGGAATGTAGCTCTCAATTTCCTCAACAGCGAGAATCGGCACGCCCGCGGTAACTCTACCTAAAAGAGGAACTTTAGAGGTCGGCTCGTCGTTTTTGATACGGATACAGCGGTTTAGCCCGCTTTCGCGTTCAATCAGTCCGCGGTCCTCAAGGGTTTTCAGATGCAAATGAACGGTGGAAGTGGATTTAAATCCCGTAGCTTCGCACAGCTCGCGCACAGACGGGACTCTGCCTTCTTCGCTACAGCTGAGTATATAGTCATAAACCTTTTGTTGGCTTTTGCTAAGTGGTTTCATAATATCACCTCTATGACAAAGTATAACATACTTCGACAAAAAAATCAAACATTTGTTTGAAAAATTTGTTCGAATTTTTATTATGTTATTTTGAGTTTCAAAAAGCTAAAGCATAGTCCGATTTATGGGACTCACTGTTTGCTATGATATAGACACAGCAAAGAATGAGGAGGCAAAAAATGAGTTTCATAATCGGATTTAAACCAAACGCAGAAAAGAAAGCTGACAGCAATATCCCTCTTACAGAAAATGCGGTTCGAAAAACAGAGCCTAAAAAATCGCTGGTGCGAGTTTACTTTGAGGACAGAGATTTTTCGTGTTCGTATTACAACGATAAATTTGATTTAAAAGTAGGGGACATTGTTTTTGTTGAGGGTAAGATGGAAAACTTCAAAGGCAGAGTCGCAGAGATTTCTTATGGCTTCAAAATTAAGTTATCTGACTACAAAAGGGTCATTGCTCTTGCGGACACTGAGGTTCACGGAAAGCTGTATATGACAAGGAGGCATTTTATAAGCTTTGAGAGAAAGACTATTCCTTACAGTAAAATTAGCACCTGGTACGCTCCACCCCTCAAAGAAGACGACGAAATAATCAACGGCGAAGATGATGCAACTTATCCACTTTCTGAAAATATGACAGAGCTCAAAGCCACACCTTCTGTGTATAACAGAGGGGTAGATTACTATCTCGACGGAAATGTGAAATTTATAGAGATCGACGGAGAAAACGGCAGAGCAATTGTTGAGGGCAGTACAGGCTATACTGTAGAATTTCAGTATAAAAACGGAGAGGTATCAAAGCTTAAATGCGACTGTTTTTGCGTAGGAATTTGCAAGCACATCGTAGCAACCCTTTTGCAGTTCAAGGAAATATTGGAATCTGTCGAAGAAAATTACGCCGATATTTACAAAGAGAGCGGTTATTTCAGTGTGATAAATAAGGCGACACTTTTATCAACTGTAACAATGCAAAAAGAACAGGGCGAAATAACTCTATAAACAAAAAGAGCAGAGATTAAGGGCCGTACTGTTAAGGGCAGTAAAAAAGATGCACGAAAATTTCGTGCATCTTTTAATTGTATAACGAAAACTACGCGATAGTCGCGTGGTTGAAAAAAGGTTAACCGATGAACAAAAAACCTCCGAATATGCTAGAATGGGAACGACCTGCCAGTCGAACACAAGAAAGCAATCGGAGGAATTTTATTATGAAAAAAGATAAAATAGAAAGCACAAGTAGTTTAGCACACACAAAGTGGAATTGCAAGTATCACATAGTATTTGCACCAAAGTATAGAAGAAAGGTATTCTATGCAGAAAAACGATTAGAGATAAGAGAAATCTTAAGACAATTATGCGAATGGAAAGGAGTGGAAATAATAGAGGGAGAGGTTTGCCCAGACCACATACATATATTAGTGAGCATCCCGCCCAAAATGAGTGTTTCAGGATTTATGGGATACTAAAAAGGGAAGAGTGCACTTCTAATATTTCAAAGATGGGGTAATATGAAATTTGCATACAGAAATCGCGAATTTTGGTGCAAGGGATATTACGTAGATACCGTGGGTAAAAACACAAAAGCGATAAAAACATATATAGCGGATCAATTGAAAAGAGATCAAGAAAGTGATCAATTAAGTATATTTGACCCACGGGACCCATTTATGGGTAGTAAGTAACAAATGCACGGCTGGCAGGCCAACAAAAAGCGCACTTGTGCGCCGCCAGTAGTATTAGGGTTATACCCGAAAATGAAATACCCCCCGTTTTACGGGGGGATATTTATTTTGTTTTATAACGTAACAAGCAGGGAAAATGTACGGCACATTTTCCCTTTGCTAAGAGAACCTAAAACCCTTTTGTAAACAAATATCATCTGTTCGATAAATTGGAATTTGTTAGTTACAACGCATTACTGATTCTCCAAAAAACCCTTCACAACTTCTATCCATTTCTCTGGTTGGAAAATTGCTTTATAGCAATGGGCATCTCCACGAAAGCAAACCACCTCAGCATCAGGGTAACATCGCTTGATAAGCTTTGCCGAATATTTGGAAAGAACCTCGTTTGCTTTTGTGCCATGGATAAAAAGAATTCTGCATTGATTGTCAATGCCTATTATTTTTCCGCCCGCAAAGACAGAATTAACAATATTTTCTACAGACCTGTCCGTGAATAAATCTGCTATTTTCAGATAACTGTTCAAGTATTTTTCAGGAAGAAAACTGTCAAACTTTCTAAAAAGCTTCGCATCCCGCTGCCTCGACTTATTTATTATGTTCTTATAGTTTTTTATCATAATATTGATTGCGAATTTAGGACATGCCGCTAAAGGTGCCCCATCCATAATGAGATTGCGAACGCTTATCCTGCCACTTTTCCAAATTTCATGCGCAATCTTTCCACCAAGCGACAATCCGCAAAGAACATCTATGGTCACGATACCGTTATTTTCAAAGTATTGTATTATTTCTTCTGTTTCATCCAATACAGAAACAAATTCACTTGCAGTCTCTTCAGTGTGCGCATTGAGGGCTATTGCAAAAATGTTGTATTGCGCTCTAAATGAATCAATCTGCGGTGTCCACACTTGCCATGGAGTAAGAACGCCATGTACCAAAACCATAACAGGTTTGTGTCCATCGACAAATTCATGAACTAGCATATGTTAATCCTCCAAATTCTTATTTATCGGTTAGTTGTATTATAGCATAACTTGATCAACATACAAAGATAATATTAAAAATACCCGCAGTTTTAAAAAACTACGGGTATTCTTGTATCTTGTTGTGCTGTCCTTTAGGGCACGACTCTTATCTCTGCTCTTTTTTTATGCTCTCTTATCTATTTCGTTTTTTATGTTGTCGAAAGTCACACCGTATTTTATGGCGATGTCTTTCGCGTAGCTCAGTCCCTGAGGCTCTGCGATGAAAATTTTGAATGAACGATGACCGTTTTCAACTCCTGTGACCATGCTTTCGACTACGCTGTCGCCCTTAGTTGAGCCGTTTATCATATCCACACTGCGGGCAAGCTCATGCATATGGGTGTTGAAGATTGAACGCACACCTAAATAACGCATAGATTTTACAACATCTTTTGCGATGTAGAGTCCCTCCGCAACATTTGTTGTAGCCAAGCTCTCGTTGAGTAAGAGCAGGCTATATTTGGTTGCGACACGGAATATTTCCGACAAACGCTTGCTTTCTTCGCCCAGTCTTCCTAAATCAACGGTGTCGTTTTCATCAGCAGGGAAGTGAGTGAAGATGTTGTCGCACGGGCTGAAAGTCATTCTGTTACACGGAACATAAATTCCGTTTTGAGCGAGAAGAAAAGCTAGTCCTACCGCTTGAGTGATGGTGGTTTTACCGCCTCGGTTAGGTCCTGTGAGAATGTAGATACGCTTGTTTTCGTCAAACACAAAGTCGTTTAGTACGATATCGGTATCAGCGTCTTCATTAACGGCTTTTATTGCGAGTTTTATGTTGTAGATATCTTTTATATCGCACATACGATAGCTTTTTTCTCTGATATCAGCTTTAGAGAGCGGCATACCTTTGGCTCTTATTTTATCGCAAAGCTGAGCAAAACGAATGTAGAAAACAATTTCAGGCATAAGCTCGACAAACGAGTAACCGCTGACTCCGACATATTTGTGGAGTACGGCTTTGATATTGTTGACAGTGCGCTTGAGGATATCAGTGACAACCTTTTTCAGTGCATCGGACATCGGGTCTGCACCTGTTAGGGAGCTGTCCTGAATCTGATTTAGGTCCTGCTGAGCTCCGGTAACCACTTTGCCGAAACCGAAAGTCACAGTTGACGGATTAGCTGGATGATAGGTGGTAAAACCCGACACATCTGACCCGTGATGAAGCTCACTTTCGTTTTTAGCGAAATTCATAAACTTCTTGAGCAGACCGCTGTCGGTAAAATGCTGGTCATTCAGAGAAATTACACCGACGGTTTTTGGCTTTAACATATTGTCGAGATTTACACCGAGTGTAATGCTTTTTAGACATCTTGCTTTTTCAAAAGTTTCGTTGATATCATCTTTGAGCTGAGGAAAACCGCTATCGTTGTATATATCATTAACAATTGATTTCAGTTTTAGCAGACCTTGGGATTTAATATCAAGTGATAGAAGAGTTTCTCTGATGCTTGTGATGCAGTCGACATAGCCGTCGAGCTCTCTGAGACGATTTATCAACTGCCACATCGACGAGGCCTCCGTATCCTTTTGGAAACGCTCGATTTCTCTGAGGTCCTTGAGCTTTAACAGCAGAGCAGTGAGGTCTTCACGAAGCTTCGGGTAGTTTAAAAAATCCTCGAAAACATCGCGTCTGTACGCTATGACCTCTTCGTCGTCGGTTATGTTTATCAGCAGCTGCTTTATGATGTTGAATTCATAAGAATCAGAGGTAAGATTCTGGCACAAATAGTCTATAGAGAGGTCGTTTATCGCCTCTTTGCTTAAGGTGTTGTATTTTACATCTTTATCGATAGGGTGTAAAAGACTGAAGTTTTTGAAATTCATAGTATCACTCTCTTAAGATTACTAAAGTTATGATAACATACAAAAAAAGCTAATTCAATCATAGATTTTGAAGTATTCAGTATTTACACGGGATAAATGTAGCTTGCTATAATGCCACGATTTTTAACATTGATTGTTAAATATGATTGGTTGTTTTTTGTAATTTCTAGTGATATGATGGTGTAAGAAAGGATTGAAAAGTATGATAAGTATGAATTTAAAACATCTGAGAACAAAGCTTTCCTTAACACAAGAGCAATTCGCTGAAAAATTCGGTGTATCAAGGCAGACTGTTGCTAAGTGGGAAAGCGGAGAATCTCTTCCTGATATCACAAAATGTGCAGAAGTCGCCTACGAATACGGTCTGACACTTGATGAGCTTGTGATGTGTCCGCTTGAAGAAAACAAGTCGGATAAAAAAGTAGATGGAGAAGATAAATATGTTTTTGGTATATCAAAGGTCGGCGAGCGTGGTCAGGTGGTTATTCCAAAACACGCCCGAGATGTTTACTCCATAAAACAGGGTGATAGGATTCTGGTTTTAGGAGATAACCGAGGAATGGCATTTATCAAGATGAACAGCTTTCCTATGATTTTTGATAAGTAACAGGAGATAAAAATGATTGCAATCAGAACTGAAAAGCTAACTAAAAAATATAAAGATAAAACAGTGGTCAGAGATCTTGACCTCAGCGTTAACGAGGGGGAGATGTATGCTTTACTGGGAGTAAATGGTGCGGGTAAATCCACTACCATAAAGATGCTTTCCTGTCTTATAAGACCAACGTCAGGAGACGCGAAGCTTATGGGTAACAGTATTATCGGTGACAGCACAAAGGTTAAACAGATTATAAGCGTATCTCCACAGGAAACTTCCGTTGCTCAAAACCTTACCGTAAAAGAGAATCTCGAGTTTATTGCGGGCATCTTTGGTTTTGATAAAGCTTCTGCTAAAGAGAAAACACAGCAGATAATCGCTCGATTTGATATGAAAGAAATCGAAAATAGTCGGGCTAAAAATCTTTCGGGGGGATGGCAGAGAAGACTCAGCATCGCCATGGCGCTCATAAGTGAACCGAAGATAATCTTCCTTGATGAACCGACCCTGGGTCTTGATGTGCTGGCACGCAGAGATTTATGGAAACAGATAGAAAAGCTCAAGGGCAAAATCACTATCGTTCTTACTACACACTATCTTGAAGAAGCCGAAGCTTTATCTGATAGCATCGGTATTATGGCGGACGGGGTACTGAAAGCTCAGGGGACTGCTGATGAGCTAAAAGCACTTGCAAAAACCGACAATTTTGAAGAAGCTTTTGTAAGAATTGCAGGAGATGAAGTATAAATGAGAACATTGGTATTTGCATCGCGTAATCTCAAAGAAATTACGCGTGACATATTTACGCTTATATTCGGAATATTGTTTCCGCTTGTACTGTTGGTGCTTTTGTCGGCGATCAACTCAAGTATTCCGAAGGAAGCTACAATGAAGCTTTTTGAGATAGAAAATCTGGTTCCCGGTATAGCAGTGTTTGGTCTGAGTTTTATATCGCTTTTCACGGCAACAATTGTATCAAAGGACAGGTGCACAAGCTTTATTTTAAGGCTGTTTACATCTCCGCTTAAACCGAGTCAGTATATAGCAGGCTATACTCTACCGCTTGTTCCGGTGGCACTTTTACAGACAATAGTGTGCTACATCGCTTCTTTTATTTTCGGACTTGAGTGGTCAGCAAATATTCTGCTTGCCCTCGTTGTGACTATTCCTGTGTCGGTGCTTTTTATAGCGTTAGGTCTTTTGTGTGGTACGATTTTTAATGACAAGGCGGTAGGAGGTGTGTGCGGTGCTTTGCTCACTAATCTTTCAGCGTGGCTTTCGGGTACTTGGTTTGACCTGGAGCTTGTAGGAGGTGCGTTTGAAAAAGCCGCGGATTTGCTTCCATTTGTACACGCGGTAAACGCCGGAAGATACGCACTCTCGGGCGAGTATTCTCTGATTATGTCCGAGCTTTTGTGGGTTATCGGCTACGCTTTTGTAATCCTTGTGATTGCTGTTATACTTTTCAACTATAAAATGAAGCAGGATAAGTAAATATATTTAATCTGAAATATGATAAAAGCCCCCGGACTATGAGAGGTTTCATAGCTCGAGGGCTTATTATTTTGATTAGTTTTGTGCGTTTACTGTGAGAATGTAGAACTCGTATGGGTTATAGGATTTGTTTTCAAAATCAGCTTTTGTTACATCTACTTCTTTTGTATCTAAAATTTCGCCGTCGTAGTGCATAACGCACTTTGCATTTTCAAAATCCAGAGTAACACCAGCGTCCTTGATTTCCTCGAAATAGAGGTTGGAGATATAAACGACTTTGTTATCCCCGCTTGTTCTTGAGAAAGCAAAGATGTGAGAGTTATCTACATCTAAGAACTCAAGGTCTGTGTTAGTGGATGCGAGAGCCTTGTTTTCAACCTTCAGCTTTGATAACTTGGTGAAAAACTCTTCGTATTTGAGCTCGTCTTCCCATTTAACGGCATCTTTTTCGAAGAACTCGATTTCGTGGTCGTAGCCTTGTTCGTTAGCTGTGTAAATCAGCGGGAAGCCCGGAGATAAGAACGAAAGTGCTAAAAGGGGTTCGTAGGTATCGCCAAAGCGGTCAACGATACTGCCATCATATGAGTTTTTATCGTGGTTATCGAGGTAGTTCATCGGGAAACTGCCCTCTACATAGTTAGCGTTTAGGGTCATACCCTGCTGAATTGTGGAAGTAGCTACTCCGCCTTTTATTGCCATAGCCTGACTGTACAAAGGGTCATTGTAGCAGGTATCAAAAGCGTATTTTGTCAGGCTCTGTGCAGCAGAAACCTCAGCGAGCATCATAATCTCGCTGTTGATTGACTTGAGCTTGTACACAGCTGCGTTCCAGAATGACACCGGAACACCGATAGCGTGGTCACATCTGAAACCGTCGATACCTACTTCTTCAATCCAGTACTGCATAGATTTAATCATCTCAGCACGCATTTCGTAGTTGTCGAAGTTCAGCTCCGCTGTGTCGGTCCAGTCATAAGGTGAGGTGATTTCACCGCTTTCGTCGTGCATAAACCAATCGTCGTGTTCACTGACCCACGCGTTGTCCCAGCCTGTGTGGTTAGCAACCCAGTCGAGAATTACCTTAAAGCCCATTTTATGTGCTTTGTCCACAAGGTGCTGAAAATCTTCAATAGTACCAAACTCGGGGTTTACAGCTGTATAGTCATCTACCGCGTAGTATGAGCCGAGAGTACCCTTGCGCTCTGTTTCGCTGATAGGGTGAATCGGCATAAACCAGAGTGTGTTTACACCCATGTCTTTGAGTCGGTCAAGGTGCTTTTCAAATGCCTTAAAGGTGCCTTCTTCTGTGTACTGGCGGACATTGACTTCGTATAGTATGCAGGTATCAAGCCACGAAGCGGTTGTTTTAGTGAGAATAGGGTCACTGATAGAAATATCAGTCATCAGACCATCGATAACACTGCCTTCCTTCGGGTCAGCAGACATAGTATACTCGTTTTTCTTAACTTCGGTTTCACCTGAACTACCAGAACAAGCGACAAGTGAAAGAATCATAATAACTGCTAAAGCTAAAGCTAATATCCTTTTCATATCTATACTCCTTATCGAATTGATAAATAAATTATAAAGTCCGTCTGAATGTTTGTCAATGAAAGTGAAAATTGAGTAAAAAAACAACCCTGAACTATGTAAAAATTGCAGTTCAGGATTGTTTACAGTAATTATAAATGCAAAAATCTGATGAGAATAAGCAGGGAGAATCCGTAGTAGGTAACGACCGCAACCATATCGTTAACAGTCGTAATCAGCGGACCTGATGCTACAGCCGGGTCGATTCCGATTTTCTGAAAAACTACTGGGATAATGGTGCCCGTAAATGATGAAATTGCCATAGAAATCACCATTGATATACCTAAGCACATGGAAACAGAGAAAGCAAAGCGAGTGCTGTTTCCTGCGATGCACAGATATACTCCGATTGCTAAAAATGAAAGAACACCTAAAATCGCGCCGTTAATGAGTCCGATGTTACACTCTTTCATGACAAGCGAGAGTTTTTTTCTGTTGGAAACATCGCTACTCATCAGAACTCTTATCGCAACCGCCAGCGACTGTGTGCCGACATTTCCCGACATATCAAGTATCAAAGACTGAAAACACATTATAATAGGTAGCTGAGCTACGATTGATTCGAAAAGTCCTACTACAGCGGAAACTCCTGTTCCCAAAAGGAGCAGAATCATTAGCCACGGGAGCCTCTTTATGATGCTCTTTTGTACAGGCTCGTACAGGTCAGCCTCGTTTGAGATTGAAATATCTGCATTTTGCACCTGTGGATTTGTGAAATTTTCCTTTTTTACTGTGGCAAATAAGCCACCTCTTCTTAATACCTTGTTCATTGTAAGTGCCTCCTTTACACAATTTTGTAAAGGTGGAGCGACTTTGCACGCGAAATGGCATAAAAATACCACTGCCCTACAAAGTTAAACACCACCCGAAGTTTGTGTAGTAACTTATTGCACAGACAATGGCTCTATATATCGTATATTAATACAAAAAACGCAACTAAACCGCAGACTGACCGTAGTCGCCCGCAAAATCACAATATATGAAAGCCTTTGCCGTACCGGTACTACTGCCGTCCATGGTTTCACCTCGCTTTTTTTAGTCTTTGAGCATCATAGCACACAGTCATTGGAAAAGCAACCCCTGTAATGGTTATTTTACAAATCGTTAAAAAATACTGGGGCACTGCGTTTGTTTTGTAGTAACCTTAAGAAAAAGTGACAAGGAGAAAAACCCTTGTCACTTTTGATTTTTTACACTTGTGTTTTTCTTTCTTCAGACAAACCAGTAGATGCCTTTTCCTCTATACGCTTCTTTTCTTCTTCCATTATGCTGCCAAAGGTTCTTTCGTCAATCTCAAGGCTTTCGCTTCCGACTGCTGATTCATCGGCAAATGCATCAAATATTTCCTGTTTATTTTTGAGCAGCTCAGAAATTCTTTCGTCTACCGTTTCGTCGCACAGCAGTCTGTGAACGAGGACATTTCGGGTTTGTCCCATACGATAAGCACGGGATATAGCCTGATTCTCAATAGATGGCTTGAATTGTGGCTCACAAAGTACAACTACGCTTGCACTTTGTATGTTAAGCCCCGTACCTCCGGACTGAATCTGTGCTGCGAGCACCTTTCCTGCGGGAGCCTTGTCAAATTCGTCGATAATCTCCTGACGCCGCTGTGGTGCGACAGAACCGTTAATCGGCTCCATACATCGTTCACCCAACAGCGATGTAACCTTTTGAATAGTATCAAGGAAAAATGAGAATACAATAACCTTTCTTCCTTCTTCCTGCGCATCTTCCACGATTTCAAGAAGTCTGTTGGCTTTTGAAGAGTATTTTAGATCGGATACATTCCATGAAACTCTTCTTGCATTCGCAAAATTCCCCGACATAACAGCAGCGTTATACTGCTTTTCCTCTTCTGTTCCCATAGTGCACCAGTCGGTGTTTTCTATAAGCTCAGGAAGTTCAGTCAGCACATCTTCGCGGCGTCTGCGATAGTAAACAGGGGCAATCTTTTCTCTGAATTCAGGAGCGGAAGAGAGAAATTCCATTCCGTGTACGCTTTTTGCTACAGATGGACTTAAAACCTCCATGAGAGATACCATTTCGGAAACTTTGTTTTCAAGAGCGGTACCTGTCATAAACATAATATTTTCTGCATGTTTGCAGATTTTTCTTACATTTTTGCTTCTTTGTGCATCTATATTTTTGATGTAGTGTGCCTCGTCTACGACAAGGGCGGAGAATCTGTATTTTTCTCCTAAGGTGAAATGCTCGGTGGTTTCATAGGTGGTAACTGCCACGCCACCGTTTTCTTTCCAGTGCAAAAGAGCCTGTTCTCTGTTTGCTCCATGCACACGGGTAACAGGCAGGTCGCTCATTTTTTCAATTTCTCTGCACCAATTGGTTATTACACTTGCAGGACAAACGACCACAAAGTGGTGTGCACCCGTGTTTCTCAGCGATACCATTACAGCGATAGCCTGAACGGTTTTACCAAGACCCATCTCATCACCCAGAAGCACTCGTTTCTGATGGAGGGTATATTTTACACCCCACTCCTGATATCGTCTGAGAGTGCATTTAAGACCTTCGGTGTGAATTGTAACATTCTGAATAGCCTGTGCGAGTTCTTCAGGCAGACCATATACAGTTGTATCCGTCTGCATAAACTGAGGACATATTTCCTCGAGCACATTGAAAAACGGAACCGGATCTGAAGCAAAGTGTGTCCAGGCTTGCTCTTTTGTCTGAATTTTTGCTTTACGCAGCTGTGATGCACATTCACTTGCTTTTGCAGGTGAATCACCCTGAGCAACATCAAAAAGATATGCATAGCTTTCTTCTGCACGGGCTTTCTTTTTGCCTGAAGCAAAGAGCCATTTGATTCCTGATGTGAGCGGGGAGCAGTTCTTTATTGCAAGCACTATATCGGGTTTAATCTCTGCCAGCTGTCTGCACTCTTTTATTGCAGAAAAAAGGCTGATGTGTTTTGATACAGCACAGACAAGCTTGGTTGCAGCAGGAGTTTTATTGTCAGCGCTGAGTTTAAGGTGCACGCTTTGTGCAGATATGTCTGATATTTTTGATGCGGCTTTCTTAATTGACGAGGCAGCCTCGGGGCTGATGCCGTTGATTTTTGAAAGCTCAGAAGCTGATGCTTTCTCAATGTCCGCAATAGTGGAATATCCGCTATCCTTGAGGGTTTTGACGCGAAAACCTTTTTTGTCGCGGTTAAGCTCTTCTATCGGAATGTTCTCGAGAGCCTTAATGGCATCGTGTTTTACCAAAGCTTCTGACAGAGAAGCTATTTCAGATGTACTCGCATTTGCATAGTTACACACAGAATCGATATCATTCAGAAACGCTTTGTGCACCTTGATTATCTTTTTTGATGAAACGGAATCAATATTGCGTGCCATAGTATTTTATCCTTTCAGAAAGCAAGTATATATGTGTAAAAATTTTAGCATAACAGCGATATTATGTCAAAAGTTTAGGTGCCTTTAAAGCTTTCCTTTTTGCTCTGAATGAGCTCTACATCCTCAACCTAAAATGGATCCTGACCTTATTGCACACAACAGTTGATAAAGTCATAGTAAATGCAGACGGAAGTGTTGTGTTCAGCTTCAAGAATGGTAGTGAGGTGGAGGTGTAAAAGACAATATGTTTGTATTGATATCATTTTATTTGTTGTGCTATAATCATCTTGATATACTTGAAGTTAGCGGAGATGTGCATTATGATTGGAAACATCGTAAAGGTGATTGTTGACAGACCATTAGGAACCTACCATCCAAAGCATAAAGACATTTATTACTCAGTCAACTATGGACATATTCCTGGAGTGATGGCACCAGATGGGGAAGAACAAGATGCATATATTCTCGGTATAAGTCAACCTGTCGAAGAATTTGTTGGGAAAGTCGTCGCAATTATCCACAGATTTGATGATGTAGAGGAGAAATGGGTTGTAGCACCAGAAGGTGCATCCTTTACAAAAGATGAAATTATGAGGCAAGTTGCATTTCAAGAACAATATTTTCATACAGAAATTAGAATGTAAAACTCCAATTTGTCGATATATAATAGCCGTTTAACGATACCTCTATAATTTAACGATAGGTTTGGGGATTTTACCGGCAAAAGCATAAAATCACATAAAAATTTACAACAAAAAAGCGTTGCGGATGAGGGACACGATACATTTATGTCCTCAAACTGCAACGCTTGTTTTTTATATTCAACTTAAGATAGTATCCGTTAAAAGCATTAAACAAAAGCCAATTAGCAAGGCATACGTAGAAGCTCTCTCGTTGCCATGAGCATGAGTTTCGGGTATCATTTCATCGCTGATAATATAGAGCATTGTTCCTCCGGCAAAACTCAGA
>JAFQRC010000012.1 GCA_017410265.1 Ruminococcus sp. | reverse complement strand
AGCGTTAAGCGCACCGTTGATGATGATAGTCTTTCTTACCTTGTCGAGCTCTTCGCCTTTGAGGAAGTAGCAACCGCGTGTTGCAAATTCGTTCTTAACAGCTTCGTAAATATCTTCCATAATGATAACTGACTGCTCAGATGCACAAATCATACCGTTATCAAATGTCTTAGAGTGAATGATTGAGTTAACAGCTAGCAAAATATCAGCTGAACTGTCAATGATAGCAGGTGTGTTACCTGCGCCGACGCCAAGTGCTGGCTTGCCGCTAGAGTACGCAGCCTTTACCATACCAGGGCCACCAGTAGCTAAAATTATGTCAGCCTCTTTCATAACTGTGTTTGTCATATCTAAAGACGGAACATCAATCCAGTCGATAATACCCTCTGGTGCGCCAGCCTGTACAGCTGCTTCGAGTACGAGCTTAGCAGCAGCGATAGTTGAGTTTTTAGCACGCGGGTGAGGTGAGATGATGATAGCGTTTCTTGTTTTAAGTGCTAATAAGCATTTGAAGATAGCAGTTGATGTCGGGTTGGTTGTAGGGATAACAGCAGCGATAACGCCGATTGGCTCAGCAATCTTGGTTGTACCAAAAGCCTTATCCTCTTCAATAACACCGCAAGTCTTTGTATCTTTATATGCGTTGTAGATATATTCACTTGCGTAGTTGTTCTTGATAACCTTGTCTTCAACTACGCCCATGCCGGTTTCTTCTACAGCCATTTTAGCGAGTGGGATTCTTGCTTTGTTTGCAGCAGAAGCAGCGGCTAAGAAAATCTTGTCTACCTGCTCCTGTGTGTATGTTGCAAAAATCTCCTGCTGTTTTCTGATGCGTTTGATAGCACTTTCGAGCTTTTCAACGCTATCAATAATATTGTATGTTTTTGTTTCCATATAAACCAACCTCTCTTGTTATTTTGTGTTGAATTTTGACTTCGTTATTATTTTAACAATATGTTAAATTTTTAACAATTCTCAATTTATATAAGGTGGTTTATCAAAATTGATAACACTGAAAATAACGCAAAAAAGCCCGACCTTGTAACAGGTCGGGCAAAAACAGATTGCATTGAATTTATAAGTATTTACGTTTCGATTCACACAACTGTGTAATGAATTCTTTGTCTAGCTTTGAGAGCTTATATCCGTTTTTATAAATCAGTACATCTTTGTACACTTTTTTATTTTCATTGCATTTTCGTTGTACAAGATTATATCTTTCAAGTAGCTTTTTTGGAGCAGGGGATACCCACATAAAAGTTTCAGGGTTATTAGAAAGTAAATCAAACTGACTTGCTCGTTCGAAGATAAAAATTCTTCGGTCAATATTGTCAGGTAGTTCTTCTTTAACTACTTTTGAAAGTGGCATAGACGGTACATACGGGTCAGCGTGTGCAATTTCTATGTATTCTGTAAGGTCATCAAAAGTTATGTATTCTTTATGAGCAAGGGGGCTGTCTGCACTCATGATAAGAGAATAGCTGAATTCTGTAACAAGCTCATAGCAAAGACCTTTTTCTTCGAGCATAGTTTTGAAGTATTTGTCATAGTTTCCAGCGTATCTGATTATGCCGAGTTTGTAATCGTGCTTTAGTATATTGTGTATGGTACGCTGTGAGTTAGTTTCTTTATAAAAAATTTCAGCGGCATCCTTTGTAAGACTTTTAGAGAACTGTGAAAAAGCTTCGGAGATATAGCAAGCTCTCGGAACTGAAATAGAAAACTTCTGTTTTTGTGGGGCACCGTGTTTGTAGTAGTTTTCAACCTGATCAATTTGTTCAAGAATGCCTTTTGCAAAACCGAGAAACTCTTCACCCTCAAGGGTAAGTTGCATACCCTTAGTGGTTCTCTCGAATATTGTTATGTTAAGATCAGCCTCAAGTTCTTTTATTGAACGGCTTATATTTGGTACAGCAATGAGAAGTTCTTCGCTCGCCTTACTCAGCGACCCAGTTTTTGCCACTGTGAGAGCATATTTAACGTGTAAAAAATTCATTATACCACCTCAGATTATATGTATTATATCATTTTGGTGTTTGTAATTCAATATACCAGTTTTTGAACTTATAATTAACGACACCCCGCTGGTGTTTATCAGCGGGGTGTCGTTATTGGGGTATTACATAGAAAAGTATTAAGCGTTGATTGTTGTAGCTTTTTTGTCGAGTTCTTTGTTTGCTTTTTCAACGTTGAGGAAGAAGAGTAAGCCAAGAATAGCTACATTGATAATGAGTGGTAACCAGAGGTAGATGAAGTTGAGCATATTGATACATGACTGTGGCTGTACTAAAGCGTTTTCAATGTATCCGCCAGCTTCGAGTAACCAACCTGAGATTGCTACACCGATACCGCCACCGATTTTAACGCCGAGTGATGTACAAGAGAACATTGTGCCGTCAATTCTGATGCCGTCTTTCTTGTATGTATAGTCAGATGCTGCAGCGATGAGAGCATTGATATCACCCTGAAGAGGACCCATACCAAGAGTTGAGATTGCTAAACAGATGAGCATCATTGGAACACTACCAATATATCCGCCAACTAAAACTAATACTCTGAATATGCAAGAAACAATATATCCTACAATGTTGAGTTTATACATACCCTTGCATTTGCTTACAAGGATTGGTGTTGAAATCAGACCGATAATCATGGGGATGTTTATTGCAACCGAAAATGTTCCGAGAAGGTTTGCATCGCCTAAGATGTATTTCATATAGTAAATACCCATACCAGTCATAGCGGTATAAAGCTGAGTAAGAATGTATGTTGCACAGAGAATAACAAAGTACTTATTTGTAACAAGTAACTTCATTGACTGCTTAAAAGAGTACTTCTTTTCAGGCTTTGCATCAGTTGACTTAACAGCTTCATCGTTACCTGTTTCGTCATCTGGAAGCTCTTTTACGGAGAATACAGCAATAGTGTTTGTGATAATACCGATTACAGCGTAGATGATAGCCATCCATCTCCAAGCAGCTGCATCGTTACCTAAGAATGCTACAACACCAACAGTGATAGCCTGAATTGTCATACTTGTTGCAGTAGCAAAGATGAATCTAAATGTGCCAAGCTGAACTCTCTCAGAACCGTTTCTTGTTACAAGAGCAGTAAGTGCACCATAAGCGATGTTGTTAGCTGTGTAGAAACCTGCGTTTAAGAGTGTGTAAACGATGAAAAAGTAAGCGTACTGTGCTGTATCGCCCCAGCTTGTAGGGATTGCAAAGGTAGCTACAAGAAGTACCGCACAACCGAAGAAGCCGAAGAACATCCATGGTCTGGCTTTACCCATTTTTGACTTTGTTTTGTCAATGAATGAACCAAAAATAATATCTGAAAAACCATCGAAGATTTTTGATACAGCCATCAATGTACCAATGATACCTGCGTTGAGTCCGATTGTATCTGTGAGATAAATCATCAGGAAGAATGTAAGGAATGCATAAATCACATTACCGGCAACGTCTCCTGAACCGTAACCGACCTTGTTATACCATTTTAAATATTTCTTTTCAGCCATGATAATTCTCCTTATCTGTAATTGTACCAATCATTTTTAGAATACAAGCTTTAAATTAAATTTGAACTCTTCTTCGTCAAATCTGTATTTTTCAAGAAGAGTAGGTCCGCAACTGTTGGAGCCAATACCGTTTTGTGCATAATCAAGACAAAGAACTGTGCTTCCATGTGGCTCAAGCTCAAAGTTGTGTTTCTTGTTTTCGAGTTCTTCCTGTGTGTATGGTGAAGCGTTGAAGCAGAAAGCTTTGTCACTTGTTACTGTGATACTTCTCTCGTTATCTGAAAGAGTGATGAAATCACAATCGAAGTGGCTACCGTTTTCCTGAGGTCTGATGTAGTCTTCGTGTAAGTTTTCTACTGTATCAGTAAACTCGCTGTGGAAAGAAGTGCGATGTTTATCTCTGTAGCTCTCACAAGGACCCATACCGTAGTAAGTAACCTGATTCATTTCTTTTGGAGTGAAAAGTCTGAGACCAAATCTTGGAAGTTCAGGGAACTCTGTGTTTCTGCGAACATCCATATTAACTTCGATTTCGCCAGATGATTTTACTGTCCATACTGCTTTTAATGTAAGCATTCTCTGTACAGGAGCAGCAGAAAGTGAAATTTCAGTTTCGATAGTGAGCTCATTATCAGAAAGGTTGTATGTAGTCTCATATGCTCTCTCTGTAGCTCTGTCGTAATGAGCACGATACCACTCGGACTTTAGGTGTCTGTCGTTATCTGTTGGAGCACGCCAAATGTTGATATCCATCGGCTGTGTGAGCATTTCTTTTTCGTTTTTGCTGAGTCTATCGAAAAGACCTGTGAGCTTATTGAATGTGTAGTTGAAGTTGTGACCCTTTACAAAGAGGAATCTGTCAGTTTCTTCAACAGTTATGTTACCGTCTGCTTTTCCGAAATTATCTTTGATTAAAACTGCTTTCTGGTTTCTTGGGTCTTCGTTTTCGAGTGCGATTTCTTCAAAACCGAGTTCATAACCGTCTGCTAAAATCTCAGTAGCATTTTTGAGCTCTGCATAAATTACGAGATAGCACTTTCCTTTTTCAGGAATGTCAAGGTTGAGTGTAAGACCAACCTCTTTGTGTGGAGGGATTGATGGGAGTTCGTCAATAGTTTCTGAGCAGATAATCTTGCCGTCACAGTTGATTTCGTAGCGGAGATTTACATAATCCTTTGCGTCTACAAAATCCATATAGTTGTGAAGAACAAGTCTGCCGTTTTTCTGATTAAACTCTTTTACTCTGAGTGGTCGATGAACGTTTTTGTATTCAAGTAAGCCTGTGTGTGGTGTCCTGTCAGGATATACAAGACCATCCATACAGAAGTTTGAGAAGTGAGGATACTCGTTGTGGTCACCACCGTAGTAGTAGATAGGCTTTCCGTTTTCACCCATACCCTTGTAGATAGCGTGGTCACACCATTCCCAAACGAAACCACCACAGATGTTGTCGTGTGCGTGGAATACCTGGAAGTAATCTTCAAAATCTCCAGGACCATTGCCCATTGCGTGGCTGTATTCACAGGTGATGTAAGGCTTTCTGTAGTTGCCCATAAGGAAATCGTCGATTTCTTCGAATGATGGGTACATTCTGCTGTAGAAGTCAAGATTTGAGAAGTCATACTTTTTGCTGTGATTTCTGTAGTGAGCACCTTCGTAGTGAGTGAGACGAGTAGGATCGAATACCTTCGTCCACTCTAATGCTTTTTCGAAGCAGTAACCGTAAGCACTTTCGTTACCCATTGACCAGATAACAACAGATGGTCTGTTCTTATCTCTATGTACACATCTCTGAGTGCGGTCCATAGTCGGCTCTAACCATACAGGGTTATCAGCTAAAGGAATGTTCCACATTTCACAGTGGTTTTCCCAAGCGTTATTCTTGTAGAAAATCTCTGCAACACCGTGGCTTTCGTGGTCAGCTTCATCAATTACGAGGAAGCCGTATTTGTCGCAAAGCTGATAGAAAACAGGTGAGTTAGGATAGTGACTTGTACGAATAGCGTTGAAGTTGTGAGCTTTAATCATAAACAAGTCTTTCTTCATCTGCTCTAAGCTGATTGTAAAGCCTGTTACAGGGTCAGAATCATGTCGGTTAACACCACGGAATTTGATTTTTTGACCATTGAGGTAGAGAATCTCGTCTTTAATGTATATCTCTCTGATACCAACCTTATCAGTGATAACTTCGTTTTCTGACTCGATGATAAGAGTGTAGAGATATGGCTCTTCAGGATTCCATAATGTAGGGTTTAAAACCTCGATTGCGAATACCTGCTGATATGAACTATCGTTGTCAACTTTTTCAGTAGCTTTGCCAACGAGGTTGTTGTTAGCATCATACAATGAAATTGAAAGCGGTGTGATTTCTTCGTCGATGAAGTTCACTGCGATTTCAACATCTGTTTTACCTTCCTTGATGTTAGTGGTTGTGAAGTAGTCAAAAACTGCTTTCTGTGGTCTGTTAAGAATGTAGACATCACGGAAGATACCGCTCTTTCTGAATTTGTCCTGATCTTCAAGATAAGTGCCGTCACACCACTTGAGAACTAAAACAGCAAGTTTGTTCTTGCCTTCTGTAAGAAATTGTGTGATTTCAAACTCGCTTGTTGAGTGAGAAACCTGACTGTAGCCTACATAGTGACCGTTGAGCCATACATAGAAGCAAGAGTCAACACCCTCAAAGTTCAAGAAAGCCCTGTTTGCATTATCGTCTGTATGATAATCAAACTCTTTCACATAAGCACCGCAAGGGTTTTCGTGAGGGACAAATGGTGGGTCAAACGGGATAGGATACTCAACATTTGTGTACTGTTCATAATCAAAACCGTAGTTCTGCCAATCTGACGGAACAGCTACCTTGATGAAATCCTCGTTGCTGTCGCAAAGCTCGTAGAACTTGTTCTGTAAATCATAAACGCTCTTGAAATACTTGAAGTTCCACTCACCACTCAAAAGCAAGAATCGGTCCGAGCTTTCTCTGTGTTCATCAAGATTATCAGTGAGTTTTGAAGCAGGAATGTAATAAGAACGATTGTCTAAAGTGTTCTCGTGTAGTACATTCAGGTCTTCGTAATGTTTTTTGATAATCATTTCATTTCCTCCTTATTATTTGTTTATTGAAAAAGCAAATTTAGTTGTTTGGTTGTAATGTGTTTTAGCTGTTAGCACTGTGGTTGGGAAATTCTTGTGATTAACTGCATCGGGGTATCCCTGAGCTTCCATACAAAAACCGCTGTAGTTTTTGTAGCAAGATTTGTTTTTACCGTTTTCTGTATCCACGTAGTTTGCTGTGTAGAGGTGTAAAATCGGCTGAGTTGAATAGCAATCAAGTGTTATACCGCTTTTTAAACCTGTAGCACTAGCCATAAAGCTTAAGACATCTTTTTCTTTAGGTGCTATGAAGCTGTGGTCAAAACCTTTTGCTGTAGTAAGCTGTGGGTGTTCTTCTTTTAAAGCATCAAATAAGTTTTTCTCTACTGTGAAATCAAATGGAGTGTTATTCACCTTCGTTTGTTTTCCGGTAGGAATCAGTTCGCTATCAAGTTCGAGATAGTTTAATGCGTTGATGCTTAAGGTGTGGTCGGCAAGTGATGAAGTGTTGTGACCGTTTAAGTTGAAGTAGGAGTGGTTTGTAAGATTGCAGATTGTGTCTTGGTCTGATGTCGCATCGTACTTGATTGTCAGTACGTTGTTATCATCGAATGAGTATCTGACAGTAACTTTCATTTCTCCAGGATAACCCTCGTCGCCATCAGGAGATACAAGACTGAACACAACATCGCCACAGTCCATTTTTACATCCCACATCTTTCGGCTGAAACTATCAAAACCACCATGGAGATGATTGTTGCCGTTGTTGATAGGGAGATTGTACTTTTTTCTGTTGAGGCTGAAGCATCCGTTTTTAATACGTCCACTACATCTGCCGATTGTAGCGCCGAAGTATTCTGTACCTTTTTCGTAACCATCTATAGTATCGTAACCGAGCACTACATCTGTCATAATACCGTTTTTATCAGGAACCTTGATTGATACTACTGATGCTCCGAGTGAGCTGAGCGTTACGCTTGCTCCTTTTTTATTTATGATTGTGTAGCAATTTACCATATTGCCGTTTTTATCTGTACCGAAAGGATGTATTGTGATAATCGCCATAATGTTTCTCCTATAATGTGGCTATGAATCTGTCAAAAGCTTTTTGTCCGTCCTCAGTTCTCTTGAATACTCCTGCGTCTTTGAGTACTTCCAAGAACACTTTTCCGATTTCAGCTTTGATGATGTCATCAATGTTTTCTTCATTTACATTGTCGTAGTTTTTGAGAAATTCTGATACCCATAGAGCGTGCTTGCTGATTTCTTTAATATTTGATATGTCAGCTCCACTTAGAATAGCTTCTCTAAGTAAAGAGATTTCTTTCTTCAATCTTGATGGTAATACCGCCAGACCCATAACTTCGATCAAACCGATGTTCTCTTTCTTGATGTGGTGAAGTTTTTCGTGTGGATGATAAACACCGAATGGATGTTCATCAGTTGTGATGTTATTTCTCAAGACTAAGTCTATGATGAATTTTTCGTCTTTCATTGAAGCGATTGGTGTGATTGTGTTATGTATCTCACCATTTGTCTGAGCGAAGATGAAAGCTTCTTCGTCTGTGTATGCTCTCCATTTTTCTAAGATGTGGCAAGCGAGTGGTGTGATGTTTTCCTTATACTTACTGCTCAGTCTTATTACTGACATAGGCCATTTAACTACTGAACACTCTACATCCTCAAAACCCTCGATTTTGAAAGTTCTATCAACCTCTGCACGATTGAGGGCGAATTCGTATCTGCCACCCTGAAAGTGTTCGTGTGTCAAAATTGAACCGCCCACAATCGGAAGGTCGGCGTTTGAGCCGATAATGTAATGAGGGAATAAGGAAATGAAATCTAACAATTTAGAGAATATCGTGTTATCTATCACCATAGGTGTATGTTTACTGTTAAATACGATGCAGTGTTCGTTGTAGTAAACGTATGGTGAGTATTGCATAAACCAGTCCTCGTGATTTATTTCAATGGGGATGATTCTATGATTCTGTCTAGCAGGATGATTTATTCTACCTTTATAGCCTTCGTTTTCTTTACACAAAAGGCATTTAGGATAACCTGACTGTTTTTGAAGTTTTGCCTGTGCTATAGCCTTTGGGTCTTTTTCAGGTTTAGAAAGATTTATTGTGATATCTATCTCACCGTATTCGGTCTGAGCTTTCCATTTCAAATCTTTCTTAATTCTGTATCTTCTGATGTAATCGCTGTCGCAACTGAGCTTGTAATAAGCATCTGTTGCATTTTTTGCAGATACTGCGTAATAGTCCCAAAAGTCTTTGATAACTTCTGATGGACGTTTTATCATTGTGTTCATCAGCTTTACATCGAACAAATCTCTGTATGTAACTGTGTTTTCAGGGAACAAACCCTTTTCATAAGCCATATTAAGAAGATTTTTCAGTATATCCTCAAGATCATCAACGTTATCATCTGTGAGTGCTATATCGAAATCGCCGTCAGGTTCGTCAAGTTCCATGATTTCCATAAGTGAATTTGTAACATATATTTTGTCTTCCGACTCAATTAAACCAACGTTTATGCCGTAAGAAACAAGTCTTATTATCTGACTGTAAATACTTTTCATAAAAATACCGCCCCTTATATGACTTTACATATATCCGTTTTTATGAGTACTGTGCCATTTCCAGGCTGTTTTAATTATTGTTGAAAGGTCGTCGTACTGTGGTTTCCAGTTGAGCACTCGCTTTGCTTTTTCACTGGAAGCAATCAGTACTGCAGGGTCACCTGCTCGTCTTGATTCTTCTACTACTTTGATTTCTTTACCTGTGACTTTTCTTGCTGTTTCGATAACTTCTTTTACCGAGAAACCTACTCCGTTTCCAAGATTGAAGATATCGCTTTCTCCACCGTTTAAGAGATACTCAACAGCTAAGATGTGAGCCTGTGCAAGGTCAGTTACATGAATATAATCTCTGATACAAGTACCGTCTTTTGTATCATAATCAGTACCGAAAATACTGATGTGGTCTCGAGTTCCATTTGCTACCTGCAAAATGATTGGAATAAGATGTGATTCAGGGTTGTGTGCTTCGCCAATGTTTCCGTCTATGTGAGCACCGCAAGCGTTGAAGTATCTCAGTGAAACGTATTTGATACCATGAGCTTTTTCTGTCCAGTAAAACATTCTCTCCATCGCTCTTTTGGTTTCACCGTAGCAATTTGTAGGAACTGTTGGGTCACTCTCTAAGATTGGAGTGTTAACAGGTTCGCCGTATGTAGCGGCAGTTGAAGAAAATACGATGTTTTTGATACCGTGGCTGACTAAAGATTCAAGCAAAACCTTTGTGCCGTAGATATTGTTATCATAGTATTTGAGAGGTTTTACCATACTTTCGCCAACGAGTGAGTTAGCTGCAAAGTGGATAACCGCATCAATGTCTTTTTCTAAATCCAGAACATTATCAATGTCAGCTTTGTTTCGAAGGTCACCCTTGTAAAACTTAGCGTCTTTGTGTACTGCTTTTTCGTAACCTGTTTCAAGATTATCCAAGACAACTGCATGATGACCTTGTTCAATAAGTCTGTAAACTGTGTGTGAGCCGATATATCCTGCTCCGCCGAGAACTAATATTTTCATATCAATTACCTCTTAGATTACCTTGATGCTACCGTGGTTTCTAACCTTTAATATACGGCAGGAGTTTTCTCCAAACACTGAGTCGATGAACCCTTTGTAGTTATCAACAAAGTCGTTGTGTACGAACGCCTGAATTGTTCCTGCGAAACCACCGCCGTGAACTCTTGCTACACCGTAATGTAGGAGAAGTCCGCCACTGAGTGCTAAAGCTACTGAAACATTCTGATGTTGAATGTCTCTGCTTGCGTAAACATTCTGAAGATATTTGAATGATGAGTTACCTGATTTCTTGATTACTGCTAAGAACTCATCAAAGTCATCGTGTCTGAGAGCTGCAACAGCATCGTCAACATTTTGCTGTTCTTTGAAGAAGTGGAAAGCTCTGAGTGTTGCTCTGTCACCAGCAAACTTTCTAATTTGGTTTAAATGGAGATAGAACTTGGTTGAATCGCAATCTCTAAGCACTTCTTTACCAAAGTAGTTAGCGACCTTTTTCATTTCAAGCGGTATCATAGTATAATCATCTGTAAGGTCAACGTGTGAACCTTTTGTGTCAACTATGCAAAGGCTGTAGTTGTATTTTTCAAAGTCAACATCAATCTTGTTTACGATTGGCTTCTCAGGATTTTTAAAATCGATGTTTATCATACCGCCAACAGAACATGCCATCTGGTCCATCAATCCGCAAGGCTTTTTGAAGTAAACATTCTCTGCAAACTGTGAAATCTGAGCGATGGTGATTGGGTCGATTTTCATATCGTTGAAAAGTCCTGAAACGATTGTTCCAATTACGTTTTCGAATGCGGCAGAAGATGAAAGACCTGAACCGATAAGAACATCACTTGTTGTATAAGCGTTGAAACCGCCTAACTCATAACCTCTGTCCTTTATACCTCTTAATACACCTCTAACAAGACCTTCTGTACATCCTGCTTCGTCTTCTCTGATTTCAAGATCATTGACATCGATTGTAATCATGTCATAGCCGTTTGAAACCACTCTAACGATATTACTGTTGTTTTTAGCGGCAATGCCGATTGTGTCCAGGTTGATTGAAGTGGCGAGCACCTTACCGTGCTGATGGTCTGTGTGGTTACCGCAAACCTCACTTCTGCCCGGTGCACTAAAGATACTAATGTTATCCTGACAGAAAAGTGTTTCGTACTGCATAATTGCCTGTATGTATCTAAGTCTTTGATAGTCGAGTACGCTGTCATCAACATAGATGTCTTTTAAAAGATTGTCGTACTCTTTGTTTTTAAAGTTTTCTAAAGCTGTTACTGAATTGATCATTTTCCTCACCCTTTTTATTTGTTAATATATTTGGTTTATATCTCCTTTGTTAACTAAATTATATTCAATGTTTACTAAAATGTCAATAGAAGTTTACTAAAATTTACTCCGTTTTTAGTTAAAACAACCACTTTCTGCGTTTTTACTAAAATTTTACTTGATTTTTTAGTAAACATTCACTATAATAAAATCAGAAAAGAGGTTGATATATATGGCAACAATTCGTGATGTGGCAGATAAAGCTAATGTTTCTGTCGCTACAGTATCCAGAATTCTTAACAATGACTCTACACTTAGTACTTCCCCTGAAACTAAACAGCGAGTGCTTAATGCGGCTAACGAACTTGGATATATCAAGAAAAAGAAGATTGTATCAAAGTCTAACTGCACTATAGGAATACTTCAGTGGTTTTCTGCAGCACAAGAGATGGAAGACCAGTACTACCTGATGATGCGTCTTGGTATAGAAGAGTGCTGTGCAAAAAATAAGATAAATATGATAAGAAAGTTTAAGTCTGATTCCGATTATCTTACAGCGCTAAAAGAAGTTGATGGCATTTTATGTTTAGGTAAGTTTAGTAAACAAGAGCTTAACGAGCTTAAAGCTATTACATCTAACTTAGCAGTTCTTGATATGCCTGTTGATGATGTTGAAATTACATCTATAACACTCGATTTTAAGCAGGCAGTTAATTCTGCTATGGAATATCTCTACAGTTTAGGTCACAGAAGAATAGGTTTTTTGGGTGGGATACAGACTGACGAGGATAATTCATCTATCCCTGATGAGCGTTTCAGCTATTTCAAAGATTTTTGCGAGAAGCGTGAAGTTGAGTATAAGGACTATGTAGGAATGACACAGTTTAATATTCAGTCGAGCTACAACACTACAAAATTGATGATAGAAAGTGGCAACATCCCAACAGCATTTTTCGCAGCAAGCGACCCTATAGCAATCGGTGCTATGCGTGCTTTACAAGAAAATGGTTATAAAGTGCCTGATGATGTATCTATCGTTGGATTTAATAACACTGAAATCACAAACTACACAAACCCACCACTTACTACAATGAACGCCCCTGTTTATGCAATGGGACTCTATGGAGTATCAACATTGTACAGTTTGATAACAGAAGGCAAACAAGCGGTTCCTGTCCCAATGAGAATAAAGCTCCCATGTAAAATTGTTGAGAGAAACTCTTGTAAAGAGATATAACAAAAGCAGCCCTTATTCCAGCAAGAAATAAGGGTTGCTTTTATTGTACTATGGATATATAAAGTCATGTGGTTTGTTTATGATATCATACTAAACTAGAATAAATAAAATTTAAAATGTAAGTTATAGTGAAAGTAATAAGTGTTAATTGCGATCAATTTATTGTGTTTATTAAAAGATATCTAGAAGTATTAAAGCTAGATAAACCATAAAGAAATCTTCTTAGTTGAAAGAGTCAAATATAATGCATCTATACAAAAAATAAACTTTTTGTAATATATTATTTGGTTATTGACAAAATTTGTATTATTTTGTATGATTTTCACGAAAGTATATATGTATATGTATAATATTGTAGGTGAATTTATGAATAGCTTAAGAGAAAAAATTTTAGATATTAATGAAAAATGTTTAGGAGAAAAATATTTATTTATTCCTGATGAATCTAATGGCTTTACCCCAGTTGGACAAGGGGGATCTGGAATTGTATATGCAGCAAACCAAAAGTTCAGCGAAGATACTGCTGTTTATGCTAAAAGGGCTATTAAGTTTTTTGCTTTCAGAGATGATTTAGTTCAAGACTGGGGCTATGTTTCTAAAGATAATTTCGACATTGAGATTGAGAATATATCACGATTCAATCATCAAAATATATTAAAAGTTATAGACGGTAATTATTACAAGGTTAAGATTAATCCTAATGATACAGATACGATATCTATACCATATACAGTTACAGAGTTTATAGAAGGTCCTAATTTAGAAGTTTTGTTTAAAGATGAAAATAAAGAATTATGTATGCAAATTTTTAGAGATGAAGAAGCAGTATTTCTGTTGCTTGCTCAGATAATTAATGGAATCGATTATCTTCATAATAACAGCTTTTATCATTGCGATATAGCACCTAAGAATATATTTGTTAAGTCTGATGCTGATGGCGAGTTTCTTGCAGTAATCGGTGATTTAGGAGCTGGAAAAACTATCCATCCTAAAAAATTTAGTACGACTCGTGTAATTGGTACATGGGGTTATATGCCAAATAATGTTCAAAAAATAAAAAATACTGAAATAACCTACGATGATTTTTGTACTCTCCAACCTAGTTGGGATATATTTAGTACTGTAAAAACGCTAAAAGAGATAATAGAAAATATTAAATCTTGCGATTGTTTTAAATTCGATTATTGGAATTTGGATCGTCTTTATGAAAAATTATCCGAAAACAGTTATTCGTCTATAAGTGATATAGCGATAGATATCGAACATTTAAGACCAACAAGTAATCAGATTTTCCGTTTAGATGAATTATCTGAGGCGAGTAAAAGTATTGGTCAAGTTTTGCTACCTATTAATTCTGCTTATTTATCACGCCGCATGAGAAAATTGTCTAAGCATGATATGCTTTTGCGTCTTATGGATGTTCCACAGCTATTAGAAGGCGCCACAACTTTTCCAGGTGCTAATCATACTAGATATGAACATTCTCTAGGTACTTATGAACTAATGCGTAAGGCAATGTTGGCTTTGTTGAGGAATAAGGAATATGCTAAATTCCTTTCAGAGAAATATGTGATAATAGGTTTACTCTCTGCACTATTGTCAAGTTTGTCTAATTTTCCGTATTCATATGCAATAAATGAATTACAAACACAAGAAAAAGAACTGTTTGATGAAATTACGCCTAGGAAACTTTTTCATAAACTTGTGAATTTAGAAAGTATAGTTTCACATAAAAGCATTGTTGACTGTATTGATGAATTGTTCGGGGAATATAAGATTAATATATCAGATATCGAGTATGTGATTTTTGGTAAGGAAAGTAAAGAAGCAAGAAATAAAGCTTTAGAAGTATTAAACTATATTTTGAATTCTTCTGTGGGTGTAAGAATTGTTGATTATATGATGAGAGATTCGCATCATATAGGATTAACTTATAAAATTGATACCGACGATTTGTTTAAGAGTATGTCTATAATAGATAGCGAGTTTTGTTTAAGGCAACCTGGAATTACGTCTGCTGAGCAAATTATTACTAATAGATATTGGTTGTTTAAAAGAATTTATTGGAGCGATCCAAATAGAGCTAATGCCGCACTTCTAAAACATATATTTTTTACGGTTAATAATAATGAGTTCGTTGAAGATTTATCAATGAATTTTCATAATGCATCTAAAAAAGATATACAAGCGATAATTCTTAATCATACAAATGAGGATAATTCATTAGCGATTAAATGTTCAATTGATCAATTAAATTTAAAGGGGCAAAAACGCTATAAAAGTATTCTAGTATTAGACAAAAATTCAGGGTATTCTCATTCAAACGAAATTTGTAAAAAATTTGCTGGATTAACTTATTCAAAACAACATACTATTAGAAATCAGATTGAACATGAATTAATAATAGAATATGATATTTCAGAAATAAGCGAAAACTACGGTCCATTAGTTTTAATTGATATGCCTAATGAAACACCTGGAAATAAATTAGGGGATGATATACGAATTTTACGATATGATAAAAGTAGTATTCCGTTGACAAAAGCATCTGGTATAGTATCTGGTTTAAAAACAGCGTTTGAAGACCAATTGATGTTGTTGCGAGTATTTTTAAGGCCAGATATAAATGAAAAGCTTGATGAAAAGTTTGGCAGAAAAGAGATTGAAAAATTTTTGTGCGAAAAACTATATGAAATTTTATAAGTAATTAAAACTTAATATTAATATATTAACTGTATTTGAGATTATCATTAATGATCTGCACGAATAAATAAATCCGAACCCATTCTTATTTTAGATGGGTTCGGATTTATATCGTTTGGTGCACCTGACAGGACTTGAACCTGCACCTTCGTGAAAAGATATGGACCTGAACCATACGCGTCTGCCAATTCCGCCACAGGTGCATATTAAGTTTTTACTCCGTAGATTTTACACGGCCGGAGTGTCCGAGGTGGAGCGTTTTGCTTAATCCACATTGTTTATGCAGGATAGTGAACTTGATTTGCAAGTACACCGAGGGGGCGTAGACAGAACCATACGCGTCGTCCAGTCTGAAATATAGTCGTTTTGACTTCACACTAAAGTGTTCGTCATAACTCGTTATTCCACACAGCATTTCGCTCCCTTAATCTGCCACCGGCAGCGGTCGCTACATTACCAATTCCGCCATATCCGCATATTAAGTTTTTCTCTGTATTTTTACACGGGAGAGTACACCGAGCGGGAGCTTAGATTCAGAAGAATATTACTGTCAGCTTAATCCCAATTTGTGTTGGTGATCGATTCGCTCATCAACTATAATATTATACCAAAGTATTATCATCTTGTCAATCAAAAAGAAAGGCATATCCTGAAATTCAGGGTATGCCTTAAATATATGTTGTATTATGGGTTCCAATGCATTATAGTTTTGCCGAAAGCTTTTCTTGTGTCGAGCTCAAATGCATTTTTCATATCTGCAAAAGAGCTGACATTTACGATATTACCGATGATGTGGGTGAGATATCTGACGATTTGTGGGTGTTTCTGATACATCTCTACAGTTTTCTCGAAATCTTCTTTACCACTACGACTGGTACCGAACATTCTCAGTCCTTTTTCGAGAATCATTCTGGTGTTGATAGGAACAGGATATTCAGATACTCCCATTATAGCAATAGTGCCTTCAGGGCGAATGTAGGCTATAATTTGCTCGATAGCTACGGGAGAGCCACCTGCTCCCACACATTCGAAAGCGTGGTCAATTCTGAGAGAGTCGGGAATTTCCGTAGTTAGAAAAGTTTCGTCAACAAAGGAGAAGTCGGATAGCTTTTCTCTGCTGATACCGAATACATAAACCTTAGTCTCTGGAAACATAGTTTTTAAAAACAAAGAAGTTATGAATGCGAGGTTTCCGTCGCCCCATACACCGATTGTTTCTCGTCTTTGATGAGCAATTTTATCAAAGCGCGAGATAGCGTGTACACTTACACTGACAATTTCGGTGAAAGCCGCGACATCAAGGTTGATGCCTTTGGGGAGCTTTACTAATCTGTCAGGGGAAATCTCGACGAATTCCTGCATAAAACCGTCTTTTGAGCTAGCGCAGAATTTGCTACTCTCAAGGTAATTTTCAGCGATGTAGTCATCACTTTGAGTCGGAGCATTTGGTATCATAACAACCTTGTCGCCTGCTTTAAAAGTACCGCTTTTATCGTAAACGACCTCGCCGACACCCTCGTGGATAAGTGCCATCGGGAGCTTTTCTTTGAGGACCTTTGCGTCACGGGTACCCTGATAGTATCGCTGGTCGGCGTTACAAATCGACAGGTGAGTCGGTCTGACTATGCAATTGTTAGAAAAGCTGATGTCTTCAAAGTCGATTTCGAATCGTCTTGGAGCACTCAGTCTGTAAATTGTATTAATCATTTTCCTCTTCCTCTAAAAGTGACCTTGCGATTTTCAGGTCATAAGGGTAAGTGATCTTTATGTTATAGGTTTCGCCTGTTACAAGGTGCACATCGTGACCTTTCATAACGAGGATTTTAGCAGCGTCGGTGAGAATATCACGCTCCTTATCAGTTAAGGAGAGGTAAATATCTCTGAGCTTTTTGGCTTTGAATGACTGCGGAGTCTGGCCCTGATACATATTCTTTCTCTCAGGTATAGCTGAGATGATATTACCGTCAACGCTTTCTACGATAGTATCGGTAGCAGGGATAACAGTGTCACAAGCGCCGTAAACTTCAACAGCCTTGATGTTGTCCTCAATAATGCGGTGAGTAACAAACGGTCTGACGCTGTCGTGAGTGACGATAATAGTATCGTCATCGAGAGCGTAGTTTTCCTCGATATATGCGACAGAGTTCATAATAGTTTCGTTTCTGGTGTCACCGCCTGCGATGACAACAACCTTTTCACGCTCACCGATGTATTTTGAGATAATGTGGTTTGTGTGGTCAATCCACATTTGTGGGGTTAACACGATGATTTTCTCAAACTTAGGCTGTGAAAGAAACTTCTCGATTGTGTGTATGATGATAGGCTTATCTTTGATTGTGAGAAACTGCTTTGGTTTGTCTGTATTGCCCATACGGTTGCCTGTACCGCCGGCAAGAATAACTGAAAATACCATGATAATCTCCTTATAGCAATTCGCCTTTGTAGTCAAAATGTCTGATATATTCGTCCTGACCCAGAGTTGAAATTTCGTTTCCAATGTCAAGTCGGTAGAAATCGTGAGAGCCTACGCGATTACAAAGTGGCAGAAGTTCCATGTAATCCTCACAGTACCACTGTTTTAAGTAGTCGTCATAGCCTATCGGAATATAGGACATAACATCTTCAAAGCCTGCGTCCTCTACCTTTTCAAACCACTTTTTCGGCATAACTCCACGCCACTTGTGGTCAGTAGCAGGAGGCAGAACAGTTGAAGTATCGCGCTTTTCGTATCGGCGCAGTACCTTGTCGTAAACTTTACAGTAAGTATCTGTTTTGAAAATCCTCAGGATAGGGAGGAGGATTTTCGATAGCAGATAGCTTTTATCTTTTCTTGGGTGATTTATCCACCTGACATTTGTTATAAGTCTGAGTGCCATCAGCGTTTTGAAATGGAGCTTCTGGAAAAACTTGTTGTCAGAGGTTTTGTCAAAAACGAAGATGTCCATAGAAATGCCCTTGAGCATATCAAATTTGTCGGAATACTTCGTTGAAAAGTATGTGTCTTTTATTGTTATCTTATCAAAGAAGTAGTGATAGCCGTCTTTGTTTGTAAAAGACTGGTACTGATATTTTTTAGAAAGCTCAGTTATGCATACTTCTTTAAACTTTTCGTAGTCTTCTCTTAACATCGCGATATCGATGTCATCGTCCCACGGGATGAAACCCTTGTGCCTTACAGCACCGAGCATCGTACCGCCCGAGAGAAAGTACTGGATATTATTTCTTCTGCAGATTCTGTCGACTTCTCTTAGTAGCTCAAGCTCCATCTCTCTGATGTAGTTGAGCTTACCGTTATACAGCGAGTTTAGCTTATCAGTAATGATGTCGTACTTTTCGGGGAGAAGTCCTGACAAAGCGTACAGAAGTCTTGTTTCGTTATCACAAAGAGGAGAGTATCCGATTGAAATCATCTTACCGCAGTCAAGCACACGGAAACTCTTCTTTTGCTCTGAGTCGCTTTTCATAAAGTCGAGTGTAATACCATAACTACACAAAGCTTTATATACAAAGGATTTTGCCTCATACAGCGACATCGGCTCACCCGAAGCATTGTATATGTTGCCCTGCTTTCCGTTTTTGAGCACAGTGAAAACTGCGTTTACGGCATCACTAATACTGATAGCGGAAACTGTGTCGAAAGCGTCCTCGCTGTCAATAGTAACACAACCGCTAGAAAGTGCATCACTAGCGATAGCGGTGAGATTAAGCGCGTTATAGTTGCTGTCTTCAGCAAGGAAGTTATCAAAACGGATTTCTCTTATATCAAGTCTGTCTGTGTATGATGAGAGGGTGTTCTCAACATCAGATAGGATAGTTTCAGAAGAAACCTTAGAAAGCTCAATTTCAGACAGCGACATAACATCGTGCCTTTTGGAGAGCGGAGGAATGATTACCATAGCGATGAACTTTGCGTTCTTAATTTTGCACGCATAGTCGAGTGCCTTGCAAAGCTCAATCAGTGCGTAGGTGTCCTCATTTCTCAGGTCTAAACAGTACAAAAAGCACTGCGTTGAAACAGTGCTTGTAAGAGCATCGGGTTTTTCTCCCTGATACACAGTATATCTGTATTCAGTTTTATCGTTAATAACAGAGATAGTGTCAGCGATATAGTCGCACAAAAGGTGAGTACCGATAACATTAATCACAGTACCTGCCTTAGGGAGTGTGCCGTGCGCCTTGAGATATTCACTTGACATAAAAATCTCGTTTTTAGAAAAACTGTTTGACATAGTTTACCTCTGAGCGGAATATTTCGCTGAAGAATAATAATTACTTTTTAGCTTTGCTTGCTTCGTAAGCTTCGTAAGCCTTGTTAACATCGCCGTCGAACAACAGCTCACCTTTTTTCATGAAGAGAGCACGCTTACAAAGCTCTTTAACGCCTGCCTGGTTATGGCTGACATAAAGTACGGTTACTCCGCTTTCTATGATTTCGTTGATTTTACTTTTACATTTCTTCTTGAAAGAAGCGTCACCAACGGAAAGAGCCTCGTCAACAACTAAAATATCAGGCTCTATGTTTACATTGATAGCAAAGCCCAGACGCATTCTCATACCGCTTGAGTATGTTCGTACAGGCTGGTCAATATAGTCCCCAAGCTGAGCAAAGTCGATGATTCTTTCTTCGATAGTGCGGATATATTCATCGTTCAAGCCTAAGATATAGCCTTTCAAGTATATGTTTTCTCTACCTGTCATTTCCATTGAGAAGCCTGCTGTGAGTTCAAGCAGAGCGGCAACCTTACCGTGTACTTCGATTTCGCCCTCGTCAGGATGAGCTACACCTGTAATCATCTTGAGGATAGTTGACTTACCTGCGCCGTTGTCGCCGATGATACCGATAGATTCGCCCGAGTATATATCAAAGCTGACGCTTTTGAGCGCCTTGTTCTTTTTTGCGTTTTTCGGTTTAATAAACAGCGCCTTGAATCTCTCTTTATCGTTTTTGTAAAGAGTGTATTCTTTACTGACATTTTTAAAAGAAATAATTGGTTGTTCCATATTTTTCTCCTTGTAGCACTTAGAGTACATCAGGTAATCTCTTGCGTAATCTGTTGTAATTGAAAATACCGAGTGCGAAAATTACCGCGAACTCAATAAGGAAGATAACGAGCTCGAGCGGATATTCAAAGAACCATCTCTGATAGAGGAAAGCGTTTCTGTAGCCGTTTGCAAAGAAATTGATTGGATTTATAAGCATCAGATACTTCAAGAAGCCTGATGTAAAATCGTAGCTACTATAAATAACACCTGATACCCAGAAAATACCCGACATGATTGAAACAATCATGTTTTCAAAGTCAGCCGAGAATGCAGACATCGGAGCGGTTGACCACGCGAGTACCACAAAGAAAGCAAACATCAACGGACAGTACAAGAAGAACTGCAGATTATAGATGCTCACTCCAACACCTGAAATGAGGGAAATGTAAAGGAACATAATCGCTGAAAGCAGAAAATGCACATAAAGTCTTGCTAGAGATGTATAGGTAATGATGGTCGAAACAGGGAAGCTGACCTTAGTTACAAACTGACGATTCAGCCTGATTGATTTTGCACCCTGAGTGATGCTGTCAGAAATGAAAAACCACGGAATAAAACCGACAATCATAAAGGTGAAACGGTCAAATGTCGCGATGAACTCGCCGTTTATAGAAACATTTACAGCACCCAGATCCTTGATACCGACAGTGAAAGCAAACCAATAAACGAAGAGGGTGAAGGCAGGCTTAATAACCGCCCAGAAGGGACCGATAACAGCACCTTTGTATGTTTTTATAAGCTCGTTTTTAGCGAGCAGGAAGATTTGTTTTGAGAAACCTTTGTGTTCCTTGAAAATCTGGAACAAGTCAACTACCTCCTCAGTGGTGAAAGCATAAAAACTCACAATAACCCACTATACTAATATAGATAATCTAATTATATAACATTTTCGGTGTTTGTCAATTTATTTAGCTGTTTTATATATAGTATAAGACAAGTATTGACAAATGAATAAAAAAGGGCACAGGTTTTACCCTGTGCCCAAAATGTTATAAGATTGATGTTTATTTTAAGTATGCGCTTGCGTCAACCATAGATTTGCTTGAGGTTCTGAATGCCTGATATGCAGAACCTACAGTCAAGTCAGCAGACTTGTTTGAATCGCTACCAATATTGATAACAAAATTACTGTACTGGTCATCAAGAGTGAAAGCGTAAGCGTTGTGACCATCGAGCTGACCGATAGAAGTCATCTGATCACCCGGCCATACTGTACCGCTAGAGCTGTTCCAGTAATGAATGCATACATTACCCCAGTTGCCGTCGTCGATAACAACGATAGTGCGTGGATTTGAGAAGTCAAAGTTGCCTGGTACAGGAGGTGTAGGATTATCGTTACCGCCGTTGCCGTTGTATACTGACCAGCTCTTTGAGCTCATTGAATAAATGTAGCCGTTACCCTGAACTTCGAGGTCATCAGACTGGTTACCATTAGCATTGAAGATGATTCTGTTGTAATTAGATGAAGCTTCAATCTTGTAGATATTACCTGATACATGATCCATCTTTACGCCAGGCCAACCTACATACTCTCCACCCTGGTCTTCCCAGTAATATGCGTATGCATCACACTGGTAACCCATATCAACGTAGATTGTGTTAGTGTCTGGATTTGGAGCAGTTGTCGGGGCCTGTGTTGGAGCCTGTGTAGGTGCCTGAGTTGGTGTCTGTGTAGGTGCCTGTGTAGGTGCCTGAGTTGGAGCCTGAGTTGGCTCTTCTGTAGGCTCCTGTGAACCGTTTATATACTCACCGATACCGTATGGGTCGTAGAGCTTAGCAACATAACGCTGAATAGCTGTAGCATCTAAAACTGATACATTGTTGTCTTTATCAACATCGCCTGCTAAAAGTGCATCATTGTTGAGTACAACTGATTTTGCAACATATCTCTGAACAACTGTAGCATCAAGTACTGCGATGGTGTTATCAAAGTCAACATCACCGAGCTTGAGTGTGCCTGGTGTAGGAGCAGTTGTTGGAGTCTGAGTCGGAGTCTGTGTAGGTGCCTGAGTTGGAGCCTGTGTAGGTTTCTGAGTTGGCTTCTCAGTTGTTGGCTGAGTTGGTGTTGGTTTATCAACATTCACCCACTTTTTAGCGCCGTTGTCATAGTAAGCGTATGGGGTGAAGGTGAGGTCTTCTGTCTTGGAGGTGTCACTGCCGTTGTTGAAGATAACATTTGTCATAGAAGCAGGAACATCGTATGAGTAAACTGTGTGACCTTCATATTCACCGGCTTCTGTCATAACGACACCCGGCCACTGTGCATTGTTTGAACCGCTTGTAATCCAAGCGTAGCAGTTAGCCTTGCCCCAGTTAGCAGTATCAACGAGGTATGTTGTACGCTCTGTAGGGAACTTGAATGGTGTTGCGTTAGGGTCAATCTTTGTGTAAGTGTAGGAACGCTCTTTGGTTTCTGTACCGTCTGTAGCTGTGAACTTGATTGTAACAGACTCATCAAATGCCATGTCAGCACCGATTGTGAAAGTCTTTGAGCCTGTGAATGTAACAGCAGCAGCGTTACCGATTTTGTATGTACCACTTGTAGCATACTCGTTGAGAGTAGCTGTGATAGAAAGTGTGTCAGCAAAGTTTCCGCCTGTGTGTGAAACTGTTACATCAGGAGTTTTAGCAGCACCTTCAACCTCTAAAAGGATAGTGCCGTTAGCACCTGAGTTAAATGAAACCTTACCGCCGGAAACAGTAGCAGTAGTATTGTTGTATGTGTTCTTAAGAATTGTGCCGTCAGCGAAAACAGAGCCGAGAGTAATAGTAACATTAGTGTTAGCGTTAGCAGCGATAACAGCAGCAACTGTGTCGTTGACACCGTTTTTGTTGTATTCTCTTGCGAAAGCAACACCGCTTGTAGCAGAGAGATTCTTGTGTGAACCTGCACCGACAGCAATGTGGTTGTTTCTGAACTGACCAACCTTCTGCCAGTGAGAAAGAACAGCGTTGTTCATATTGTTCCAGTTCATATCTGAACGCAGCAGATGGTCTGCGACACCGCCGACATTTGAGTTAACGAGCGGACGAGCTGATTCATCACCGTAGAAAATCTGGATAGCACCAGGCATGAGCTGGAATGCAGAACCCTGATAGATGAGGTCGTTTCTGCAAAGTGCAGTATCGTGCGAAGAAATGTATGAAAGTACATTGAAGTTAGGATCAGAGTTGATCTTGTTAGCGTAGTCAGCGTATGTGTTGTTGATAGAACCTGAGTTTGGAACACCGCCGCCACCTGTGAATGAGAAGTTAATTTTTGAATCAAAGCCGCCCTGGGTGAAGTAGTTGTCTTTGTTAACACCTGAGCCGTAGTCTTCAGCTGTCATCCAGAAATCATCTGTCCAGGAAGCAGCCTCAACCTTGCCTTTGTTGTTAGCACGCCACTCGTTGAGCGCCTTTGTACATTCATCAGAAAGAGCCTTCCAGGAAGAGAGCTCAACGTGCTTAGCTGTATCACATCTGAAACCGTCAATACCGTAATCTCTGACCCATTCTGAGAGCCAGGCTACGAGGTAGTTACGGACAGTCTTTGACTTGCCAGTAGCAAAGAATGTGTTGAGGTCATTCATCTCTTCGTTGTATCTGCCTTCTTTTTTCCACTTATCCTGTAAGAATGTAGGAACATTTACAGTAGCGTTTGACTCTGTTTTGAAGTCAGGGAGGTCACCGCCGGCTGACTTTGTGAGGTCGTCACCGCCAAATGGTGTGTGGCCTGTGATACCGCATCTGAGCCAGTCAGGACCCCACCATCTAGCCCAGCCTGAAGCAGCAGAGCTTGAGTTGTAGTCGATAGAAGCGTGGTAGTTAGCGTTGTTTTTCCAGCTGTAGTAAGCGTCCCAAGCATAGTTGTCGCCGTAACCTGTTTTGAATGCACCGAAGTTATACTCATACATATCGTAAATTGTGTTGTAACCAGGGTGGTTCATAACGATATCAAGTACGATACGGATACCGTGCTCATGAGCTGTGTCTACGAGAGTTTTGAATTCAGCAGCAGTACCGAAGTTAGCGTCTGTCTGAGTGTAGTCGGCAGCATAGTAGCCGTGATAAGCGTAGTGCTTAACAGAGTTACTTTTACCTTCGTTTACAATAACATAACCGTGAATCTGCTCGTAAGGAGCTGAAATCCAGAGTGCGTTAACGCCAAGGTCATCAAAGTAACCGTCTTTGATTTTGCTTGTAAGACCAACAAAGTCACCACCGTGGAAAGTTGCTACATCAGAGTTGAGCATATTGTTTGTAACAACTGAGCCATCTTTGTTGATAAGACGGTTGTATGAGTGGTCGTTTGAGGTTTTGCCGTTAACAAAACGGTCAGTAAGCACGAAATAAACAGAAGCGTTATCCCATGAGAAGCTGTCCGCACTTGTAACAGCGCTTGTCTGTGTTGTCTCAGTTTCTGCAGCAAAAGCCTGAGCAGTAGCTACGATTGTAACCATCGAAGCAATCATCAGAATGCTGAGGATCAGACTGAGAGTTCTTTTGAATCTTTTCACATCAATCTTCCTTTCAAAATTATAAAATACCTGCTTTTATCTCAGCAGAATACCCTAGCATAATTATATAACTTTATTTTGAAATATTAAATACATATATTTGACAAAAATGTAACCTTAATAATGTGCAAATTTACTTTTTGGAGATGTCCTGAACAAAAATGCAAAAAGACAAATTGTCCGAAATTCTGCGTTTGTTGTCAAAGTGCACAAAAAACAATTCGACAATTTGTTACTAATAACGGAGTGTTAATGGTTGATTAAACAACAAAAAACCCTGTTTAATGTGCAAAATGCTGAATTTATGTACAATACTGTCAAAAAACGTTACTGTTCTTTGTGCTTGCTCTCTATAAAAGTGTTTGTTATTTTACCTAAAAATACCTGATATATTTATATATTTACTATCTTAAAATTCGTTGACAAACAAAGGGCTTGCTACTATAATTTATTTGACGAAATTTGTATTTCGGCAAGTAAAATGATTGGGGGTAGAAAGTTGGACAAAAAAGTAATTGTGTCCCTTAGAGATATCTTTTTTGACTACGGAAACGAAGTCATTTTAAATGGTATCAACCTTGATATTTATGACAAAGAGTTTATTACACTTTTGGGCCCGTCGGGCTGTGGTAAAACCACTACGCTCAGAATTATCGGCGGTTTTATTGACCCTAAAAGCGGTGATGTTTTCTTTGAGGAGGAGCGTATTAACGACCTCCCGCCATATAAGAGAAATGTAAATACCGTTTTCCAGAAGTATGCTCTGTTTCCGCATCTCAATGTTTACGATAATATCGCTTTTGGCCTTCGACTCAAGAAGATGACAAAAGCTGAAATAGAAAATAAAGTCAAGCATATGCTTGCTATTGTTGACCTCAAAGGCTATGAAAAACGCAAGATTAACAATCTTTCGGGCGGTCAGCAGCAGCGAGTGGCTATTGCACGAGCTTTGGTGTGCGATCCTGATGTTGTGCTTTTAGACGAGCCACTTGGCGCACTTGACCTCAAACTGCGAAAAGATATGCAGATTGAGCTCAAAAAAATCCAACAGAAAACAAAGAAAACATTTGTATATGTAACACACGACCAGGAAGAGGCACTGACTATGAGTGATAGAGTTGTTGTTATGAACAACGGTGCTATTGCTCAGATTGGCACACCTGCGGATATTTACAACGAGCCTGCTAACGCTTTCGTTGCCGACTTTATTGGTGAAGCTAATATCTTAAACGGTATTATGCTTGAAGACTGCAGAGTAAATATTCTCGGTCACGAATTAAAGTGCGTTGATAAAGGCTTCCCAAAGAACTCTCCTGTAGATGTTGTTATCCGTCCTGAGGACATCGAGGTAGTTTCTCCTGATGACTCAGTGCTTGTCGGCACTGTTGAAGATACTATCTTCAAGGGCGTCCACTATGAAATGAGCGTAAAATGCAACAAATGCCAGTGGATTATCCACTCAACTGTTGCCCAGAAAGTCGGCTCAACAATCGGTATGACTGTGGACCCATATAACATCCACATTATGCCGAAAATGTTCCTGCTACCGAATAACGAGATTTTCACAACCGTTTTATACAGTGATGAAGAGGCTAATACTATTACTGTAACTATCGAAGATAATGAAATCGAAATTCCTGAGAGATACTTCGAAGAGGGTACTAAGCTTCACATCATTTTACCGCCGACAGGACTTCACATCGCGGGTGACGGCGTTGGAGACTTAGATGAGGTATACATCGAGTCTGTTATCTGGAAGGGAGAGCACAACGAGATTATCTTAGAGTCAGACGAGAGAAAATGGCTTATGCAAAGCGATCAGGACGAGCAGGTTGCTACATACGTTCCGATAAGCTTTGATTTTTCAAAGGCTACCTTCAATGTAATTGAGGAGGAAGGAGAAGCCGATGAAGACTAAAAAGACAGCATATCCGTATCTTTTGTGGATGCTTCTTTTTACTATCGTACCCATCGGCATGGTTATCTACTATGCTTTCACCGACGAGAGTGGCAACTTCACATTCGAAATGTTTGTGAACGCTTCTGACTACTCTCAGGTGTTTTTGTACTCTTTGTGGATAGCACTTATTTCGACATTCATTTGTCTGGTGCTTGCGTATCCGCTGAGCTTTATGATTTCAAGATGCGAAGAGCACAAGCAGAGTATGATAATTATGTTTATTATGGTACCGATGTGGATGAACTTTTTGCTCAGAATTTACGCGTGGGTGCTTATTCTGCAAAACTACGGTCCGCTTGATACAATGCTTAATTTCTTCGGTATCGATATTACTCTTATCGGTAATTCCGGTGCTACAATTTTAGGTATGGTTTATGAGTTTCTGCCGTTTATGATTTTGCCATTGCACACCGTTATGAGTAAAATTGATAATTCGCTTATTGAAGCAGCACAGGATTTGGGTGCAAGCAGATTCTATGTGTTTAAAAATGTAATTTTCCCGCTGTCAGTACCCGGTATTATTTCGGGTATCACTATGGTTTTTGTGCCGACAGCGAGTACTTTCTTAGTCGCTCAGTATTTAGGCGGAACCCAGTTTATGATAGGTGATGTCATTGAGCGAGTATTCCAGTCTGACCACCACACAGGTTCAGCGATTGCGCTTGTGCTGATGGTAGTAATTCTGGGCTTCCTTGTGTTTATGAACAGATTTGGTGACGAGGAGGCGACTATAGTATGAAAAAGTTTTCTCACAAGCTTTACTTCGGGTTTATTATGGCGTTTTTGTACTTGCCGCTTATTTACCTCATCGCGTATTCCTTCAACGACGGTAAAACCTCCGTCTGGAAAGGTTTTACACTCAAGTGGTATGTCGCGCTGTTTCAGGACTCTCAGATTATGCAAAGCTTATACAACACGCTTTTGGTAGCTGTTTTAGCATCTTTAATTGCGACAGTTTTAGGTACCTTAGCCGCTATCGGCATTTATAATTTCAAGGGTGGCTACAGAACGATTATCCAGAATGTTTCTAACATTCCGATTATCAATCCTGAGATTGTAACAGGTGTTTCGCTGATGCTGCTGTTTACTATGGCTGGTACTATGCTGGGCTTTGAAATGGGCTTTGTAACTGTGCTTTTAGCACATATCGGTTTTTGTACACCGTATGTTATTTTAAATGTTACACCACGACTCAAGCGTATGGATAGCAGTATCTACGAAGCGGCGCTCGACTTAGGCTGTAGTCCTGTTAAAGCGTTTTTTAAGGTAGTTCTTCCTGAGATTATGCCGGGAATTTTCTCCGGTCTTCTCATCAGCTTTACCTACAGCTTAGATGATTTTGTTATCACATACTTTACACGAGGCAGTAAATTCCAGACTCTGCCGATTCAGATTTACACAATGACCCACCAGCGTATCAATCCTAAAGCTAATGCGCTGTCGGCGATTTTGTTCGTTGTGATTCTTCTTATCCTGGTTCTCATAAATGTCAGGAGTGACAAAGAGGCTAAGAAGACGCACGCATAATTTATTTTTTGGAGTAGAAAATGAAAAAGATAATATGCGTTCTTTTATGTCTTGTAATCGCAGCTTTTCCGCTGTGCCTTTCAGGTTGTGGCAGTAGTGGCGGTTATGAAGGCGAAATCAATGTGTATAACTGGGGTGAGTACATCTCAAACGGAGATGACGATACCTTGGATGTTATCGAAGAATTCGAGAAAAGATACAACATAAAAGTTAATTACACTAACTTCGAAACAAACGAAGAGCTGTACAATATCCTGTCAAACTCAAACTCCTCTTACGATGTTATTATCCCGTCTGACTATATGGTCAGTAAATTAAGGGAAGAGGGGATGCTTGAGAAGATTGATTTTGAGAATATCCCTAATTACAAGTATATCATGGATAGATATAAAACCTCGTCTTACGACCCTACGGGCGAGTATTCTATAGCTTACACAACCTGCGTTGTAGCTTTGGGATATAACGCAAAGGTACTGGGGCACGATGATGTTACCGGCTTTAAAGATTTGTGGGACGAAAAGAACGCGGGTAAGATACTGATGTTTAATAACTCACGTGACGCTATGGCTATTTCGATGCAGCTTTGCGACCCCAAAATCAACCCTGGTGCTGAAACATTTACACGCGATGATATTGACAGAGCAACCGAAAAACTCGTTTCTCAGAAGCCTCTCCTTAAAAAATATGTTATGGATCAGGTGTTTACCGAGATGGAAGGTTCACAGGCAGGTATAGCACCTTATTATGCAGGAGATATCTATACAATGATGGATAATAATCCTGACCTTGATTACTGTCTGCCAGAGGAAGGATCTAACCTTTTCGTCGACGCTATGTGTATCCCAACCTGTTGTCAGAATAAAGAGTACGCTGAAATTTTCATAAACTTTATGTGTGACCCGGAAATTGCTCTTGCAAACGCTGAGTACATCGGTTATGGTACACCTAATAGTGGCGCTTATGAAATGCTCGACGAAGAAGTCAGAAACTGCGAGCTTATCTATCCGCCTGAGGAATATCTTAACAAGTGCTACACTTTCTCGAATATCCCGAGCGATGTGTATGTCTATATGCAGGAGAAGTTTGTCAAAGCTTGTTCTTCCTCTGCTGAGATAACCGATATGGGCGAGGAGGATAACTCGTCTGATATTATTTATACAATCATTGTTTGTATACTACTCGCGGTTATTATTATCGCTACTATCACGATGCTCACGATGAATATAGTCAGAGCAGTCAAGAACCGTGGCAGAATCCACAAGCTGTGATTACAGTTTAATCTAATAACTAAAAGACAAAACAAAACCCCGCTTTTCAGCGGGGTTATTTCTTTATAAGAATATTATTATTTGTTTTCGATAGCCTTTATCTGTCTTGAATTTTCGTCAAAAAGGTCGTTCTGGATAGCGATTTTACGCAGAATATTTTTCATCGTCTTGTCTAAAGCGCCGTCCTTTGAGTAGTCAGCGGGGAAGATGAAGTCAACTCTGTCTTCGATAAGCAGCTGCTCAACCTTTTCTTTGTTATTTTCATTGTAAACAGCGATTGACTGACCGCCGTACGCTTTCATCATTTTCATACACGGCACATCGGAAAGTCCGTCGCCGATGTAAATCATATTTGTAAAAGGAACTCTTTTTGAATCATCAGGCATTGAGCGGTTTAAATCGATATCATTTGCGACATCAAGCACACCTTTATTGATTCGGTACACAAACTGAGTTTTATTTGTGTAGTTAACAGCGGTTTTCGGCCACACAGCGTGACCTGTTTCATCGTAGTAAAATTCGCACGCGAAAATTTCCTTGAACTTCTCGCTGATTGAAGAACCCTCTATGATTTCCTTTAGTCCAGATGAAATGATATAGTGCTCAACACTTACACCGATGAGTGCTCCATACTGGTTGACTCTGTCAAACCACTCAGTGACACCTTTGTAGAATTCGATGTCTTTGCCGTTGTTGACAAGCGTTTCTCTAAGAAGCGGAATGTTCTTTTCTTTCGACTTTTGTATCATTGTGTACATATATGCAAGAATAGAGTCCATATGCTCGTCCCTGCCAAAGCCATTTGCAACAGCCCAGAAATCGCTTGATTTCATCGAAAGGCTAGGGATAAAGGTGTAGTCCTGCATATCTTTAGTACACAAGGTTTTGTCAAAGTCGTACATTATAGCGACTATAGGCTTATCTGACATGATTATAATTCCTTTCGGGAATATAATAAAATTCTAAATTAGCAATAAATTAGTATTCTGTAACCTCAACATACTCAAGAACTACATCTTCAAGAGGCTTGTCGCTGTAGTCTGTAGCAACTGAAGCGATAGCGTCAACAACGTCCATACCCTCATATACCCAGCCGAATACTGTGTAACCGCCGTCAAGGTAGGTGTTGTCACTTGGGCACTGGTTGATATAGAACTGACTACCGTTTTCGCCTACATTAGCGTGAGCCATAGCAACAGAGCCTCTGATGTTAGAAGCGTATTCTGAAATTTCAAATGGGAATTCAACGCCATAAGCAGAAGCACCGCCTGTACCGTTGAAGTTGGTGTAGTCACCGCCCTGAATCATAAAGCTGTTTATTACTCTGTGGAAGATAGTGTTATCATATCTGCCTGCGTCAGCGAGAGCGATGAAGTTGTTAGTAGCCAGTGGAGCGATTTCGTCTAAGAATCTCATTTTGATATCGCCCATGTTAGTGTGAAGAATAGCTACTGTTTCGCCTTTTTCAGGATCTCTTACTGCGTAGTCGTCATCAACAACAGGGTCTTCTACTGTTTTTATATCGTTGATGTCAAGTAAAGCGTCTGTAGGTTTTGCGTCAAAATTCATTTTGTTTCCTCCGTCATCTGATGTCTGAGTTTTTGTTGTTGTGCCTGAGAATACAACATCATTTCCACAGCCTGCGAAAACAGTCGCAATCATAAGCACTGCTAAAATTAATGCTAATAATCTTTTCATAGTATATTTCCTTTCTATTTTAAAGACTAGGTTAATTCTAATATAATTCCCGTTTATTTTCAATACCCGTTGCTAAATTTTCAAAGAATGTTCATATGAGCTTTTAGCATATCTTCAAATCAGCCGTCATAAAAATCAATAAAGAGAAAGTCTAAGGAGGACATAAAATGACAGGCTACTTACCTGAGGGAAAGCTCATTTATACTAACGATAACAAAAAGACACTGAGCTCCCTTTCTGATATTATGGAGGCGAAAAATAGCTCGAAAATACTCGAAGCAAAGGCGTCGCTGTGCGATTCTTCCCACAATCTGATAGTTGATATGGGCGTGATAAAGGGTATTATCCCAAGAGAAGAGGGCGCAGTAGGAATAAAAGAGGGGACAGTCAGGGATATCGCGGTTATATCACGCGTTAATCGAGCTGTGAGTTTTGTGATAACTGATTTCAAAAAAGACGAGAACGGCGATACCATCGCTTTGCTTTCCCGTGAAAAAGCTCAGCGCAGATGCCTTGATAACTACATAAGCACTCTGAAAGTCGGAGATGTAATCCCAGCGAAAATCACTCACTTAGAAGCTTTTGGAGCATTTGCTGATATCGGTTGCGGAGTGGTGGCGCTTATGCCGATTGATGCTATTTCTGTATCAAGAATTGAGCACCCGAGAGAAAGATTTGCTGTCGGTATGGACATAAAAGCTGTGATAAAATCTATCGAAAACGGCAGAATAAGTCTGAGTCACAAGGAGCTTTTAGGTACTTGGGCAGAAAATGCTAGCAACTTTACAGCGGGAGAAACAGTCACGGGAATAGTGCGCTCTGTTGAAAACTACGGGGCCTTTGTAGAGCTTACTCCGAACCTTGCGGGACTTGCAGAACTCAAGGATGGGGTAAAAATAGGTCAGCGTGCTAGTGTATATATAAAGAGTATTATTGAGTCTAAAATGAAAATCAAGCTGATTATCATCGACACATTTGATAGCGATGAGGTTACTGAAAAGCCTCGGTATTATTTCAAAGGTGACCATATTGATGAGTTTGTTTACTCACCTTTGTCGTGTGAAAAATACATCGCTACGAAATTTGAGTAATGCCCACTTCTTTGTGTTGACTAATGAAGAGGCTGATGATAAAATCAATAATATAATAATCACAAAATACAGGAGTTTATTATGACACAGGACAGTTTAAACATCATTATATTGTGTGTTGCGGTTTTGTCGCTTGTTTTAGGAGTGATTGTACTGATTCTGCTTCTTAAAAACAAAAGTGCAAAACCTGATATGACAGAGTTTTCCGAGAAAAACGCTCAGCAACTGAGCACTCTGCGACAGGAAATATCCGCCTCTACTGCTCAGTCAGTGAAAAATTTAGGTGATATGATAGCGCTTAATCAGCAGAATTTCTCGCAGTCGCAGGCTGAAAAGAGCAAGGCTATCGAAGACAGACTAAAGACTTTTTCTCTTGAAAATGAGCAGAAGCTCGAGCTTATCCGCCGTAGCGTTGAACAGAAGCTAAGCTACATTCAGGAGGATAATAACAAACAGCTCGAGAAAATGAGAGAAACCGTTGATGAAAAGCTCCAGAAAACGCTAGAAGATAAGATGAGCAAATCCTTTGCACTTGTGTCAGAACGACTCGAGCAGGTCTACAAAGGCTTGGGTGAAATGCAGAACTTAGCTACAGGTGTCGGCGATTTAAAGCGAGTGCTTTCCAATGTCAAAACCAGAGGAATACTCGGCGAAATTCAGCTTTCGTCAATTTTGAAAGAGATACTTGCTCCCGAGCAGTATGAAGAAAATGTTGCTACAAAGAAAGGCTCAAAGGATGTAGTTGAATTTGCGATAAAACTTCCTGCTGACGACGAATCTTTCATTTATCTGCCGATTGACTCGAAGTTTCCGGGAGATACTTTCTCTCAGCTCAGAGATGCCTACGATACAGGCTCGAAAGAGGCTGTCGATACTGCCGCTAAGGTGCTTATCAATACTATCAAAAAGGAAGCTAAAGACATTCGTGATAAGTACATAGACCCGCCTTACACAACTGAATTTGCTATAATGTTCCTGCCATTTGAAGGCTTGTACTCAGAGGTTGTCAACCGCGGTTTGGTTGAGATTTTACAGCGTGATTACAAGGTCAATATCGCAGGACCGAGCACTATGGCGGCACTTTTGAACAGTATTCAGATGGGCTTTAAAACTCTTGCTGTTCAAAAGCGCAGTGCAGAAGTATGGGAAGTTTTAGGCTCAGTGAAGAAAGAGTTTGATACCTTCTCCGATGTGCTCACTAAAGCTCAACAGCATATAAATCTTGTCACAAAAGACCTTGATACCTTAGCTGGAGTCCGCACCCGTCAGATTCAGCGTAAACTCAGCGCTGTTCAGACTGTTGATGTAAAAGTCGAACTCCCTGATGTGATTGACGAAGAATAATTGAATGAAAAAACACCCTCTTGGTAATACTTAACTTAAGTGCTACCAAGGGGGATTTTTGTTGCAGTATAATAAGGTCGAAATCTGCGGAGTCAATACCGCAAAGCTCAAGGTGCTCAGCGAAAAAGAAAAGCGCGAGCTTTTAAATATTATCAAAACAGGTGAAAAAGCACAGGCTCAGATAGCTCGCGAAAAAATGATAAACGGTAACCTAAGACTGGTGCTGTCTGTTATCCAGCGTTTTGTAAATCGAGGAGAGAATCTCGACGACCTTTTTCAGGTCGGCGTAATCGGACTCATCAAAGCTATTGATAACTTTGACCCGAGTTTAGATGTCCGATTTTCAACCTACGGAGTGCCGATGGTGTGCGGAGAGCTAAGACGCTATTTGCGAGATAACAATTCAATTCGGGTTTCGCGTTCAATGAGGGATACCGCCTATCACGCGATGCAGATAAAAGAAGAGCTCACCACTAAAAACGGCAAGGAGCCTACTGTTGAAGAAATTGCGAAGGTGATGGATATCCCGAAAGAAAATGTCGTGCTTGCACTTGAAGCTATAGTAGAACCTGTTTCACTCTATGAGCCTGTATTTTCCGAGGGAAACGACACGATATATGTGATGGATCAGGTGGGGGACAAAGTTGATGATAAAGATTGGCTCGATGAAATCGCGATAAAAGAAGCGATTCAAAAGCTGTCTGACCGCGAAAAGAAGATATTGTCGTTGCGGTATTTCAAAGGCAAAACCCAGATGGAAGTAGCTGATGAAATCGGAATCAGTCAGGCTCAGGTCAGTCGAATCGAAAAAGGAGCTCTCGACTCAATAAAAAAAGAACTGTAAAAAGAAAAGGCATACCGTACGGTATGCCTTAAATATTTTGAAACTAGTTTGCTTCAGCGTCCTTTTTAACGAGGAACTTGTAAACTAAAGCAGCGAGTGCACCGCCTACAAGCGGAGCTACAATAAATACCCAAACACTTGATAAAGCTTCACCACCTACAAAGATTGCAGGACCGAAGCTTCTAGCTGGGTTAACAGATGTGCCTGTGAAGTGAATGCCAAAGATATGTACGAGAGTGAGCGTAAAGCCGATTACAAGACCGGCAGGCTTAGAATACTCTTTTCTTGATGTAACCGAAAGGATAACGAGTACAAAAATGAAAGTAAGAATCACTTCAACAGCCAATGATTTAACAATGCTTCCTTCGTACAAACCGTTCTGACCCAAAGACTGTGTGCTTCCCAAAATCAGAGCCAAAACACCTGTGCCGGCTGTAGCACCTAAGAATTGAGCGATAACATAACCGATAAAGTCCTTAACGCTCATTTTACCGCTTAAAAGCACACCGAGAGAAACAGCAGGGTTGATGTGACAACCTGAAACCTGACCGATGGAATAAGCCATCGCAACGATAACCAGACCGAAAGCTAAAGCTGTCATAAAGTACGCTGCATCAGGATTGTCGGTAGCACAACCGAGGACTGAAGCTGTACCGCAAGCAAGCAGTACAAGTGTGAATGTTCCTAAAAATTCTGCTAAATACTTTTTCATAATTTCACCCCTATTAAATTGGTAATTAAATCATAACAGTATATTCAGAAAAAATCAATATTATTATCAGATAATTCCCGTGTATCCTGCAACTATTCCGAGCGTTGCTGATAGCACAACAATTAGAACAGGACTAAATTTCTTATAAAGAAGTAAAAACAGCATAATTGCAAAAACAACCAGCGAAAACCAGAATGAAGATGTCGCAAAAACAGAAGTCGTAAATCCGTTTGCAAAGAAGATTTCCAGTCCGATTGAAACCACTGTTGAAGCAATCAGTCCCACGACAACAGATTTCAGTCCGAACATTGCACCTTTGACGGTCTTGCTGTTTTTGAATTTATCATAGATTTTTGCGATGAGGATGATGATGAGAAAAGCTGGCATAACAACGCCAGTGGTTGCACAAACAGCGCCGAAAAATCCGCCGACCTGTGAGCCGACATATGTTGAGATGTTAACAGCAAAGGCGCCTGGAGTGCTTTCACTCACCGCGATAAAGTCAACAAGCTCCGCAGTAGACATCCAGTTGTGTTTAGCGACAGTTTCCTGAATAAAAGGTATCATCGCGTATCCGCCACCAAAGGTAAAAGCACCTATCTTGAAAAACTCGAGAAAAAGTATCAGGTAAATCATTTGAGCTCTTTACCTCGCTTTCTCGCAATATACGAAGCAACAATTCCAACAACTGCACTCGATAAAATGATGACAAGCACATTTGTAGAAAACAGGACAACGAGTGCAAATGCGACCGCCATTATGATATAAGCTAAGATGTTTTTTGGAGCTTTTTTGAACATCGAAATAACCGCTTTGATAATCAGCGCGAGCACACCTGCCCTGATTCCTACAAAAGCGTATTTCACTATATCATAGGAGCTGAATTCTCTTAAAAACATTGAGATGAGAAAGATTATGACAAATGACGGTAGAACTACCCCTAAAGTTGCCATAAATGCCCCGATTACACCGACTACTCTGTAGCCGATGAACGAAGCCGCACAAATGGCGATAGGACCCGGGGTGGATTCAGAAATCGCGACTATATCGAGCAAATCCTCACCGCTGACCCATTTTCTTTTTTTAGATGTTTCATTTTCGATGATAGGAATCATCGCGTACCCTCCGCCGAAGGTTACGACGCCTATTTTCATGAATGATAAAAGTAGCTGTAAACAAAGCTTTAGCTTGCTTTTTTTCATATCAGTTCTGCTTCCTCACAATCTTGTAGTCATCGCTGAATTTAAAGTAACTGCAGTTATCAAGTGACGATTGCATGAATTTCGCCATATCGTCCTCGTCTAAATTGACCATACATTCGTAGCAGTCGTAGTATTCGTTGTATATGTAGTATGCGCAGAATTCGCAATTGGATTTTGCCATAACATCACCACCAGAATAATTATATCAAAAAACAAGTCGTTATTAAAGAGTGTTTTGAAATTTTAAAATGGAGCCAGAGAGGGAAAGATGTTTCTGAGGACTGTGTATATCAATAATAATATAAGCCCTATGTACACATATTTTTTTTTAAGTATCGAAAACACAGGCTTTTTTTCGAATACATATAATAAAAATTCTATGTACAGCCACACAGAGAGAATGATTCCAGTGATAGGTAGTATATTCTGTCTGAGGGATAAAATTATCTCGCCGTTAAGCAAAGCTTTTATCGAGCGGGTAATACCGCACCCCGGACAGTTAAAGCTCAGTGCCGTGTAGGTAAAGCACGGCGGGAAATATTTCGTGTACCTTGAAAGAAAATTTCCGAGGAAATACACAGCAGGGATTAAGAGAAACGGTAGTATAACAAATATCGTTTTCTGAAATTTAGTGAATTTTTTCATAGTACAAAAAACAAGGGCGGATAAACCGCCCGTTTAGTTATTAGTAGTAAGAGTAAGCTATTTCTGACAAAATATTAGCATAGGTGCCAGATGCGATAATAACAACGATAGATACGATTGTAGCAATAAAACCAAGTACGGAAATAATCACACCTGCAACAGCCAGACCGTTGTTTTCTTTCTTTCTGGATAAAGAAACCAGACCACAGACAAAGCCTGCGATAGAGAAAGGAAATCCACAGCAGATGAACGAAAGAATACTGAGCACCAGCGATGTGATAGCAAGACCCTTGCTGTTATCAGGAGCAACAGGCGGATACATCGGCTGGTTGTACTGAGGCGCACCGTAAGGCTGTTGGCTGTACTGAGATGCGTCGTAGGTAGGTTGACCATACTGATTGCCATCATAAGGAGCCTGATTATACTGAGGAGCACCGTAAGGTGGTTGGTTGTAGTTCTGGTTGCCCTGAGGGGCATTGTTCTGTGGTGGTTGGTATGTTGGTTCAACAGGCTGATTATAGCCGTTGTTCTCGTAATTATTCTGATTGTAATCCATATTTACACCTCCATATTAACTGAACAAATTATAAAATAATAATAACACAATGTCAATAAACGCTAAAAAAACAAAAGAGCCGTATCAAACGGCTCTTAGTTTGCTTGTTGATATTTAATTATTCAGCTGGCTGAACAGGCTCTGTAGTCTGATATGGTGCAGTATAAACTGGCTGAGAGTTAGCCTTTAAAGCTTCGTAGTAGTTAGCTTTTGCTGTGTAGTGGTAAGCAGATACCCACAGAGTACCGATACCAAAGCAAAGTGAACCAACGAAGTACCAGCCGATGAAGCTTAAGTCAAGAACAAAGAGCTCCCACTTGTGGCCGTTTGTGATTCTTTTACTTTCGTCGATGCATGCTTTCCAATCCCACTCAGGATTATCAAGAGAAATGTAGTAAGCCATTGAGTAAGCATAGCTCTTAACGATACCAGGAACGATGAAAAGAAGTGTCCATAAAGCAGTGAAAACAGCTATTAAGAGACCGAGTAAGAAGTCTTTACCAAAACGGCTTGAGAAGCTTGTGAATAAATCAGCGATATCAACATTGTTGTGATTTCTTGCAAGCTTCATGAAAACAAGAGCAAGGCCGATGCCCAGAGGGCCTGCGATAACGAGCGGAACAAGACTGCCTATAACAGGAATAAAGCTTCCGATAGATGCAACTGTACCGGTGATAACGGTGTAAATAAGAAAAGCGAGTAAAGCCATTATCCATGTTTGACCAAAGATCTTTCCGCCGAGTTGAGCTTTAGCATTTTCTTTGATTTGTTTGCGATCGATAGTGTAATTCATAAAAAATACCCCCAAAAAGTTTTACCACGCATTTTATGGTGATGTTATTCTACCATTTATATTGTGTCAGGTCAAGAGTTAATTAATATATATAGTGTTTTCGTATGGACTACAAACAGATTATTTTGTGTGTAAAACTATTGAATAATGAGCTTTATTGTGCTATAATAAAGCAGATTTTACTATGAATAACTATGTCGTTTTGGAATGAGGTATTATTATGGCTATAAAGGTGACACTTTTGCAGCACACGGGAAACCCCGAGCAGACTATCGCTATGGCTGCTAAATTGTGCTACAGTGCGTCAGATATTGAAAATATCAAAGAAGGTTTAGATGAAGAAAAAACCACTTCTTTTTTGAATATGCTTACTGAACTGGGACACGCAAGCCCTGTTGAACACGCAAGCTTTACTTTCGGGATTGAAGGTATCTCACGAGCTTGTTCTCATCAGCTTGTCCGTCACCGTATAGCGTCGTATTCTCAGCAGTCCCAGCGTTATGTAGACGGAACAAAATTTGAGTTTGTTACTCCGCCTGAAGTTGAGAAGAACGAAAAAGCACATGAAGCTTACAAAAAGGTCATTGATTTGCAGAACAAGGCTTACGCTGAAATTCGCGATGCTTTGGTTGTTGGATACATAAAGGAATATTTTGAAAAAGAATTAAGTGGCACAGACGACGAAATAATCAACTCTTTCAAAGAGGAGAACAAAGCTCTGTTTAGTAGCTTTGTGAAGAAAGCAAACGAAGATGCTCGTTTTATTTTGCCGAATGCTTGTACCACAAAGATCGTCTGCACCTTTAATGTCAGAAGTCTCAACAACTTCTTCGACCACCGCTGTTGCAACCGCGCACAGTGGGAGATAAGAGAAGTTGCAGAGCAGATGCTTATGCTGTGCAAAGAGGTCGCTCCTGTATTGTTTAAGAATTCAGGTCCGAGATGCCTGCGCGGTGCTTGCCCTGAAGGTAAAATGTGTTGTGGAAAAATGAAGGAAGTCAGAGAGAAATATGGCAAGTAAATTTATAGTTATAGAAGGACTTGACGGTAGCGGCAAGGGCACTCAGTCACAGCTCCTTTATCAAAACCTAAAAGACAGAGGATATAAAGTCAAAAAACTCACATTCCCTGATTACGACAGCCCTACCTCTTCCTTAGTGAAGATGTATTTAGGAGGAGAGCTCGGCGATTCTCCGGATGCTGTCAACGCTTACGCGGCATCTGCGTTTTATGCTGTTGACCGTGTAGCGTCATTTATAAAGAGCTGGAAAAAAGACTACGAAGAATGTGATTACTTAATCGCTGACCGATATGTTACCTCCAACATCATTTATCAGATGTCAAAGGTAGCTGACAGCGAGCGTGATGAATACATACAGTGGTGCGAAGATTTTGAGTATAACCGCCTAGGTGTACCAAAGCCCGATGTTGTTATTTATCTCGATATGCCACCTGAGATTTCTCAGAAGCTGATGAGTGGCAGATATAACGGTGACGAGAGTAAAAAGGATATCCACGAGAAGAATATGAATTTCCTTCTTGGCTGCAGAAAGAGTGCTTTGTATGCTATAGAAAAGCTTGATTGGGTGCACCTGTCCTGTGCTGAAGGCGATGCGCCTAAAAGTATAGAATCCATCACACAGCAGATACTTGATATAGTGGATATGCTTAACTCACTCTAAATTAAAGGAAGCGTATTATGCTCGATTTTTATACTCCGACACTAGATGATAAAGAATGGATTGAAAAGCTCACGGAAAACTGCGGTCAAATCGGTTGTGATATTTCATTTGCGACGACCTATTTGTGGCGGAACAGATACAACATCAAAGTATGTAACCATAATGGCGTGCTATACAAAGCATATTTTTCAAGAAACGGAGATGTAGGCTACACCTTCCCTTTAGGAGACAAACCACCTAAAGAGATGCTTGAGGTTTTGCTAAATGACGCTGAAGAGCGCGGCGTCAAACCGCTCATTGGTATGCTTAATAAAACAAACGCTGAGATTTTGCGCCATCTTTATCCCGATGAATTTGAATTTTCTGAAGAGCGTGATAGCGCTGACTATATTTACAGCAGAGAGAATCTTGCGTTTTTGTCAGGTAAAAAGTTTCATGCAAAGCGCAACCATATCTCTAAATTCAAACGCAACAACGAAGACTATTTTGTAAAGGAAATTGACAGCTCTACAATTGAAGACGCGTATTTCGTTGCTCATAAATGGCATATGCAGAATGATTCTGATAAAAGTGAGCTTTTTGCTATCAGAGAAGCACTCGATAATTTTTCGGCACTTTCGCTGTTTGGCTTGGTGCTTTATGTAAAAAACAGACCTGTTGCTATGACAATCGGCTCTAAGATTAACAGTTCTGTCTGCGATGTGCATTTTGAAAAGGCTGTCGATGTTGACGGAGCTTATGCAGTTATTAACAACGAGTTCGCAAAGCTCCACGATGAGTTTCTGCAGTTTAACAGGGAAGAGGATCTGGGACTTGAGGGCCTGAGAAAATCAAAGCTTTCATACAACCCCGATAAAATTCTTATGAAATACACAGCTGTGAAAATATAACGGAGGGTATTATGATATATTGTTTTTTAGCAGATGGTTTTGAAGAAATCGAAGCTTTAGCTACAGTAGATGTGCTCAGAAGAGCAAGCCTGCAGGTGCAGACAGTTTCCGTTAACGGCACAAAAACCGTCACAGGCTCGCACAATATAAAAGTAGAAGCTGATATCCTGTCTTGTGATATAGATATGAGAGGTATCGAATGTGCTATCTACCCTGGTGGAATGCCTGGTGCCGAAACTCTCTCTACAGGAGAGGATAAACTCCCCGGTAAAGTTGCACAGTACTGTGTGAAAAACAACATTTTAGTAGGTGCTATCTGCGCCGCTCCGCTTGTGCTGGGTAGACTCTCTCTTTTAGAAAACAAGAAAGCCACCTGCTATCCCGGCTTTGAAAACGAACTTAAGGGTGCTGAGTGTACAGGGGATAAGGTGACTGTTGACGGCAATATCGTCACAGGCAGAGGTCCTGGTTGCTCTCTGGAATTTGCTTTTACCCTTGTTTCTATCCTAAAAGATGAGCGCACAGCACTCGAAATCAGAAAGGCGATGCAGTGCGATGACTAAAAAAGAGCTCAGAGAGCTTTGCCTTAATAAGCGAAAAGCTCTGTCTGCTGACAAAAAGAGAGCTTTGGATATGGAAATCCAGAGCAGACTACTGATGACACAGGAGTACAGAAAAAGCGACACTGTGCTTATCTATGTCAGCAACGAATACGAAATCGATACTTTTGGTATCATAAATGCAGCCTTTGCTAACAAAAAGAAAGTCGCAGTTCCTGTCACAAACGAAGATTACTCACTTTCTTTTTATTATATAAATTCTTTAAAAGAACTAAAACGAGGCAGGTTCAATATCCTCGAGCCGATTGACAGAACAAAAAAGGTAGAGGTTTTTGATAACAGCATCTGCGTTGTTCCTGCTTTGTGCTGTGATTTAGAAGGCAATCGAGTCGGCTACGGCAAGGGTTGTTACGACAGATTCCTGAGTACTTATAGCGGATGTTCTCTTTGTCTTGTTTACGGTGATGATATCCTGCCTCAGATAGAGAGCGAAAACACCGATGAGCAGGTTGATGTAATTATTTCTGATTTATATATTAAGCTTACATAAATATAAAGTTAGTTAAAGGAGGATAATTATGAGTGATTTAAATAACAATAATTATTCCAAAGACTCTATAGAGGATACAAGAAAGAAGAAAATGGACGAGTTCAAGCGCTCTTTTGATAAGAGTGTGATGAGCGATGATTACGATGATGTGCCTGCAGTGCACGAGTACAGCGATGAGAATTCCTACAGAGGTTTTTCATCAAGCTCTTCGTCACTCAAGCGTCGCAAATCAAACGAAATCAATTCATACAGCGATTCTGACACCAGAAAGCGTATTGAGCGCGAGTCAAGAAAAGCACTAAAACAACAGAGCAAAGAGGACAAGCGTATCGAAAAGAACAAGGCTAAACGTAACCAGAAGATGTTTAGATGGGTTTGGCTTACTATGGTCGTTATCATCGGCATCGTTTTTTCTCAGGTTCTGATGGTCGGTATAAATGATATGCTTGCTATAAAGAGAGAGGAAGATCCGCAGACCGTTAAAATCAGCGTTCCCGCTGATCCGACAATCGAGGGTATCGCTGATATTCTTTATAAAAACGGTGTTATAAATAACCCTAAATATTTTGTTTTATATGCAAATATCACTACATCTGAAGAAGACTTCAGACAAGGTGAATTTGAAATGGAAACAGATAAAGACTATGAAGCTATCATAAACTTCTTGCAGAGCAATGTTAACCGTACCGATATCGTCACTGTCCAGATTACAGAAGGTATGAATGCTTTGGAAATCGCTAACAAGCTCCACGACGAGGGTGTCACAAGCGATGTTCAGGAGTTTCTCGATGTTTGCAACAGCGATGTTTTTGACGAAGATTTTGCTTTCTTAGCTGAAATTAATAACGCGGACAAGCGTTACTACAAGCTTGAGGGTTATCTGTTTCCTGATACCTACGATTTCTATCTCAACGAAGACCCGGAATCAACCATATACAAGTTCCTGAACAACTTCGAAAACAGAGTTTACAACAACGAGGCAAAGTACGGAACATCAAAGAAAACTACCGTTGAAGAGCTCGTTAAGAACACAGATTATACAATGGACGAGATTATAACTATAGCGTCTATTATTCAGGCAGAGGCTGCAAATACAGATGATATGTACAACATATCGTCGATTTTACACAACCGTCTTGATAATGGTATAGAGATGGGTGTTGCTCAGCTCAACTGTGACTGTACGGTTTACTATCCATACCGTGAGTACGACGATGTTCCTGAGTCGATTCGCGGTACTTACAAGAGCACATATGATACAAATTCTTTCAACGGATTACCTGCAGGACCTATCTGTAATCCGTCTTTGGACGCTATTTTAGCAGCAGTTAATCCAAACGATACAAACTACTATTTCTTCTGCCACGATACTGCTGAAAACGGTTCTACACCGTACTATTCAACGAACATCGCTGACCACGAATACTATCTTACTATTATAGGCTGATTATGATAAAACCAGAGATTTTATCTCCTGCGGGGGATATGGAATGTTTACACTCTGCGCTTAATTTCGGCGCAGATGCGGTGTATGTAGCCGGAAAGAATTTCGGTATGCGTACCGCGTCTAAGAATTTTTCTTTAAAAGAACTAAAAACAGCTTGTGATACAGTGCATAAAGCGGGCAAGAAGCTCTACCTTACCTGCAACACTCTGCCAAGAAACGATGATGTTGTTCAAATGCCGGATTTTCTTATGAGTGCAAAGGACTGCGGTGTTGATGCTTTTATCATTGCTGATTTAGGCGTTTTTGAAATAGCTAAAAAGTACGCACCGAGTGTTGAGAGGCATATTTCAACACAGGGCGGAATCATAAATTACGAGAGCGCGAATGCGTGGTATAACCTAGGTGCATCGCGTGTTGTTTTAGCCAGAGAAATGACCCTTTCTGAAATTGCTGATATGCGTGCAAAAGTACCGAAAGACCTTGAAATCGAGTGCTTTGTGCACGGAGCTATGTGCGTGTCCTTTTCGGGTAGATGTCTGATTTCGTCTTTTATGACCGGCAGAGATGCAAATAGAGGCGACTGTGCTCAGCCGTGTCGATGGAAATATCATCTGTATGAAGAAAACCGCGAGGGTCAGTTTTTCCCTGTGGTTGAAGAAAACGGCGGAACTTTCCTTTATAATTCCCGTGACCTTTGTATGATTGAGCATATTGACGAGCTGTATAAAGCGGGTATCAGTAGCTTTAAGATTGAGGGTAGAGCAAAATCTGCGTACTATACAGCGGTTACTACTAATGCTTATCGTCACGCGCTTAACGACTATATGAAAGACCCTGAGAACTTTACACTTTCTCCTTGGATAAAAGAAGAGCTTGAGAAAATTTCTCACAGAGAATATTCAACAGGCTTTTTCTTCGGAACAGAGCCTGGTCAGACTACCGATAACGGTGGTTATATCAGAAAGTATAATCAGGTCGCGGTGTGTGAGGGCTATGAAAACGGCGTTGCTACTATCACTCAGCGCAACAAGTTTTTAGCAGGCGATACTCTTGATGTGCTTCCACCATCAGGAATTTCTTTTGAAGTTGTTGCTAAAAAGCTCACTAATGAATACGGCGAAGAGGTTGAGTCTGCTCCGCACGCTATGCAGAAACTCTTTATGGAAGTCGATAAAGAAATTCCAAGCGGTTCAGTTATCCGCAAGAAAATTGTTGACATAAAGTGATTTGAGCTTTATAATAACTACGATATTAGTAGGCTGTGACAAGACGAGTAAAACATCAGTGTTGTCAAAGAGAGAGGACTAATGGTGAAAGGTCCTTACATCACCGTTTTACAGCTACCTTTGAGCCTCCGTGTGAAAGCACGGCGTATTTCTGCGTTAAAGAAAGTCAAGTGGGCGGTTTATATAATCGTCAATTTGGGTGGTACCGCAGGTCAGCCTGTCCCATGTTTTGGGACAGGCTTTTTTATTTATATAATCTGTAGGGGACGGCAACCTTTACGTCCCATCGTGCGCAAGCACTGTTGAATAAAATATAGTATGGGTAATCCCACAAAAGGAGATATTATTATGCAGTGGACAGGACTTAACGAGCTGAGAGAAAAGTTTCTGAGCTTTATGGAGAGCAAGGGTCATTTAAGACTAGAAAGCTTCCCTCTCATTCCAAAGGACGATAACTCTTTGCTTTTGATCAACTCAGGTATGGCACCAATGAAAAAGTACTTCACAGGCGAGATTACACCACCTAGAAAGCGTATCACAACCTGCCAAAAGTGTATCCGTACACCTGATATCGAGCGAGTTGGTATCACAGCGCGTCACGGTACATATTTTGAAATGCTCGGTAACTTCTCGTTTGGCGATTATTTCAAACACGAAGCTACAGCGTGGGCTTGGGAGTTCTTTACTAAGGTGCTCGAAATGCCTGTAGATAAGCTCTATGTTTCTATTTACGAAGACGACGATGAGGCTTTCGAAATCTGGACAAAGGAAGTCGGTGTTGACCCGTCCCACATGGTGCGACTGGGCAAAGCTGATAACTTCTGGGAGCACGGCTCAGGTCCTTGTGGTCCTTGCTCTGAGATTTACTTTGACAGAGGCGAAGAAAAGGGCTGTGGCTCACCTGATTGTAAGGTTGGCTGTGAATGTGACCGCTTTGTTGAAGTGTGGAACCTTGTTTTCACACAGTTTGATAACGACGGAAACAATAACTATACTCCACTTGAGCATCCAAACATTGATACAGGTATGGGCCTTGAGCGTCTTGCTTGTGTAATGCAGGGTGTAGATAACCTTTTCTTAGTTGATACTGTTCAGAATATTATGAAGCATATTTCTGATATTGTTGGCGTTAAGTACGGCGAGAGTGAAAAGAGCGATATCTCACTTAGAGTTATCACCGACCATATCCGTTCAACTACATTTATGATTGCTGACGGCGTTATGCCATCAAACGAGGGCAGAGGCTATGTGTTAAGAAGACTTCTCCGTCGTGGTGCTCGTCACGGTAGACTTCTCGGAATGAAAGAACCATTCCTCTACAAGGTATGTGAAACAGTAATCAAGGAGAACGCTTCTGCTTACCCTGAGCTTGTTGATAAGCAGGAATATATCACAAAGCTCATCAAGGTTGAGGAAGAAAACTTCGCTAAGACTATCGACCAGGGCTTTATGATGCTCCAGTCTATCATCGAAGATGATTCTATAAAAATGCTTTCAGGTGAAGATGCGTTCAAACTTAACGATACATACGGTTTTCCTATTGACCTGACTCGCGAAATTTTGGGCGAAAAGGGTATTGAGGTAGATGTTGAGCGCTATAAAGTTTTGATGGTTGAGCAGAAAAAGCGTAGCCGTGAAGCTAGAAAGAACGCAGGTGCTGACGCATGGGTTTCTGATGCTACTGATTTATCAGATGTTTCTGCTACTGATTTTGTAGGCTACACTGACTACGAGTGTGATGCAACTGTACTTGCTATCGTTAAAGACGGCGAGCGTATTGACTCAGCTGTTGAGGGCGAAAGCGTAGTAGTTGTACTTGATAAAACCCCTTTTTATGCAGAGAGCGGTGGTCAGGTTGCTGATACAGGTGTCATCACATTAGATGGTACAACTATCAGCGTTGACAATGTTTCTAAGGATAACAACGGTATTTACCTCCATGTCTGTGAGATAGAAGCAGGCGCTGTTAAAGTAGGTGACAAGGTTAAAGCCGCTATCGACAGTGGTAGACGCGAAGATATCAGAAGAAACCACACAGCAGCTCATTTATTGCAGGCTGCATTAAGAGAAGTGCTTGGCTCTCATGTTCAGCAGGCAGGACAGCTTGTCAGCGAGGATGTCTGTCGTTTTGACTTTACTCATTTCTCTGCTATGACTGCTCAGGAAATGCTTGAAGTTGAAGAAAAAGTCAACGATATGATTTTGAAGGCTGTTGATGTAATGTGTCAGGAAATGCCAATAGAAGAAGCTAAAAAGCTCGGTGCTATGGCGCTTTTCGGCGAGAAGTACGGCGATGTAGTCAGAGTTGTCAAAGCTGGCGACTATTCTCTTGAATTCTGCGGTGGTACTCATGTTAATAACACTTCAGCACTCGGCCTGTTTAAAATCAGACAGGAAGGCTCTGTAGCTGCAGGTGTGAGAAGAATCGAAGCTGTTACAGGCAAGGGCGTACTTAACTATCTCAACAATATGATTAACGCTGTTTTTGCAACATCTCAGGTGCTTCATATTAACAACCCTAAAGAAATTGTACAGGGTGCTGAGCGCATTGCTTTAGAGCTGAAGATGAAGAATAAAGAGATTGAAACTTTGAAGTCACAGCTTGCATCTTCTCAGATTGACTCTCTTGTTAACAACGCTCCTATTGTTGACGGCACAAAGGTAATCACAGGTATGTTTGTCGGCTCAACCCCTGATATGCTCAAGGCAATGTGCGACAAGGTGACTGATAAAGTTGGCGATTGTGTAGTAGTTTTAGCTGCTGTAAACGGCGAAAAATCGACCTTTGTTTGTGCATGCTCAAGCGCTACTATTGCTAAGGGACTCAAGGCAGGCGACATCGTTAAGAAGGTAGCTATGATTGCCGGCGGTAACGGCGGCGGTAAGCCTGATATGGCTATGGCAGGCGGTAAGGATGTTTCAAAAACCGATGATGCTATCTTAGCTGTTGAAGGAATTGTTAAAGAAATTCTTGGAGCTTAATTTTAATGCTTTTATAGAAATATCCCTGTGCTTTTTTGCACGGGGATATTTTTGTGTACATTATCAATAAACAAAGTTTCTATTTGTTCTCTTATTTGAGCGAAATTTTTGTATTTTAATTATTGACAAGTCAATTTCCATTTATTATAATACTAGATAGTGTTTTAGTATGCATTATTGCGTAAAGGAAGGGTTGTTATGCTACTTTCACTCAAAGATATCTTCGTGAATGACGGCATGAAATCCGACCACAAATACGACTTGTCTTTGTCTGACATCGAGCTTTCGGGGATATATCCATTCAAATCCGACGTCAGCGTTGATGCCACTATTGAGAATAAGACAGGTTTAGTCACTATCGATATTGATGTTGAGTATCTCTACTCCCGTCCGTGTGACCGATGCTTTGTCGAGGTTGAAAAGACGGTTAAAGAACGCTTTTCTCACCGACTGGTTGAGTCACTCGAGAGTGACGACAATGATGAATATATTGAAGTCACTGACTACAAGCTTGATTTATCCGAGCTTGTCACAACGGACATTTTGCTGTCCTTGCCGTCCAAGTATCTTTGCAAGGGAGACTGTCAAGGTCTCTGTCATAAATGTGGACATAATCTTAACTTGGGCGATTGTGAGTGTGATAAGCGCGAGATAGACCCGCGGCTTGAAGCATTAAAGCAATTATTAGACTAACATATAAATTTTAAGGAGGTAGTCCCATGGCAGTACCAGCTAGAAAGACATCAAAGGCTAGAAGAGACAAGAGAAGAAACAATGTTTGGAAGCTTCCTGTTCCTGCACTTTCAATTTGTCCAAACTGCGGAGAGTACAAGGCTCCACACAAGGTATGTGGTAACTGTGGTATGTACAACGGCAGACAGGTTATCGCTAAGGATGCTGAATAATCAATAACAAAAGTATCAGGCGGCAGTTTTCTGACCGCCCTTTTGTTTTTTTAGGAGGTGTGACTGTGTCAGTAAAAATTAATAGTGTTGTTCCTCACAGCCACGCGTCGCGCTGTGGGATAGAAAGCGGGGAGTATCTTCTTTCTATCAACGGCAACGAGATAATCGATGTGCTTGACTATCGTTTCTATCAGTTTTCAAAAGAGCTTAAACTCGTTATTCGTGATATTAGCGGAAAAGAAAGAGAACTAAAGCTTAGAAAGCCTGAGTATGATGAACTCGGACTTTTGTTTGATACTTATCTTATGGACGAGCAGAAAAGCTGTAGAAATAAGTGCATTTTCTGCTTTATTGACCAGTTGCCAAAAGGCATGCGCGACACCTTATATTTTAAAGACGACGATTCCCGTCTGTCCTTTTTATTCGGTAATTATATTACTCTTACTAATATCACTGAACACGAGGTTGACCGCATTATTAAAATGCACATAAGCCCTGTGAATATTTCGGTGCATACAACAAACGAAGAGTTAAGATGTAAGATGATGAATAATCGCTTTGCAGGAGATGCATTAAAACACCTGCGCCGTTTATCAGAGAGTTCGATTGAAATAAACACCCAGATTGTTTGTTGCCCGGGCTATAACGACGGCGATGAGCTTAAACGCACACTCTCAGATTTAGAAGAGCTTGGTGTGAATATGGTCGCTGTAGTGCCTGTCGGATTAACTAAGCATAGAGAAGGACTGACACAGCTTAGTCCGTTCACTAAGGAGAAGGCTGAGGAAACTATTGATATCATCGAGGAGTTTTCTGAAAAGTGTCTTAAAAAGCACGGAAGAAGAATCGCTTTTGCAGCTGACGAGCTGTATATAAAGGCAGAGCGAGAAATCCCTTTAGCTGAGCATTACGAAGATTTTCCTGCGCTTGAAAATGGCGTCGGTCTTATCGCTCTTTTAGAAGATGAGCTTAATTTTGCACTTGAAGATTATGAGGGCAAAACCGATATCGAGAGAAGCGTGACTATCGCGTGTGGTACATCAGTTGCACCATTTATCAAAAAAATGATGGATAAAGTTGAAGAAAAATTCAGCGAAGTTTCTATCAAAGTCGTGCCGATTAAAAACGAGTTTTTCGGAGGCGGAGTCAATGTCAGCGGTCTTATCGTAGGACAAGACCTGATAAATCAGCTCAAAGATGTACCTTTAGGCGACGAGCTTCTGATTACTTCGTCAATGCTACGCTTTGAAAATGATTTGTTCTTAGACGATACATCAGTAGAAGATGTTGAAAATACTTTAAATATTAAACTCTCAGCGGTTAATAATAACGGTGAAGAGTTACTTTTAGCAATACTTGGAAAGGGGAGAGGAGAATAATGAAACCTGTTATAGCGATTGTCGGTCGTCCGAATGTCGGCAAATCAACGCTTTTCAATAAGCTTATCGGCCAGCGAGTTTCTATTGTAGATGATACTCCTGGTGTTACCAGAGACCGTATCTACGGCGAGGTTGAGTGGCAGGGAAGAGTTGCGACAATTATTGATACAGGCGGTATCGAGCCTAAATCTGACGACATTATTCTGTCCCAGATGCGTATTCAGGCTGAGCTTGCTATTGAAACAGCCGATGTAATTATTCTTGTAACAGATGTCCGCTCGGGTGTTGTCGCTACCGACTTAGATGTAGCTCAGATGTTACTCAAAAGTAATAAACCTATCGTGCTTTGTGTTAACAAATGCGATGCTGTCGGCGAGCCCGACCCTGCTTTTTATGAGTTTTATAACTTAGGTCTTGAGCCGATTGCTGTTTCTTCCGTTCACGGTCACGGAACAGGTGATTTGTTAGACGCAGCTTTTGCTCACCTTAATACTGTTGAAGAAGCTGAAGATGACCCTGAGGTTATCTCTGTCGCAGTTATCGGCAGACCTAATGTCGGTAAATCTTCACTCATAAATAAAATTACAGGCGAGAGCCGTTGTATCGTTTCAAATATCGCGGGCACAACCAGAGACAGCATTGATACAAAGATTGAAAACCAGTACGGTGTATTCAATTTCATCGACACCGCAGGTATGCGTAAGAAAAGCAAGATTGTCGATAATATTGAGCGTTACTCAATTCTTCGTGCTAAGATGGCTATCGAGAGATGTGATGTCTGCGTTATTATGATTGATGCCGAAACAGGTGTCACAGAGCAGGACACAAAGATTGCAGGTATGGCGATTGAGGCAGGTAAAGGCTGTGTAATGGCTGTCAATAAATGGGACGCTATCGAAAAAGATGACAGAACGATGCCTAACTTCAAAAAAGACATTGAAACAGAATTTGCGTTTATGTCCTACACTCCGTCTGTGTTTATTTCAGCAAAAACGGGTCAGCGCCTGAACAATCTTTTCGAGCTTATAGTTCAGGTTGCCAACAACAACGCTATGCGTATCAAAACAGGTATGCTCAACGAGCTTTTAGCTCAGGCTACAATGCGAGTTCAGCCACCTACGGATAAGGGCAAAAGACTCAAAATCTATTATATGACTCAGGCGTCCACAAAACCGCCTACATTTGTATTTTTCTGCAACGACGCAGAGCTGTTCCACTTTTCATACCAGAGATATCTTGAGAACAGAATCAGAGAGGCGTTCGAGCTTTCGGGCACTCCTGTAAAAATAGTAATCAGAGAAAGAGGAGACAAATGACACCATTAGCTCTAAGTATTATCATAAGAGGCATAATCACAGCTGTTATCGCATATCTTTTCGGAAGTATCAGCTTTGCTGTTATCTTTACAAAAATGAGTTCAAAAAAGGATATCCGCGAAATGGGTAGCGGTAACGCAGGATTTACTAACGTGCTTCGTTCAGTAGGCGTTGTACCTGCTGTGTTTACACTTGTTTTTGATTTTATAAAAGGTGCGCTTGCTAGTTTAGTAGGTTCATGGTTCTTCTCGACCATCGCTTGTACTGATGTAAGTCTGGCTGACGAACTTGTTGTTTACGGCGGGCTTATCGGCGGAGTGTTTGCGATTATCGGTCATATGTATCCTGTGTATTTCGGATTCAAAGGCGGAAAGGGTATCGTCACAGCCGCGTCTATGATGGCAGTGACTGACTTCAGAGTTTTTCTTTTAATTGTTGCGACTTTTCTTATTCTGTTTTTTGCTACAAAAATCATTTCACTTGCGTCTATCACCTGTGCAGCTCTTTACGGAGTGTACACCTTTGTTTGCACTTTCTTCTTTGACTTTATAAGAAACGATGGAATGTTTTCTCTGAGATATGTTTTGATATGTACATTCTTTGCATTTTTACTCGGAGGCTTCGTTATTGTTAAGCACAAAGAGAACATAAAGCGGCTTTTAAAAGGTGAAGAAAAGAAAATCACAGCTAAGAAGAAAGCATAATTGAGTGAGAATTTCAGTAAACGCACGGGTACACCGTGCGTTTTTTTGCGTAAAACCTTGAATATTCGACAATGTTATTGTAATATAAATGAATAAAGCTTTTTCTTGTTGTAACAAAAGGAGATTATGTATGAAGAAGATTATTGCGTTTGCGCTTTCTTTTGTTTTGGTGCTTACTTTTTCAGTTTCTATGCTTACGGTTTCTGCTGCTGATTACAATTGTAAAATTGATACTCATTCCAGAAATGTCTATGTAGAAAATCTCGACACAGGTATAGTGGTGTATGAGGAAAATTCCACCGAAAAGGTTCCACCGGCTTCTTTGACAAAAATTATGACCTACATAGTTGTCGTGGACAGTATCCCTGACCTTGTAAATACGAAGGTGACTGTGACGGCTGAAGCTCTTTCTGATTTAGATCCTGCAAGCTCTGTCATGGGTCTTGCAAATTACATCGGACAAGAGTTTTCCGTACTTGACCTCTTATATGGACTTATGCTGCCGTCAGGTAACGATGCCGCTCTGGTCTTAGCTAATTATATCGGTGATGGTGTGGTCGGAAATTTTGTAGATATGATGAACCGCAAAGCGGGACAGCTTGGTTGTTCATCCACTCACTTTGTGAATCCTCACGGCCTTTATGATTCCAACCACTATTCAACCGCGTTTGACCTAGCGACTATGACAAAGTACGCTTATCAGAAACCGTATTTTGACGAAATCACCAGCACTCCTTCATATAAAGTTATCGGTATGTCCGAGATACTTGAGAACACTAATTATATGATTAACCCGTACTATACAATGTACTATTACGATTATGCTCATGGTGGTAAAACAGGTTATACCGACGAGGCAGGAAAGTGTCTTGTGTCTACTGCGAAAAAAGATGATTATAACTATCTTTGTGTAACACTTGGTGCTCCTTACTCGTTTGCTGAAGATGTAAATTACGCTATGATTGACAGCTACCATCTGTACGATTGGGCGTTTAATAATATTTCTTATGTAGAATTATTAAGTGAAACAGAGGTTGTTGATACCCTTGCTGTAGAATTTGTATGGGGAAATGAATTTGTCGATGCAGTTCCTCAGGGTGGAATGTCAGCACTTCTGCCTAATGACTACGATAAGTCACTTGTTACTACAAATGTTGACCTGCCCGAGTATGTGAGTGCTCCGATAGAAATGGACGAAGTACTGGGAACTATTTCTGTTTACTATAACAACGAGCTTGTTGGTACGACTAATCTTATTTCTAAAGAAGAAATAAAGCGTGACCAATCTAACTACCTTATGCACCGTTTTATCGGCTTTGTTGTCAACAATGTTATCTGGCTCACAATTGTATTTATTATAGTAGTTGCATTTGTTGTTGTTAAAATCAATGCTAACAGAAACAAGAAAAAGCGTCAGGCACGCTACAGATACAGATAAGTGAATTTAAGCGGTGAGTTTCACCGCTTATACTTTTCTATTGACGAAGAGATAATGAGAGTATAAAATATAGCTGTAGTATTTTTATACGGAGGTTACTTATGGATTGTTTGTTTTGTAAGATTATAAACGGAGATATTCCATCAAATAAAGTGTACGAGGATGAGAAGATTCTGGCTTTTTACGATATTGCTCCCCAGACCCCGACTCATGTTATCATCATACCTAAACAGCATATCACTTGTGCTGATGAGGTTGATGAAACTAACTGCCTTGTTGTGGGACATATTTTCTCTAAAATTCCTCTTATTGCTAAAGAGCTCGGACTTGAAGATGGCTACCGTATCATCAACAACTGCAAAGAAGACGGTGGTCAGACTGTTATGCACCTGCATTTCCACCTGCTCGGCGGTAAGAAACTCGGCGAAAAGATTGTCTGAGGTGTAACTATGGCTGATACATATAAGATTACAATTGCAGGTGTGGAGCGCGAGCTCATCAAATACCCTGTCAGCGATAAGCTTGATATCGCAGCGTTCATTCTTTTTGATGATGTCGAAATCACTGAAGCTAGTGCAAAGGCATTGCTTGAAATATGTCCGCCTCACGATGTTGTGCTCACAGCAGAGGCTAAGTCTATTCCGCTTGCGTACGAATTTGCACGCATCGGTTGCAGACGCTATGTGGTCGCCAGAAAAGGCACTAAGGTATATATGTCCGACCCTGTGTCTGTGTGTGTGAATTCAATCACTACAGACTATGACCAGAAGCTTTATCTCGGCCAGGAAGATGTAGAGAAGATAAAGGGTAAGCGTGTTCTTATTTTAGACGATGTTATTTCAACGGGCGAGAGCCTTGTAGCACTAGAGATGCTGTGTGAAGCTTCTGGTGCAAATATAGTCGGCAAAGCCGCTGTGCTTGCTGAGGGTGACGCGGCAGACAGAGATGACATTATTTTCTTAGAAAAGCTACCGCTGTTTTTTAAATGATTATTAAGGACTGAAAACTATGAAACGATTGCTTGAACAGATAGGGTTAACTTACTTATCCGTGCTTGCAGTCGTTTTTTATTTCGGGAAAGTGTCCGCTTTTATAGTCGGTGCGATTTCACTGGTGTTGGTAGAGCTGTTTTTTAGCATCAAAAGGTGCAGAAAGACAATTTACCTGCCAGCAATGGCGTGTGTAGCTCTTATTGCGTGTATTGTAAATATTATGTACACAACCTTTGTGTACGAAAAGACGGTCGAAAAATATGACGGATGTAGCGAAGTGGTGGTTGCAAAGCTTGTGGAAGAGCCGTACAAAACAAGTACAGGCTACAGATATAAATTTAAAACGGAGACGATAGGAGAATCCAAAGATAAAATTCGTTTTATGTCGTATCACGACGAACTTTTAAACATAGAGCCGTTTGATGTCGTCAGAATTAATGTAGAATTTTACGGAGCAACAGATAATATTGCCCTGAAAGAAAAGTGTTTTCTGAGTGGCTACCTCGACTACGAAAATCCTGAGTTTACCGTGCTTAATAGTGAAAAAAGTCTGTATTATTACGCAATAAAGATAAGACAATGTATCAGGGGTAAACTTAGCGATGTACTCTCAGCAGAAACCTTTCCGCTTTGCAGTGCACTGCTTATCGGGGACAAAAACCTGCTATCGTACGAAATACGTAATCAGTTTGTCAAAGCGGGCGCTTCTCACCTGATAGTAGTATCGGGTATGCATTTTTCAATTTTAGCGTCGATATTTTTCCTGCTTGCCAGAAGAAACTACAGCTACAGGCATATTATTGCGTTTTTAGCTACACTGTTTATACTTTTGTATATGTCAGTTGTCGGCTACACTCCTTCTGTATTACGAAGCGGAGTTATGCTTTTGGTGTGTTGTTTAGCACTGAGTATGTCTAACGAGCCGTATTCGGGTAATTCGCTGGGACTCGCTGCTTTTGTCTGTACATTAACTAATCCGTACAGTGTTGGTGATGTAGGACTGTTGCTGTCATTTACGACTACTTTTTCTATTATTTATATGGCACCCTATCTGATGAGAAAATTCAGAAAGGTAATCAGACCTCTGCGCTCTAAAAAGAAAACCGGAGTAGGATGTAAAATCATAAAATGGATAAACAAATTGATAACAGGCACACTCGCTGTTTTGAGTATGAATATCAGCGCAGCTGTCGCATCAATCCCGTTGTCGATATTATTCTTTGACTCTCTGTCTAGTGTTTCAGTGTTATCGACATTTATCTTGTATCTGCCTGTTCAGTTTTTGCTTATACTGACCTTTGTTATAGCGATATTGTCTTTTATTCCGTTTATGGCATTTTTACTGCCGATTTTGAGTTTTGTAGCTGATTTACTTTCAGGATTTATATTTGCTGTTGTCGACTTTTTTGCATCTTTGCCGTTTTCCTATATCACCGTAAAGCACAGCTATATTTATCTTTTTATATTTATGTGTTTGGTGTTGCTTTTGGTGACAGTCTGCTCAGACAGGAAAAATAAAGCTAAAGTGTTTATCCTGTCTGTTGTGTTTATGCTTCTTACGGGTCACATAAGTGCAACTGTACTCTCCCAACCACTAAAAACTCTCAATGTATACGATGTTGACAACGGTATGGCTGTATTGTACAGTGACAGCGATGTCAGTGCGGTTTTAGCTTTGGAGTGTAACAGTAAAAATAGAAACACTCTCATAAACGAGCTTCAAAGCACTGTTAGCGAAATTGATTTTTGTGCAAGTCTTTCAAATACCTCGAACGGCGCAAATACACTGTCTTCTTTATCTAAAGTATTTGCAATATCTGATGTTTTGCTGTATGATACTAAAAGGACAGTAACTCTATCAGAAGCTACGGGAGAGATAACCACTCCCGACAAAGAGCTTGTTGTTCACCTGAGCGATGAAGAAAAGGTTACATACACTCTGACAGACGAAAAATATGTTGCTTATTTTGAAAACGAGCAAAGCACAGTGCTTGTTTTGCCATCATATGTTGATGTCGAAAACATCAGCGAAGAGTATAGGAGTGCAGATGTGATTATTGTTAATACCTGTAACTCTAACTTCGAGCTGCTTTCCTGTGATACTCTGATAATTAGTGCAAAAAGAGATACTGCGTATAACATAATGAAATATATGAGCTCTGTTTGTGGGAGAGTAATGCTCACAGCAGAAAATGATATTAAAATTTACTTATAGGAGGTGTAGCTATGCCGATACTAAAAGAGCCTGATTTGAAAAAGCATCTATCATCAAAGCAGTTTTCCAATCTGTATTTCATAGACGGAGAGGAAAAAATGCTGGTCGGTATGTACACCGACAACCTGATAAAGAAGATTATGGGGGAAAACCCTCCTGAGTTTAATTACCATGTTTTTAACAGCGAATGTGAGATAACCGATGTTTCTGTTGCGTGTGATGTCATGCCGTTTATGAGCGACAAAAACTGCGTGAAGCTCATAGATTTTGATTTAGAGAATATGTCAACAGACGATATAGATGCGCTGTCTGAAATAGCTGTGAATATCCCTGATACAACAGTGCTTATTTTTTCAATGAACACCGTAGCACCACCGCAGAGACCGTCTAAAAAGTATAGGAAAATCAGAGATGTAGTCGAGAAAAACGGCATAGTCGCTGACCTGTCCCGCCGTTCAGCTTTGTCGCTTGAGAAAACTTTATGCAAGTGGGCGAGTGACTGTGGCAGTAAAATAAGTCCTGTCACCGCATCTAAGCTTATCAACACCTGCTCAAACGACCTCAATGTGCTCCACAGCGAAATCGAAAAGCTCAGTGCTTACGCAGGGGAAGAGGAGATTACTCCTCAAATGATTGAACTGTTGGTGGCAAAAAATCTTCAGGCTAAAATCTACGACCTTTTCGACTTTGTAATAGCGCAGAATTTTGACAAAGCAATGCAGACTATAGATGTGCTTTTTTATCAGCGTGAAGAACCTGTGTCGATAGTTATCGCTCTCTCGAATGCATATGTCGATATGTATCGTGCCAGAATTGCGTCAGAGAGCGGAATAAATATGAAAGTGATGGCTGATGAGCTTTCATATAAGAACAGAGCATGGGTACTCGATAAAATGGCAAAGCAGTCCAGACGTATTTCAACCGTAGCTATGCGAAAGAGTATCGATGCTTTGCTTGACTTAAACGAGCGACTTGTCAGCGTTACAGTTAACCCCAGAACTGAAATCGAAAAGCTGATTTCGAAACTTATCCTGATTGCGCGAGGCGAGAAAGATGCCTGATTTTGAGAAGATAAGCCTTAGAGAAGCTGTGATAGTTGAGGGAAAATATGACAAAATACAGTTGCAAACTGTTATTTCTTCGCCTATAATTACATTAAACGGCTTCCGTGTTTTTAAAGACAAGGAAGCTCAGACGCTCATCAGAGAAGTCGCTAAAACCCGCGGGATACTTATTATGACTGATGTTGACTCAGCAGGCTTTGTGCTGAGAAATTTTCTTAATGGTATTGCGGACAAGGACAGTATAAAGCACTGCTATATTCCGACGATTTTCGGAAAAGAAAAGCGCAAGGAAAGTTTTTCTAAAGAGGGAAAACTCGGTGTTGAAGGAATAGATAGAGATAAGCTTGTCAATGCTATATTAAAATCAGGTGCTATCATAACAGGAGAAGAAAAGACGCTCTCATCTACTGAAATTACCAAAGCGGATTTTTATGACTTTGGTCTTATCGGCAGGGAGAATTCTGCGACACTCAGAAAAGAATTGCTCTCTTTTTTAGGACTACCTGTTTATCTTTCTACAAACGCTATGATAAGCGCTGTGAACTGTCTTTTTACTTATGATGAATTTAATGTTATATTAAATAAATTTTTAAATAATACGGAGGTACATTATGAATCTTAAAGGAACAAAAACCGAAGCTAACTTAATGGCTGCTTTTGCCGGTGAGTCACAGGCTAGAAACAAGTACACATACTTTGCTTCTAAGGCTAAGAAGGAAGGCTACAACCAGATTGCTGACCTATTTTTAGCTACTGCTGACAACGAGAAAGAGCACGCAAAATTATGGTTCAAGCTTTTAGGTGGAATTAACGACACAATGCAGAATCTCGAAGATGCTGCTGCAGGCGAAAACTACGAGTGGACAGATATGTACGCTACATTCGCTAAAGAGGCAAGAGAAGAAGGCTTCATTGAAATCGCAGAGCAGTTTGAGGGCGTTGCCAAGATTGAGAAAGAGCATGAAGATCGCTATAGAAAACTCCTCGCTAATGTTAAGAACGGCGAAGTTTTCAAGAAAGGCTCTATCGTTATCTGGGAATGCGGCAACTGTGGTCATGTGGTAGTAGGTACTGAGGCTCCTCAGGTTTGCCCTGTATGCTTCCACCCACAGGCTCACTTCAGAATCAAGGCTGAAAATTACTAATAGTTTCAATAAAACAACAACACCCCGAACAGCTTGTTCGGGGTGTAATTTTATACTTCTTCGATTTTTGAAACAAAGGCTGAGAGTATCCGGTTATTTTTAACTCGCTTTACCGTTATCATCAGGTCTTTGTAGCTCACACTCTGGTTAATAGTAGGGATAGTGCCGAGCTGTTCAACGATGAATCCGCCGACCGATACACTCTCGATTTCGTCGTCTTCCTTTATTTCGAAAATTTCAAACAGGTCAGATAAGTCCATATCACCGCTGACGATGTATCTTCCGTCCTTGAGCTTTGTGTAGGTGCGTTCTTCGTCTTCGTCTTCGTCCCAGATTTCTCCAACTATTTCCTCGAGCAAATCTTCCATAGTGACGATACCGAGCATACCACCGTATTCGTCTGTGACGATAGCCATGTGGAGTTTCTTAGCCTTGAAGTCAGAGAGGATATCGGAGAGCTTTCTGGATTTGTAGATAAAATGCGCCTCACTGAGCATCTCTTTGATATCAATCTCTTTGTCTTCGCTTAGCGCTTCGAGATAATCTCTGGTCTGTAAAATACCGATGATATTGTCGATGTTTTCCTGATACACCGGAATTCGTGAATATCGCTCTTCCATAATGATGTTTTTGATAGACTCTTTATCGTCGTCAGCATCAATGAAAACAACATCAACTCTCGGAGTGAGGATTTCAAGAGCGGTTTTCTCGTCGAATTCAAGTGCAGACTGCACCATTTCGCTTTCCTGCTCTTCTAAAATGCCTTCTTCTTCGATAGATTCTATGATGTACTTAAGCTCGTCCTCAGTAACAGACGGCTGGTCTTTTTTTATGTTAGCGAGCTTCATAACTGCCGATTTAATTCCTAAGAAGAAATATACAAACGGAATCAGAACTATAGTCAGTCCTTTTAGTATGCCCGCTGTGTAAAGCACGATTGAGTCACTCGCTTCTTTGCCGAAGCATTTCGGAATAACCTCACCGAAAGTCAGTACTAAGAGTGTTGTCGCGCCTGTTGCGATAGCAGCCCCATAGCTCCCAAAAAGATTCAGACATAAAACCGTAGCTATTGATGAGCAACCAAGGTTAACTACGTTGTTTCCAATCAGAATAGCTGTGAGCACCTTGTCAAAGTTGTCTGTTACCCAAAGCGCAGTTACCGCTCTTTTTACACCGTTATCAGACTGGCTTTTCAGTCTGATTTTATTGGCACACGAAAAAGCCGTTTCGACGCACGAAAAGAATGCGGAAAGTATAATACAAAGGAAAATAATAATTCCATAAAAGAAATTAGAGCCCACTTGGAATCCTCCAAAATATAATTTACATATATTAGCATACTACATAAGCGGGAAAATAAAATTATAATATAGAAATAATGCAGAAATTTGCGTATTTTTCTTGAAGAAGACACCAAATGATGTTATAATAAAACAAGTTGTATACATTATTTTGTGTTTTTGGGAGATGCTACCTTTGGAGGTGCATTTTCTATGAACAAAAAGTTTTTTGATGCATTTACTGCACAGGATTCTGATGATGAAACAAAAACAGAACCTGATTTAACCGAACAGTTTAACGGAGATAACTATCATGAACGAATCGGAAATATCGGTTCTGTTATTACAAGACGAGGCGATAAGGTTATCTACTGTCTGACTATCATTGGTCAGATTGAGGGGCACTACGTTCTTCCGTCTTCCAACAAAACAACAAAGTATGAGCATGTAATTCCTCAGCTTGTGGCGATTGATGAGGATGAGCGGATTGATGGATTGCTTATTTTACTCAACACTGCGGGTGGTGATGTCGAAGCGGGTCTGGCGATAGCTGAACTGATTTCGGGAATGAAAAAGCCGTCTGTTTCTATTGTACTCGGAGGAGGGCATTCTATCGGGATTCCACTGGCTGTTGCATCAGATAAATGCTATATCGCAAAAAGCGCGTCTATGACCGTACATCCTGTCCGTACAACAGGACTCACCGTCGGCGCTCCGCAGACCTTCGAGTATTTCAGGCGTATGCAGGACAGAATCACTACCTTCGTGAGCGAAAATTCCAACATCTCTAAAGAGAGATACAATGAGCTTGTTCTTAATACAGGTGAGCTTGTCACTGATATCGGAACGATTTTAGAGGGGGAGGAAGCAGTTGCTGAAGGCTTAGTCGATGAAGTTGGAACGCTGTCTGATGCTACAGATTGTCTTTTTTCTATGATACGGAAATCTGACGCGAATGAGAGTGATAATTCTAATTGAGAAATAATACGCCTTTTGGCGTTACATAACAGGAGGAAATATGAGTATTTTTGATGCAATTATTCAGGGCATTGTCCAGGGACTTACTGAGTTTTTACCTGTATCGAGCTCGGGTCACCTTGCTATAACACAGCACATTATGGGTGTGACCGAAAACAACCTTTTCTTTAATGTTATGCTACATATCGGCACACTTGTTGCAGTAGTTGCCTTTTATTACAAGCTTATATGGAGACTTATCAAGGAGTTTTTTGTGCTTGTTAAGGATATTTTTACCGGAAAGTTCACATTCAAAAATATGAATAACGACCGCACTATGATATTTATGCTTATTGTTGGTCTACTCCCACTGTTTTTACTTTTCCTGCCTATACCTGGTACAGGGATGAACATCAAAGACTTCGCTGAGGTTATCTCTGGGGGAGAAGAGTATTTTATTATTGTCGGCTTCTCGCTACTTTTCACAAGTGCGTTGCTGATTTTAGGCAACATTTTCAACAACCGCCTTATAGAGAAAGCTAAGAATGACGGCACACTTTCTGAAAACGGCGCAGGAAAGCAGAAACTTTCTGTAGTCGATGCTCTTGTTGTTGGTCTTGTTCAGTGCTGTGCAGCTGTTTTGCCTGGTCTTTCACGAAGTGGTTCAACTCTGGCAGCAGGACAGATGCGTGGCGTAAACCGACAGACAGCTTTCGATTTCACATTTATTATGGCTATTCCGTCGATTTTAGCCGCCGCTGTGCTCGAGCTTTCCGATGCATTGTCTTCTCCGGAGGGTATCGGCATTTCGCTCTGGGTGGTTATCGCTGGTATGATAGCTGCTGCTATTGTCGGCTATCTTTCGATCGTTTTGTTCAAATGGTTACTCAAAACAAACAAAATGTATGTCTTCATCATCTACACAGCTATTGTCGGCTTAGCAGTAATTGCCGTCAGCATAGTTGAAATGAGCGTTGGACATAATCTTTTTACATAATTTTTTTTAGAATAATAAATTTCGATAAATTACAGGAGTGATAAACTTGGCTACCAAAAAGACTACTAAAAAGCCGGTCAAGAAAACTCAAACTAAAAATACTTCAAAAAGCACCTCAAGCAGAGCGAAAGCTAAGGTAGCTCCACAAAACAGTGTACTCAACCCTCAGATTAAGGCTATTTTGCTCTGTGCAGTGTCAGTTATCTTTTTTGCTTTGCTTATCATAAAGGGTGACAATCTCTGGCTTGCTATGCGTAACTTTATGATGGGCTTGTTCGGATTCTGCTTTTTGCTTATACCATTTGTGTTCCTCTATATGGGCATAATGACTGCAAAAGAAAAGCAGATGTCCCACAAAGGCGCAAAAATAGCTTTATCGATACTAATCGTACTGTTTTCGTGTACTTTGATTTACCTCTGCGGTAAGGTTGATTACAACGACGGCAGAACTTACATACAGGCTTTAGGCGATGCGTATAAGGGTTCGTATATGGGGCAGAGTCTGTGCGGATTTTTCGGAGCGATGCTCGGCTACCCGTTCAGACATTGGTTTACAAATGCTCCTGCTATTATTATAGTAGTAGTTGCACTTATTGTATTTATTATGCTTTTAACAGGGGTTACCTTGGTTGATATAGCGAATGTAGCTCACAAGCAGTACGACCGCTATGCTCAGCGTAGGGAAGAGCGCAGACAGCGCAGAGCTGAATATGTTGAAGTGGAAGAAGCTGAAATTGTCGATGATGAATTACCTCCACTTACCGACTACAGAACACCTAAAAGAAGCAGAGATCGTATCGATATCCCGCTTGATGATAATTCATTAGCTAAGAAACCTAGAGTTGTTTCTCCTGAGATTGAGGCTGACCAGCAGATTATCGATATCATAAACAACGCTAACAGCGGAATTATGGCTGACACGGAAACTGCAGACGATGCTTCTTTAATAGCAGAGAAGATTTCAAAGAGAAAGAGCTCTACCGTTATGTCTGACGGTGCTAAACAGGCTGACCCGCAGACCGTTCCTGTTGATTTAGAAAAAGAAACAACAGATATGGAAAAGCAGGTTGAAAAGGCTAAGAAGAAAGCCGAGAAGAAAGTTTACTGCTATCCACCTGTGAAACTCTTAGATCCTGCTCTTGATACCGAAGGAGCTTCTGCAATGCTTGAGCTCCAGAACAACGCGACAAAGCTCGTAGAAACTTTAAAGAGCTTTGGAGTTAACGCTACTATTATCAACATCTGTCGTGGCCCTTCTGTTACCAGATACGAGCTTCAGCCAGCAGCAGGTGTCAAAATCAGCAAGATTACAAATCTAGCAGACGATATCGCGCTCAATTTAGCCGCAAAAGGTGTCAGAATCGAAGCGCCTATCCCAGGCAAAGCCGCTATCGGCATCGAAGTACCTAACAAGGTCACTAGTATGGTATCCTTGCGTGAGCTCATCGACTCTAAAGAGTTCAGCCGTAGTGAGAGCAAGCTCTCCTGTGTACTCGGTAGAGATATTTCTGGCGAAATTGTTATCACCGATTTATCGAAAATGCCTCACCTGCTTATTGCGGGTACAACAGGCTCGGGTAAATCCGTCTGTGTTAACTCGCTTTTGATGAGTATTCTCTACAAAGCTACCCCTGATGAAGTTAAGATTCTTCTCATTGACCCTAAGATGGTCGAATTTTCGAAATACAAGGGCATTCCGCATCTTTTAGTACCTGTTGTCTCTGACGCAAAAAAAGCGGCAGGTGCGCTAAACTGGGCAGTTTCTGAAATGCTCAACCGATATAAGCTATTTTCTGAGTTTGATTGCAAGGACATCGGTTCGTACAATAAGCTCATTGAGAAAAACCTTGAATACATAGCTCAGAATAAGAATGATGATTCTGACGAAGAAGTGTGTCTTGAAGTCAGCGGACTTCCTGTAGCAAAGGAAAAGTTGCCGCAGATTGTTATCGCTATCGACGAGCTTGCTGACCTTATGATGGCGGCACCGAGCGAAGTAGAAGATGCTATCTGTCGTCTTGCTCAGATGGCTCGTGCTGCGGGTATGCACCTGATCATAGCTACACAGCGTCCGTCTGTTAATGTCATCACGGGTGTAATCAAGGCTAATATTCCGTCACGAATCGCGCTGAAGGTAAGTTCGAATATCGACTCTCGTACTATTCTTGACGCAAGCGGCGCTGAAAAGCTCATCGGTCGAGGAGATATGCTTTACGCTCCTGTCGGTGCATCACAGCCTGTGCGTGTGCAGGGTTGTTTTGCTAAAGACGAGGAAATCGAGCGAGTTACTGCTTATATAAAGAAATCTCACGACGCTCAGTACAATGCTGAGGTGGAGGAGAGAATCAGAAGAATCGCCGCTGAAGAACTCGGCAAAGATGCTAAGGGTTCATCTCAGTCAGCAAGTTCCGATAACCCGGATGTTGACTCACTCATGGAAGAAGCTATCAAGGTTGTTATCGAAGCAGGACAGGCTTCAACTTCGCTCTTACAGCGTAGACTCAAAGTGGGTTATGCTCGTGCAGGTCGTATGATTGACGATATGGAGCAGATGGGCATTGTCGGTCCTCACCAGGGTTCTAAAGCGCGAGATGTGTTGATGACCTACAACGAGTGGCTTGAGCGTAATCATGTTATGGACGTACCTCAAAATAGCGATTATGACGACAGTTTTAATTCCGAAAAAGAATTCTAATTTAGAAATATAAATCACTATAATTCTATTATAGAAAATACACTTAGGAGAGCACTATGGCTTTTTTACCTATAACAGCAGAAGAAGTGAAAGCGCGCGGGTGGGATAGCGTTGACTTTGTGTTTATCACGGGCGACAGCTATGTAGACCACCCCTCCTTTGGTGTGTCTATAATTTCGCGTGTGCTCGAAGACAGGGGATACAGAGTGGCTATTTTATCCCAGCCTGACTGGAAAAGCGACGAAGATTTTCTTCAGTTTGGTACACCACGACTTGGATTTATGATAACCTCGGGCAATATCGACAGTATGGTTGCGCACTTCTCTGTTGCTAAAAAGCGCAGAAAAACCGATGCTTACACCGCAGGCGGTGTTATGGGAAAGCGACCTGATAGAGCCGCTATTGTGTATTCTAACATAGTCCGCAGACTTTTTCCTGATTCGGTTATTATTTTAGGAGGTCTTGAAGCGAGCCTGAGGCGTTTTGCTCATTATGACTACTGGGATGATAAGGTCAGACACTCTATTCTCTTTGATTCTCAAGCTGATATTATCGTCTATGGTATGGGTGAAAATCAAACTATAGAGATTGCTGACAGACTAAACGACGGCTATACAGTTGAGGCTTTGCGCGATATACGCGGTATCTGCTACAGCGTGAAAACTTCAGAATATACTCCGATGAGTGTGACGGAGCTACCTACCTTTGAGCGTGTCAGCAGCGATAAGGTTGACTACGCAATTGCAACGAGAAAAGAGCTCGATGAGTATGACGCAGTGCGCGGAAAAACGATGATTCAGCGTGACGGAAATATGATTTTAGTTCAGACTCCGCCTATGCCGCCACTGACAACAGAGGAACTTGACCATGTTTATTCGTTACCGTATGAGCGCGCTTATCACCCGTCATACGAAGAGCTAGGCGGTGTGCCGGGAATACAGGAAGTCGAGTTTTCTATCACCCATAATCGCGGCTGTTTTGGCGGATGTAACTTCTGCGCAATAGCGTTTCATCAGGGCAGGGCAGTGACTGTCAGAAGTCACGAAAGCATATTGGATGAGGCAAAAAAACTCATCGCTTCGCCAAATTTTAAAGGCTATATTCACGATGTCGGTGGACCTACCGCGAATTTTAGACTACCGTCGTGTGAATTACAGAAAAAAGCGGGACTTTGCAAGGGCAAGAAGTGCCTAGCACCGACCCCGTGTAAAAATCTTCAGGTATCCCACGAGGATTATATCGACATTCTGAGAAAGCTCAGAAGCTTAGATAAGGTCAAAAAGGTGTTTATCCGCTCAGGTATCCGCTTTGATTATCTTTTAGAAGACGAGTCCGACCGCTTTTTCAAGGAACTTGTCGAGCACCACATTTCAGGTCAGCTGAAGGTGGCTCCTGAGCACTGCTCGGATATAGTGCTAGATAAAATGGGCAAGCCTCATATTGAAGTATACAAGCGTTTTCAGGACGAGTTTTACAGAAAGACCGCTCAGGCTAAGAAAGAGCAGTATCTGGTACCGTACCTGATGAGCTCGCACCCCGGTTCAACCTTGAAGGAGGCTGTGGAGCTGTCACTTTACTTAAAGCGAGAGAAAATCCACCCTGACCAGGTGCAGGATTTCTATCCTACTCCGGGAACGGTTTCCACCTGTATGTACTACACAGGACTTGACCCGTATACTCTAAAAGAGGTTTATGTTGCTAAATCACCTCACGAAAAGGCACTTCAGCGAGCTCTGCTTCAGTATTTCAAACCGCAGAACAAGGATTTGGTTATCGAAGCTTTGATAAAAGCTGGCCGCAGGGATTTAATTGGCACAGGCAAAAATTGTTTAATAAATGCAAAAATTCCTGAAAAATACGAAAAGTTAGCTCAGAAATCTAAAGCAAAGAGCAAAAAACACATCAAACCAAACTACAGAAAGAAACAAAAAATGCGTTCAAATCGTAAGTAAAACTTGACCATTTTTGAGTTTGAATATATACTGTATTTTATATAGAAGAAGAGAGGTTTTTAAAATGGGAGTTTATGAAGAACTCGTAGCCCGCGGACTTATCGCTCAGGTTACAGACGAAAAAGAAATCAGAGAGCTTGTCAACAGTGGTAAAGCTGTGTTTTACATCGGCTTTGACCCTACAGCTGACAGCTTGCATGTAGGTCACTTTATGGCACTTTGCCTTATGAAGCGTCTGCAGATGGCTGGCAATAAGCCAATCGCACTCATCGGTGGCGGTACAGCTATGATTGGTGACCCTAGTGGTCGTACCGATATGCGTCAGATGATGACAACTGAAACTATAGCACATAATGTTGAGTGTTTTAAAAAGCAGATGAGCCGTTTCATCGACTTTTCTGACGATAAAGCTTTGCTTGTCAACAACGCTGACTGGCTTTTAGATTTAAACTATGTCGATGTACTTAGAGAGGTTGGAGCTTGCTTCTCCGTTAACCGTATGCTCACTGCAGAGTGCTACAAACAGCGTATGGAGAAAGGTCTTTCTTTCCTCGAGTTCAACTATATGATTATGCAGTCTTACGACTTCTACGCATTATACCAGAAGTACGGCTGTAATATGCAGTTTGGTGGCGACGACCAGTGGTCAAATATGCTTGGCGGTACTGAGCTTATCAGAAGAAAGCTAGGAAAAGACGCTTACGCTATGACTATCAACCTGCTCTTAAATTCAGAAGGCAAGAAGATGGGCAAGACCCAGTCAGGTGCTGTATGGCTTTCTGCTGAGAAAACATCTCCGTTTGATTTCTACCAGTACTGGAGAAATGTAGATGATGCCGATGTTGTTAAGTGCCTGAAGATGCTCACATTCTTACCGCTTGAGGAAATCGAAGAGCTCTCAAAACTCGAGGGTAGCGAAATCAATAAAGCTAAAGAAATTCTGGCCTTTGAGCTCACTAAGCTTATCCACGGTGAGGAAGAGGCAACAAAGGCTCAGGAGGGTGCACGCGCACTTTTCTCAAAGGGTGTTGATACTGACAATATGCCTACAACTGCTTTAGATGACGCTGATTTCACAGATGATTCTATCTCTGTTCTTGACTTACTTGTTAAGTGCGGTCTTATCGCTTCAAAGGGTGAGGGCAAGCGTCTTATCCAGCAGGGCGGTGTTTCTGTTGACGATAACAAGGTAACTGATATGTTCGCAGTTATTTCAAAAGCTGATTTCGAAAAAGGCTATGTTGTCGTAAAGAAAGGCAAGAAAGTTCACCACAAAGCAACTCTTTAAAAATTAATATATAAGGGGTAATGTAATTATGAAAAAGTTTTTCTCAGAATTCAAAGACTTCATTATGCGCGGCAATGTTGTTGATTTAGCAGTTGCTGTTATAGTTGGCGGTGCTTTTCAGGCTATCGTAACTTCTTTTATCAACGACCTTATAATGCCTTTTATTGGTCTTATCACAGGCGGTATCAATTTCGCTGAGCAGTTTGTTGTACTCAAAGCTCCGGATGGAGTAGTTGTTGATGGTTTATCAGCAGCTGATGCTACAGCAGCAGGTGCAACAGTATGGGCTTACGGTGCGTTTATCACAGCCATAATCAACTTTGTTATCATGGCGTTTGTAATATTCTTGATGGTTAAAGCTATCAACAAAGCTCAGACTATCGGCAAGAAAGAGGAAGAAGAGGAACCTACCACAAAGAAATGTCCTTTCTGCTGTAGTGAGATTGATATCAAAGCTACTCGCTGTCCACACTGTACTTCGGAAATCCCTGAAGAAGAAACTGAAGAATAATTTCTACATAAAAGCTAAAACGCGTCTGTGAAAACAGACGCGTTTTTTGCATACAAAAAGGCAGAAGCGTTGTACTTCTGCCTTGAGTTTATTAATTAGAAATATTTGCTTGATGCTTTTTTACCGTGCTTTTTCTTTTCTTTAGCGTTTACGATAGCGAATGTAACGCTCATTACAAGAATCATAACAGCAAGCCAGAATACAAACTGGAAGTTGTTTCCGTTAGAATCTGTTTCAAAGCTCATAGTATCAGCGATACCTGCAAGTGCTTTCTCAGAAAGCTTGTTAGTTTCAAGTGCTACCTCAGTAGCAGGAGTGCCCTCTGTAGCGTGGATAACAGCAGGGTTAGAGGTTAAAGCAGACTCAGGGAGTTCTGATTCAACAATCTCAAGTTCAGTAGCTTCTTCAGAGTGTGGATTAGCAACAGCCTCGTCGCTGAAAAGAACATTGATAGTAAACTCGTTAGCTTCGCCTGACTGAGTAATACCGTTTGCTGCCTGGAAAGCAATGATTGCTTCCTCAGTCATAGCACCGAATGAACCGTCAGCCTCGCCGACATTGTAGTTAAGCTGAGCTAAACGCTCCTGAATTTTCACGATTTCGTCGTGCTTGTCACCTTTAACAAATGAGGTAGGAGCAACTTCTTCCTCTTCATCTTCTTCAGTTTCTTCAGCAGAAGTAGAGGAGAGCTCAGTTTCATCCTTTTTGTCTGTAATAACGAGTTCTTCTTCAGCTTCGTATCTTGGAGCGTCATCGGAGTAGAGATACTCAACATCGCTACCTGCTAAGCCGTCGACATAAAGACCTGCAGCTTCCTGGAAAAGCTTGAAAGCTTCTTCAGTGCCGTCACCAAAGTCACCGTCGATAGGACCTGAGTAGTAACCGAGCTCCTGAAGTCTAGACTGAAGCTTAACAACAGCATCACCGGTAGACCCGTTTTTGAGGGTAGAGCTGTTTGTTGTAGTAGAGCTTGATGAGCTTGAAGAACTTGATGTAGATGAGCTTGAGCCTCCATTTGAAGAGCACTTACCGCTTGAAGAGAAGGTGTAGGATACACCGTCGATTGTCTTTGTAGTATTTACAACATACTGACCGTTTTCATAGTAGTACTTAGAGCCGTTTACTGTTACCCATCCTGTAGTAGGGTAGGAAACACCTGAAACCTTGAAGTACTTTGTCCAGCCGTGTGAATAAACAGATTCGTAGCACACGCCGTACTGTGAGCCTCTAGCGTCAACTGCCATACCGTCACCGACATAAACACCGACATGACCAGGCTTCCAAAGACCCAGACCGTGAATTCTAGGCACACCGTTTGAAACATTACCAACATAGCTTGAGTTGTAAAGCTGAGCGTCACCTGTACGATGACCGCCTGCGTAAGAGTAGATAAGACCTGAACAGTCAACCGCACCTGCTGAAGCGCCACCGTATACATAGCTCCAGCCTGAGTAGTAAGCGTTTAAGCACCATTCTGAAAGACCTGCTCCTGTACCGCTAGCTGCAGAAGAAACAGTACTTACTATACAGATAGTAGCTAAAATCGCTATTATAATTGTAATAGATAAAATTCTTTTTAATGACTTCATTATAAAGTTAACCTCCATAAAAATACGCACCTTTCGTGCGCTGTCCGTTAGATATTTGGTTTCTGTTTGAAATAACTTGGTAACAAATTTGTCATTATTATACCAAAGAATTATTATCAGTTCAACCTTTTTGGGGCAAATATTGTGAAAACGCTATAAAAATTAAACATTTATTCATAATTATGTACAAAAAATACAAAAATTGTTCACATTTAAACGGTTACAAGTTGTAACTAATTATTTTCCATAAAGAAAAATACGACAATCGCGATAAGAAATAGCCATCGTTATTATGTCGAATTGGAATTTTTATGAAGAATTATTACACTGTTTTAGTTCTAATACAGAAAAAAGCTCCTGCGTTATACAGGAGCCTATATATTTTATTGCTTTTTGAAATCATTCAAAGAATTTTCGTAGTTTGAGCCCGTCTTTGAATTCAAATAGCTTTTCAAACATTTTCGAAAACATACCAATCGTTACTCCGTTTAGCAGAGCGCATACAACCGTACCTAGCTTAACACCTTCGAAATGCCACATTCCAAAGAACGCAAAACTCATAACTATAGCTAAGATACAGCTGGAGCAGTCATAAATTGTTTTAAATCTATTGATATCCATTTTGAGCAGGGAGGATACCTCTTTGACAAACAGCTCATACACCTCTGGTGAGATGTACGTATGAAACAGTAGTGACACACCAATAGAGCATCCGAGTAGTCCGACTACATATAAAGCAATTCTCATAGCAAACACTTCATTTGGTATGTATGAAACGCATAAAATCATAACATCGAGTATCAGTCCGTACAGCACCGCTGTCACAAATGAGAATAAATACGATATTTTGAATTTTCTCAGCACAATCACCATAACTAATAGCAACACAGCCTGTAAGGTGTATTCTGCCATTCCGAAAGAGAAAAACGGCAGAAACTGGGACAGCTTCAGGTGCAGTAGATAAGCCGGTGCTACTACCATCGAAACGCCAAAGTTTGCTCTTTCCATCAGTGCTGCACTCAAAGCAAGAGACACAAGTCCCATGATGTATGCTGTTTCAGTGTAAAATACTTTCCTTTTCATAACTTATAACCCCTCTGTAATTGCATAGAAAAACAGCCCCGATGTTTGGTACAGAAACATCAAAAGCTGTTATGAATTCATATAGTTCTTTTGGTTTTCAAAAAATTCGTCAATGCTCTCACTCGAAAACTTCTCTTTGAGTGCATCTATCGCTTCGTTTATCCTGGGCGGTCTGTGCTGTGTGTTGTGACAATCAGAGCCGATGAAGTGAATTTTTCCTTCTTTGAACATTTTTAGAGCCTTTTTCTTTGTGTGGCGCGAGAAAAAGAAGCTAGCGTTAACCTGGATTAGCGCTCCCATATCGAGCAATCTTTCTATAGTACCTTTCTTCAGATACTTGAAATATCTCTCAATATGAGCGAAAACAACAGTGATAGAGGAAGTGTATATAAGTTCGTCGATCTCTCTTAGTGCATATTCGCCCCATGGTGCCATCGGCATCTCGAGCAGTAATAGGTTAGTGCCCTCTAAAGTGAGAGAAGAAAGCTCTTCCATTTTGCTGATACCAGGGTAGTAATAAACCTCAGCTCCGAGCAAAAGCTCAGGGAAATCCTCACCACTCTTTTCTATTTCAACACTAAGTTTATCAAAAGCTGCCTTGCGGTTTTCTAAAAATTCATCAGGGGATTCGTCCATAGCGATATAGTGCGAAGTGAGCGCAACAGTGCTCACACCTTGCTCTTTGAGCATTTTTAGCATAGAGATGCTTTCTTCAACGCTTTGTGCACCGTCGTCAATTTCGGGCAGTATATGTGAATGAAAATCAAGCACGGACAAATCTCCTTTCTTAAAGTTTATATATGTATAATATCATAATTCTAAATTATTGCAAGGGTAAGACTACTTTGACTTAAGAACAGCTACAACTATTTCAGGTCTGTTGTTGAACCTGAAAGGGAAGATGCTGTTTCCGAGTCCCCGGCTCACAAGCATATTGGTGCCTGATTCTGCGTACAGTCCTGAGTCATATTTTGGAAAGGCTCCTTGATGTGGAGCGAAAAGTCCACCGACAAACGGAAGTCTGAACTGACCGCCATGGGCGTGTCCGGTAAAAACAAGGTCGATATCATTTTTTACATAAACTTCAAATGCTTCTGGTCTGTGCGACAGTAGAATTGTAAAACTTTCGTCGGAATTTAGCTCTTCTATTCTGTTGTCAATTGAGATTTCAGCTTTTTCAATATGAAAATCGGGGTCGTTGATACCAATAAGATTTATTGTATCCTCGTTTTTATGAAGCTTTACTGATTCGTTTTCAAGTATAGTAACGCCTATGTTAGTCAGTTCTTCTTTTAATATGTCGTATTGCTCAGTGATTCTTGCTTCGTGGTTTCCGTTGATGTAGTAACACGGGGCGATTTTTACTGCTCCTTTCATGAAACTTACTGCAATTTTTATATCGGTGTTTCTTGAGTCAATCAAATCACCCGTGACAACGATGATGTCAGGTTGAGCGTCTTTGAGTGCGTTTATAAGTTTTATATTATCCTTACCGATAGTATCGTTGTGCAAATCAGAAATCTGCGCAATAGTATATGAGTCAAAAGCAGAGGATATCTCCTCGCTCTGGATAGTGTAGTAGTTAGTTTCAATTGTTTTGTTTTCAATAGCAATCCATACCGCGAGCAAAATAAATATAATGGAGGTGCAAACAAGAGCAATAGTTCTCTTTTTATTTTTACTCATAAACTCACCGCCTTTGTTGATAAAGTATTATATCATCGCTTTAACTAAACCGCAATAGAGACAAAACAAAAGCCCTGTCATAACGACAGGGCATAGTGTTATTTAAGATCTACAAAGTCATACGACTCAAGCATTTGAAAATAAGTTGCTAATCTTTCATAAAGAGGGTTAGCTTTCTCACCAAAATGAGCTTCAACTTCCTTCCCGATTTCGATAATATTTTTCTTTCCGTCTATAAGCGGCCAGATAAAGCTACCAAATTCTTCGAGGTGGATATAACTGATTTTTGGTTTTCTGAAAATTACCTGTGCAATTTTGTTCATTGCACCTTTATTTTCCATTTCAAGCGTAACACTACCGTCATCGCTTATTGAGTATCCTAAGCCTTCTTTATGAGATGGAATTTTCTCGAGAAAATTCTCTTCAATTACCTTCTTTTTTTTCATGCCTTCTTATTCTTCTTCCATACTGTGAATGCACAGAATGTGAGGATGATGATAGCGAAGAGAACGATTGAACCGATGTTCATAACTGTGTCAGTAATGCCGAGCATAGCGCTCAAGTTGATTGCTTCAGCAATCGTCTTTCCGCCTGCAACAGGGAGAATAGCAAATAATGCGAGCAGGATACCTACTAAACCTTCGCCTGCGATCATACCTGAACAGAATAAAACGCCGTCGTTAACGATTCTGTCTTTTTCTTCTTTAGCTTTCTTGAGTTTATCGAATACAAGACGGATAATACCACCGATCATAATGCAAGCGTTGAGCTCAAATGGGAGATATACACCGATGGCGAAAGGAAGAACAGGGATACCGATAAGCTCGATTACAACTGCGATGAATGCGCCTGCTATTACAAGTCCCCAAGGCATATCTCCACCCATAATACCCTCAACGATTGTCTTCATGAGGTTAGCCTGTGGAGCGTTGAGACCCTCAGGACCGAAGCCGTAAGCTGCGTTTAAGAGATAAAGTGTACCGCCGATAGCAAGAGAAGCAGCACCAACACCGATAACTTCACCGATCTGCTGTTTCTTTGGAGTAGCACCTAAGATGTAACCAGTCTTTAAATCCTGAGATGTGTCGCCTGCGATAGCACAAACGATACAGATGATAGCACCGATTGAAATTGCGCTCACCATACCTGTAGCATCATTCTGACCAGTAACAACTAAAACGAGAGTTGTGATGAGAAGTGTAGCGATAGCCATACCTGAAACAGGGTTGTTTGAGCTACCTACTAAGCCTACCATACGGGAAGAAACGGTTGCAAAGAAGAAACCGAATACAACGATGATTAAAGCACCAATGAGGTTAACTTTGATAGTAGGAATGAGCCAGATTGCGAGTGTAAGAACAATGATAGCAGCGATAACAACAACGATGTTGATTTCCTTGGATGTACGCTCATTGCCACCTTTGCCAGTATCTTTTAAGCCCTTCATAGAGCCGACAAACGCACTACCGATAGTAGGAAGTGACTTGATAAGTGAGATTATACCAGCAGCAGCAAGAGCACCTGCACCGATGTACTTAATAAAGCTGCCGTGAACTGCACCTGCACCGCCTGCCTCATAAGCTGCAGCAGCATCGCCACCTGTAGTTACTAAAAGCGGAATGATAACAAGCCATGAAAGAATTGAGCCTGCGAACATGTAAGATGAGATTCTAGGACCGCAGATGTAACCAACGCTTAAGAGTGCCGGATAAATCTGTGTGCTGACCTCAGTTTTAAAGCCGTCTAATTTTAGTGTTAATGTGCCCTTAACAGCCACTAAGCCGTCAATGATGAACTTGAACAGAGCCGCAAAGCCCATACCTGCAAATACAACGCCTGCACCTGCACCGTTCTTTTCGCCAGCTAAAAGAACCTCTGCACAAGCAGTACCCTCAGGATAAGGAAGAGTGCCGTGTTCTTTAACAATGAGTGCGTTTCTCAGCGGAATCATAAAGAAAACACCGAGAAGACCACCGATTAAGGCGATGAGAGTGATTTCTAAAATACTTGGGTTTTCGATACCGTGTTTACCTTCGCTTGCCCAAATGAAAAGAGCAGGAAGAGTGAAGATAGCACCCGCTGCGAGTGACTCACCGGCAGAACCGATGGTCTGTACCATGTTGCTCTCTAAAATTGAGTTTCTGCGCATAATAACGCGGAGAACGCCCATCGAGATAACAGCCGCAGGGATAGAAGCGGATACTGTAAGACCTACCTTAAGACCAAGGTAAGCGTTAGCTGCGCCGAATACGACTGATAAAATAACACCTAAAATAACTGATGCAACAGTGATTTCGGGAGTAATCTTGTCAGCCGGAACATACGGCTTGAAAGGTTTGTTTTTGTTGTCCATATTTTCTCCTTACCGACACCAAGACCCCTCAAAAAGTCTTCGTGACAAATTTATTCGATTAATGATACCACATTTTTATACAAAAAACAATAGATAATTACTGCATTTTTGCTAAAAGTTTCACAATTATGTCAAATACTACCTGTGTGGATTTGATGCTCAAACGCTCATTTACTGTGTGAGCATCGAAAATATTCGGACCGATAGCGATACAGTCAAAGTCTTCAACCTGAGAGGCGAACACTCCGCACTCAAGTCCTGCGTGAATAGCCTCAACTCGTGGGGCTTTTTTGAAAACTTCACAATATAAGTCTTTGTACATATCACGCAGTGGTGAATTTTCCCTGTATTCCCACGGAGGATAGTGCCCGAAAGTTTCAATTTCGAAGTCATACTTCCTGAAGAATTCTATCATATCGTTCTCGAGTTTTGAGAGTCCTGATTTTTTGTTGCTTCTTAAAGCAAAGTGCAAAACGAGATTGTTTTCATCAGTGTAGAGCACACCTAAATTAAGAGAGGTCTCAACAAGATTTTCAATATTCTTGCTCATCTCGATAACACCGTTTGGAGTGGTAGCTAAAATCCCAGTGATGTGTTTTGTAAGCTCCTTACCGATAGTTTCACACTCGTGGTTTTTCTCAATTATCAGTTCAAATTCCAAATCTTTTTCGGCATCTACAAATTCAACTTTAACATTACTTAATACAGTGTTGAGCTTTTCTTCATAATCGCCACTTACACATAACTCTACTTCACATCGGTTTGTGATAGCATTTGGTTTATCACCACCACTAATGCTGATGATTTCAAAATCAACTTTGTCAGAAAGTGAGGAGAGAGCCTTACCCATAACCTTGTTAGCGTTTAACTTGCCTGAATTTATCTCGATTCCCGAGTGACCGCCCCGAAGTCCTTTTAGTGTGATAGTGACTTTGTCGCCTGTTTTAGTTGTACGCTCTATGGCTTTTTCTGCCCTGAAATCTGAGCCGCCTGCACAAGAAACGGTGATACAATCATCTTCTTCAGAGTCGATGTTAATCATACGCTTGCCTTTTAGTATGCTCATATCAAGCGCTTTAGCACCGTACATTCCGGTTTCTTCGTCAGTAGTGAATATAGCCTCAATCGGCGGGTGAGCGATAGTATCACTCTCTAAAACAGAAAGCACCATTGAAACAGCTATGCCGTTATCAGCACCTAAGGTTGTTCCCTTAGCTTTGACAAAATCACCGTCGACATAAACATCAAGACCGTCGTTCAAGAAATCTATGGAACACTCTTCTGTTTTCTGGCACACCATATCGAGATGTCCCTGCAAAATAACAGGTTGTGAGTTTTCGTAGCCACAAGTACCGTCTTTGAAAATGACGACATTATTAAGTCTATCAGTATAGTATTTCAGGTTGTGCTCTTTTGCAAAATTAACGCAATATTGCGAAACGGCCTCCATATCACCTGAGCCTCTGTGAATAGAGCTCAGCTCTTCAAAATAGTGAAAAACTCTATGCGGGGCTAAGTTTTCAAGTTTTGACATATAAAGTCCTCCAAAATAAAACAGGGAACAAGCCCCAAGGCCTGTTCCCCAGAATCTAATAAAATTATAACAATTTGCGAGTATCGTGTCAAATGGAAAATGGTACGAGAAAGGAGAAAAAGCACCAACCATAAAGGTTAGTGCTTTCTTTTTGGCACAGGACAAGAGATTCCCCAGTTTGTGGTGCCCAAAATTATCAGCTTGCTATTCGCTTCGCATAATTTTGACCACTGCACCTCGTCAGCACAAACGTCGCTTATTCGTTTTTGTGTGAACACAAAAATTTCATTTGCTTTGTTGTGCCTCCTCTCCCTAAAAAGCAAGCTTTTCAGGGAACCCTATAAATATACTCCCTGAATCCGCCACAGGCGGCGGTCGTGCTCAATGCCCGCACCTTCGGTGCTCGAGTTCGAATCAAAATATCAAACGAAAAAGAAAAGCACCAACCATAAAGGTTAGTGCTTTCTTTTTGGCGGAGGACAAGAGATTCGAACTCTCGCACCGGTTTCCCGGCCTACTCCCTTAGCAGGGGAGCCTCTTTGGCCACTTGAGTAATCCTCCGTATGCCAAAGTGTTTGTGCAATATAAAAAAATGGCGGAGAGGAAGGGATTCGAACCCTTGGTCCCTCGCGGGATCACTAGTTTTCAAGACTAGCTCCTTAAACCACTCGGACACCTCTCCGTAAACTTGCAAAGCAAATTTTAGCACAACAGCTTTTCGTTGTCAAGAACTTTTTCGTTTAATTTTAGTAGTTTTCGGTAAATATGATTTCTTTCATTGACTCACTCTCTCTTATTTGATATCATACTAACATAATTTATTATAAGAGGTAAATTTGATGTTAGATATAATTTTTGAAACTCTGCTTGACGCACTGAAGATGACGCCTATTTTGTTTCTGGCTTATCTTCTGATGGAGTATCTTGAGCTCAAAGCGGGGGAGAAACTCAACAAAACAGTTGCAAAGGTTGGCTACGCAGGACCTGCGCTAGGCTCACTTTTTGGTGCGATTCCGCAGTGCGGTTTTTCGGGAGCTATCGCAGGGTTTTATTCAGCTCGTCTTGTGACACTCGGAACTTTGATTGCAGTTTTTCTGTCAACTTCTGATGAAATGCTTCCGATTTTGCTGTCCTCAGATGTAGGCGGTAAAACGATTGCGAAGATTCTGTTGTTTAAAGTCTTGGGAGCTGCGATATTCGGATTTATCATTGATCTAGCTTTACGCTTATTGAAGAAAAACAAGGTTGCTTCTTCTGAACATATCCACGATTTCTGTGAACAGGAGCACTGCGACTGCCATGAAAACATTTTCTTGTCAGCCTTAAAGCACACAGCGAAAGTCTTGGTCCTTATTATTATAGTATCTTTTGCGCTCAATATTATTTTTGAGTATTTTGGAAACGACTTTTTATCAGGTGCATTTATCACCGCACCATTTGTATCAGAGATTTTTGCGGGCGTAGTTGGACTTATACCTAACTGCTCGGTGTCCGTCCTTATCACTAACCTTTTTGTAGAGGGTGTTATCACACCCGGTGCGATGCTTTCAGGTCTTATGACTAACGCAGGAGTCGGCTTGCTGGTGCTTTTTAGACTCAATAAAAACGTGAAAGAGAATATCATCATAACAGCTATATTGCTGTTAAGCGGAATTTTGCTCGGTGTAATATCTGGACAGCTCTGGAATGTTTTCTGATTTTATCCCCCTTTTTCTAAGGGGGATTTTTTAGCACTATTTTGCCTCTTTACTTTTACGATTTTATGTGTTAAAATTTTAGTGCATTAAATTATGAAACAGGAGAGTAAAAATGCCTAAGAAACTCAACGACGAATTTACAGATTTTCTGTTCGATGCTATCGTTACTTTGCAGACAAGAGAAGAGTGTGCAGCTTTTTTTAAGGACCTTTGCACTATCCCTGAAGTTAAGTCTATGTCCCAGCGTCTTGTTGTTGCTAAAATGCTCAAAGACAATATGGTCTACAGCGAGATTGTCTCAAAGACAGGAGCTTCTACTGCTACTATCAGCCGCGTTAACCGCTCTTTAAATTACGAAAACAGCGGTGGCTATGATTTAGTTTTCGAAAGAATGGAAGACAAAAAGTGATGAACAGCTTCACACCTGCGGGGTATAATTCGTTTTCTCAGTATTATGATGCCCTTATGCAAAATGTCGGCTATGACAAAAGATGTGAATATATATTGGAAGTTTTCAAAAGGCTTGACCACGATATGGGGTTGAGCCTTGATTTAGCGTGTGGCACAGGTTCGCTCACTGTTGAGCTGAAAAAACGCGGAGTTGATGTCTATGGAATCGATGCTTCCTATGATATGCTTTCTTATGCTAGGGAAAAGGCGGAGGAGAATAACCTCGATATCCTTTTCCTTTGTCAGAAAATGCAGTCGATTGACCTTTACGGCACGATTGACACCTGTGTTTGTACCCTTGATAGCATCAACCATCTCACCAAAATCGAAGATGTGCAGAAAACCTTCGACCGCGTTTCGCTTTTTATGAACAAGGGCGGATACTTTCTTTTCGATGCTAATACTATATATAAGCACAAAGAAGTTCTTGCTGATAACACCTATGTCTATGATACCGATGATGTTTTTTGTGTGTGGCAAAATTCTTTTTTGGAAAATAATATCGTCGAAATAGAGCTCGACTTCTTTGAGCGCGAGGGGAATATCTATTACAGAACTGAAGAAAAGTTCAGAGAACGCGCCTATTCTGATGGGGAGGTCACTGAGATGCTAGAAAAAGCGGGCTTTGAGGTGGTTGAGCGTTTTTCGGATATGACATTTGAAAGTCCTAAGGAAAACGACCAGAGGATTGTATATGTCGCAAAGAAAAAGTAATATTTTTACGGAGATTTTAATATGGATAAAATAATCAGATGTATCACATCTGACGGAGCTGTCATGGCGTCAGCTATCGACTCCACAGATATTGTATACAAAGCGTCAAAAATTCATAACACTTCACCTGTAGCGTCTGCAGCCTTAGGCAGACTTCTTTCTGCTACATCTATGATGGGTGCAATGCTGAAGAGTAAGGACGCGTCTATCAATCTGCGTGTTGCAGGTGACGGACCATTAGGTCCTGTGATTGCTGTTGCTGATTCTTTTGGTAATGTAAAGGGTTATGTATCAAATGCGTCCTGCCAGAGTACTCACTACGAAAACGGAAAACTTAATGTCGCTGAAGCTGTCGGCAAAAACGGTGTGCTCAATGTTATGCGTGATTTGGGAAGTGGCGAGCCGTACATCGGACAGATTGAGCTTGCATCAGGAGAGATTGCTGAAGATATCGCAGCGTACTATGCGCAGTCTGAGCAGATTCCTACCGTTTGTGCTTTAGGAGTACTTATAGATAAAGAAAGCGCAGAGGTGCTTCTTTCAGGCGGTCTGCTTATTCAGCTTCTGCCGGGTGCTTTTGAGGATACAATCGAAAAGCTTGAGAATAATATCGCACAGCTTGATTCTGTTACCACAATGCTTGCAAAGGGAATGTCCACACTTGATATGTGCAAAGAAGCTCTCAAAGGCTTTGAGGTTGAGGTGCTCGACGAGTTTGAGGTGAAGTATGTCTGCGGTTGTTCCAAGGATAAAATCGCTGCACTTATCGAGTCGATGCCGAAAGAAGAAATCGAAGAAATGATATCTGTTGACCACGGAGCAAAGGCTAGTTGTCACTTCTGTAATAAGAACTTTGAGTTCTCAGAAGCTGAACTTAAAGCCATTCTTTCAAAAAAATAAAATTTTTATCAAAAAAGTGTTGACTTTTTCACTCGGGTGTTGTATTATAATACCCGTCGCAAATAAGAGGCGAAACGCGTGGGAGCATAGCTCAGCTGGGAGAGCATCTGCCTTACAAGCAGAGGGTCACAGGTTCGAGCCCTGTTGTTCCCACCAATATGGCCCGGTAGTTCAGTTGGTTAGAACGCTAGCCTGTCACGCTAGAGGTCGACGGTTCGAGCCCGTTCCGGGTCGCCATATTTGCCTCTGTAGCTCAGTCGGTAGAGCAGGGGACTGAAAATCCCCGTGTCGATGGTTCGATTCCGTCCGGAGGCACCAATATTTGCGGATGTAGCTCATCTGGTAGAGCGCCACCTTGCCAAGGTGGAGGTAGCGGGTTCGAGCCCCGTCATCCGCTCCACGAAAGAGCACTTAATTTAATTAAGTGCTTTTCTATATTCGGCGACATAGCCAAGTGGTAAGGCACGAGTCTGCAAAACTCTGATTCCCCAGTTCAAATCTGGGTGTCGCCTCCAAAGGTTTTCCTGAGAGTGAAAGAAATTTCACTTTCAGGAGGACTGTCGTTAAACTCAAGACTCTGATACCGAACAAAGTTCTCAGTTTAACTACAGTTTTGTATTTAAGCCATCTGCCGTGCCGTGACAGCACAGCAGACAGCGTAAATTTTATTTGGTGTTGTTTTGTTTTTTTGGTGTTGGCTCTGTACACCGTCCATCAGCTTACTCTTCGCAATACTGCACTGTGAGGACTTATCCTCTCATCTGATGGTGACACTTTACTTACATCGTCGCTTGAGATTGTCCAACAAACAATCAGCAGTCTGACCTTTTATCGCTGACTCCCTTTGAAGTCATCTTATTTACACAAAAGGTTTGTGCAGGGTATCTTGGCGAGGTATGCAGCTCATTAAGCAAAGCTCTCATTATTACCTGTACACCGTAAGAGAACTGGAGATTCTCCGACGGTCGATATTAAATTGTATTGGTATAAAAAATCAAACCTTGCACTCCAGTCGGTAAACTAATGTGCAAGGCTTGAAAAACTAACATTCAGCAATGAATACTGAACAGATTTAGCATTCCATAACTTGGTAGTTCCTGTACCGAGTGAACTTGGTAGAGAGGTGCGAACTCTCTGCCAAGGTGGGTGCTTTTTTGTTTGATAGATTATCTATGTCTACCATTATTTTACATAAAGCTTTTAATAAAGTCAATGCTTTTAGCTAAATTGTAACCTAGTGTCCCTCGAGCGTGTTTCGAGGGACACTTTTTGTTATTAGGATTAGTTTAATAAGTCAGACATACTCTTTCTGTCAGATGTGGCCTTCAGGAGAGTTTTCTCCCAAGTCTTTTCGGTCTGATACTTAAAGAACTCATACAAAGAGTCTATATTTTCCTCTGTATCGTATTTTTCTAGGCACTCATAGTAAAGACCTTTATCTTCATTAAAAATAACGATAGGAGGCTCACCGTGGGTCAGGAGATAGTAATTTGTAAGAGTTCTACCAACTCTACCATTGCCATCAGCGAATGGGTGTATATTTTCGAAGACTGCGTGAAAGTAAGCTGACACCTTTAAATGGTTATTTCCTTTGTATGTGTTTACTTCATTCAAAAGCTCAGTAATATCTGCTTCTACATTACTGGCCAGAGAACCAACTTCTAAACGACCCGTTACATAATCGTTTTTCTTGAATTCGCCCGGTCTTTCGTTATTGGTTATATACCTGCGTTCATCATAGGTTCCACTGGTTAAAATCTTGTGAACCTCTAATACAAGCTCTACGCTCATTGGTTTAAGTCCTACAATGAACTCTTTGAGGTATTCATAGCAGAGTTTTTGGTTTTGCTGTTCAAACAGTGTTCGTGGTGCTCCTGAGAACGAGGATACAGCACCATCGCAAAAGATTTCTCTTGTGTCGTGGTAGTTGATTTCGTCGTTTTCAATTTTTCCTGAGTTGTAAGCAAAGAGGATACGGTAGCTATCTAGTGCTAAATCCAGTTTGTCAACTGTTGATATATCTTTTGTTTTCCAAATAGAACAGATTTTTTCGTACTTTTCAGAATACATACGCAACCTCCTGAACATTGTCTTTGTATAGTATAGCATAAAAGATAGGGAATAGGGAAAGTTTTTTTAAAAATATTGTTATATGTCCCTTGGAGGGACACTTATGTTATTTTTCGTAGTATACACAATAAGGGTATACAAGGCTGTTAAGCTTACCAACCACTACAGCCACTCTGTAATGGTCTTTATTTTTGCTTCTACCGAGTTTATCTCACTCGTAAGCAATTACCCCTCCCGTAGCTTTTTGAAACGCTACAGCGTCCTTTTTGCGTTCAAAACCTGCAACTTTAGTCATAGTTCAAACCTCCTATGAAGTTTTTTGTTGGCTATCGGGGATTGTGACCGTCTGCCTGTCCGCATTAACCCCCTCTATCGAGGGCGCCACTCTGCAGTGTTTTTAGTATACCAGACTTACTGTCCGATTAACGGGTCTGTCAATCAGGTTGTGATACTTCGATATACAAAATATCATCTTTGGCATAGATGAAGCAGATTTCCTGATATAGAGCTTCTTGTTTAGCAAGCTCTATCTTTTCGTCTTTATCTACATCGTAGTAAAAATACTTTGTATTAACAGGTAGTTGTATCAGGTCACGGTTAATTAAATCATCAGGCGTTGTCATTGTGTTACCTCCTAATCGTCGAATTGGTCAATCATTTCAAAATATGTAGGGTCTGGGCTGAATTGGCATCTTCCGTTTAAATCCTTGAGCTTAGCACTTGCAGATTTGCAATTCAAACAACCGTGCATTATCTCAGCCACGAAGTTGGCTAACCATACAGCGTCAATCTTTTCTTCCTTAATGAGCTTCACAATCCTGTTGAACCCGTAGGACTTTTCAAGTTCCCCATTTCTCAATATCTGTAAAAGTCCACTTTCCTGAATGATGTCGATTTTATTTGTTTTCATTGTTATCTTCCTTTCAGATAAGATTGAGCAAATCAGAATTGTTGATAATGTTTCCGTGTTTTTCGAATTCATCTGATGAGATGTGGTCGAAGTCTACAACCCAAGTATCAAACTCACAAACAAACCTTGCTGTTTTGGTATCGTACTTGATTACTCCTAACACATCAATGTTGTAAATGATATCTCCGGTGAATAATAGTCTATCCTCCCACTCAGTAGTATTGTGAGTGAATAGCCACTCCTCTTGTTCTTCCTTAGAGAGTTGTTCCCACGCGTTGTCTGTTCCAAGACCTATGTGTACTCCGATTGTTGATTCATCATCTACTACATAAGACAGCTCATCACCGGTATTCTCAACGATATAATAAATCTTTTCTTTAGGTGAATAGATTAAGCTACCGTATACTAAATCACCTTGTGATACAGCTCTGTATAAATTTAACATCTTTTGTACTTCCTTTCTTATAATACTTTGCTTAGAGTAAGGTAAATATCTGTATAACCTTTGTCTAAGATTTTCTTCAGCGTGTGTTTTGCACAGGTTGAGTAAATATCTTTGTTAGTAGTTCTAAAAAGGTTAAGGTCATAATAGAAGCCTTTTATGAGTTTACTTATCTCTGTTATTTGAATTTCAATCGGATTATCGTTTGTGTCACGTTTGGTGATTTCGTAGACTTCGCCAGTGTCGCTTATAACATTACCTAGTCCGTCATAATCACAATAAAATAATCTTCCGTCTTCAGCTTTTATTGTTCCTGTACCGATGTATTGTACTTTCATTTTGTTTTCACCTTCTTGCGTTTTTTAAAACACTCTTGTGTCAATATGTTAGGCCAGTTTCCTGTATCTTCATATAATTGACAGCACGGATAAGGGTTGTATCCGTGACCACCTAGACCTGTCATCTTAACATACCAATGTGCACACTTATAACATTTCATAGAATTCGAAACTCCTAGGGTGTCCCTCCGAGGGTCTGTTGTTTATGTTTTAGGTAATACTAATGTTGTTTCACAAGTGTCCCTTCGAGGGACACTTGCTGTTTTATTCGTCGTACTCTATAACTCTTGCTACAAAGTGAATTGATGGATAGTAATGCAATTCTTTTGCTAGTTCCGTTGCAAACTCCTTAGCACTTTCTATTGTGTAGAATTTGAAGTTAGGATTGTTATCTACATAGTAGTGGTCAATTTCATAGTCCATAGTGTCCTCCTTTAGCACCCCACCCTTACGAGCAGGGTGCTTGTTATTTTATATTCTCTGTTCAACTACTAAACCAAATTGAGTTTGTGTGTAAACTTCGATAACCTTGAAATACTCGGTGTACTTCTCAATCTGTTCTTCTGTCAGACTAGTGAAGTCTTCAGAATCTTCAGGAGCACCGATGATGAAAAAGTTACCTGCGATGATTTCATACATTTCACCCTCATAACTATATAGTGCTCGGTTAAGTGGAAGTCCTGTAATTTTGCCTTCCTCGTTACATATAAGAGCAACTTCGTCTTCAAATGGATAAATCGCCTCGATGTAACCACCTACTAGTTCTTGTAGAGCTTCGAGCGTGTCGTCTATCTCTACCACTCTAGGTTTTTTCTCAGGTTCTACAAGGAGAACCTTGCGTATTTTTTCTTTGTTTGTCATAAGTATTACCTCCTGTATTTATCTTACATATATATTTTACTATATTGTACCCAATATATCAATTGGTATTATTCACAAAGATAGGCAGGTGTTTTTGTTTAATTTGTATATTGTACCCGATAGATTATTTGTGTACAATAATATACGAGGTGAAACAGTATGACAATCAGTAAAGCACAACTCAGAGCAACTGCAAAATATATGAAAAACAATTACGATGAGATTAAAATAAGAATCCCTAAAGGAGAAAAAGCTATAATACAAGCTCATGTTGAAAAAACAACAGATAAAAGCGTAAATGAATTTATCCAGCGCGCTATTAAAACTACAATTGAAGAAGATTTAAAATGAATAATCAAAAAGGAGATGTGTACTTTGATTATTGATACTATAGAAATTGATGTTGATAAGCTACCTGTAGTACTGCAGGAGAGAATAAAAGAACTACACGAGCTCGATGAGTCAGGTGACTGGTTAGAGTACAGCATCAAGGCAGAACAAATTGAGGTAGTTGCGAAGCGGTTTTTATTAAGCGGTGTTATTACTTCTAAGATTTTTGAATTGATATGTATGAAATACGGTGGTGTTGAGGTATGAACTTTATAAACTTTACAGATTATAAACAAAGTAATAGAAGCTATACAGGTAACGCAGGCCTGAAGCGAGGAATAATAATTGATGATGAAAATTGGTTTTTAAAATTTCCAAAAAACACGACCGGCTTCAGGAATATGGAAATCTCATACACAACTTCACCATTATCTGAATATATAGGCTCCCAGATATATGACAGTGTAGGTATTGATGTCCACAGTACTATGCTTGGTAGATTTAATAATAAAGTTGTTGTTGCTTGTAAGGACTTCAGAACACCAGGTGAAGAATTAGTAGAGTTTCGTGCGATAAAGAACGATTACATTGAAGGATTGGAAGAAAAGTTAAGTTCTGTTTCTGACGGTAGCGACACTCACTTATCAGCTATAATCGCGATTATGGATAAAAACAACACTTTTTCAGAAATGCCGGAGCTTAAAGAGAGATTTTGGGATATGTTCGTTGTTGATGCTCTTATTGGTAACAATGATAGAAACAATGGTAATTGGGGTTTACTTATAAATTACACTACCTCTGAAAAGCGACTGGCTCCTGTATATGATAATGGAGCGTCATTCAGTGGTAAATTAAGTGAAAGCCAAATGCAGAATATTCTGAATGATAACAAAAGGTTTCATCAAAGTGTGATTGATGGCAGAACCTGTGCTTTCTTAGATGATAACAACCGTGAAATCAATCCACTAAAATACATTCAAGGTAAACAGAACCCTGATTGTAATAAAGCTTTAGCTCGTATTATGTCAAAAGTAAACACTGATGCAATTCTCGAAATGATTGATAAAATACCAAATGAGGTTGATGGTCTGAAGATTACAAGTGATATTCAGAAAGAGTTCTATAAGAAATGTGTTCAGTATAGATATGATGAGATACTATATCCAACAGTAATGGAATTAGAAAACCAAAGTACGGCGTTAAATCGAACATCACAGGTTATCCTACCAAACGAAATACCTGGTACAGGTAGTATCAGCTTCGAGTAATTTAGGTTAAGAGAAACAAAAAAGGAGTGTCCCTCGAAGGGACACTCCTTTTTATATTGATTAAATAGTAAAGCGCAATTTTTACAACTTACCAATGTTAAATACTTTAATTATTATGTTTATCATAGTAACTATGATAAAAGAGCAACATACAATAGAAAAACTATTGCAGAATATAGACCATTCTCTTACTACGGTTGTGCTAAATAACTGCTGTAGTCCTGTGGTGAAAATATCAGCACAAAATGAAGAAAATGTGCTGATTGATATCAACGGAGAGTTTGAATAGATTGAATAAACATCACTTGCGGGAACAATATTATTATCATAAATAAACACGCCATAGAAAGAAATCAACCAAAAGACAGCAACACAGCTTAATAATAATATTATTGTTCTTACGATAAATAGATACCCTCGACTTTTTGAATTATTGAAAGCAACATTAAATAATTTTATTGTGTATTGGCAGTAAAACAAATAAATAACAACTGCTATGCCTATTGCAATATAAAATTTAGTGATGCTATATGTGAGTTCGCGATAACTATAATTTATGAAAGCTACCGCACAAGAAACAATCCCTAACATATAAAGGAAAATTCCTAAAATTTTTGAACCATCTTTTACATAATACCAAGCAGAAATAAAAAAACAAATACTGCCCGTAACCATTAGAATAAAATACATCAACATACTCTTCCCACCTTTTAGTTTTTTCAGACAATCAAGCTTAGACACACCTTTCTTTATTAGCTTGTCTTAATTATAGAAGCTTTTGAATCAAAATTTCAAGATGCATTATTAACGAAAATTTTATGTGATTTTCATATATGTACACAAAGGAATTTTTTTATTTTTTGCATATATAAAGTTTAGCTTGACCATTAGAAAATCTTGCTGTATAATATCAAAACTTGACCTTCCAGAAGGTGTTAAAAAAGATATTGTTTGCATATAAATAGTGAGAAGTGTCCCTTCGAGGGACACTTCTCTTTTTGCTTAGAAGCTTTGAGTAAAACCAAAGCCTGGTATTTCATTTGGTAAAATAGGAGCTCGGGCGTGAGCTGATACATTCATAGTTTGCTGTGGCTGAGTTTGAGTATGCTCGTGGTCTGAATAATTCAAAGCTAAATTTTTTAGCTTTGAAAAATTACAAGAGGAAAACTGTGTATGAGTTGTTTCAGGATTAGCTTGCGCAACATATACTTTGTTTGCTTTTCTTACAATTTCTCTTGAATGTTTCTTGCAAAAGACAAATTGAGAAATAAGCACCTTATTATTCTTATCTTTGCTAATATCAAAGTCAATCAGCTTGTTATCAGGAACTGGTATCATATTGTTTATCCCTATGAGTCCATATTTACCACCATCAATCTTTACGAGGTAGTTGCTTTCTTTAAGTTTTGAATGAGCAGGACGCGGGTGTTCCAAGGGTGCATAAAAAGAAATCCCGTCCTTGATGAGGACGGGACCGATATAGGGCCTATTCTGATTTTGTGTATCTGTGTAGTTTGTACTGTATTGCACTTTGCTGTCTTGAGCGTGCAAAAATCTTATATAGTCAAGGTCGATTTTGTAAATTCTCAAATATAACCTCCACAAAAAGAAAGAAGGACAGATAAAATTCTGTCCTTCTAACAACTTTCGTATATCCTAAGTTTTGCGATAATGCGGGGTCAGGAATCACCCGATGTTATTATTATATACTCGTCATAGTTTTATGTCAAGTATATTATGACTGTTTGTTATCGAACAGGGTAGGGTCTTTTTCTCTGCGCTCACCGGTGAATGAAGCACTTTCTACTTTGATGTAAACACTAGCGTAGTTTTTGCCTTCCTTTGTTGGGTGGCTATATGTTTCTAGTCTTCCGGTAATACCAATCATTGCACCTTTACAAAAATGGTCAGCGATGAAATTAGCATCGTTGTTATAAGCAACTACAGAGAAGATGTCTGATTGTCTGTTTTCACCTGGCTTGACATAATCTCTATCACAAGCTATGCGAAAACTAAGGGTAGGTGCTCCACTATTAGTTATCTTTGGCTTGAGCTCAGTGATAATTCTGCCGATGTGATTAGTTGAGTTTAGCATAATACATTTTCCTTTCTGCGTTTAAGTTCGCCAACATTTCTTACAGTTTTCGGGAAGCGAAAACTGCTTCAGGTATTTTTCTTGCTGTGCCTGAGTTAAACTACAAAACCTGTTTCGAGAGAAGCCACATATAATTACCGCTCCGGTAAAGACAAGAGTGTTCTTGCCATCTTCGTTTATTGCGTTTATGTGCTTATCAAAAATCAGTGCAATCGAATCAGAGGTCGAGTAATGCACTCTTAATTCATTATCGAATAAGCTTTGCAAATCACACAATTCTGCGCCGACGGTTTTGAGTTGTGGTGGCTTTCCGTCCTCAACCCACACTACCTTCATTCTGCGAGTTTTACCCATTACCTTGTTAACCCCTTTCAATTGTGATTTAAACAGTTTTGTTGTTTTACTTTTCAGTATTTTGAATTAAGGATTTTCCCCACTCGCTGACGCTAGTCTGTGAGTGAGAGTAGTGTTGCCGAGTAGGTAACACTACGAAATGCCGGGGCATTAAAAATGCGTCGGCGGGAAAATCCCGGGCGCAAATCGGGGAGTGTGCCAAAGCGACATAGTGCTCTGCATCACTCTTGCACCCGTCTAAGCTCAGATGTTGCACAACGAAGTTCTGAGAGTAACAGGAGCGTCCGTAAAGCACATCTAAGCGACACTATAGGGTTGAAATACCCTTGTGTCGCGCCTAACCTAATCGACCCTTTTCGGGGGTAGATTAGGTTTGCAGGATAAAGGACAGCAGTCGCAAGCGACTGCTGTCCACTTAGAAAATCCCGTAGTACGGGCTTTTTGATAGACGGCGGTAGTGCCGTCTATCTTATTTTTTTAATGGCATCACCGCCGTCCGTTCCTTGCGTTGTTGGCTTGTAGCCTAGCTTTTGTAGGACGGCTGTATAGCGGTAATTGTACATTTTACATCTCTTCGCACCACCAATCGCTTGATAAATCGAAGTTTTCTATGTGTTGCCATATCACTTTTTTGAGATAGGCTTTCGGATTTCTTAAATGGTATTTTTGCTTAATGATGATGTAGTGTTCTACGATTTCATCAATCAGATAATGCAGAGAGCCACGATGTAGAGAACTCATCAGAGCGTTCCAAAAATTTTCTTTTGGTATCGCTTGATTATCGCCAACGAACAACTTCGAGCTTGTCGCCATATCGCAAATAATGTTCACGATTCTCAAGTACATTTTGCTATACTCATAAGCGTTTCTGTTAATGCTTCTGTCTAGCTTTTGCTCGACTTTACATACTATTTCTTCATATTCATCATAATCAGTCAGTCTTTGAATGTCTTCTCTTATCTCATCTGTTTGTTTTTGTGTAGTAGTGGTAGAAGTGATAAGATTAGATGTAGTTATATGAGTGTTATTGTTAAATATAATATTGTTATTGTCCTGATTTTTAGGACACGGTAATGTCCTTGATTTTAGGACACGGACACTCTCATTGTCCTGATTTTTAGGACACGGTTGCGGATTTTCGACCAATATGTAGTTGTTGATGGCGAATCGGCCATTTTTTGAGCGTCTAGTTTTTACTTTCACATAACCTCTTTCGATTATCAAATCTAAAGCTTTGTAATAAGTTGTTTTTGAAATAGATAATGAGCTTAGAATAAGTCCTCTTTTTGGAAATACACACGCACCGGTTGCTGCTAATGAATAGAACAGAGCTAATAAAGCTTTTGCTGTTATGTTTAACTCTTTATCACACATTACCATTTTAGGGATAATACCGAATCCGTTAGCATTGATACCTTCGAATGATAAAGTGCTTTCTTCAGAGTCGTCGGTGACAGCTAATGTGTGATTAACATATTTTGGTGTGTTGGATATTACATAAGTATTTTTATTTATATATCCTTTAGCTTTTGCTACAGTTATATATCCTGCTTCTGTTAGTGGGTTGAGTGCGCTGTAGTAAGCATCTTTACTCAAACCAATATCAGATAGAATAGTATCTCGAGATGGATATACACTGTGGCCTGAACCGCAATAGGAGCAGAAGTAAGCATATAGAGCTTTACTCTTTACTGATAGTGTTATATCAAACATCACGGCTTGAGGTATAATTCCGTAACCTTTTGCAAAAAGATTTTCGTGTGTAACAGCGACTCTTTTGTTATCTGTGCTCATTATCTGTATTCCTTTCATTTTGAATTGGGAATTAACAAAAAAGCTCACCTCAAATTGAGATGAGCTTTTTTTTTTTTTTGCGAAATTTCGCTTGTATTCGATTTTTATTTAAGCGTTTCTAAAATTACTCTACTTAATCGTAAAAACGCAACAGGTTGCGTTTTCTGGAGCAAAAACACTATTTGCTATCGAAGTCCTCTTTGTCAAAAGAGAATTTTACTTTTTGATTGTCGTTTTCAAGCGACATTATAGGTTGATTACTATATCCGAAATAATATTTTTCTCGGATAGATTGCATAAGTTTATCTCGATGAGCATACTCAACTGTGCGAGCAGTTCTCTCTTTTTGGATATATTCTTTCTCAAAGGAAATGCCCCAGTCTTCAGTTTTGAATAATCTTATTTTTGATGGATTCATGCCAGCCTTCATAAAGACCCAGTGACCCTTTCTAAGACGAGTGATTTCATCAGGCGTCATAAGACTCATTTTTGTCATATTGAGGTTTGTACTTGCTGAGCCATTCAAAAAACCACTTTGCTGAGTAACCGAGCCTGTAGTTACAGTTTTTGTTCCAAGCTTTTTTGAAAAAAAGTCAGAATCGTCTGATATCGGAGATTGAAAACTGAATAAAGTGTTTTGACAACTATTCTTTATGATTTTTGCGCCATCTTTTCCGTATTTATTGTCAAGCTGTGCTAATGTTTGAATAAATGGTACAGAAATAATATTTCGGCTCCGTCCTGCTGAGAACATTTGCTCGGCACCGTCGATTTTTGCATAGGTACCGAATTCATCAAGCCATTGCACAACTCTATGTGGTAAACAGATATCAGGTTCTGCTTCGGCACGCTTGAGAAGCTCGCCATAAATCTGTCTTACAATAAGATTTATCATAAAGTTTTTCGAGTCTGATTTTTCGTCGATAACGAAAAAAATAAAACTTTTACCTTTTACAAAATCATCAATATTAAAACCATCATCAAAGCAAAGTATCTGCTCCATTTCTTTATCTATAAATCTAAGCATCTGTGACATTGCTGTACTCATTACACTCGCTATGGTTTTAAACTCAGATGTCGCTGTAGGAGCAAGTAAGTCTTTTGCTGTATGTTCATCGGGAAGAAGTGAGTACAATTCAGAAAGATAAAGCTTTGGAACAGGATTTTTACCTGTGACGGAACTAGGTATCACTTCCATAAGCTGTCTTATTACTTTAAATACAGATACAATGTGTCGTTCTTTAGGAGGACAAAATTCAGCGACTAGAAGTGTTACACCTGCGATAACACCCTCAGCTGATGTGTAGAAAAATTGATTTTGTCCTGCGTTTTTGAACCCCTCCATATGAATTATATTATTTGCGATGTTTTTAGCATAACTATCTGCCATAGCAAGGTTAGCGAGCTCACCGGTGATTTTGTATCTGTCTATGTACTTATTAACTAAGTACATAAAATTATATGGAGCTGATTTTAGAGGATATCTTAAATCTATGATATATGTAGAACAGTTGTAGTGCTTTTCTAAAATCGGTACAAAAACCTTTGGAATATTACCTTTAGTATCTGTTACGAATCCAGACATTCCAACAGCAGCCGAATATTCTAGATTTGGATAAAGCAATGATGTTGTTTTACCACCACCAGGAGCTGATATTACTAGAGTGTGGTTATCTGATGTATCAACATAAGCAGTTATTTTACCGCCACTTTTTTCTGCACCGACGATGACACCTTCTTTTGTAGGGAGGTTTTTGCCTTTTCGCCACAGTTTAGGTGTGTAATTTAATAAGAATAGATTATCTTTCAATTCCTTTTGTGAAGCCCAGTCTGATGTACCAAACTGACCATCACCAGTTTTTGTAGCCTTGATTCTATTTAGATTCCCTTTGCCCAGGAACAAAGGAATCATAGCAACTACAATTATAAATGCACAAACAACCAATAGTTTGGTCATTTTATATCATTCCTTTCGCATATTACTAAAAGTCTTGTTGCTCCACCATTAGAACAGGTCATAAGGGTTAGCGTATCCTTGTTATCCTTTACATAAATATCTGCGATGTCTGAGCTTTCGATGTTTTTCATCACACATACTTTATAAGATAGCGTTTCGAAGTAATTTTGAATAACGACAACATCACCTTCTTTTAAGTAACGGATATTATCAAAGAAAGTCTTTCCGGTGTATCCTGTATGACCTGCAAGAACTGTATTTGTGCCAACACCACCTGTCGGAAGAGAAGTCATATTTAGATGAGCTGTGCCGTACCGCATATTTTTTTCTGTCGCACCTAGATAAATCGGCAATGTAAGATTTATAGATTCTGCTTTTAAATAGCCGTACATACCGTTGCTAACGCCGTAAGCGCTTAAATTTAGCGTTGCTTTTTCGAAATCCGAGGAATGATAAATATTCTGTTCTGTTTGGAGATTAGTGTTGTATTCAACGCTATCTTTGTAGAGTCGCTCTAAATCTTCTTTAAATAAAACAGGGAGTTTGAAATCTGAGTTTTTGAGCACGCCGTCATTATCTATCAATCCTTTTTCAATCGCCTCTTGGTAACTACCCTCTTGTATGTGTTCCAAAGTTGTGCTGAATTCTGTAGCGGAATCATTACAACTTTTCTTGTTAATAAGTCTTGAAACAGTGGGGTATAGGGCAAGCATAACGCTACAACACAATAAAAATATAGCTATAATTTTAATTGAGTCTTTCATAAGCGCCTCCTTAATAATTGTAATCATAATCGTCATAATCGTCCTGGGCTTGTCCTGCTCGTGTTTTTTGTTCTTTTTCTTGGCGAAGTGTCTTTTTATCAGGAGTGTATCGTTTCTTGTGCGAATTAAGAGTGTTGTTTCTAAAAATCCTTCCTATATGAAGAACAGTAGAGCCTATCATACCCAAAGGTATAGTTGCTTCTTTTTCGGCCGTTTCTATTTCTTGTTTATAATCGTTGCCGTTTAACTGAGAGGCTGTTTTGTACCACTTAATTGCTTCAGAGGTGTTTTTTTCTACACCGTACCCGTTTTGATGCATTTTGGCAATATTATATGCGAGATATCCGTTTGGTTTTTTGTTGAAGTCCTGCATATATAAGTCAAAAGCATTTTTATAGTGCTTTTTGGCCATATCTTCATTGTAGAAATCTTTTATCTCGGGGTTACTAAAAATTTCACCTAGCTTATAATGAGCGTCTGCAATCTTAGATTTCGAAGCATTTTCATAAAGCTCTACTGCTTTTAAAATATTTCCTTCTTCAAGCTCGATATTAGCTACCTTTAATTGTGCTATCGGGTGTCCGCTTTCACTAGCTTGTTTCAAAAAGTTTTCAGATAAGCCTTTTAAAACACCATTTTCTTTTGAGTAGTGTTTATACAGAGAATAGGCTGAGTGTGCGTGACCCTTTTGTGTAGCTTTAATGAAGTATTGTGTTGCTATATCTGTATTTACTTCAACACCTTTACCGTTTAAGCACATATCTCCAACATAATACATCGCACTTGTATTGCCGTGTTCTGCAGAGAGTAAGAATGAATAAAAAGCTTTTGAGTAGTTTTGTTCAACACCTTTGCCGTCATAATACATACGGCCAATCATATATTCTTTTATAGCATCGTACTTTGGTACTTTGTCATAAAATTCGTCAACTTTTTTACCTGCATCAATGTCATCAAAACAACTCCAGTTTTTTATTCCAAACTTCAGATCGTAAAAAGCTTGTTGATAGTATGAATTAGCTAACTTGTCATTTTGCTCACATTCTACAAGTCCTTTTTCATAAAATTCTGCGAGTTTGTATGAAGCAATTCCGTTGTGATATTGGTCAGCTGATATTCCATACCACATCATAGCTTTTCCTAAGTCCACTTTGGTACCTACACCATAACGGTAGTATTCTGCTAAACGGCAACAATCATCGCCGTCGCGAGCTTTTGTATCTACGGCACGCAAGTGTAATTCGTTGAATTTGTCAACATCACTGAGTTTATCGTACTCGGGATATCTGTCTAGCGTTTGAGTGATTTGTTCTTTTATAAGTGCCGATTTATCAGCACTGTCGATGTTTTGATGTGTGTGGTTAAGTTTTATTTCTCCGCGCAGTTGCTGAGCAACTTTTATGATGTGGTTTTTTATTGGTGTGAATTCATTGTTTTCATCAATAGGGACTTCTGTGGGGTGCTGGATATACACTTTTTCAATGTTAAATTGATGTTCGCACCATTTCATATATAACTCTGAAAGTGATTTGTTTTCGTAAACGAGAGTTCTCTGTATATCGTTAACTAGCTCCTTGAGGTCTGATTTAAGATAACCATACTTAACCTCTTTGCTTGGTGAAATGCTTTTCGAGAGTGTTATGAGTTTTTCGATTAAAGCTTTTTGTATATCTGAAGAATATTCACCTAATGGGTTTTCGGCTAATTTATCGAGAATCTTTTTCGTGCTGTTTTTAAGTTCTTCTCTATATTCTGTTTTTGCTACATATTCATTTTCTAAATCAGAAGCGAATATCTTGGTAGCAAAAGCTTGTTTACACATATGTATACTGTTGTTTTCTCCTTTTTGTGAGAAAAATCCTTCATTTGGATTTTCCGAAAAAACAAACAGATGAATATGTGGGTGATATCCCGTGTTATGCATTGCGGCATACCACCGTAAATTTGATAGTTTTATGTTGTGAGCTTCAGCTATAACGGTAAGGTTAGATTTGACAAGTTTCTTCCAACTGTCCTGATTATCATAACCTAATTTGTCCGCGTCTTCTCGTCTTAATGAAAGAACGTGCGTCCAAATGTTTCCTTTGTGATTAGCGATTTCTTCTTTTGCTTTAAGTAGGTCTACATTGTCTTCATATGAAAATAAACCGTGACTGCCTACTTTTACAACACTAGGTCTTTGAGCAGTATATTCAACCAAATTTGAAGCTTCGTCAAAAGCCCCGTTTAACAAGACTTGTTCTGAAAGGATAGCAATAAGCTCCGACGCGTTTTGTCGAGTCGGAGCTTTTGTGTAATCTTCATATTCTAGTGTTGTTTTGTAGTCGGGGACAGCACGGCACAGATTTTCAATAAGTTCTTTTTGTTTTTCTGTTGCAAGAAGGTTTTGGCTGTTTTCTTCAATGTTGAGAGCAACTGTTTCTCTTGTGCCACAGTACTCAACTAAGCCTTGTGCGTGTGTACCTGACACAGCAAACTTACTCAACATTTCACCGCTTTTGGCTATATGAAAATATCTTGAATTCCAAATAAATCTTGCCCCCGGATTATTCATTTGATGCCTCCTTACTGTCCCTCGAAGGGACATTTACTCTTGTGCGTCCAAAATTGAAATAGTGCCTTTTGTGCGTTTAACATCTTCGACACTAGCTCTGCGTACTTTTTCGTACACCTCGTCGTTTATATCAAATACTTTTGACAAACAACGTGATTGAACACTTTGTTCTACAGCGACTTTGAATAAATTTCTATTCACTCTGTCAAAATACACAGCAATAGAGTTTTCTATCACTGTTTTTAAGATAGGTAACAGGTAATCTGTGTCTTGCTTCAGGTCTGTGTGACTTTTGTAAAAATCTATCGCTTTTTCAATAACTTCGCCTCTACTGGATTGAGTGTGTTCAAGTACCTTGATTGAGTCAATCTTATCAAGTGTGTCTTGTGATAGATAAACTGTAACTTTTGCTTTTTTATAATCATTTTGCATTGTATCACTCCTCTAAATATTCGTAGGAGGGTTTTTCAACACTATCTATCAACCAACCTTTTTCCTCGTCATACTTCATATTGAAGATATAAAAGGTGTTGTATGTAGTGGATTTGTTATCAACAATTATAGTTTGATAACATTGTGCCAGTACCTTTTCGTTTTTAGAGGCGGTAGAGTAATCGCTATAGTACAGTGTATTTAGCGCGGTAGCTTGTTCATAGTCTTTGTCTTCGGTGCGATAGTTTGATGTAGCTTTGATTTGTTCATAATAATCATCTGTGATTATGCTTTCTATAACATCAAGTTCGCTAGTAGGTGAGCCTTGATAAGTGAGGTATTCTTCGCAATAAAGTTCAATGTTGGTTTTTAAGCTTTCTTCGTAAATTCTTAAAACATCATTAATGTTGCTGTTACCAGTAGTTGAAATAAAGCTTGTTTCATCAGATGTTGCTTGTGTAGTGCTGTCTGTGTTTTCGTTGTTCGAAAGAGCACAACCACAGAACAAAACAGTCAGTGCAGTAATCATCGAAATAATTGGAATTATTCTTTTCATTTGTTCCTCCTGTAAGAGGAACTGTCCCTCGAAGGGACAGTTCCATGTTATATTACTGAATTAAAGGCATACTGTAGTCTTTGACAAAGTTATATGTCCAAGTCCTACGATTATAATAATTATAATTGGAATCTGACCAAGCTCTACGTGAGTTGTAGATTTGTGATAGTGTCATTGAGCCGTTAACTCCGTTTAAACAGCCACCGCCATCAAAAGAGTAGATACCCCACTGATTTAAGATGTCACTACAGTATGTGACGCATTTGTAGTCGGTTATGCCATTATCGTTACAAATGTCTATGTAGTACTGCGCATCTTCAAGCGATGTTTCGTTTTGAGCTTGCTTTCCACATTCAGTCAGAAGTATTGCTTTGATGCAGTTTGCGGTTGTAGAATCAGGGATATATCTTGACCAATCTGCATCTGTAACTATAGCGTTAATCACTCTGACTCCTGCTGTTCCGTATGAATTACATACAGATTGTACTTGAACAAGGTTAATAGAATATGCGCGTTGCAATAGTTCAAGAGCGTTGTTTCCGTGCCAGCCATAAACACCAATTGATATTGCATTAACATCACAAGGAATGACAGAGCCGTATTCATTATTCATTTCGCTGTATAAAACACCTATTTCGTTGTGAGCTATAACTTCTCTTACTAAGGTGTTTGTACTATTTGCTGTTATGGTTACCTCAACACCGACTGAGCCGTAACAAGCTATTGAATCGTCTGTGGCACTTAAATCGTATTTGTTGATTTTCGATGATGTTGCCCAATAACTCCCGTCATTGCCGTTCTCGTTTCCTGCTATAACGGTTATCCTTGAGCCATCATCAGAAACATCAACGACAATTCCGATATGTGCTGTATATCCAGTAGCGTCGTGATGAGCACGGCCGGAATAGTCGAATAATACAACATTACCACGTTGCGGTTGATATGTATCGGGGTCTTCGTATTTGCCAAGTCTGATTAAGTTATCTTTCCAAATACCAGTATTGATTGAGTAACCGATTTCTTCTTTATCTACATCTGCTTTATCAGCGCAATAACCAATGAAAATACAACACCAATCAACTGTGGAGTAGTTAAAGTGACTACAATACTTTTCGCCTTGACAAGAATAACCTGATTGTGCAACTGAGGTCGATTGCCAGTACGAATATTCAGCTTCAGCTTGGTCAGCCAAAGCTGAACCTGCACCCTGCATTGTTGTAGTTATGTATGAAGTGCATATAGACATAAAAAGAACAATAGCAAGAATTATACCTAGAACAGCTCGCCAAAATCTTTTATCTTTTAGTATAACTAAAAGGAATTTTGCAAATGTACTCATTATTTACCGCCCGCTGTTCCGAATAACTTTGCTTTATGTTCCGGTGCGATGATGTGACAATGGAATCGTTCATCACCGCTACATAATAAACAGAAACCTTGATTTGGAGAGTTTATAAGTTCATATTCGTTTGTAGCTATACTAGCCACACGCATAAATTCTTCTTCGTCAACATTTCCCGGGAAAAACAGGAAACGATGTGTAGGAATAGAAAACAGAGGTTTAGTATACGAGATTATGTCTGGAAGCATTAAATCTTCTAAGTTCTGAGAAGCAATAACAATATTACTGTTGTACTTTCTACCTCTTTTAATAAAAGAACGAATATAGTTTACAACAATAAAAGATTTTATTACTTCGTGTAGCTCGTCACAAACGACAACTGTGTTACCTTCTTCTTTTGTTCCATCTGAAAAATACTTGTGTTGCATATAGCTGAATATATTAAGGTACATAGCATTTTTAAGATTCTCGTTTGTATTAAGCATATCCTGAATACCAAAATTGATGTGGTCTGCGTTTGGCAAGTTTGTGTATCCATTAAAATACATACTGTCGTTGCCTACGCAAATACTGTTAAGAGCAAGTAAGAGGTTATGTAAGTCATCTTGATTATAATGTATTTGTCGTTTAGCCGAGTTTTTTTCATACTCTTTTAATTCTTGTTCTATAACGGTGTATAAGTCCTCGAGAACAGGATAGTCTGTCGGTTTTAATGTGCTTAAATTAGTAGCTGAAGTGATATTTTTATACTCATATGTCTTATCAAGCATAAGTTCTAAAATGTTAAGCATTTTGTCTGAGAGCTCCGGTTTATATACGTGAAAGAAATCTCGTAGAAAAGCTATATGCTGTGCTAATTTAGTTACTTTGGTTGTAGCCACAAGTTCCATATCAACTTCTTCTGTTGTATCATCTACGCTTTTGAGGAGCTTTGGTTCTAGAACATTGATGAAGTATTTTCCGTTCATCATATCTACATTTGTGCCGCCAAGATTTTTAGTTACATCAAAAAATTCGTGCTCAACATCAATAGAGTAGAGCTTCTTTCTTGATTGTCTAAAAATACAAATGAGAAGTTTAATAAGCCATGATTTGCCTTCGCCAGAATTGCCAAATATAGCAATATGGCCGTTGGTTTTATCAGCGCTTCGTCTATCAAAGTCTATAAGAATGTTACTACCATTAACATCTTTTCCGATAAGGTTACCTTGTGGATCTGTTTTACCTGAATAGGAGAATGGGTATAAGTTAGCTACTGAAGAAGAAGGGAAAACCCTTTCAAATTCTCGCTTGAACACATTGTATCCAAACGGAGCTACAGACATAAAACCATCACGCTGTTGTAAATAAAGGTTGTCCTGAATGAGTCTGGCATCAACTAGAATATTCTTTACTGAATCTATTAAGGTTTTCAAGTCGTCATATGTGCTTGCTGTAACTTCAATGTAGACAGCGCAATGCATCAGTTTTTCTTTTGTTTTATATGAATTTGAAAGCACTTGTTTTAGGTCTTTTAGATTTTCTGCACCCTCTGTTGTGTCGTCAACACTATTTGAGTTGTTGATTTTGCTTTTGCTTGAACGCTCTGCGTTGTTAATAACCTTTTTGCGTTCTACAGCATTTACTGTTCGAGTGTAAATGTGAAGTGTAACACCTTCTTTTTCTCCGAGAGCCTTGAGTAATGCTTGTTGCTCAGTTTGGCTTATATACGACCTGAGTGCAAAAGCTGACCTGTAAGTGTTACCGATGATGTAGTGTGTTGCGTGCTTAAAATTCATAATCGACGGAGAAACTAAATCAACAAAGTTCTTAATATCAGGAACATCTGCAGGGGAGAGTCCCTTGAGATATTCTTCTCCATCAAAATCTTCAAGCTTTTCTTTAAATGTGTTTTGCTCTAAGTAAATAGCTATGAGTTTTTTGATTTCCTCTTTATCGGCCAACCTTATTTGAAGTTTGTGCTCTTTACATATTTGTTCTACGGTTGTGATGAACCTCGCTTTGTCTAGTTGAGAATCAATTGTGTTACATCTGACAAGCAAATAAAAAACACGGCTTGTCGCCGTGTTTGAACGCACATTATCTAAATATTGTACATCTTGTTCATTGAGTCGTTTAAGTAGTGGGTTTGACTCCTTTTTTGCTAGAAATTCAAGATGTTTGAGATTGTCCTCATAACTCTGTGATGAGTCAGTACAAATGATTTCAGCTTCTTTTATCTGACTGATTACATTTGAAAGAGAGCGTATCAGAGTAGCAACTTGTTTAGAGGATAAAACAGAAATGTTTGTTGGTTGTACAGAAAAATAATATAGTTCTTGACCTAAAGTGTTAACAAGATGGTTGTCTTCGATAGATTTGATACCCAAAAAGTTTTGTACGCTGTCATTGTTCTTTTTTATCTTAACAGCCACCTCTTTTTGCTTGTTTTTATATGCTTTAGCTTTTGATTTTTCATTAGGAACACTTTGCTTGTTCTTTGTAAAATACATGATTATTAAGGTTAGCGCAACAATAACAATAAGAATAGTTGCTATTAACAGAGTTAAAGTGTTTGCTTGTGTGAACAATTGCATGTTATCACCTCCAATAAAAAATAAGGATATCAGTTAATAGATATCTTATATACAGAATGGCTTGTTTAGTAAGCGAGCCGTTGTCGGCTAGTTTAGCTGAGAATAGCATATACAAAGCCATAACTATAAACATAAAACCATTACCAAAAACCATTAGACTTAATATAGATAAAGTAAACAAAACTGCAATAACGCATAAATCTGTTATGCTCCAGTATTTAGCAATTAAAGGTTTTTCTGCTAGGTTGTTTGGATAATAATAAATCATATTTAACTCCTTTATGAGCATAAGTGTCCCTTGAAGGGACACTTATGCCATTCTACTTAGTGAGCTGACAATGTTAGTTACTCCACTGGCAGCGAAAATAGCCTGACTTGGACTAGCTTTTACTGATGTATCTAGTCCAAATTGTTGTAATATCTGAGGTGCTTCTGCAGATGCTAAAAGTACACCTATACATAAACACATATTTGAGGTTGTTATTCCTGAAGAAGCTCCAACCATCATAATGCCAAGAGACATTAAGAAGTTTTGGGTAAATGTCGTTAGGTAAAGAGCTAGTACCTGCTTGCACCAAGAGAAGAAAGCATCAACTCGTCCACGTGGAATATTAAAAATATGAATCGGACAAGCAAAGAGCTGTATTAGTAATACGCCACCACGCTTCATATTGCTAAGAAATATTTTTATTATACAAACTATAAAAATAATACAGAAAACAATCCACAGGATTGCTCCTCCTTTATCGGTATTGAAATTTGCAAAGTTTTTTGAAAGATTATCAATAAACACGTCAGAATTGACCGCAACACTGGAAATTAGTATCTGTGTACACCAAGCAGTGAACTGCATAAGCAATATCGGTATAGTTGTAAAACCGAGTGTTGCAAATAAGCCTAAAATAATATATTTGAATGTACTCATAATTCCACTTGCGCCACCTTCATTTGTGTTTATTGCCCATTCAGCCATAGAAAAAGCTGTGCCGGCTACAAACAAGAATGAAGCAAAAACTTCTAATAGAGAGAGATAAGCTTGTACCGCACCGTTGGATATGAGCTCATCAAAGCCTCCTGACATAAGATTGATTAATAACAAACAAACATAAAGAAACAACTTTACAAATATCATTATGCAAGTATAAAGTTGTCCAAACAGGTTAAAGTTAACAGTTTGAGCTACAACATCTTGCAAAGTTTCAAAAAAGTTATCAAGCATTTATGTTCGCTCCCCTTTAAATACCGAACCAACCAAGAAATGATGTGCCTGTAGCAAGTCCCGCTACAATTGTACCGATTGCACAGCCTATCAAGGTTCCGGGAGAACAAGAGTTTCCTTTTTTAAGAGTAGAAGCATAAATGATAGCGTTAGCGACAGTGAAACCTAAACAAATAAGGGTAGCTAAAAGAAAAACAATACCGAAAATTACTCTTGCTTGTGCTAAAACCTGATCGGCTACTTCCTGAACACCACCTGCTAAATCTACAGCAAGTGTTGTTAATGTTAAGTATTTGTTCATAAAAAATACCTCCTTAAAATATAAAAATCCACCATTCAGATGGTTTTAAATTACTGCGATAAAATTGTTTTTTACGAAAAAAAGCACTCTTTTTCCTGAAAAGCAAGTGTTTATCAGGCTTTTGAGTGCTTTTGTGTTGTTTCTCGGCCAAGAAGATGATAGAAACAAGCTGTGTTTAGTTTATGGTTACAGTACAGTAGTAGCGATTTCCTTTGTAAACAGCTACAACTCGTACCGTGCCTTTTTCTATAGCTCTAAAACAACATTCGTTTCCTATTGGTCTAATGACCTTAACTAGATTATTCTCAAATCCCCAGGTGATATCGCCTTTTGCGCCATTCAAAGTTAAGTTGAACACAGTGTCACAATTTACGGTGAGTGCACTATAACTCATTTTTATATTTTCTTTGGCGGGTTGCGATGTAGTTTCTTTATTTACATTTCCGTTTTGAGAAATGCTTACACTAGAGGAAGTTTGAGAATGGTTATTAGTACTACTGTTGTTAGATGGGGAGTTTTGTTGTGTTTTTGGTTTTTCTTTTTCTGTTGGTGCGGTTGTAGCTTTCGCTTTGGTTTCAGCTACCTTGTCGGTAGGGTTTTTCTCCCTTATGTACTTTGCAGAGATTTTATATATATTGCCTTCATAAACAATAGCGATGTATCCATCGGTTGCTTTGTACTTGTTTCCGTCTGCATCATACACATTACCGCTTTTGTCAGCACAAAGGCATTTAGCGTGTATTACATTATCCGTTGCGGTGTTGTTTGTGGTAACTTCTTCTGTAGGAGAAACACTATCCACTGTACTATGATACTCATTGTGATATTTAGGTTTTGTTTGGTCTGAGCTTGATACCTCAACTACAGGAGAGGTAGTATTACACGCTTGAAAAAGCAAAAAGACGAAGATTATTGCAACAAGCAAAAGGAGAAGTCCTGCGATTAGCAAGTAAATTGGTTTAGTCTTTCTTACCATTTGTATTCTCCTTTCTTTTTCTGCGCAGTATAAGAATTATTATGATAAACATTATTGTAACAGCAACTACAGCAACTAAAATAAGAACGCCTTCGTCGCTCATGAGCGAGCTTGATGTTTTAATTTCCTCACCTGAAGCTTGTAATTTTTGTTCTTGAGTGAGGTCGCGCTGACCTCGAACTAGCAATCTGTGAGTGTTCACAGAATAAGGAGTGCAAGTAACAAGTGTTACAAGGTCTTGTCCGTTTTCTACTCTCAAGAGCCGTGAGTCGCTTGGAACTACAACATCAATTCTGCAAACTTTATAAGCTAATGTATCCCCGAGCACCTGCAGATAAAAGTAATCTCCAACTTCAAGCTCTGTGAGTTTATTGAAAAACTCTTTACCCGGATAAGCGGTGTGAGCTGATACTACAGCGTGTGTGTTTTCACCGCCGATGGGAAACGAGGTGTTCGCCATATGTACAGCTCCTTTGTCTAAAACTTCTTCGGAAATGCCGTGATAAATAGGCAAGTTGCAATTGATTTTTGGAATAGAAACGCTTCCGATTTGACCATCTGCAGTTACGCTCAAGATTTTTTTATACTCATCGTCAATGTTAAAGGCATTCGGGGTGAACGAGTCTGAAACTGATACAACATTATAAAGGTTTGTGTTGTACTCTTGAGCTTGCGATAGCATATTTTCTTTATCTGTGGTGCTAAGAGCACTTACTTGATTGTTGTACTGAATGATGCTGTTGTTATCAAACATCTTATTTATCATTTGTGAGGCGGTAGGGTAGAGGATTAGTGCGAGTGATACACAAGCTAGGATAACAGCTACAACAATATAACCTTTATTCTTCATAGCCGTTCTCCTTGTTTATCTCTACACAGAAATCGATTATTTCTGTGATTGTTCCTGTTTTGTTTGTTGCAATGGTTTTGCCATCATAAGCCACACACCAACTCTCTCCATTATCAAAGGAAAGAGCGTGAGAAGTAGTGCCTAGTATTGCCTTAGGAACATAAAGCATAACGATATTATCGCTTGTTCGCCACAGTGCATAGTTTTTATACTTAAACCTTGTTCTAAACATAAGCGTTCACTCCTTCCTTTCGATAATGTCTTGTAAAAATCATCGCTCCTGCAAGCAGTATAGCGATGATGAAGATTATTATCAGATAATACAGAATTTTGTCTGTATCTCCTGATTGATTTGCATCAATGTTTTCACGCTTGATTCTTTCTTCTTCATTAAGGTCGCGTTGACCTCGAACTAAGAGTCTATGGGTGTTGACAGCATATGGAGTACAGGTAACAAGTGTGATAATGTCTTGCTCCTTGGCAAGCTTCAGCAAGTTGGTTTCGTTTGGTAATACCACATCAATCTGACACACTTTATAAGCTAGTGTCTTATCAAGTATGGTTATGTAAAAGTAGTCGCCTGATTCCACATCTGTCAGTTTATCGAAAAACACCTTGCCCGGATAGGCGGTATGCGCAGAAATGACAGAATGTGTGTTTTCTCCGCCTATCGGGAAAGAGGTGCTTGCCATATGCACAGCTCCTTTGTCAAAAACCTCGTCAGAGGAGCCGTGATAAATTGGCAAGTTACAGTTGATGATAGGAATAGAAACAGTACCCATAACACCGTTTCCTGTTATGTTTAAGATGTTCTCGTAGTTTGAGTTTGTATTAAACGCGTCAGATGAAAAACAATCAGCAACATTATTTGTAAGATTCTCGTTGTATTTACGAGCTTCTTCGAATAGATAATCTTTATCATCATTGCTCATCGAGCTTACCTGATTATCGTAAACTGTTACAACACCGTTGCTATACATACGGTTAATGAGCTGTGTAACAGGATTCATAAGTACGAATACAAGGCAGATGCCTAAAGCCGTAAATATTAAAATGTTGTAGATTTTGTTTTTCATTTTTTTATCCTATCTTTTGTTAATTTAATTTATTTAGCAGTTACTTTCTTTGAATTTCTCTTTTTGAGAACAACGAAAGTAAGAGCGAGCATTGCGAATACCGCAGCGATGAGGTATCTATACAGAGCACCGTCACCACCGGTGTTTGGAATTACAACCTTAGAGTTCTTTACTTCTACAAGCTGAATACCATTTTCCGGAGCCGACTCAATGTATGTACCATTTACTTCTGTATCGCCATACTCTACTGTGATTGTTACAGGAATTACATCAGTATATCTGTTGTAGTTATCTGTAGCTTTTGTTTCTACGATGTAGTAAGTGCCGCTAGCAAGACGGATAACATTTTCGTCTTCTGTGTAGAATTCTACTTTACCATCTGCAGTAGAAGTACCTGTTGCAATAGCGTTCTGCATTGCTTTCGCATCGTTTTCAGTGAGGTAAAGACCAAACTTTGAACCTGCAAGTGGAGTACCTGCGTCATCGTATTTGTTGACCTCGATACCGAATGTATAAGCGTATACGGTATTGCCGTCTACTGTAGCTGATACATCTGTTTTATTTGAGTAGGTGAGGTTAGTAGCTGTGTTGTAGTTACCGTCAAACTCTCTTGTTGAGTACTCGTTAAGTACTGCAGAGTAAGAAATTACAACATTAGCTGATGAATAGAATTCATTTTCCTGTAGATATTCAGGTGTGAGTGATACTGTGAATGTTGTGTCAACACCTTCGTTTGCAACGATGTTTACGATATAGTCTGTTGTATCTTCAAGAGTAGCGAGAGTGTTGCCGTCGATATCTTCGAGTGTTACTACAAAGCTATCCTGATTGAGTGTAAGACCACTCTCCATAATATCTGATACAACATAACTCTTGAGTTTAAAGTCTTTAGACTCAACCTCGTTAGCACTACCAACTCTACTTGCTTCGATTTCGAAGTTAATTGTGTCGCCGAGTGATACATCAGTGAAGTTTGCGTTATCCTTTGTTGAGTTTGCGATTGTCTTTACAATCTCAGGATTTGATTCATCTACCTTTGTTGCAAGTGGGATAGCGTCAATTTCATAAACCCAACCATCAACTGAGTCGTAAAATGGCAACGCGAATACAGAGTTCTGAACACCATATACATTTGCAGGATAGTTTGTAGCTCTTACATAGTAGATACCTGCAGGTAAGTCTTCAAAGAGTTTTGAAGAACCGTCAACATCTGTAGAGTATGTACCTACAACTTCTGTTAGCAAGCTCGAACCCACCTTGTCGAGTTCAGCGAGTAACGCTTCTGAATCACCTTCGAAGATTTCGTCCTCGATGTCTGTGAGCAGACTGCCGTATCTGATGGAGTATGGATTTGAATTAGCCTCAAGGTCAGCTACACGGTACACCGTGAATTCATAGCCTGATTTATCGCAAGTTACTTCGAAGTCTACCGTGCGGGTAATATCAGCATTATTAACGATTGTATATGGAATGTTATTTGTTGTTGCGTAATTAATAACATTTGTAGCATCACTTGTGGTTTCGATGGTCATATTGCTGTTGCCGTAAAAAGCGTAAGGGTTTGAAATTGTAACATTCGAACCAAGACCAACGCTAGCAATATTTTTGTTTCCTGAGAGTAGTGGGGTGTCGATGTTATTCAAAGTATCGCCTACTACGATATCTTGTATAGTATCATTATATAAAGCTGATGCACCGATGCTAGATAAAGACACGCAATTCACTGTTAGTTTTTCGATAGTTCCGATGTCACCAAATGCATAACCGTTGATATATTTACAACTTGACGGTATGGTGATGTCTTTGAATTTGCGACAGCTATAAAAAGCACTGTCGTCTATGAATTCTACTCCGTTACCGAGGTCAACATCTTCAAGTCTTACACATTGACTGAACGCATATGACCCGATTATTTTTAAACTATCAGGCAACGTGATACTTGTTAATTTAGTGCATTGACCAAAAGCACCGTTGTTGATTTTGACTAACCCCTCATTTAATTTAACAGAAGTAAGAGGACAACCTTGAAAAGCGGAAGTGCCTATTTCTACAATTGTATCGGGTAAAGAGATAGAGGTTAAGTTTTTTTCACTTGAAACAAAAGCTTCGTAAGCAATAGCGTTGATTGTTTTTCCGTTATATATAGATGGGATGGAAACATGTCCGTTTATTGCTGATTTGTTAGCTGGTTTAATTGCCCAACCGTTGTTGTATTCACCGACCAACCACTCTATGCCATTCTCATCGGTAAATGATTGTTCGCATGCAACATTAACAAAATTGTTTTGGTATTCACTACCTACTTCATTGATTTGCAGAAATTCAGGAAAAGCATCTTCTCCAACAACACTTATGCTGTTAGGTAACTCGATTGGTTTAAGTGATGAACATCCTTCAAATGCCTGACTGCCAATATATTTTAAGGAGTTACCAAAGCTAATGTCGGTTAGATTTGTACATAAACGAAACGCAGCAGATTGTATTGAAACAAGACTATCGCCGACTACGTTTACGCTGGATAGATTGGTGCAATCATTGAATGCACACACAGCTATATTAGTAACGGTTTCAGGAATATCAACTGATGTGATATTTTTGTTTCCGTGCCAAGTATTGTTATCTATATACTGAAAAGCGCTTTCGTCAATGCTTAAAACAACTTTACCATTATAGGTAGCAGGGATAGTAATGTGTCCACTTAACGAGGCCGCGTCGGTTGGTTTAATTGCCCAACCCGGATAACATTCTGTAACAGTCCAAGAGATACCATTTTCATCGGTGAAAGACTCTGCAGATGAGCTGACAACAGAGATAGCAACGATAGAACCTATCGCAATTGCTAAAGCCAAGATGATAGATAAAATCTTATATCTTTTCTTCATAAAATTTACTCCTTTATAAATTTTTAGGAAAGAGTAACCGCCCGTTTTGGTTTACGGGCGGTTTTGATTATCTGTCCCTTGAGGGGACACTTTGTTTAATTTACTGAGCTGATGTAGCTTTTCTTTTCTTGCCGAACACAAAGACTGCAACTGCAAGAACCGCGAATGCACCCGCGATGATGTAGACCACCATCATACCCTGTCCACCTGTCTGTGGAAGGATAACCTTTGAGTCGGATACTGTGACTATAGCCACACCGTTTTCAGGAGCAGATGAAATCCAAGTGCCCTCTGTAAATGTGTTAGCATATTCAGCTGTTACTTTTACTTCGATAGCTTCTGTGTATCTGTTATATCCTTCAGGAGCAACAGTTTCTACGATGTAGTAAGTGCCGCTAGCAAGACGGATATCATCACCGTTTGCTGTCTTGAAATTTACTAGACCACTTGCATCAGAAGTGCCCGTAGCAACTGCGTTCTGCTGTGCTGTAGCATCTGCTTTTGTGAGATAGATTGCAAACTGCGCATTTGCGAGAGGATTCATATCTTCGTCTACTTTTACTGCCTGAATAGCGTATGTGTAAACATATACTGTGTTACCCTCGATTTCTGCGGCAACACCGTTTGCGTTAGCATAAACGAGCTTGATTTCTTCGTTAGGGTTACCTGTAAACGCTGTTGTTGATGCGTCGTTGAGTGTTGCAGAGTATGTTACAGATGTGTAGTAAACATCACTTGCGTAGAAATCTTCTTTCTGAAGATAACCCGGTGTCAGAGCAACATTAAATTCTGTGTTTTTGCCTTCACCCTCACTAGTAACTGTTACTGTGTAGTAAGATGAGTCAACATCTGCAATTTTTGTACCGTCAGCCTTTAAAAGTGCTACATTGAAGCTGTCTTCATCGAGCGTAAGACCTGCAGACATATTATCATATACTGTGTATGTAGTAAGTTTGAGTGAAGATGAACCTGCTGTTGTAGAACGAATTTCGAAGTCTACAACATCGCCAAGTGAAACATCTGTGAAGTTTACATTACCCTTAGTTGAGTTTGTAATTGTCTTTACTGTTGTTGGTGTATTATCAGTGATTTTCATAGCAAGCTTAATATCAGAGATTGAATACTTCCAATCTGTGCCGTCGTAATAAGGAAGTGCAAACACCGAGTTTGTGACCGACTTAACATTAGCAGGATAGTTTGTAGTTCTTACATAGTAGATACCCTGTGAAAGATTATCGTATGTAACGGAAGCTTCAGCGCTGCTTTCATATGTACCAACTACAGTAGCAGTGTTAGGCATTGTTTTTACAGCATCGAGTGCTGAAAGAATACTTTCTGTGTTACCTGAAAGAACTGAATCCTTAATTTCAGGAACAAGGCTGTCGTATCTTGTTTCGTAAGGGTCTGTTGTTGTGTTGACTAAATCAGCCACCTTGTAGATTGTGAACTCGTAACCGGGCTTGTCACAAGTTAGAGTAAATCCGACAGTAGCAGATGTGTCGAGCTTTGCGCTAGCCGATGCCGGCATAGCTGAGAAGATTGTCATTACGAGTAGCATCAAAACGGTAAAAACTGCTAATGCTTTTTTTGTTGTTTTCATTTGAAAAACTCCTCTATTTTAGATTTTTGATATAAAAAACCGCCCATTTGTTTTTGGGCGGTAATTTCTTATTATACTGTTATTATTTTTTATCTTTTACTTTAGACTTACGCTTGCTAGCGATGATGAAAAACGCAACTGCTAGGATAAAGACAGCTCCTGCAATAAAGTAGACTACTTTATCGCCGTTGCCACCTGTATTAAACATAACAGCTTCGTTGTTTACTACGGTGATTTCAACCGTTTCTGCTGTAGTATTATTACTGTTAGCGAGCTTAACTGAAAACTCTATTCTCTCACCGTATGGCATATTTCCCTCTACTGTGCTTGTTTCGAGAAGGTAATAGTCACCGAGTGGCATGTTTAGAAGGGAAACTGTACCTGAATCAGGTATAGTAACTGTTTTTGTAGCACCATTTACTGTGAGGTAATAGGTGTTTGCGGAGAGTTTGTTAAAACCAACCTGTTTGCCATCTGCTGTGTATACCTCGAATGTTACTCCCGGAAGAATGTTGCCGTAAGAGTCGGTTTTTGTAATGTTGACCGTACCGGCTTTCATCGGGTTGTTTACACGAATTATTAAGTCCATATCTGGTTCAACTACTACCTTAGTAATAGTTCTGTTCCATTGATAACCGAAGGGTACACCCGAACTCCACTCCTGTACATAGAAAATATCTCCGATAACAAAATCTATAGGAATTTCGGCAAAACCGTTATTATCGGTAACAACTGTTCCTATATGATACTGTGAAAGGATTTCTCCGTTTGTATCGGTTCTGTTGCTGTTGTATATGCGATAAACTGCACCTGCAACAGGTAATTCGGTCTGTCTACAGGTTTTTTTGATAGTAAGTCTAGGAGCGAACGGGTCGTCCTGAACTTCCTTGACAATGACAAAACCGTCTTCTTTTACATAATCAACATAGATTTCATAGATTGTTTCATCTAATGAATATCCATCTGCCGCTTGTGTTTCTCTCAGGTGAAGTATCTGTCCTGGATAGTAAGTGCTTGGTGCTTGAGCGTAACCGTTCTCGTCTGTTGTCAAGAACACTCTAGTCGCGTATTTGTTATCAGGGTCATAAAGTTCGTATGTAGCACCCTCAACAGCAACACCAGTTGCAGAGTCTGTCTTATGAACAGCTATGTATGGTTTGTATATTAGGTCGAATACTTTCTGCCATACAAAGTTTCCATCAGGAACAGCTACACCTGAAGCAACCTGAGTTTTTGAAAACTCAATGCTTTCAGGAGTGATAGAAATAGTTCTGACTGACTCGTTGAGTTTGTATCCGGGAGCAGGAATAAGCTCCTTGAGATATAAAGTCTGACCAATACGGTATTCTTTGGTGGATAAAGCACTACCGTCTTTGCCTGTTACGAGTTTTTCAGCGAGCTTTGTACATTCCTCGTTGTAGTACAAACCATATGTAGCACCCGGTACAGGTTTATAGTTTGCATATATATCAGGGTCGTACTTGTAAATAAGCACTTTAGCCTTTTCAATTTCATCGCTAACTTTAATCTGAACAGGCTCGCTACTAATAACATCATCAACAGTAATTGTCACAGTGTAAACTGTGTTATTTACTGTGTAATTAGTTGGTGGAGTGATTTCCTTTAAATACATAGTAGATGGTCTATATGTATTCTTGCTTTCTGCATATCCGTTTTTGTCTGTTGTCAGCTCCTCGAGAAGCTTTGTACAAGCTTCATCGGAATAAAGACCGTAAACTGCACCTTCGAGCTTATCACCTGTTTCAGAATCGGTCTTAACGATAGCAACAGGCACCTTATTTATCTCATTTGTAAAAGATACTGTGATGATATTATCGCTGTTGCTCGTTTCCTCAATAGGTGTTCGTTTGACTTCATCAGAAAGAATATATCCGGGTATCGTTGAAATCTCTTTGATATACACAGTCCGGTTAGGCTTGTATGCTGATGAAATAGCATAACCATCTGCGTTAGTAGTTAGTTTTTCAAGTAAAACTGTACAAGACTGGTTTTTATAAATGCCAAACACAACACCCTCAAGAGGCTTGCTTGTTTCTTCATCAGTTTTGTATATCTGAATTTTTGTAGGATAACTTTCGTTCACAGCGTTAACCGTTACTGTGTAATTTGGATATTCTTTAGGCTCGATAACAACTGTGTGAACCGTTGTATCAAGAATGTAGTTTTCCGGAGCTGTTATCTCCTGTACATAATATGTGCCAACAGCATATTTGCTTTCGCTTCTAGCTTTACCTGAAGAATTAGTAGTGATAGTTTCGAGTAAGGAAGTGCACTCTTTGTCAAAGTAAATGCCGAATACTGCACCCTCGAGCTTATCGCCTGTGTCACCATCTGTCTTAGATACCTCGATGTAAGCTGAAACTGTATTTACCACTGTTCTTTCAATAGCATCTAAGCCTTCTTCTTGCGCTGTCTTGTATGCATCAGCAGAAATTTCTACATCAATATCAGTTGGTGTATCGTAAACTTCAGGAACGGCATAATCAGTTTCGTAGTTGCTACCATCTGCGCCACTCTTGAGCTTTCCGAGCTCGTGAATAGTGTATGTACCTTCAGGAAGATAAATTTTTGTGTTCTTCTCAGCATCGTTTGCTAAGTAAGCGTTACCGTCGTTATCTGTTCGAAGCAGATAAACATCGTTTGTTTCCTTATTTGTAGCTGTGAAGTAAAAACCGCTTGCTGAAGCAGAGTCAGCATTGATTTTACTGAGCTTGAAAGGAATATCAAAGATGTTTGTAGCATAGCCTATGTTGTCAATTTTTTTACTTGTACCTATGAAGTAGATACTACCCGAAATGATGTCACCGCTTTGTGTGTATTTTGTATCAGGTCGCCAACCCTCAGGGAAATAATAGTCGTTTTCAAGGTCGGAGCCGTCAGCTCCGTCTTTGAGCTTACCTAACTCAACAAACTCATAGATACCATCAGGAACATCGTATGTCAGTTCATCGTCAATGTTTTCGATGATGTATTCTGACAAACTCTGTGTAAAACCTGTAGCATCGGTCGGACCTAGAATAAAGCTATCTACACCGTAGACACCTATAAACTGTTGCGATGCTTTAACTTTAAAATACCAACCTTCTAAGTTTTCCTCAGTAGAAAGTGAACCCTCACCTTCCTTTACGGTATCATCGTCAGATTCTGTCTGAGTCCAACAAGATTTCTGAATACGAGCATCTCGTGTGAGTGTACCTGTGACTTTTACATTCACCTCGATATTCATATATGCGTTTGGCGGGTCAATAGAGCCACCGCACACGATGTCCTGTAAACTTGGTGAGCCGTAAGAAATGAGCACACCCTGTTGGGTCATCGGAATACCCGATTTATGTGATTTTACTGATACTGTTTTAGGAGTTCCGTTTGGTACACCGTTTGAGCAAGTGAGCGTAAGGCTGTTATCACTCTGCGTTACGGTAACAGTAGCGTTGCCAACATCATATGTACCGGCTAAGTTGAAGTCGGAAAGCACACCGTTTGCATCGTTTAGTGTTTTAGAGCTGTATGTCCACGCACCCGAACGCTCGTTATAAACAGCGTTGAGAGTGATTGTTGGAGCTTTGCTCTTGATAGTGTGAGCAAAAGACGGTACAGTCCAGTATTTACTCATTCTTGATACAATATTGTTGTATGCTGCTTTGATGTTTGGGTTTTTGCCTCCTGCACAAAGCACCGGAAGATAACCGTTTTTACCGGAATTGAGTGAGAAAGGTGTTGTGGCACTTCTTTCACCCTTGACAATCTCCCAAATGATGAGCTGTGTAGCAATATATGCTTGGTCTTCGTTGATTGTGCCGTACATAACCTTTTCGGGACTACCCTCAAGACCGTAACAAAGTGTGGTGTTGATAGCTTTTTGTTGGTCTGGGGATAAATTATCCCACGCGTCAGTGGAAGATGAACTCAAGCTCAAGCCTCCCGCTAAATAGACACCGGGTTCGATACAGTAGGCACGGTCACCGTTGGAAGTAGTGAAGCGGTACTGTTCAGCTCCTGCACTAGTAAAGACAGACGATGATACTGATTTGATAGTATTTCCCGCTGTGTCATAACAATTTTCAAATTTAATTGTTACATTTGAAGCTTGAGCACTCATAGCAGCAGGAGAGTTGATAAGCTTATCTAGTTCTGTTTTGGTGATAAAGCCTGAAGAACTCAAATTGTAGCCGAGTTCTTCGTTTGTGATAACATCACCGTATTCATCGAGTTCGATGTTGTTTAAATCTAGCACTGCTTCATCGGGAGTGCTCTCTATCTGACCAGCAGAAAAAGAGGGGATACCCGAAAAACAAATAATCACGGCCATCATAGCTGTGATTACTCTTGTGATAATTTTTCTTTTCATTAAGAAAATTTCTCCTTTCTTAAAAATGTTTCGCTAATTCTTTGCTTATGGCTTATCTCTGATGTTCATGTTGCTTTGCTCCTTTCTTTTGTTTTAAAAGGTAGATGAGATTTATATAAAAAAACAGAGCCTTATCAAAAGCTCTGTTTATCTATATCTTCATTGTGTTTGCAAATAAAAAAGGACAGCTTTCAAAAAGAAAAACTGTCCTTTGATGTGTGCGTTATTAGATTATTCGTGGCAGAAATAAATATCATATTCTCCATCACTTCTTCTTTCAGCGTAGCAATAGAATGTAAGGTCACTGTAAGTAGCATCATACATATTTAAAAATGCGTTTGCTTCGGATTCGAAACCTGAAATCACGTTGCTTTTAAAATAATTCACCGAACATTCAGATATACGCCTACTTGTACAATCATAAAACCAACCGCAATCATTGTGGTTAAGAGATGGGGTGTAAATCATTCCTAAATTTGAGAAATAATTGTTGATAGCAGATGTTACCTTCTGCATATTAGCATCAGTACACAACTGACTGTGTGGGATTGGTGTATCGTCAGTAACTACGGTAGCAGGTTTTGAGCTTGAACCTGAGTTGGAGTTGCTATTATTATTTGAGTTTGAGCTCGAACTAGAGCTTGATGAGCTGTTTGAACTCGAATTATTGCTAGGCTTCTTATTCGAACTTGATGAGCTCGAGGACGAGCTTGATGATGAACCCGAGTTAGAATTTGAACTAGGCTTTTTGTTAGTAGTTGATGTGTTTGAGCTTGTCGAGTTGTTCTTGTTATTAGATGTGTTGGAGGAAGCAGGGGAGTCATTCTTGTTGTCTTCTTTGTTATCCTCTGCGTCTTTATCAGACTTCTCTTTGTCAGCTTCAGTTTCCTTTTCTGTAGGAGCTACTGTTTCTTCTTCTGTTTCAGCTTCAGTAGGAGCTGTAGTTTTCTCTGTTGCAACTACTGCTTGGTCAGGTGAAGCTGTGTTTACTGCTTTGCTATCGCAACCTGTAAGAAAGGTTGTTGCGAGTAATGCTGTTAAAACTAAAAGTGCTACGATTTTCTTCTTCATAATAATATCCCCCTTGTGTTTTGTAGTTTCGATTATTCGTCCTCTTACTTATATATTAGGTTTATTTTTTTGATTAGTCAAGGTATTTATTCTGCCTTTTATTATATTGGGAATAGGTATGTTTTGTTAACTCAATTGGTCTGTTGTGGCTTTAGTGCCACGGTTAGGACAAAACAACGAGTCTATATGATTATCACACAGTAGCTCCTAATTCTATGAAACCGCAAATAATACACAGCACTAGTCCTATAATAAACAGGGTAACCCCTGCAAATTGCAAGAGTGCACAAGTGGAAAGCTGAGCAAAATTGCCACTACACCATCCACCTGATAAATGAGATACCAAAAAACTACACACCCCAACGCCAATAAGAATTAAACCAATAGTACATAGTACTGGCATTTAATAGTACCCCGCTTCCTTGATTAAGATTTTCTCGGTATAGGCTTCTTTGACTACTACTGTTTCGTAATGCCCCTGTTCAGGAATCTTAACAGTTTCATAACCGGTAACTACACTTTGTATTTCAGTATGATATGTAAAACCGTCCTCGTGATAGTGATTATCAGTGTTCGATGTGATGTTTTCGGCGCAGATATCACAGACCACAACTTCCTTATCTTCATAGATGGGGGAGTCTACCGTATGAGCTTCTTTGTCTACAACCCACACTTCCTTAGTTTCTGCAGGGTGCTCAACAGTTTTATAAACTGCGTTGTGCCAAACTTTGTTACTCTGAGTAGCTGTTGCCGGTTTAGTTGTTGGGGAAGTGGCTACATTTGAACCCGATGAGTTGTTGGTAGTAGCTTCAGCGCGCGATACAGTGACATTTTCGCTGATTGATACACCGTTGTCTTTCTCTGTCACTTCTTTATTTTCTGTAGATTCTGTTTCCTCGATATTCTCTGTCGATACAATGAATGTATCTGTTTGCGCCGAATCATCAGTTGATGGGGGAAGCGTTGATGTTGTTGGTGTAACCGTGCTTGCATTATTGCAAGCAGTTAACGAAATCAGTAGCAGAATAGATAAGATTAAGTGAATTTTCTTTTTCATTTGTTTTCCTCCTCAAGTGTCCCTCCGAGGGACAGTTAAATATTTTGTACAAATCCTGTGTTTGGGATTTCATTGGGTAATATCGGTTGCTGAACATTTGTAGTTAAAGATAACTCTTGTGTTGGTGTAATGCCTTCATCAACCGCTTTAACATGTTTAAGCCATCGTTCTAAGAATTCGCTTTGGCTTTTGTTATGTATTGGTCTATTGTACGCTAAGAACTTTTGGCGTATTATTTTTTGTTTTGGCGCAAGCTCTACGGTTATTAAGCTCCTGTCGGGGTTAGCAACTTCACGCATTACATATATCATTGAGCGTCCTGATTTTATAGAACCTGCGTATGAAGCTACACAGTTGTGTTGTTGTGTAGCTTCGTTAATTAGGTCGTCGTAACTTTGCACTCCTCTGATAAAATATATAGACTCTTGATAATTGTACATTTGCTGTCTGTCGCAGCCTGCTTGTATTTGTTCTGCCATTATTGCATTGCGCTGTTGTCTGACTGTACGAGCTGTTACATCGTGCTCCCGTTTCAGACTATCACCATCTATTTTAGGCTTTTGGCGTAGTTGGTTGCACATATTCAAATAGTCTTTCAGTAACATAAAAGCTTCTTTTTTGTCTATAGCTTCGTACATATCAAGTCTGTTTAAATATGTTACGAGTGTCGCGAATGTGAAAACAGGTCTGCCTTCGTATGTTTTGTTTAAAACATCATTCATATTCTTTAAGTCGTCAGATGTAAAACCCATATCGTAAGCTTGTTGTATGGTATCTTGGTTTAGTCGTCCAAATTTATCAAGCTTTCGCATAGAGTCCCAAATTTTGATGTTTGCTTCGTGCTTTAAAGTAGAGCATACAGCTTTAGAGGTTTTGAATATTTCTTTGGGATTTTTACCTTGTTTGCAAAGACGATTAAAACATTCAATTTCGGCCTTTTTGCTGTAACTGTATCGGTAGTTATCTCTGATTTTAAAAAAATAACTTGCAAAAGAGTATCCTGCTTTGTGTAATACTTCTAATTGAGGAGCCATTAAAATGGAAGAAAACTCACAATGATAAGTTTTACAAAAATTATACGCATACTCGTTGTGCTGTTTAACAAGTTTTTCAAGCTCGTCCTCAGTTTGTACGAAACACCCGTTGTGTAACATCTTAGTGCAGAGTTTCCATTTACTAGCACTGAATTTTAGTAAGTGGTTTTCCGTTCTGTTTTCTTCAAAATTATAACGAGGTACCGACTTTTCGAGTTCGATTTTTATATCAGAAGTCCACATAGTACCATCTTGTGCGAAATAAACCATAGGAAACTCGATAATACGACCCCACAGATTGTGGCATTCGATATGATTATTGGTGTCTACAAACTCATTCGCTCCATATACAGTGTCGTGGCAAACAAAAATGTTGTTATCAGGAACATAGTAATGATATCTTGTAACCATACCCCTTATTTGATGGCTGTACTCTCTTGAGTTGTTGTAAAGTCCTCGCTTACCTAAAGTATTTAAAAATGTTTCAAGACTTGAGTAATCACAGTTTTTTAGTATCTCAGGCAGTTCAGGTTTACTTTTTGCGGGTTTTATCTTTTGTGTAGAAATAGTTTTAGGTACGCTTGGTTGCGGTGGTATGTTTTCTAAATACTGAGCAAAGGTAAGTTGCTCATAAGTATTATGAGTAGGCATTTTTGCTCTCCTTTTTGATAACGATTTTAATAAAAAACACTATGCATAAAATCTGACGATTTGTTGCATAGTGTTAAGCTTTTTCATAGTTTTCTATCATCGTTACAATAAATTCTGCTTGAAACTCCGATATGTTTTCTTCTATGTGCTCTAAAAATCTTTCAAGAAGAGCCTTGTCGATGCTTTCTTCACTTTCTTCACCGCATATTGTAGCGATAAATTTGGGTAGCATATCAGGAATAGCGTTATTTATACAGCTAACGCCATATAAAAAAGCTTTGTCAGTATCGTTTAAGTTTTCTTCGCTATAATAATCTGAATTTTCTTTTACTAGTTCTGTATACATAATTCTCCTCCTAAAGTGTCCCTTCGAGGGACAGTTAAATTATTTTTCTTATTCCGAGTGCTTGCTTGACCCTCTGACTACACTCGTCGGTTTTATGATTACCGAGATATCTACCGCAATTAGCGCAGTAGGTTTTTGTGTACTCTATTTTTATGTCCTTATAGATATCTGTGTTTCGATGGCTGACAGTACCGTTGAATTTTTGTCTGTACTTAACCTGCCCGACAGGCTTTCCATACATCATAAACTCATCGTGACCACAAAACGGACACTCAATGAGTTCGCTAAGTTTCACAGTTGTTTCACTCAGGGTTATTCACTCCTTCTAATATGTTTTTGCAAACATTCTGTACAACTCAATTCTGGATTTTTGCCGTTAATAGCTGGACAACTATATTGTGATTTCCCTAAAATACACACAGATAAACCGTTTCTTTTCGATAAGCAACCACATTCAGAAAGACTAGTCATTATCCTGTTGAATTGTGCTTTTGAACACTTAATTTCTATCATTATTTATTTCACCTTCCAAAACTAGGTCTATTGAATCATAAAGATAATCAATATGTTTTTTAAGTAGTTCATCTTCTAGGAAGACTCTAAATTGGTTTAAAATTACACCATCGCTTGTGATGTTGTTTTCCTTGGCGAATTCTTCAAGTATATCTGACACGGAGTTTTTAGCACAAAGGATACCCTGTGAAAACATATCTTGTTTTTCAAAGTCAAGTGTGTATGGATATTCAGCACCTCTAAGTATTTCTTTTAGTAGACTCTCAACTTTCGCTTCAAGTTGGTTTATGTAATCAAGGGCTTGTCTTGAAATATAGCAACCTTTAAGTTCGCACCTTTCATCTCCGCCAACATTAGCATATTTACAATTGCTACAACCGTGTCCAGTATACAAGATTTTAGGTAACAGCTTTTTGATCTCGTTAGGGTTCATAATACTCATCACAATATCTCCTTAAGTTTTAAAATCAAGATACGACGTAAATTTTTCCATATGTGCACGTGTAGCAGCGGGACGTTGCCACATTCTAGCCCAAGCGTTCCAATCAGCGTCATACTGAGTTTTGTTATTTGTAAAGTCACGATAAAGCTGAACAAACGGCATAGCACCCGCTTCATACACCGCCCTTGCTCTTGCTTCATCCTTTTCACGGTCTTTACCATACGACAAAACATAACAATGGAGCTTGTTCTTAGTAAATCCTGCGTTTGATAACAATTCGCACGCTTTTTTCAAGTACGGAATCCTTTGGTCTGTATCACAAGCCAACCACAGCTCTTTTATACGCCTAAAATCAATCACCGACATATCGTCAATAAAACGCTGTGTAATCAAATCAGGCTCAAGCCCACCTTTGAAACATATCCCGTGTTGGTGTTTAAGCATATCAAATACTTTATTTTGATGAACACGCGATGTTTGAAGAAAATTATTATCCTGTATGATGTTTCCTTCACATATTGGTAGTTCTCTCAACTTGCCCTCTGTTTTGTGCACAACGCACCATGGGCAATTATTGTTACATCCTCGAGAGGTGAAAATGATATTTTTCTTAATGTACATTCCCTGAATAAAGCCTTCGGCTGTAGAACCATAGGCAACTCCGCCTAGTTTCACAGGTTTATTTGTGAGGCTTTCATACTGATAAGCTAGGTATTCGCAAAAAGCTTTATCCCAAGTAAAAGTACACGATATATGTATCTCATCGTGCTCAGGCAAAGGAAAAAGTGGTGTAGGTTCACCGAAGAAAGCATACTCATCATCAGGAGAGTAACTGTTTTTATGCGGAAACACTCTGATGATTCTATTCATCTTCCTGTACCACCTTTTTCTTGTAATTATCAAACACACCCCACAACTCACATCTGAGCTGTGGGTCTTGTACCTTTTGTATCACACCCTGCAACTCGTCAAGAGGGTCCTCGTAATGTTTGCTTATGATAATCGTATTGTTTTTGAGGTTTAAATCTAAAGCGTCACCAACATCGACACCGAGTTTTTTGCGTATATCGCTTGGTATCACAATTCTACCAAGTTGGTCTATGTTTTTAGTAAACATCTGTATCACTCCTTGTTCTGTTCGTTCCAGTCTTTGATTGCAAGCTTCGGTTTATGTTTAGATGGTGTTTTTGCTCCACATCTACTACAGGTACAATAATATTGATTTGGGTGGAAGTGGAATTTTATCAAATATTGTAAATCCATACTTTTGACGTGTCTGAACTCTGGCTGTCCGCCACATCTTTTACAAGGGTTTAATTTGTATATTTTAATTTTCACTATTGTCACCTCAACAAAAAGTATCCTATGCTAAACACAGCAACGATGATGAAACAAAAGACTCTGCTAATTATAATAAGAGCTTTCTTTTCCTTTATCTGACCTATAACATTTATTACAAAACCTAGTATCACTAAGCTCAGTAAAGTTATTGCTAATTTCATAACTTCCTCCTAATAGAAAAAGCTCTATGCAATTGCATAAAGCTTTTATTTATATGTCCCTCCGAGGGACAGTTAATATATAGGGGGCAAGGACACCCAACTTGCCCCGATTGCGTGGAGTTGAATAAAAAAGAGAAAAATGATATGAAAAACTCAGGGTAAAGATGGTAGGATAATAGGTGTCAGACTCCACTCGTTATCTAGTTTGCATTCTTGATTATTTCAATAATTCTGTCTGTGCTAATCTGTGTTTTGATGTATTTTCTTATCATCGCATCAATTTCTTTCAGCGAGAAAGAATATTTCTTTTCGCGAAACTCTACACCACATTTGTTTCTAAAAAAAGCTAAGTTAATTCGTTCGTCGATATATTTGTTAAATGTACACCTAAAAGTCTTGCCAATAGCCTGCAAACACAGTTTGTGTAGAAACGCTACAACTTCTTCGGTACTAGCAAATTCTTTGATGATAAGTGTATCAAGGCTACGTTTTTCCCAAAGATAAATAGAACGTGCTATAAAGAGCTTTTCGTCCTCGTTAAAAACCTCGTCAGAAACATCTTGATTTTCTGAATGTGTTTTCTTTGGCTTTTGTTCTCTGCTTTCTTCACCTGAAGGAGGGGTGGAGTGCTTTTCTTGTGTGCCAGTTTTCACTATCTCATCAATGCTTTTTGGGTTCTCTCTGATGAGTCGTGCTATTTCTTTGGTAATGTGTGTATTAGGGTTGTTTATCAAGTAAATGTTAACTCCCTCTTGTGATTTAACATCAAGATAAGAAAGCTCATAACCTGCACCAACTGTCAGCTCGCCTTTATCTACTTTATAGAGTAAAGGTTTTGTGAGTTTGGTAAGCTGAATAAATTTGTGAACTGATTTTCTGTTTGTTCCATTATACTGAGCTATTTTTGCCGTAACTTGTTTGGAACCGAGTCGCTCAAATAATTGCTTTTGTTCTAAATAAGCGTAAGCTACTTCGGAAGGAAGATAGTTTGTGTTTCTATCATTGTTTGAGGATAGGAGAATAAATCTCTGTTTGTCGGGGTCAGTTTCTGTAATGATTACGGCTTTTACGGTGTTGAGATTTAAAAGCTTACAAGCTCTAACACGATGTCTACCTGACAGGAGAATATATCGCCCTTTGTTTTCAGGGTTATCAACCACGATTACAGGGTCAATCTGACCGGCAACAGCAATGCTTTGTGCAATGTTTTCAATCTGTTCTTCATGTATTTTATGAGGCTGATTATCAATTTCATCTATCATATCTAGAGGTATTTCGACAATTTGATTGTCTTTAGAATTACCAACAAGTTGTGCAAATCCTTGGGCGGGGGTGGGGAGTGTCTGCTTTTTTAATTCAAATGGTTTCATTCTCGCATACCTCCATTATCAAATTAGCAATTTCACTATACTGCATTCCTACAGTAGAGTTTTTATCGCTTACACAGCTTTTGTTGTATCCTACAGCATTTTTAGCTTCTGTTCTAAAGGATATGTACTGCTCAAATACTAGTTTGCCGTAGCTGTCTTTGAGAGCTTCGTATATTTGTGCTGAATGTTTTGTGTTTGTCACATACATTGTAACGAGCATACCGAGAATATACTTGCGAATGTCAGGGTCGTTTTTTACTTTGATGAAAGTATCTATCATTTGTTCGACACCCTCATATGATAGAACATCAGCTTGCACCGGAATAAGTAGTTTGTCACAACATTTTAAAACATTAGTTACGAGTAAATCTAAAGCAGTTTGACAATCGAAGAAAATGTAGTCGTACTTAGAAAAGTATTCATCATCAAATATTCTGCTTAGCACTTCGGCACTGTTGCTATCTTGTGCGATGATGCCGAGCATACCTGATAATAAAGCTGATGATGGTATAAAGTCTAAACGTTCTGTTTTACTGTGCCTAATATAGTTGTCATATGCGATAGGCTGTCTTGCTACAGCATAATAAATCAACTCTGTAGCTGTTGGGTTGCCGTCAGGCTCAAAGCCGAGCCAGCTTGATAAGTGATGTTGTGGATCCAAATCAACTAACAGCACTTTTCTTCCTTTTGCGGAGCAAGCTGCTCCTAAGTTCATTACGGTTGTAGTTTTGCCACAACCACCTTTCTGATTAGATATTGCTATCTTTGTCATTTTCTTTTCCACCTTTATATTTATATTTAGCAGATAATCTGCTTGGTTTATTGAGTTTGTATCATTCCTGATAGGGCAGGAATGGTGTTTGGTAAAATAGGCTCTTGAGGGTTTGCGTATCTGCTTTCTTGTAGAACAGAGGATAGAATGTACACTTCATAATTTTGGTTTTTATCGAGTGCTTTTACTATTTCTACAATGTTTGCGTGAGGTCTAAGGTTAAGAAAATAATTTTTTTCGAATAAATCCTCAAACCTGTTTGTTTGCTTGAATTCTGCTAAACAACCGTCCATATCTACAAATACTCTTACTAGATTGTCTTTGTATGCTGAATACTCAAAAGACATTCTGTATTCTATATCTGTTTTCAAATCTTCAGGTTTGTGTGAATCATAATCTTTACTATGGTTATAAAATTTATTGAGAGCATTATCTTGCTGTAAAGTTATAAACAAGGTTTCTTCGGAAAACATTTTTTGCTGAGGCTCGAACACATCGCGTATTCTTTGTTTTAAATCCGTTTCAGATGAATGTTCGATAATGCGTTGGGGTGGTTGGGCACTTAACACAGTACAGTAGTCTTGGAATTCCTTGTTTACTTTTTCGTAGCATTCTTGTCGTAAAACTTCAATATCGTGCTTAATCATTGCTGGCCTCCTGAAATTGTTATAAATAAAAAATGTCCCTCCGAGGGACACATAGTTGATAAAATGAAAGAGAAGCCAGAAAGGTGGAAAACCGAAACTGACTTCTCTTTTTGTTGCTTGTTATCATCAGAATAACATAGATAAGTAGGTAAAACGGTTGTCTTTTACCTAAAACTGAGATATACAAGCTGTATTAAAATGGATAAATCGGATAATTTGTAATGAGCCACCAAATTTATCTGATTTTCCATAATAATCGAATTACAAAGTTGTAAATTGAATTACTTAATCTTTTCTTGTTAGAATATACGAGAATGAGGTATATTTATATTTTACCAATACAATTGAAACATTATTATAAAGGGGTGTTTTGATTGAAATTGAGTGAATATACTCGGCATTGGCTATATGTTAAAAAAAGAGCTGAAGTAAAGCCGGGTTCATTCGATGCGTTAGTCGGTACCTTTACTCGATATGTCGAGCAGGGCATCGGCGAAAAAGAACTAAAAGAAGTTACTGAAGAAGATGTACAAGTTGTTGTGAGTGATATACAACTTAGATTGTCTACTTCGGTAGCAAAGAAAGTTTACTATTTATTAAAAGCTGTTTTTGAGTACGCTTATTGCAAAGGAGATGTTGAGCGAAATCCTGTGTTTTTAGTGAAGTCACCAAGCTACACGCTCAAACCACCGGAAGATGTTGTGGTGTTGACTAAAGAAGAAGTTGCTAAGTTGTACATAGCTGTTGATAAAACATATTCCAATGGTCGTCCTGTGTATTATTACGGATATGCTTTTGTTTTGATGTTGTGTACAGGTGTCAGACCTTGTGAGCTTCTCGGTTTTAAATGGTGTGATGTTGATTTTGAGAATCGAACTATCAGCGTAAGACGAAATGTTGTTAATTTCAAAAATCAAACAACAGGTAAATTTGAGGTGGTTGTACAAAATACGCTAAAAACCAAGAAAAGTAAAAGAACACTGTATCTAAATGATACTGCGATATTTGCTTTGAATAAGTTGAAAGAATATCAGATTACTAAAAGTGAATATGTTGTTGCGGGTAAAGATGGTAGTTTTTTAGCACCACAACAGTTGAGAAGAACATTTTATCGTATGTTGGATTCTGCAAACATACCCAAACACAACCTATATTCCCTGCGTCACACATTTGCTACTCAGTTGTTTGCTAAAGGAATAAGCCTAAAGACAATATCTGAGATGCTTGGTCATACTTCTATAAGAGTGACAGCCGATACTTATGTGCATTTGGTTCAAGAGGTTGATGAATCTACTTTAGTGTTAGATAGTTTGTTTGATTTAGCTCAAGAAAAAGAAGAGCCTCTTGAGTTGCCTCAAACTGAGAAACAGAAGAATATTGTTGCCTAGGTAATTCTGCAAAACTCTGATTCCCCAGTTCAAATCTGGGTGTCGCCTCCAAAAGCCCCTGGGACTGTAAGTCCTTGGGGCTTCATTCTTAAATTAATGCGGATGTAGCTCATCTGGTAGAGCGCCACCTTGCCAAGGTGGAGGTAGCGGGTTCGAGCCCCGTCATCCGCTCCAGATACGAAACCTCTCTTGTCAATTAAGCAAGAGAGGTTTTCTCTTTGTTACACACGCTGATAATTAATTGTTACATATTTTCTGCCGTTGAAAGATTTTTTATTCTATGTTATTATCAACTTAATCAATATGAATTTGGCGGAAGTTATTATGACAGTAAAATTATTCATTCAAGCGATAATAAAATTCTTGTTGGGAGTTGTTTTGGTAGGGTTACTTATATTTGTTCCTGCCGGTAGAATTTCTTTTTTTAACGGTTGGCTGTTGATGGGAATTTTATTTGTGCCGATGTTTCTCGCAGGAATAGTAATGATGTTCAAAAATCCCGAATTGTTGAAAAAACGACTTAGCGCTAAGGAAAAGCAACAGGAACAGAGCGTGGTAGTGAAACTGAGTGCTCTGATGTTTTTAGTGGGTTTTATTGTTGCAGGACTGGATTTTCGTTTTAGTTGGTACACCTTACCGAGAATTGTTGTTATTATTGCGGTAGTATTGTTTCTTGTTTCGTATATTCTTTACGCAGAAGTGTTGAGAGAAAATACGTATCTAAGTCGCACTATTGAAGTGCAGAAAAATCAAAAAGTGATAGACACGGGGTTATATGGCATCGTCAGACACCCGATGTATAGTGTCACATTGATTTTATTTTTATCAATGCCACTGGTTTTGGGTTCTATATATTCGTTTGTTATTTTCCTTGCTTATCCGTTTATTATAGCTAAAAGGATAAAGAACGAGGAAGAACTTCTTGAGAAAGAACTCGAGGGTTATAGTGAATATAAGCAAAGGGTGAAATATAGATTGATACCGTTTGTTTGGTGACTTTTGAGGTTCTTTGTTTAAACATCATTGTGTATTTGATGTGTGATTATTATAATTTGATAACAATTTTGCTTGCATTTGTTAAGAGTTTGTGTTAAAGTATCTCTAGCGCAAACGAATACGGAGGCTTAGCTCAGCTGGTTAGAGTATCTGCTTGACGTGCAGAGGGTCATTGGTTCGATTCCAATAGTCTCCACCATATAAATAATTCGGAGTACCTTTTGGTGCTCCGAATTTTTACTTTAATAAAGTGGTAGCGATTGGAATCGAAGGCGAGTGTGCCAAGGTGCAGGTGGAACACCGAACCGCAGGTAAAAACGCTACAGTGTAGCGTTTTTAGGGAGAGCGCAGATAAAGCGCATCTCATCATGCGATGACAACAAACGAGGTAACTGTATTTTGACAATAAACACAAATAGTCTCCACCATATAAATAATTCGGAGTACCTTTTGGTGCTCCGAATTTTTACTTTAATAAAGTGGTAGCGATTGGAATCGGAATTCGAAAGCACTTTTTATGTGAATTGAAACATCTTTTTAGCACACACTACTTCTGGTGATACTATGTCTAATCAAAAACCGTTGTGGAGCACTACTACGACCATTAGCTCCCACGATAAATTGCTCAGTGATATCGAATGTGATGTCCTTGTTATCGGTGGGGGAATGGCGGGAATTCTCACTGCGTATTTTCTTTCTCAAAATAATGTCAATACAGTTTTAGTTGAAGCTGCGTCTATTTGTTCAGGTCAGACCGCGAAAACTACCGCAAAAATAACCTCGCAGCACGGAGCGTGCTATCAACAGATAGAGAAGAAATTTTCAACTTCTGTTGCCCGAACTTATGCCAACGCTACTGAAAAAGCGATAGATGAATTTGACAGACTTATTTTTGATAACCGCATCGAGTGTGACTTCGTTCGTTTGCCGTCATATCTGTACTCACTCAAATCAACAGATACTATTAATAAAGAATTCGAGTTTACCCGCAGGTGCTCTATAAACGCAGAGCTGACTACTCGCACTGAGCTACCTTTTTCTGTGAAACTTGCACTGAGATATCAGAATCAGGCTCAGTTTAATCCGTATCCTTTTATCTCCGCTTTGTGCGATTATATTTCTATTTTCGAAAATACGCGCGTTAAACGAGTTGAGGGTAATATTGCTTTTTGTGACAACGCAAAGATAAAAGCAAAGAAAATTGTATTCGCTACTCACTATCCGATAGTGAATTTCCCCGGCATGTATTTTACGCGTATGCACCAGTCGCGAAGTTATGTCGTCGCTGTTAAGAACGCACCCGCACTCAAGTCGATGTACTATTGCGTTGATAAAGGTGGTTTGTCGTTTCGAAGTTTTCGAGATTATTTATTATTGTCAGGCTGTTCTCATCGTACTGGTGAAAAGTGCACTGAACACGACCCTTACGAACATTTACTAAAACAAGCAAGAGAGTTTTATCCTCAGGCATTTCTGTGCAATAACTTTTCTGCTCAGGATTGTATGTCGCCCGACCATTTACCGTACGCTGGACTGTACGCTGAATCACGACCCGATTGGTATGTGCTCACAGGCTTTTCCAAATGGGGAATGACAGATTCAATACTCGGTGCAAAGCTGGTGTCAGATTTGATACTAGGAAATAAAAATCCGCTTGAAAAAATTATGTGTCCGTCAAGATTCAATTTATCAACCGTTAAGCCTGTGCTGAACGAAGTCGGCCATTCAATAAAAGGACTGTCAAAATCCGCGTTCAGAATTCCGTTTTATTCACTTACTGATATAAAACGCGGTGAGGCTAAAATTGTTATGTATGGTTCACACCGATGCGGAGTATATCGCTCAGATGAAGGAGAAATCTTCGCAGTGTCAGCTTCTTGTCCACATCTGGGTTGTGCGCTTTCGTGGAATGCTAATGAGAAATCATGGGACTGCCCTTGCCACGGCTCACGCTTTTCCTACACCGGAGAGCTGATCGACAACCCTGCTCAGATTTCACTCAAAAGATATACTTAACTCACTATAAACTGTATAAAATTATCGCCTTTGTCAATAATACTGACGGAGGCGTTTTTTATGAAAAAATATAAACATAAATCTACAAAGAAGCCAACCGAGCGTGTCGGCTTTTATATTGCACTTTCGATTTGTCTGGTAGCTGTCGGCCTGGCTGTGTATTCTACCTACACTTCTGTCAGTGATTATCTTAGTTCAGATGAAGAAGAGTATACTTCTTCGCTCACTGAAACTACTGTTCCTGTTGCGGCTGATGTAACAGGTGTTACTGAAGCTGAAACAACCGCTACCCCTGATGAAGCAGAAGCTGAAACGCGTGAAAAGAGCATGGCGTTATACGAAACATCTACTCTGCCTGAAACCGAAGATGTCGATGCAGAGTCTGACCTTGATTCATTATCACCTGTTTTCAAGGTTGTTGATAGTCTGATTTATCCTGTTGATAGCAAAAGTATTTTGCGTGAATATAGCGAAACAGCTGTCTATAACGGCACGATGAAAGATTACCGCCCTCATACAGGTACCGACTTTACCGCTAAAAAAGGGGAGAATGTCTACGCTATGTGCGACGGCGTCGTAAAATCTATTTCGTTTGATGAACGCTATGGTGTGATTATCGAGGTAACAAACGATGTGTATACAGTGTACTACTGTGGTGTTGATTCCGATACTAATGTAAGAATGAAAGATCAGGTCAAGCAGGGAGATGTCATCGGTACAGTATCACAGATTCCTTGCGAGTCATCAGACCCTGTTCATCTTCATGTGGAAGTGAAAGTTGAAGAAGAATATATTGATCCATTGGCAGTAATATTGAGCGACGAATAAGAATAATAATTTATACAGTAATATATATAGCATGACTTCAGTGCCCTCGATTCGTTTTTAGGGGCAAAAATATAAAGGGTGCCAAAATCTCTTTCTTGGCACCCTTGTATTATTGTATTAACCTTTAAGGTTTATGTAAGCGCAGATTAGTTCTACAATCTGGTCGTCTGAAAGTTTAGAGCTGTCTATACACAAGTCGTAGTTTGAGATGTGACCCCATTTCTGTCCTGAATAAAAGCTATAGTAGTTAGCTCTTGTTTTATCGGTCTTATTTATAATTGCCTCAACTTTTCTTTCGTCAACATTGTGTACGACAACAGCGCGTTTCTTTCTGTAGTCGATATCAGCGTGAATGAAGATATTGATACAGTGAGGATTGTCCTTTAAAATATAGTCAGCGCATCTTCCTACGAACACACACGGACCTTTGGTGGCTAACTCCTTGATAAGCTGATGCTGTAATATGTAAAGCTTGTCGTTAACAGGGAGGTCTCCCATAGCAAGTGGACCGTTGAAATTGTATAGTCCCATAGATATGGAATACAACAAGCTGTTAGCAGCCGTTTCGTCGATGTCTTTAAAAACCTCAGGACTTATTCCGCTTTCCTTAGCAGCGATAGAAATGAGCTCCTTGTCATAGAAAGGAATGGAAAGCTTCTGCGAAAGCTTCTGTGCAATCGCTCTACCACCCGAGCCAAACTGTCTGCCGATAGTGATTACATACTTATTATTCATAAAAAACCCCCACATAGTGTGTATACTATATTATAATACCACAAAATATCACGATTACCACTACAAGTTTGTAATAAATATATTCATTTTATGAAATATACTTGACAATTTTAAAAAAGTATATATAATGATAAATCGGCGCGCAAAACTGGTGTATAAATTCCGTTTGTTCGGGAATAATCCAGTTATAAAGCCAATGTTTTACAATCATCATTTTAATATTGATTTTTCTTCAAAAATTTTCTTAATTTTTTTTAAAAAAAGTATTGACAATTGATGATTGATAGAATATAATAATACTCACGCTGCGAGTGATTGTGTTACACAAATGTAATCATTCTTTTGCAGCAAAAAGGACCTTGAAAATTAAACAACGAAAAGTAAGTGAGAACCCGTAATTACTTTGAGTGGTAATAACTCAAGAAATTACAAGTGAGATGACACTAAAAAACATCGGTAAAGCAATCGAGAGATTGCGGACAACACGCAAGTGTTTAGATGAGCAGAACAAGCTCTGAAAATGGTTTTAAGCCGAAAGGCTTAACATACAATTTTTAGAGAGTTTGATCCTGTCTCAGGACGAACGCTGGCGGCGTGCTT
>JAFQRC010000017.1 GCA_017410265.1 Ruminococcus sp. | reverse complement strand
AGCTACATTCGACCTTATCGTCGTTGTTATTTTTGCTCTGTGGCTTGTGCTCAGTGGTGTGGATTCTACTGTTGAATCGTTTACAAAAAAGAAAAACGGCAACAAAAACTGGTGGTTAACTTTGATTTTAGGTATCCTGCTCATCTTAATGGGTATGTACGCAGGCACTCACCTGATTTACGCTACTATGACTTTAGGTTATGTTATGGGCTTTGGTCTTACATTCTACGGTGTCAGACTCATCTGCTCTGTATTTGAAAAGAACTGATAAAAATCACGGAGAGTTATTATGAAATGTGTATTTAAGGAGCTTGCCTCCTATAAAAAAGAATTGTTCTTCATAATACTCACCACTATCGGTACAACTATGGCAACTCTCGGTCTTCCGTCAATGCTTATCAGACTCATCGATATCGCTATCCCTAACGATGATGTCGGTATGGTGCTCAGAGTCGGCGGATTTATGATTGCTTTAGTTGTTTTCGGTTTATGGTGCGGTATTACTACAAGCAGACTTTCTGCTACTGTATCTATGGGTGTCGGCAGAAATCTCCGCTCAAAGGTTTTCAGAAAAGTTCAGTATTTCTCTCAGACTGAAATCGACAGATTTACTGCTTCTTCTCTTATCACAAGAACCAACAACGATATCACTCAGGTGCAGACATTCTTAAACCAGTGTTTAAGAATTGCTTTCCAGGCACCTATCATGTGTATCTGCGGTATCATTTTAGCTATTTCGAGCTCGCCACAGCTTTCAGGTGTACTGGTTATTTCTATCCCTATTATGTGTGTCGTACTGGTTATTATCGCTAAAATCGCTATTCCGCTTTCTACAAAGATTCAGGGTAAAATCGACAGAATCAACCTTGTTATGCGTGAAAAACTCACAGGTGTCCGTGTTATCCGTGCTTTCGGTACAATTGACTTCGAATCAAAGAAGTTCGAAGAAATCAACAAGGATTACAAAAAGACTAACATGAAGCTTCAGAGAACTACTAACTCTGTTATGCCTGTACTCACTGTTGTTCTTTCTTTCACTGCTGCTATGGTTATGCTGATGGCTGCTAACCAGAGTGTAAACAAGGGTTATGACTACACTATCGGTGAGATTATGGCTATCATACAGTACATCATGCAGATTATGATGGCTGTTATCATGCTCACTATGGTTTTCGTTCAGCTCCCTCGTGCTTCAACTGCAGCTGCAAGAGCACTCGAAGTACTGGAAACTGAACCTGTTATCAAAAACAAGGAAAAGACTACTGATAACACAGAGAAAAAAGGTTATCTTACATTCAAGAATGTTTCGTTTACATATCCCGGTGCTGATGTACCGGCTATCAAAAACCTTTCTTTTGAGGCAAAGCCGGGCGAAACCACCGCTATCATCGGCGGTACCGGTATGGGTAAATCAACTATCGTTAACCTTATCCCAAGACTTTATGATGTAACTGAGGGTCAGGTGCTCGTTGATGATGTTGACGTCAGAGATTATGACACCGAAGTACTCAGAAACAAAATCGGTTTCGTTCCACAGAAGGCTGTGCTGTTCTCCGGTACTATCGACTCAAACATTGCGTTTGGCGATAAGAATGCCGACGAGGACAGAATCGAAGAAGCTGTTAAAATAGCTCAGTCTTATGACTTTGTTATGAAGAAAGAAGGCGGTTTTGAATCCCCTATTTCTCAGGGTGGTACAAATGTTTCGGGTGGTCAAAGACAACGTCTTGCTATAGCAAGAGCTGTTGTCAGAAAGCCTGAAATCTATGTATTCGATGACTCGTTCTCAGCGCTTGACTTCAAGACTGACAAAGCTTTAAGACATGCTCTGTCCGCAGAGACAGGTGATGCTACTGTAGTTATCGTTGCACAGAGAATTTCTACTATCATCGATGCTGACAGAATCATTGTAATCGAAAAAGGTGAGGTTGTCGGTATGGGTACTCACAAAGAACTTGTTGAGACATGTGATGTTTACAAGGAAATTGTTGATTCTCAGATGAGTAAGGAGGGTGAATAATATGAAAATTAAAAAGCCTTCCAATAAAAACAGCTCATACAAAAGACTTTTCGCTTGTATGAAGCCTTACAAAGCAAAGCTTATCATCGCAATCATCGTTATTTTGCTTTCCACTATCGCCTACGCTTTAGCTCCGCTTCTTATGGGTAACGCAACTGATGCTCTCGCAAAACTTTTAGTTGGTGGTGAGCAAAACGGCGAGTTCATTAAATTCCTGATTATGATGGGATGTGCATATGGTCTTAACGCTTTGCTCTCATACATCGGCACCTCTCTCATCGTTTCAGTTGCTGAAAGCACAATTTTCGACCTTAGAAAGAGAGTTGACTACAAGCTTTCAAAGCTTCCGCTCAACTACTATGACACTAATTCATACGGCGATATCTTAAGCCGTGTAACAAACGATGTTGATACTGTATCAAACTCTTTACAGCAGAGCATTTATCAGATATTAAATACTATTTTCACTATTGTTATTATCTTTGCTATTATGCTCAACATCAGCGGTGTGCTTACACTCGTTGGTCTTGCTGTAGTTCCGTTCGCTCTTTACGCTGCGTCAAAGATTGCTAAAAAATCCCAGCAGAAGTTCAATGCTCAGCAGGGTGGCACAGGTAAGCTCAACGGTTTGGTTGAGGAATACTATTCAGGTCATAATGTTGTTACAGTATTTGGTAGAGAAGAAACTGTTATTGATAACTTTGAATTAACCAACGAAGAGCTCTACAATTCTTCTAAAGAAGGTCAATTCTTAGCAGGTACTCTCACCCCTATCATGCAGAATATGACTAACTTAGGCTACGCTCTTGTTAGTATCATCGGTGCTCTGATGGCTATATTTGCAGGACTTTCAGTAGGTATGATTCAGTCCTTCACCCTCTATCTCAGACAGTTCTCACAGCCACTCACTCAGGTTATGCAGATTGCTAACACTATTCAGGCTACAGGTTCTGCCGCTTCAAGAATTTTTGAGTTCCTGGATGAAAAGGAAGAAGTTCCTGATGTGGAAAATCCACAGTTTCCAGAAGTTCTCAAGGGTGAAGTTGACTTTGATCACATCCGCTTCGGTTATTTACCACACCAGACACTTATCACTGACCTCGATATCACTATCGGTGCAGGCGAAAAGACTGCTATCGTTGGTCCGACAGGTGCTGGTAAAACAACTCTCGTTAACCTTATAATGCGTTTCTATGACGTAAGAAAGGGTGGCATCAAAATCGACGGCGTTGATATCAGAGATATGGAGCGTTCCCGTTTACGCGAGATTTTCGGCATGGTACTTCAGGACACATGGCTTTATAATGGTACTATCAGAGAAAACATCCGCTATGGTAAGCTAGATGCTACTGACGAGGAAGTTGAAGAGGCTGCTAAGAAAGCAAGAGCTGACGCGTTCATCAGAACTTTACCAGGCGGTTACGACTTTGTGCTCCACGAGGGCGCAAGTAACATCGCTCAGGGCCAGCGACAGCTTCTCACTATTGCTAGAGCAATGCTTAACAATCCACCGATTATGATTTTGGACGAGGCTACATCTTCTGTAGATACCCGTACTGAGGTTATGATTCAGGAGGCTATGAACGAAATGATGAAGGGAAAGACATCTTTCATCATCGCTCACAGACTTTCAACCATCAAGGACGCTGAAAATATTCTTTATATGCAGGACGGCGACATCTTAGAGGTTGGTAACCACGAAGAGCTTATGGCTAAAGACGGCTTATATGCTAAACTTTATAATAGCCAGTTCTCGGATAATCAATAACCTTTTACGGCTGAGGAAACTCAGCCGTTTACATTTCGCATAAAAAATCCGCAGCACTTGTGTACTGCGAATTTTATGGTAAAATAAGTTTATCACTTTACACGAATGAGATGCTGGCAATATGCATAAACATTCTGAATCTTCTTTGCTTCTACCCCGTCGTCTGCCTGGATTATCGGGTTGGATGCTGACGGAGTTGTGTAGAGCTTGAATACAATCGCCTGCTGGTTTACTCTCATATTTCTGATGTGTTTGTACTCAAAGCTACGATTCTGGAAACCAAGTTCGTTGAACATCACCGATTCGATATCCGGGTTGGAGAAACATTTGAGATACTCTTTTTCATCGAAAATTTCGAGGAGCAGCTTAGCATCCTCAAACGACATATTGGAGCAACGGAATTCTCCTTCGTTGATAACACTCATCATCGAGCCGTTATCAAGCAACAGTAAAGGTAGATTATTAGCGTTCATATTCTTGCCTCCTTTAATAATTTATATATAAAGCACTAATGTTTTAGTACTAACGCTTTTTGTTATAGACATATATTATACCATTTTTTACTACTTTTCAGTGACTTAGTCACAAATGGGGTGAAATAATGAATAACGAAATATTTTCATCAATTTATGAAAAGAATTTTCCGTTTTGGCAGTTACTGAGTGATGAAGACAAGGTGTTCATCTGTAATAACTCTAATCAATCTGCGTATAAAAAAGGAACTCACATCTACGATGGCAGTGGCGACGGAGGAATTATCTTTCTCAAAAAAGGTACTCTGAGGGTATATATGAGCACCGAAGACGGCAAGGAGCTGACCTTGATGAGGGTGCACGAAAACGAGCTTTGTATCCTCTCGGCTTCTTTTATCACCGAGCCGATTTCGACGGATATTTTCGTCGATGCAGAAGAAGACAGTGAGTGCTACTACATAAGTGGCGATGCTTTCGAAAGTATAAACAACAAATATCCGCAAGCCAGAATATATGCTCTCGAAACAACTGTTGAAAGCCTTTCAAACGCGATGTGGATTATGCAACAGATACTATTCATGAGTATGGACAAGCGTTTAGCTATATTCCTGCTCGATGAAATCAACAGAACAAACACTGACACGATTATGCTGACTCACAGCCTGATTGCAAAATATATGGGTTCAGCAAGAGAGGTAGTCTCTAGAATGCTCAAGTACTTTGAAACAGAAGGCATCGTTGGGCTATCGCGCAGAGGTGTAAAAATACTTGATAAAAAGCGACTCAGAGAGCTCACTATATAAAAAGGCACCCAGAAATGGGTGCCTTAATCTGTTATTAAAGAGAATTTACTAAAAGTTCTGTATCGTTGGCAGAAACAGAAATCGCAGACAACATGCCCTCTCCTGCTAAAATAAGCTCTGTGGTGATTTTATCTTCAACTTCCTTGCGGATTAAGTTGCGTAAGTCACGCGCACCTGATTTACCGTTACAGGATTTGTTAGCAAGATATTCACACGCTTTATCGTCAAAGCGGAAGTCTATTCCCTTTTCAGCGAGGGTTTCAATATACTCAGAAAGCATAAGGTGAGCAATCGCGATGAAGTTTTCTTTAGATAGCGTTCTGAAGACAATTATCTCATCAACACGAGCGATAAATTCAGGTCGCAGAAAATCAGAAAGCGCTTTCATAACCTTTTCGCGCTCAGCGTCTTCCTCACTCTTAGCAAATCCGAGAGCATTCTCACGCTTGTTAGAGCCAGCGTTAGAGGTCATAACGATTACGGTATTTGAGAAATCGACACTTCTGCCGTGTGCATCTGTAAGTCTGCCTTCGTCTAAAATCTGGAGCAGGATATTGAGCACATCAGGATGAGCTTTTTCAATTTCGTCGAATAGTAAAACTGAATAAGGTCTGCGTCTGACTTTTTCTGTGACCTGACCTGCTTCATCGTAGCCGACATAACCAGGTGGTGAACCAATAATTTTAGACACGGAGTGTTTCTCCATAAACTCACTCATATCAAGTCGTATGAGGGTTTCAGGAGTATCGAAAAGCTCCTGTGAAAGCACCTTTACAAGTTCGGTTTTTCCGACACCTGTCGGGCCGACAAAGATAAAAGACGCTGGTCTTCTACGAGGTGAAATCTGGACTCTGCTACGCTTAATAGCTTTTGATAGCGCATCAACCGCTTCGTCCTGACCGATGATTTTCTCCTTGAGCTTTACATCAAAATCAGCGAGTTTGAGGAGTTCATTTTCTCTGATTCTAGTAGATGGAATACCTGTCCACAGCTCAATCACTTTTGCTAAATCCTCTTCAGTTACTGCGGCTGTAAGAGAAGCTTCGTCAATCAAACCCAACTGTTCATCAACCTTAGCAAGCTCGCTATTTACGGTAGCAAGAGCTTCATAGTCAATTTCGTCAGCAGTGGAAATCTTCTCTTTTGTCAAATTTAAAGTTGTCTTTTGATCATTTAGTTTATCAAATGCTTCGAGGTCTTTATTTCTCAGTGCTGCACAAGCACAGGATTCATCGAGCAAATCGATAGCTTTATCCGGCAAGAAACGGTCGGTGATATAGCGTTCGCTGAAAATAACTGCTTTTCTTACTATATCATCTGAAACAGTGACTCTGTGATGGAGCTCATAGTAATCTCTGACACCTGATAAAATCTCGATAGATTCAGCTATACTTGGCTCGCCCACCTTTACCGGCTGAAAACGACGCTCGAGTGCGCTGTCTTTCTCAATGTACTTTCTGTACTCGTTGAAGGTAGTTGCACCGATGACCTGAATCTCACCACGAGAAAGCGCAGGCTTTAAGATATTTGCGGCATTCATTGTACCGTCAGCGTCACCTGTACCAACGAGGTTATGAACCTCGTCGATAAAAAGAATAATATTTCCTGCTTCTTTGACTTCCTGTGTAAGACCTTTGATACGGCTTTCAAACTGACCTCGAAACTGTGTGCCAGCGATAAGCGCGGTGAGGTCAAGTAGGTGGATTTCCTTGTTCTTAAGTCTTTGTGGAACATTGCCCTGAGCGATTCTAAGCGCTAACCCCTCTGCGATTGCGGTTTTACCGACACCAGGCTCACAGATTAAACAAGGATTGT
>JAFQRC010000011.1 GCA_017410265.1 Ruminococcus sp. | reverse complement strand
TTTTTACCTTCGAAAAATTCGTTCCAAATTTTTCTCGGCACAGTCGCCTTCGAGTCCCTTATGACTCTCTGCTTAAAATGTTTAAGGGCGGAGATACTTAAACGCATCTCCGCCCCTAAATCTTATATGGTGGGCCATCAGGGACTCGAACCCCGGACCAACCGGTTATGAGCCGGTTGCTCTAACCAGCTGAGCTAATGGCCCTCACTGGCGCAAGATATATTATAGCTACTGAAAAATGATTTGTCAATCAAAAAGTAAGATTATATACTTTTCTACAATTTTCTGCTAAAATAAAATCACTCCATAAAAAATCCATATTCGCGTGATAAATTATAGTCGGAGGTGAACAAAAGATGTACAAAATCCTACTGGTAGAGGACGACAAAGACATCAGAGAGCTGATTAGTGATTACTTTCACTCTAAGTCAGACGGCGAAATAAGAATCGACACAGCCGAAAACGGACAGGTAGGTGTAGAGAAAGCGTACGAAAATTCGTATGACCTGCTACTGCTCGATGTTATGCTCCCAGAGCTAGACGGCTTTGAAATCTGCAGAGAAGTCCGCGCTGAAAGCGATGTGCCGATTATTTTCATCACAGCCAGAGCTCTTGAAAGCGATATGCTCAGAGGCTACGGACTAGGGTGTGACGACTACATAATAAAGCCGTTTTTGCTACCCGTGCTCTTTGAAAAAGTGCAGGCATTGATTAAACGCTCGAAAGGACTAGTGAGAACACCGCAGTTTTATCTTTCCAGTCTGACACTCAACCCAAACAACGGCAAGGTTCACTCAGAAGGCAAAGCGGTCACTCTCACATCAAAGGAATTTTCTATTCTAAAGCTTCTTTTTGAAAACAAAGGAAGAATCATCACACGGGATAAAATCATCAGATGCTTATGGGACTACGACAGTGATGTGGACGAAAGAATCGTCGACACCCACATCAAAAATCTTCGAAAAGCCTTAGGCAACAACGCAAAGCTTATTAAAACCGTCCGTTCACGCGGATACATTCTGGAGGAATAAATATGGAGAAAAAGTATAAGAAACAAAAACGAAATATAGTAATTAGAATTACCGCCGTGCTGTTTGCCGTGTGGCTGATTGTGTCAATAGTTTTTTCAGCTATCACCCTCACCGCTGAAAAACAGAAGCAGATAACCGACTCTCACAACGACTACACCTATCTTGTTGATAGCATAACCTCTGTTGAAGGTTTTTCATACAACGAAATGTGTAAGTATGTAAACATCGTAAAAGAGCACTATGTTGATATTGTAAAAGGCGATATAGAAGAGGAAGAAATAAAGTGCGGTGCTGATACGGGTAATTTCGACAAAGATTTGCAGATAACCATGTACAGATGCGCTTTTGCAGGTGAAACTGAAGAAGATATGCAAGACCAGCTGATTATGGATACTGACAAGGAAATCTTCTTTTCTTTCTATCAAGATAATTATATAGAATATGACGGCGAATCAGGAATTTTAAACTATGATGAATTTGTAAGTTCAATAACACAAGAGCAGCTCGACACAATCAAAGAATACCTAAGTAAAGAAAAAGACGAAGACGGATACTTCTACCTTTTAGTAAACAAGGAGTGCTACTACAATCCTGAAAACGGTCACGTTTATCCAAAGACTGTAGACATCGCAAAGGTATATGAAGATTCTTTCGGCTATGCCGTTTCTGAAACTGTAGAAACCTTTGAGCTAACTCCTGAAAACACTCAAAATCTCACCCTATATAGCCTACCACAGAACGAACCTAAAATAATCGACGGCGAATTTGTATTCAATGAATTTTCAAGTGGAGGTCTTATAGAAGACCCGTTTGAAAGACTCAACCTTGAGTACTATGACCCTGAAACAGGCATAATCGAAAATAACGGACTGTTCACTTTCACTATCAACGAAAGCGGTATGTACTACATCAAAACTCTCGGATTTGACGGAAGTGAATACGCTATTGCTTATCGCACAGCAGTTGATGAAAGTTTAGAGCAGGCTGTAATAGTAGGCAACGATGAAGAATACGGAACTATTTATAATGCACCCCAGCCCACAGTAGAGTATCTCTTGTTTGACATCGGACTGCGCTACGCAAAGCGAGTAAACTTGCTAGAGTGCTGCGGCGACACTCTCATCATCGGCATAACGGCACTCTTTGCCTTCTTCCTCATCATCGGTTTTATACTCACCATTATGATGTGCAAGGTTATAAAAACTCAGCTTAAGGGAGAACAAAAGCGAGTTGAAGTAACTAACGCTCTCGCTCACGATATAAAAACCCCTCTATTCATCATTTCAGGTTATGCACAGAACCTGAAAGAAGATGTGAACAGCGAAAAACGCGAGCACTACTGTGACAGAATCATCGAGCGCACCGACGAAGTAAACTCTCTTGTGCACAAAATGCTCGATTTCTCAAAGCTCGACTCTGAAAACTCCGACCTTAAATTCGAAGATTTCGATGTCACATCTAAGATAAACGAGCTGATAAAATCATTTGAAGACACTGATAACCACAAGCGATTCAAAGTCAAGAAAAACGCTTCATGCGTAGTTTCTGCAAACAAAGAGTTACTAAGCAGAGCGCTTTTAAACCTCATCGACAACGCTGTCAGATACTCTGTTGAAAAATCAGATATAGTGATTGACATTAACGAGAAGTCTCTGAGTATCAAAAACGAGTGCAGTAACATCACACAGGAAGATGTAAAGCACCTGACTGAGCCTTACTACCGTGTTGAGAAAAACCGCGAGAGCAAGGGTAGCGGACTTGGACTTTCAATCGTGAAATCAATCCTTGATATTCACGGGTACAAGCTGAACATCGAGCTTTCTGACAACACAATCATCTTCACTATTTCTTTCAAGTAATACTCCTTAAATAGATACCCTCAAGAGAGAGCCCGTTTTCGCAAGCGGGCTTTCTTCTTTTCTGCTTTCACTTGAAAACACAGCGACTAAATGCTAAAATAAGCGTATCAAAATAAAGGCGTGGTATTTATGAAAAGAATTTTTGCGTTACTGCTGACAGCTTTTATGCTGATGAGCTTTACAGGTTGCGAGGAAAACGCAGGAGCCCCCTCCCCTACCTCAAACGCTCCTGCTAATACTATCGACCCCGAAAACATCGACTGGGGCTTTGATGAAGAAAAGCTCGAGTACGACCGCTGGTATCTGCAAAACTCCGACGATGTGACATACATTTTCTTCTCTGACGACGAAGCTAACTTAAAGGAAAACAGCATCTGCAACTACTTCTTTGTAAAAAGCGGTGTGGTGAGTGAGGCTGTGCCTTTGAATTTAACTGACGACAACCACCTGAAAGGCTCAAGTGGCGAGCTGAGCGTTGACCTTGTTTTCGAAGACTGCTTCAACGCGTACGACTATATTTCAGACAGCTACTACTCACGCGGAAAGCTTGATGAATATAACTCTTACTTTGCAGACAAAGTTTACTAAACAGAGGACAAAAAGAGCACTATCACTTTCAACAGCGACTTCAGTTGCACAAAAACCGACTTAGAAAATGAGTTTTCGGGCACCTGGGAGGTTGTTTCAAAAAAGAAAGTTAAATGCTCCTTTTTAAAAGGTGATATCCTGTTTGACATCAACTACAATGACGATATGTCCGTAAAGTACATCTCGTGTGATGACGAGGTTTACTACAATGAAATAAGCGAAAACGAAACAGTTAACAAATACAAAGCGTACTAATAACAAAGGCTTAGATGCATATGCACCTAAGCCTTTTTCTTATTCCATATTGAGTTTCATTCTTCTTAATCTGCGAAGCTTTCGCTTTTCTCTTCGTTTGTCACGCTGTCTGATGTACGCACATTTCAGCTTGTGCAATTCTTCGTGGAGTACGCCGATGGTTTTCTCGTCTTTCGGGAAAATCAAACGCATCAGGAAAATCGCTATAAGCACGGTGAGAATTTTCTCAGGAGTAAACGGTACCCACAAAAGACTCATATACGCAGTACCTGTGACCACCATCCACGGGATATCCAAAAATGTTCCCAAAACCGTGAACACATAGCTCCAGCCGTTAGTTATCATCCACGCAAGAAATAAGCACAACAGCAAGCGCGGATTCAAAAACACCATCAGCCACTTTTTGAGAGTTTTTATTATTCGTTTTTTAAGCGGAATTTTATCATCTTTCATATTACTTACCTCTATGGTAAGTATAAAATATACTCTGCGTTATTTCAAGCGTTATAAGCACTAATTTACAAAGTATTACAAAAGTTCACAGTTTGGTAAAAAAAATCAAATCAAAATGCCTTATTTCCGTTTGCGATACGCTCTCTGAGCGGTTTGACAGCCATGAGCGCTATTATGCCGATAACTGAGATGATAAGCTCAGGAATCATGTACAGTGAGTTGTAAACAATCGAATAAAGAGCCGCGAGAGCCTGACCGTCAAAACTACTCATCACAAAAGAGCTGAACGAATTGACAAACGCCTCACCGAAGAACCACTCTGCGTAGCTTCCCCAGAAAATCCAGCCTGAAAGGAAATGGCAGAATAGTCTTATTAAAATCGCTACAACCGCACCCAGCGAAAAAGCTACGGTGTCGTTTTTTAACTTGCCCTTGAACATACCGCAAAGACCGACTACAACATAGGCTACGATGTAGTCAAGCAAAGCCATAACTAAAATCGCCCAGCCTGAAAGTCCCGCGAAAGCCTGGCTCATGGTAGCGCCTAAAATCATCTGGAGCACACCGTAAACTCCGCCACACAAAAGCCCCCATCTCACGCCGTACATATAGCCTAGCACGAGAATCGGCACCATCGAAAACAGTGTCACAGAGCCGCCAAACGGCCACGAAAAGACCTTAATCATAGACAGCACGGTAGCAAGACCGATGAGCACGCCTGAAGTTACCAGACGCAAAGTTTTTTTGCTTACATTTTTCATAAAAAACACTCCTTAAAATGAAAAACACCACACTTGCGTATGGTGTTAAGAACATTAACTACAACTCCCTACGCCGGCATTACCCGTATCAGGTTCGCAACTACTGTTGCAGGGTCAGGAAAACATCCATTCCAATCTCAGCCGACTTTCGCGTCGGCACCCCCTGTGGTGTTTTTTAAATTTTGCAAGTTAAGAGTACAACAGAAATAATAATTTGTCAAGAAAAATTTGTCGGGATTTTGGGAGGGTTTTCTGTGGCGCGATTTGGATTTCATAAGTTTTATAAGAAACAGCTACCTCGTCTTTTGCCATTGTGGTAACATACACGCTTTATAATCGCTCTCCCTAAAAACGCCGCACTGTGCCGTTTTTACCATCAAAAAAGGGGTCCCCGAAGTCTCCGATTTTGGGGAGAGGAGGAGCTGTCACACGAGTTCAAGAGTAATTCATTTAATTACTCTTAACGAGTACGACTAGCGACGACGAGCCTTCGAGTCCTCTCTCAGCGCGCTAGCCATAGGAAATAAAAAACGCAGTACCGAAATGGTACTGCGTTTTCTATGGCGCGATTTGGATTTCATAGGTTTTATCATAAAGAGCTACCTCGTCTTTTTCCATTGTATCAGCATAAGCGTTTCATAATCGCTCTCCCTAAAAACGCTCCACTAAAGCCTTTTTACCTTCTTAAAAAGGGGTCCCCGAAATCTGTGATTTTGGGGAGAGGAGGAGCTGTCACACGAGTTCGGGAGCAATTTTTAAATTGCTCTTTACGAGTACGACCAGCGACGACGAGCCTTCGAGTCCTCTCTCAGCGCGCTAGCCATAGGAAATAAAAAACGCAGTACCGAAATGGTACTGCGTTTTCTATGGCGCGCTGAGAGGGACTCGAACCCCCGACCTACTGGTTCGTAGCCAGTCACTCTATCCGGCTGAGCTATCAGCGCAAGGTGCGGTTTAAAAACCGCAAGAGTTATACTATCACACTTTTTTGAAAAATGCAAGTATTTCTACAAAATTTAGTTAAACAGTGCATAAAATGCCTTGTATGCCATATAAATATCGGCTTTTGATATAATTTCAAACGGTGCGTGCATACAAAGCACAGCCACTCCCAGGTCAACTACATCGACATTCATATTAGCGACATACTTCGCGATTGTACCGCCACCGCCGATATCTACCTTGCCGAGCTCGCCTATCTGCCACTTAATCTCATTTTTCTCTAGCATAGCTCTGACAAAGCCCATATACTCGGCTGAAGCATCGGATGTATCGTACTTTCCGCCGTGACCTGTGTACTTTGAAATCACAACACCCTCGTTTAAGAAACTTGCGTTCTTCGGCTCATAGGCACTAGAGAAAGTCGGGTCAAACGCAGCATTTACATCGGCTGAAAGGCACTGACTTTTTGAAAGCACATGGTAGCCTTCTTCATTATCTGCTTTTGCTAAGTCGTAGATAAAGTATCTTAAGAAATCTGATTGCATACCTGTGTTGCCATCAGACCCTGTTTCCTCTTTATCAGTAAGGTAAGTGATGACAGTATTTTCAGGTACTTCGGTGTTCAAAGCTGCCATAAGTGCAGGGTAAGCACAGCAACGGTCGTCGTGACCGTAACCGCCGATAAGTGAACGGTCAAAGCCGATATCTCTAGTCTTATAGCAAGGAACAAAGGACAGCTCGCTTGAGAGGAAGTCACCCTCAGTGATACCGTACTTCTCGTTTAAAATCTTCATAACATTGAGTGCAACTAAACCCTTTTCGTTATCATCTGAAAACGGACGGGAGCCGACTAAGATATTTAAGTCCTCGCCTGTAAAAGCCTTGTTCATTGTCTTTGTAGCCTGCTCTCTATCTAAATGTGGGAGCAAATCAGTAATGCAGAAGCAAGGCTCATTTTCATCGTCGCCGAGGCGGATATCAACCTTTGTGCCGTCTAATTTCACAACTGTGCCGTGGAGTGACAGCGGAATGGTTGTCCACTGGTACTTTTTGATACCGCCGTAGTAGTGAGTTTTGAAAAGTGCGAGGTTGCTTTCTTCGTAAAGCGGATTCGGCTTCAGATCAATTCGTGGTGAGTCAATATGAGCGATAGCTAACTTCACGCCATTTTTAGTTCCATTCTTACCGATAACGGCAAAGCCGACTGCTTTGTCGCGGTTGACGATATACACCTTGTCGCCTGCTTTGTAAGTTTTTGTGCTGTCATATTCAGTAAAACCGTGCTTTTTAGCAAGCTCTACAGAATACACTACAGCCTCGCGCTCTGTGCGGGAAAAGTCTAAAAACTTCTTGTATTCTACGCAAAACTCGTCTGCGTTTTTAAGGTCTTCTGCTTTATAGTCAGCGGCACCCTTTCTCTCTTTCATCATAATTTCTTCTTTTAAAAGCTGAGCTTTTGTTTTATCAGACATATATATTCCTCCTAAGATTTAGTTATTATCATAATAAAGCGATTCATACACCGCTTTTGTATTTTCTACTCTTTTTACATACTGCTCTGTTTCAGCAAACGGAATTCCTAAAAGAGTTACGCCGTCGCTAGAATATCTTGAGTCAGTAAGCCAATCATCGACATTACTAAGTCCTGCGTTATAAGCCGCGACCGCGAGCTGTTCGCTACCATTATAATGCTGTAGCAAGATAAAAAGATAGTACGTGCCGTACTTTATATTTATTTCAGGATTTTTGAGCTCTTCTTCACTGTACACTACGCTGTCGCTTTCAAGAGATTGCAGGTAATCAAATGTACTAGGCATAATCTGCATCAGCCCCACAGCGCCGGCACTTGATTCAACCTCTGCTCTAAATCCGCTTTCGGTGCGGATAACAGCGTAAACAAGAGCTTCGTCAACGGAGTACATCTCGCTGTACTGTGACACATATTCTGAATACTCCTGCGGATAAAACTGAGCCATAACCTTAGTTTTCACATCGTTTAGCACATTTGTAGAAAACAAAAGCAATCCTAAAATCACAAAGCACACCAAGACAAGCGTTACTATGCTACAGCCACAGCCGTGTCCCTTTCGTCCTGTTTTCTCAAAATGCGGCATTTTCCACCTCGTCAAGCGCTTTAATAACAGCGATTGTTTCTTCTCTCAGTTTATCTAAAGTTGAGTTGTTTTGTATCACAAAATCCGATTTTTCAGTGTAGTAGCTATCCGTTTGCTGAGCGTTCATTCTGCTCTCTATCTCGCTCTCGCTGATATTATCCCTGAGCTTCACACGCTCTAATCGGATACTTTTCTTAGCGATTACGCAAACTATCTTTTCACACAGCTTGTCGGACTTGCTCTCAAACAAAAGCGGAGCATCGTACAGAATTTTTTCGTATCCATCTGCTTTACAGCTACTTATTTTTTCCTCTACCCTTTTTAAAATCGCAGGGTGAGTGATAGAATTCAGAAGCTGTGCACCGTTATCTTTTGAAAACGCTTTTTGAGAGAGCAGTCGACGGTTAAGTGTACCGTCAGAATTTATAACATCATCGCCGAAAGCTGTGGCTAGCTCAATAAGCACAGGCGAACCTTTTTTTACTACCTCTCTAGCGACCTTATCAGCATCTATGTGAGCGTAACCGTTTTCGCAAAAGAGTTTTGCGACAGCGCTTTTTCCGCTACCTATAGGGCCTGTGAGTCCTACAACTAACGCCTTACTCAAGAGAAATCACCTCGAAACTCGCCGCTCTGATAAGGCGGTTATATAGTGCCATACCGACCCCTGTTTTAGTCGGACAATGAGCGTAAACTGTAGTAAAGCCACCCTGCTTGTCAACCTGTCTTAACGCATCAAAAAGCAGGTGCGCCTGAGCTTCCAAATCGTCTGCTTTTCCTATCGGAATAGTGTTGCACAAAAGACTATCAATATCCTCGTCGTAGCATATAGCACCGACAGAGCTATCTTTTTCAAACTCAGCGTTTACAAAGCGGATAAACTTCTCGCTGTCACCGCTCAGTAAAACTACCTTGGCTTTTGGTGCGTAGTGCTTGTATTTCATACCGGGGGACGAAACCTTTTCGTCGCTTTCGAGTTTAAACAACACTGCGTGGTCAACATCAATATGACCGATAACTTCTTCAATCTGCTCAACGGTAACAAGACCAGGCCTAAGAAGTCGCGGAGTTTTCGTAGCTAAAGTGATAACTGTGCTCTCGACTCCGACATCGCACATTCCCCCGTCAACTACAGCCTGTATATCACCGCACAAATCGTTCATCACATGCTGTGCTGTAGTAGGACTTGGTGAGCCAGAGCGGTTAGCAGACGGAGCGGCAAGCACTGTGCCACTTTCTTTTATCAGCTCACGCGCTACCTTGTGACTTGGGAGTCTTATCGCAACGGTAGAAAGTCCTGCGCTGACTTCGTCGGGGATAACACTTGACTTTTTCATAATAATCGTGAGCGGTCCCGGCCAGAATTTTTCAGCTAGTTTCTTTGCTTTCTCGGGAAATTCAGAAACGAGATTAAACCGCTCTATGTCACCAACTTCCGCTATATGAACAATCAGCGGGTTATCCATCGGTCGCCTCTTTGCAAGGAAGATTTTCTTCACTGCTTCGCCATCTAAAGCGTCAGCCGCAAGACCGTAAACCGTCTCAGTAGGCATAGCGACAACACCGCCGTTTTGTAGTATATCGGCGGCTGTCTTGATATCTTCTTTTGTACTGCCTAATAAGAGTGTATTCATAGTTTTAACTTTCCATACTTTCTTTTAACTGCTCAGCTCTTTGCGCTGTAATTAAAGCTTCAATCACTTCGTCTAAATTGCCGTTTAAAATATCGTCGAGTTTATATAGCGTCAAACCGATTCTGTGGTCAGTGAGTCTGCTCTGCGGGAAGTTGTAGGTGCGGATTTTCTCACTTCTGTCACCACTACCTACTTGAGCTTTTCTGTCACTTGCAATTTCAGCATTCTGTTTATCCTGCTCGACTTTTAAGAGTCGGCTTTTGAGCACTTTGAGTGCCTTGTCTTTGTTTTTATACTGACTTCGCTCGTCCTGACACTCAACCACCATTCCTGTGGGCAGGTGAGTGATACGGATAGCAGAAGAAGTTTTGTTGATATGCTGACCGCCTGCGCCAGAACTACGGAAAGTATCAATCTGCAAATCGTTAGGGTTAATGTCGATTTCAACATCGTCAGCTTCAGGAAGAACCGCTACTGTTGCGGCTGAGGTGTGAATCCTGCCACCGCTTTCGGTCTGGGGAACTCTCTGCACTCTATGAGTACCTGACTCAAATTTAAAGCGGGAGTAGGCACCGTCGCCGTTTATCATAAAGGAGATTTCCTTATATCCGCCGAGCTCTGTTTCGTTAGCGTTTAAAATCTCAACCGAAAAGCCTTTTTTTTCGGCATACATAGTGTACATTCTGAATAAATCGGAAGCAAAAAGTGACGATTCTTCACCACCTGTACCACCTCGGATTTCAACAATTACATTGCGCTCGTCGTTAGGGTCCTTTGGCAAAAGCAGGATTTTCAGCTCATCTTCAATCTGAGGAATTCTTTCCTTAGCTTCACTCAGCTCAAGCTGAGCAAGGGCTTTGAGCTCATCGTCGTCAAATGCTTCTTCTAAAAGCGAAAGCGCGTCTTCAATGCTCTCCTTTGTCGCCTTGTACTCTCTGTACTTCTCGACTATCGGGGTGATTTGACTCAGCTCCTTATTGACCTCTCTAAAGGTGACAGGGTCACTAGCCACATCAGGCTCGTAAAGTCGCTTATTCAGTTCTTCATATCTTTTATCAAAAATTTCGAGTTTATCAAACATAGTTTATCCTCAAATTACTCTTCTCTGATTATTTTCTTAATATTTTTTTCGACCTTTTTTCGCGGGACCATAACCTCGTGGGAGCACTTTGTGCACTTTATCTTGAAGTCCATACCGATTCTGGTCACAAGAAATTCACTGCAACCGCACGGGTGAGGCTTTTTCATTATCAATTTGTCATTAACTCTGACATCCATATTGGTCGCCTACTTTCCCATTTTCGTTAAATTATATGATAACACAATTGCTAAAAAATAGCAAGGCGGTACACATAAGTGCACCGCCACAAATCACTCTACAATATATTCTCTTAGTCTGCCAAAAGTCGCTTCGTCAATAACAGCCTCGACTTCTACCCCGTTTTCAGTGTACTCCTCACTGTTTACGGTCGAGGTTTTTCTCAACGATGCCGCAAGTCCTGCTTTGTCAAACGGGAAGAGCAGCTTCACTTTCTTTACTCTTAGCGGTAAATTATCTTCAATCGCAGACAAAAGCTTTTCTATACCCTCCCCGTGCTTTGCGCTGATTTTCACAGCGTCTTTGATACGCATAATATCAACATCGTCAGATACTAAATCGCATTTATTGAGCACAGGCACGATAGGTGTATCAACACAGCCAAGGCTGACAAGAAGCTTTTCTGTCACATCAAGGTGGAGTAAGGCTTCATCAGAGCTTGCATCGCACACATTGAGGATAATATCAGCAAGAGCCGCCTCCTCCAGAGTTGACTTGAACGCCTCGACTAAGTGGTGAGGAAGTCGTCTGACAAGTCCTACGGTGTCTATCATCATAACAGAAACTCCGTTTGGAAGTTTCAGTGCTCGTGAGGTCGGGTCAAGGGTCGCAAAAAGTTTGTCCTGAGCGAGCACTCCCGCTTCTGTTAAGAAATTCATCAAGGTTGATTTACCTGCATTTGTATAGCCGACAATCGCAACGGTGATGACATTATCCTTCTTTCTCCTGCGTCTTAACTGCTCTCTATGCTGAATAACCTCTCTTAGCCCCTCTTTTAGAGTTTCCATTCTCCTGCGAATGTGACGCTTGTCGGTTTCAAGCTTTGTTTCACCGGGACCTCTGGTGCCTATTCCACCGCCGAGTCTCGACATTTCGACACCTTTACCCGTCAGACGCGGGAGCATATATTTCAGCTGAGCGAGCTCTACCTGAAGCTTACCCTCTTTAGACTTTGCGCGCTGAGCAAAAATGTCTAAAATAAGCATCGTGCGGTCGATAGTGCGGACATCTGTCGCCGTTTCGATATTTCTAATCTGCACGGGAGAAAGCTCCAAATCGAAGATAATAAGTTCGATTTCGTGAAGCTCACACGCTTCTTTTATTTCAAGTAATTTTCCGCTACCGACACAGGTGCCAGGCTCTAAGTGGCTTAGCTTCTGCTCAATGCTTAAAAGTGGGTCAGCTCCCGCACTTTTAGCTAGCTCAAAAAGTTCTAAAAGCGACGACTGTGCATCAAAATCGCCCGTATCAACGCTGACAAGCAGTGCTCTGGTCGGTTTTATTTCCAAAGTGTTTTCCATAAAATATCTCCAAGTATTTGATAGTTCAAGTATAGCTTAACTTTCTCGCTTTGTAAATATTCAAAACAAAGATACAATTAAGATTTGATTTTTGACAAATATAATGTATAATGGTATTTGGAGAATTTTGAGCTACCGTACGGGTGGCGAAATGGTATATAAAAAACGGTTTTATAAAGTGTAATAAACTTTCAAAATAGATTTCAAAAAGGGGTCATTATGGATAAGAAAAGAATAGTCGTGAAGGTTGGCACCTCCACACTTACATACGAAAACGGAAAGATAAATTTAAGAAGAGTTGACACTCTTTCAAAGGTACTGTCTGATTTGAGAAACAGCGGTCACGACATAGTGCTCGTGTCTTCAGGTGCTATCGGTGTAGGTATGGGAAAACTCGGTCTTCCCTCACGACCCGACACTACAAGAGAAAAGCAGGCTTTAGCTGCTGTTGGTCAGTGTGAGCTTATGTTCATGTACGACAAGTTTTTCTCTGAGTACAACAACACCGTAGCTCAGGTGCTACTCACCAAATATTCAGTTGACACAGACCACAAAAAGGAAAATGTCCTTAACACCTTCAACACGCTTTTGCAGATGGGCATTATCCCTATCGTCAACGAAAACGACACCGTAGCTATCGATGAATTAGAGGGCAACAACTTCGGTGACAACGATATGCTCTCGGCTATTGTTTCAAATCTCATCAAGGCTGACACCTTGGTCATCCTTACTGACATTGACGGACTCTACACAGACAACCCGCGCACTAACCCTCAGGCACAACACATTGATGTGGTTGAAAAAATCACGGACGAGATTATGCATATGGCTCACGGCTCGGGTTCAAACAGAGGCACAGGCGGTATGGCGACTAAGCTTTCTGCCGCTAAATATGTCGTTGATCACGGCATTGACTGCATTGTACTAAACGGCGAGGATCCGTCTATTCTCTACGATGTTGTAGACGAAGAAAAGCAGGTAGGAACATTATTTTTAGGAAACAGGTGATTTTATGTTAACTGTAAGAGAATTAGGTCAAAACGCAAAAAAAGCAAGTCGCACCTTATTGTGTGCTAAAGAAAGCAAAAACGACGCGCTGAAAAACATAGCAGATGCACTTATCAATAACGCTGATTTTATCATTGAAGCTAATAAAATCGACATAGAAAACGGCAGAAAAAACGGTCTTTCTGACGCTATGATAGACAGGCTCTCGCTTGATAAAGAGAGAATCGAGGGTATCGCGCAGGGTGTCAGAGAGATTATTGCTATGCCTGACCCTGTGGGCAAGGTTCTCTCGGGTAACACACTAAAAAACGGACTTAGCATCTCAAAGGTCACAGTGCCTCTGGGTGTTATCGGAATTATCTTTGAGTCACGACCTAATGTCACAGCAGACGCGGCAGCGTTGTGTCTGAAAGCGGGCAACTGTGTTATTTTACGCGGTGGCAAGGAAGCGATAAATTCAAACAAAGCAATCGTACAGGTTATGAGAGAGGCTGTAGAAAAAGCCGGACTTCCTAGCGACTGCATCAACCTCGTTGAAGACACTTCAAGACAGAGCTCAGTCGAGCTTATGGGACTTACTGACTACCTCGATGTGCTTATCCCAAGAGGTGGCGCAGGACTGATAAAAGCAGTTGTCGAAAACGCGAAGGTTCCTGTTATCGAAACAGGTGTTGGCAACTGCCACGCATTTGTTGACGAGAGCGCTGACATCGATATGGCAAAAGACATTGTTTTCAACGCTAAAACCTCTCGAGTGTCCGTTTGTAACGCACTCGAAACCTTACTCGTACACGAAAAAATCGCAGACAAAGCTTTGCCTGCGATATACGATAAACTCAAAGAAAAAAATGTTGAAATCCGTGGTTGTGAGAAAACTGTCGCTATTTTAGGTGACAGCGTGTCACTTGCTACTGACGAAGACTACGCTACTGAATTTTTAGACTACATCTTAGCAATAAAGGTTGTCGCTGATATTGATGAAGCTATCGACCACATCGCAAAGTACTCAAGCGGTCACTCTGAAACTATCATCACCCAGAACTTCAAAAACGCTGAGACTTTCTTAAATCAGGTTGATTCCTCGGCTGTTTATGTAAACGCGTCAACCCGCTTTACTGACGGCGGTCAGTTCGGACTCGGTGCTGAAATCGGCATCTCGACCCAGAAGCTTCACGCGCGCGGTCCGATGGGACTCGAAAACTTAGTTTCAACAAAGTACATCATCCGCGGTGACGGTCAGACTAGATAACAAGATACATCAGCGCAAGCAGCAGCGAGGAATCAGCTTTTTCGCTAATAAGTATCACTATGAGTAGCAGTATCAGGCTCTTTTCTTTATCCTTCATGAAAAAGTCGAGCAAATTCCCACTGCTTTTAGGTTGTTCTAAGGATTTCTCTTCCCTTGCACTCTCTACTGCCTGATGCGAGGTTTTCTCCTCTGTTCTTTTTTGGGGCACAGTCCCCGACGGAGCTTTTGAATACATCTGGTTTAGTCGCCTCAGAGCGTCTTCTTGCATACTGTCAGCCATAAATACCCCCGTTAAAACAGTGAATCAAGTATTCCGACATCTTTTACCAGTGGTAGCAGTTTCATTATTTTCAGTATCTTTGAGGCTTCGTCGAGTTTTTTCTTTCGCTCGTCTGATAAAAACGGACGCAAAGCAAAAAGCAGACGAGTAGTGTCGTCCTCTTTGTTCATATCTGATAGAAGCGGAGCGAGTTTTGTCATCATAGAAAGCATCTGCGGTGAAAACCCAGAGGATAGCGACGAAAGCACGCTGTCGCTTTTATTGCTTTCTTCTTTATGTATCGGCGTGTTTGAGGTATTATTCATGCCGAGAATCTCCCCAAGCCCTTTTATCTGCTCAAGAGCCTGGGGGTCGCTCAGAATCTCACTGATTTTGGAGCTTAAATCGTCCATCAGCCCATCAGCTTTTTGATAAGTGCCTGTGCCTGCGGAGTGGAGAGCACCTTCTTGGACTCCTCGGGGTCTGACAAAATAGCGCCTATTTTCTCAGCCTGTGCAGGATTCATATTTTGTAGCACCTTATCAAGATTGCCTTTCTCAAGCGCTTCTCTTACCTGAGAGCTATCAGCGTTGAGTCTGACTGACAGCATATTTATCAGCGAGTTTATCTGCTCATTATTTGCCATATATAACACCTCGATAATATACTATGCAAAATGTCCCTTTTTATGATAGGAGATTTTATGAGAATTTTAGTAGTGTCCGACACTCATGGTGATTTTTATTCACTTAAAAAAGCAGTGGAAGCTCAAAGAAACGCAGATGTCATCATTCACTGCGGTGACTCAAAAGACGAGCTTGACGAGATAAAAATGCTGTACCCTGATAAGGCGGTAATCGCTGTCAAAGGCAACTGTGATTTCGGCAAAACCCTACCTTTAGTTGAAGAAAGAGTGATTGAAAACAAAAGACTTTTCATCACTCACGGGCATATGTACAATGTAAAATACACGCTGTATAACCTGTGCTGTGCAGCTAGGGAAGTAAAGGCTGATGTTGTGATTTTCGGTCACACTCACAACGCTTTAATTGAATACGACGACGGACTATATATAATAAATCCGGGTTCGCTTTCTGGCTACAACGCAACTTATGCATATATTGACATAACAGACAAGGGCATTATGACTAATATACTAAAAATTTGATGTAGATTTTCGCTTTAATATATGATACAATGAATATTTGAAAAGGAGGTATTGCGGTGAATGATTTTTCTAAAATGAAAGAACAGTTTTCTTATATTCTTAATAGTCGCCGTATGCCTCACGCTGTGCTTATCGAAGGCGCAGACGCAAAGAAAAGAAGAGAAGTCGCTGACTTTTTGTCAAAAGGAGCTGTGTGTTCAGGGGATTTTCGTCCGTGTGAAATATGCAAAAACTGTATCAAAGCGAAGGCGAATTCTCACCCTGATATCTACACCCCGAAGCTCAGCGGTAAGACAAACATCATCAATGTTGAATCTGTGCGTGAGCTGATAAAAGACTCAAGCATTATCCCAAACGAAGCCGACACCAAGGTTTTCGTGCTGTATGATGTGGATAAATGTATGCCTGAGATTTCGCAGAACGCGTTTTTGAAGGTGCTCGAGGAACCGCCACAGAGCACGCTGTTTATACTGACCGCTGAAAACTCGAAGAAAATGCTTTCTACGATTTTGTCGCGTGTTCAGGTTTTTTCACTCGATAATAAAAACGAAATCGATGAGGAAGTTGACGCTTTAGCACAAGAAGTCGTCGAGGGTATCTTAGCTTTGTCTGAAGACAAACTGCTTTTTGCCACAGCGAAACTTAATAACCGAGTACTTTTCAAAGAAGTGCTCAAAAGAGTCTGTGAATATTTAAGACAAGGACTCTCCTACTCGGTAGGAGTTAAAAACGAGAGCGATATAGCCTACTCTATCGCAAAAAAACTAACTAAACAAAGAATAATCGGCTTAATAGAGCTTTCTTCAAAAGCTATACTTAAAGCCGACCGCAATGTCAACATGGCGTTGCTATGCACATGGCTTTGCGGAGAATACAGGAGGATTTCATGGCAGAGGTAATCGGAGTCAGATTCAAACAGGTCGGTAAGATTTACTACTTTGACCCTGTTGATATAAAATTTAACGCAGGAGAATATGTTATCGTCGAGACAGCTAGAGGTGTCGAGTGTGGCGAAGTCGCTATGAGTAACCGCGTAGAGCCTGACGAAAACATCGTTCATCCGCTCAAAAAGGTCATCAGAAAGGCAACCGACGAGGACCTAAAACATCTAGAAGATAACAAAAGAAAAGAAAAAGACGCGCTCAAAACCTGCGAAAAGCTGGTCGCTTCCCACGGTCTTGAGATGAAGCTCGTTGATGTTGAATACACCTTTGATAACTCAAAAGTTATGTTCTACTTCACAGCTGACGGTCGAGTTGACTTTCGAGCACTGGTTAAAGACCTCGCTTCAGTTTTCAGAACAAGAATCGAGCTCAGACAAATCGGTGTTCGAGATGAAGCTAAGATGCTCGGCGGACTCGGTGTGTGCGGAAAGCCGTTTTGCTGTTCAAGCTTTTTAGGCGAATTCCAGCCTGTGTCAATAAAAATGGCAAAGGAGCAGGGCCTCTCCCTCTCTCCTGTCAAAATCTCGGGCACCTGCGGAAGACTCATGTGCTGTTTAAAATATGAGCAGGAAGCTTACACAGACCTACTAAAGCGCACTCCAAAGGTCGGCGCTATCGTCAAAACTCCGCTTGGCAGAGGCTTGGTGGTTGAAAACAACCTGCTCACCCAGACCTTAAAAGTCAAGATGGACAACACTCCTGACGAAGCCGCTCCACAGACCTTCAAGGTAAAGGAAGTCAGACTTTTAAAAGACGGCTACATCAAGGTTGATAAAAAGGAGCTTGAAGAGCTCAAAAATCTGGAATAAAAATTTTTTGGCAAAAGAATTGCAATTTTCATAAAGTATGCTACAATATACTTGTATCATTTAATAAGGAGGTTTATTTAAATGGCTTACGTAATTGATAAGGATACTTGCATCGGTTGTGGTGCTTGTGCAGATCAGTGCCCATGCGAGGCTATCGCAGAGGATGATGGCAAGTTCGCTATCGACGCTGACGCTTGTGTAGACTGCGGCGCTTGCGCTGGTCAGTGCCCTGTAGAAGCTATCGCTGAGGGTTAATTTTACTTAATACAAAGAGCTCACGGATTTCCGTGGGCTTTTTTGTTTGCATAAATGCCGATATATGGTATAATTAAGTTTAATATGCGAGGTGATATGATGCTGAAAATGAATGAGAAACTCGAGCCACTGGGAAATAATGTCGAAATCATTGTGTCTGAGTGCTACCATTTTTCGACGGATACTATCCTTCTTTCAGATTTTGCGAGCCCTAAAGAGTCAGACTGTGTAGTTGAGCTTGGCACAGGTTGTGGCACTATGCCTCTGCTGTGGTGCAGAGAAAAAAGCTACAAGGAGCTAGTAGCTCTTGATATTCAAGAAGATGCTATTGATATGCTCACTCGCTCAATAAAGCACAACACAGAAAACGGCATCGAAAATGTCAGTTGCATCACCCCGCTTTGCGCTGACTTAAAAGACCTCAAGGGCAAGCTCCCCTTTGGTCACTACGATTTAGTCGTGTGTAACCCTCCGTACAAGCTCTCGGGCAGTGGTATCAAAAACCCTGAAAAAGAAAAGCTTTTAGCTCGTCACGAAGAAAGCTGTACGCTTGATGACATCTGCGAATGCGCGTCAAAGCTACTGCAGTTTTCAGGCAGATTTTGTATCTGTCAGCGACCTGAAAGACTTACAGATGTCATGGAAAGTATGAGAAAATTTGAGATAGAGCCAAAGCGCCTGCGCCTTATACAACAGCGACTAAATAAAGAGCCGAAGCTCTTTTTGCTTGAGGGCAGGTACAAAGGCAACCGTGGCTTTATGCAGGTTCTCCCTACACTATTTATCGAAAACGAGCAGGGCGATTTCTCAAAAGAAATGAAAGAAATCTACGGTTTATATAAGAGTGAGTAAAGAAGGAAGAATATGAGTATTTTATATGTAGTCGGCACGCCGATTGGAAATTTAGGCGACATCTCCCCCCGCGCTTTGGAAACACTAGAACAAGTTGATTTTATCGCGGCAGAAGACACTCGCGTCACGCTGAAATTACTAAACCATTTCGGCATAAAAAAGCCGATGACGAGCTATTTTGAGCATAATAAAGAATACCGCGGTCAGCTTATCTGCGACAGAATTTTAGCAGGAGAAAGCTGTGCTATAGTTACAGATGCGGGTATGCCGTGCATCTCTGACCCGGGTGAATTACTGATAAAGCAGTGCGAAGAATATTCTATCAAAACTGTCGTAGTGCCCGGTCCGTCAGCGGTTATTTCCGCTCTTTGTGTTTCAGGACTTGCTACAGGTCGCTTCACTTTTGAGGGCTTTTTGTCTGTCAACAAAAAAAGCCGTGCAGAACACCTTGAGTCACTGCTAAACGAAGAGCGCACTATGATTTTCTACGAAGCTCCGCACAAGCTTCCTAACACACTTTCTGACCTTTACTCTACTTTTGGTGAGAGAAAGCTGACTATCGCCAGAGAGCTGACTAAGCTTCACGAGGAGATTATCCGCACTACTACAAAAGACGCATATGAAAACTTCGGCGACGGCTCGCTAAAGGGCGAAATCGTGCTCATTTTAGAGGGCAAAGCTCAAAGCAAAGAGCAGAAATACACTCTCGACGACGCTGTCAGTATGGCTGAAAAGTTCATCTCAAACGGTCTGAAGCCGACAGACGCCGCAAAGGAAGCCTCAAAAATCACCAAAATCCGCAAAAACGATATCTATAAGGAACTGATTTAACATACTATGACCTACGAACAAGCACTAGAAAAAATCCACTCACTCGATAAATTTGGCTCACGACCGGGGCTTGAGAGAATAAAAATGCTTTTTGATATGCTCGGTGATGACCTGCTCAGCCAGAGATTCATCCACGTTGCGGGCACTAACGGCAAGGGCTCTGTGTGCCAGATGATTTCGCGAGTTTTAACCGAGAGTGGCTTAAAAACAGGACTTTTCATCTCCCCGTACATCACCGATTTTTTAGAGAGAATACAGATAAATAACGAGCTTATTTCAAAAGACGAGCTCACTGACGCAGTAGAATACCTCTCCCCTTTGCTCGATAAACTAAACGAGCAGGGAATCATCATCACTGAGTTTGAATTCTTAACTGCTGTCGCTTTTTATATCTACAAGAAAAACGCTTGTGACATCATCGTCTGCGAAACAGGACTCGGCGGACTGCTCGACTCAACTAATCTGATAGAAAAACCGCTGTGTTCTGTGCTGACTAAAATCGATTTGGATCACACCGCGATTTTAGGCGACACAATTGAGCTTATTACAGAGCAAAAGTGCGGTATCATAAAGAGTGACTCAATCACCGTCACAGCCTCTCAAAACGAGGTTTCAACCGCTATTATAAAGCAGACAGCAAAGAAGAAAAACAACAGGCTCTACAGTGCCTGTGACATTCATTTTGATGATGTAGATTTAAGTATAAACGGAAGCAAGTTTTCCTATAACGGCGAAAGCTACGCTCTGAAGCTACTAGGAGAACACCAGATAGAAAACGCTAAAGTAGCTATCGCTACACTTTTGGCACTCAAAGAAAACGGCATTATTGACTTTAGCGAAGATAACCTTAAAAAAGGCTTAGAAAAAGCGACTAACCCTGCGCGCTTTGAACTACTTTCAAAATCGCCTGTAGTAGTCCTCGACGGCGCTCATAATGTAAACGGTATGTCAGCGTTTAAAAACGCAACAGAGCGTTTTATACAGGGCAAGAGAGTGCTCCTTGTCGGAATGCTTAAAGACAAAGATGTGAACGACTCGCTCTCGCTGTTAAAAGGAATGTTTGATTTAGTGGTCGTCACTGATGTACCTAATCCGCGAAATTTAGACTCTTATGAGCTTTCTGACATCTGCAGGAAGTATTTTGACAAGGTCGTTGTGAGTTCAGCTCCCCACACTGCCTTTGACACAGCGTACACTATAGCGAAAGAGAATGAGTGCTCAATCTGCATCTGTGGGTCGCTGTATCTAGCGGGCGAGCTTCGACCATATATCATAGAGAAGCTGTCAAAATAAACTTTTACGACAACTGAATATTACAATGTTTTCAAGCCTATACTTATAAGATAATAGTATAGGCTTTTTATTTTACAAGGAAGTGAAAATATGACAGTAGAAACAACGCTAGAAAACGAAATACTCACAGCTAAAATCTACGGCGAAATCGACCACCACCGTGCCCCGTCGATAAGACAGAAAATCGACGGACAGACAGAAAATCTCAGGCCAAAAGAACTCCACTTAGACTTCTCTCACGTGTCGTTTATGGACAGCTCGGGGATAGGACTTATTATGGGGCGGTACCGCAACATCTCGCTGCTTGGCGGAAAGCTCAGAGTGATAAACATACCGCAGAATCTGCAGAAAATCATCAGCCTTTCGGGGATTGACTCATTGGGGGTGCTATAATGAACATAGTTAACGAAGTGAATTTCAATTTCAAATCAAAAAGCTCCAACGAAAGCTTTGCGCGCTCGGCGGTGTCGGCATTTATACTGTGCCTTGACCCGACTATCGCAGAGCTCGCTGACATAAAAACCGCCGTATCCGAAGCGGTCACTAACTGCACAGTCCACGCCTATCCAGACTCGATAGGCACTGTCTACATAAATGTGAAAATCACCGATAACAACAAAATCATCATAAAAATCCGCGACAAAGGCGTCGGAATCGAGGATGTAAAACAGGCTATGGAACCGCTTTTTACTACCTCAAATGATGAGCGTGCAGGACTCGGATTTGCGGTTATGCAGAGCTTTATGGATAAAATATCTGTCCGCTCAAAGCTAGGCTCGGGCACAACCGTCACTATGGAGAAAACACTTTATCGTGCAGGCTATGACAAGAGATGAGCTGATAAAGCAGAATTTAGGGCTGGTGCACTCCTGCGCTAAGAAATTTACAGGTCGCGGGATAGACTACGACGACCTGTACTCCACAGGCTGTGTGGGGCTTATCAAAGCTATCGACAATTTTGACGAATCTTTGGGGTACAAGCTCTCGACCTACGCAGTGCCCGTTATACTCGGCGAAATAAAAAGGCTTTTCAGAGATGGCGGTATGATAAAAGTCAGCCGAAGCCTCAAAGAGCTCTCTATAAAAGCTTCAAAAATCGCCGATGAATACAAAAGCGAGCACGGCGCTGATATCCCGATTTCTCTGCTTTCAGAGAAGCTCGGGGTAGATGCTTTCAAAGCAAGCGAAGCGCTCTCACTCTCAACACCCGTGATGTCGCTGACAGCTCACACTGACGACGGCGAAAAGACACTCGACATCCCCACAGTTTCGATTGAGGACAACATCATCGAGAAAATGTCGCTGAGAGATATTATTTCTTCCCTTAGCGACTATGATAAACAGCTCATCACGCTACGCTATTTCAAGCACAAAACCCAGACTGAAACTGCAAAAGAGCTAAACACTACTCAGGTGCAAATCTCGAGAAAAGAAAAGAAAATTCTCGCTCTTATGCGAGAGAAGATGACATAAAAATCTCCCTCGTCAGAGGGAGACTTTTTCAAGTAGATTGACAAGACCATTGGTTTTTACGCACAAAATTACCCCGCAGGATAATTCCTGCGGGTTAATTGTATCAACAAGTATTTTATTCTGTAGCTGTGTCCTCTACCTTAGCAAGCTTCATCTGGATAGCTGTTGCGTCTAAGACACTGCGCTCGCCGTCACGGTTAAAATCAGTTGAAAACACTATCTTATCGCCATAGACTTGTAATGCGGTAAACCAATCATCGAGAAAACTTATTTTAGCTTCTGCTTGCTGAATAATGGTTGCATCTAAAACAGACAGCTGACCGTCATTATTCGCATCACCTATCAGGTAAGCATAATTTTCCGGCATAAGATACCGGGTGAATATTTCTTCCTTAGAGCAAATATTATTGCTCCACGCGTTCTCTAACGAGTAGAACTTTTGTTCATCAGTTATATAGACATGGTAATTAAAATTCGATGGTCTTGATGAACATCCATATATATAGTAATCACCGAACACACCAAAGAGCATATTATAAGACAAAAACGAGCCTCCAAACCCGTAAACTAAAACCCACGATGGAGTCTGTGCTGAGTCTTCGTAGTGAGAGTAAAGAGGTCCGCTATAGGTGTACTCAACATCAGAAGGTATGCCTAAGTATTCCACGAATCTCTGACGAAGTTCCTCCTCTGTAGGCTCCTTAACCGGCGTATCAGCAGGATACATCCTGTAATTCAACTCAGCAACATATCTGCCTTCACTTGCATTATTTAGAGCTTCTGCAACACTTCGGGTATTATCGTGGTCGTGCTTATCAAGAGTGAGAATATATACACCAATATGGGATAGATGATCGTCAATCTCAATCACACCATACTGTGAGAGATTTTGTAGGGTAACCTCATAACTACTATCGTTGACAACAAGAAGAATACAGTCATCTTTAAAGTCATTTTCGTCATGAACCACACCTTCAATAGCCGACACATTAAAAAGTGACATTGACATCACCATAACTAAGATAAGTAATAAACTCATTATTTTTTTCATAATATCGACTCCTTTTCGCTTGAGAAACTCAAAATGTTTCACTAATTATATTTTTCTTCTAATTTTATTATAGCTTACGATACCAATAATTTACAATTGATATTATAGCCATAAATTTCTTCTTCAGTTTGTCTATAATAACAAGATACTTTATATACAAAAAAGGCTACCAAAAAAGGTAGCCTTTAGTCTTTTATTTCTCTGTTTGAGCACTCTCGTCGTAGAGCTTTTTTAAGTCCTCTAAATCGTACGGAGTCTGCTGATAGAGATAGTAGTTAAGCCAGTTGTAGTAAAGCAGAGCCGCACTACTGCGCCACACCATCACAGGTTTTTTGGTGACATCGTTATCAGGGAAGTAATTACGCGGGATTTCAGGGTTTAGTCCCTTGTTCTTGTCGCGGTAATACTCGTTTGCGAGAGTGTCAGCGTCGTACTCAAAGTGACCTAAGATGAAGAACTGTCTGCCGTTTTTGTTACTCACAATCGACACGCCTGTGAGATCACCCGCAGCTAAAATTTCGAGCTCTTCTATGCTCTCTAAATCAGCCTTGTTGACACCTGTGTTTCTGGAATGAGGACAGTAGAAAACATCGTCAAAGCCTCGAAGCAACGGATGAAGCGGATTTAGCGGGCGGTGGCGATACACACCGCTGAGCTTCTTATCATAGGTGATTTTTTTCACACCGTAGTGATGATAAAGCCCCGCCTGCGCTCCCCAGCAGATGTAAAGTGTCGAGTACACATTCTTCTTAGCCCAGTCAAAAATCTCAGTGAGCTCGTCCCAGTAGTCAACATCCTCGAAATCGAGTAGCTCAACAGGAGCACCCGTAACAATCATTCCGTCAAACTTCTGGTCCTTTATCTCATCAAAGGTTTTGTAGAAGGTTGTCAGGTGCTTTTTAGATGTATTTTTACTCTTATGAGTAGCCATCTGCAAAAGCTCGATGTCCACCTGAAGCGGTGAGTTGCCGAGCAATCTCAGAAGCTGAGTTTCAGTGACGATTTTCGTCGGCATAAGATTTACTATTATAATCTTCAGCGGACGGATATCCTGACTTATAGCTCGCTTTTCAGGCATAACAAATATATTTTCAGACTCTAAAATTTTAGTAGCCGGAAGGTCGTTTGATACTTTAATCGGCATTTTCCCGCCTCCTTTACAAAAAATCTTTAGCATTTGCAAAAGCAAATATTTAGCTACGAAGTAATTTAGCAAACCGCAAGTTATTTGAAGGCTTAAAGCCTCGGACAATTTGGTCTGCGACAGCGATATCAAGCCTCGCTCGTTCTCGCTTCTCTTTCGATTTTCTACTGCTCCTCTACCGCTTGCTAAAATCAAGGAGTAGAACATTTCCTTGATTTTTTAACGCGCGGTACTCGGTCGCATTAAAAATCGAAAGGCTCGAACGCTCGGCTCTTAGATTTCGAGGGCTACGGACCTCGGCTCTTAGTACTGCTTGCCCCAGTAAACCATGTGCTTAGCTTCTTTGCCGCAGCACACGCATTTATCAGAAAGATGCTCTTCTTCAAACGGAATACAACGGCTCTTTACGCCACCTGTAACTTCCTTTAATTTTTCTTCGCACTCTTTATCGCCACACCACATAGCCTTGATAAAGCCTGGGTTTTCTTCAGCAGTTTTTACAAACTCATCGAAAGTGGTAGCAACAAAGGTCTTTTCCTGCATATTCTTTAAAGCGCGCTGATACATACCGTCGTGCACAGCCTCAAGCGCCTTTTCAACCTCAACTTCGAGGTTATCAAGAGAAACAAAAAGCTTCTCTCTTGTGTCACGACGCACGATAACGCACTGGTTTTTCTCGATATCTTTAGGACCAAGCTCTACTCGTACAGGAACACCCTTCATCTCATACTGACTAAATTTCCAGCCAGGTGACTGGTCAGAATCGTCGTACTTGACTCTAAACTGAGATTTGAGTCGGTCATAAAGCTCCTTGCCCTTTTCGAGCACGCCCTCTTTATGAGTAGCGATAGGAATAATAGCAACCTGAATCGGCGATACCTTTGGCGGTAAAACAAGGCCGTCATCATCACCATGCACCATGATGATAGCACCAATCATACGGGTTGAAACACCCCATGATGTCTGGTGCGGGTAGTGTTGCTGATTATCTCTACCTGTGTATGTGATGTCAAAGCTTCTTGCAAAGCCGTCGCCGAAATAGTGAGAAGTACCGCCCTGAAGCGCAACACCGTTGTGCATCATAGGCTCGATTGTGTAGGTTGCTAAAGCACCCGCGAACTTCTCTTTCTCGGTTTTCTTACCGACCACTGCAGGAATAGCGAGAGTTTCTCTGTAGAAATCCTCGTAGACCTTGAGCATTGTGAGGGTTTCTTCCTCAGCCTCTTTAGCAGTTTCGTGCATTGTGTGACCTTCCTGCCATAAAAACTCAGAGGTTCTAAGGAAAGGACGGGTAGTTTTCTCCCATCTTACAACCGAACACCACTGGTTATACAGCTTTGGTAAATCACGGTAAGTATTGATAACCTTTGCGTAATGCTCACAGAAAAGAGTTTCTGAAGTAGGGCGAACGCAAAGTCTTTCGTTTAGTTTCTCGCTACCGCCAACGGTAACCCACGCACACTCAGGAGCAAAGCCCTCGACGTGGTCCTTTTCTTTCTGCAGTAGGCTCTCAGGAATGAACATCGGCATATAGACATTCTCGTGTCCTTTTTCCTTGAAGCGTCTATCCAAATCAGCCTGAATGTTCTCCCAGATAGCGTAGCCGTAAGGACGGATAACCATACAGCCTTTAACACCTGAGTAGTCAACAAGCTCAGCCTTCTTTACGATGTCAGTATACCATTTAGCAAAATCGGTGTCGCGGCTGGTGATAGCCTCGACCATTTTCTTTTTATCAGCCATTTTTGCCCCTCCTTTGTATTAACCAATATATTATACTATTATACATAGATTTTTTCAAGAGATAAATATAAGTAAATGAAACAATATAAAAACAGCCCTCAGGTCACCCCGAAGGCTGTTTTTTCAGCATTTTGATTTCAATAAAAAGCACTTATTCTGTAGTGGCTGTGTCTTCGATTTTAGCAAGCTTCATCTGGATAGCGGTAGCGTCGAAGATTGTTGTTTCGCCATCGCGGTCGAAGTCAGAAATATCAACAGATGAACTATATACAAACATAAAGTAACCAAGTAGATATCCATCTGTTGATTCTTTATGCCCTGCAAGATATCGCTGAATACATGTCGCATCAATGATATCCAAATCACCACTTTCGTTAATATCTCCAACCAACTGACCATATTCATTTTCTTCTATCACTTTTACAAAATCACTGCAATATTCTGTGATTCTATCCATTTGCGATTGTTTGAGCGGAATAAACTCATCAAGTTCAGTAACATACACAAAATGCCCGCTAGTACTATAATCGTCTCCGCCTTCTATCCATATTATTCTTTCACCTACATTGGTGCCATATTTACGCTCCCACATTTGAGTTGTAATTATTCCTTTTACTAAAGCCCAAGCAGGTTCTTCGTCTGTTTCATTTTCATAATAGTAATATATTTCATCGTACCTTCTATCTTCTAAAAAACTATCATAATCATGAATGACATTTTTGGTAACCCAATCATTGTAGAATTTATCATAATACAAATACTGTTTTTCGTTAACTTGTTCTTCTGCGTAAACTGGTACAACTACGATTGAAAGCATCATAATTATTGCAAGTGCTATACTTAATATTTTTTTCATAATATCAGCTCCTTTGTTGATTTCTTTTTGCGCGTGGCTAAACATATTATTCGATAGCTGTGTCTTCTACTTTTGCAAGCTTCATCTGGATAGCGGTTGCGTCGAAAACACTACGCTCGCCGTCTCCGTCTATATCAGATATATAGTCAAGAGGTCTGCCATAATAAATAGAAGAAAGACCACTGATTACATCTTCTTGGCTGAATTCACATAACCTAGCCATGGCACGCTGAATGTAGGTTGCATCCAAAACACTTAGCGTACCATCTAGGTTTGCATCACCCAATGGATTTCCAATTTTCGCTTCTTCGAGACCTTTTTCAAAATCGTCATAGTTAGCTGGATCTACTGCGTCAATGGAAATGATTTCATGTAAATCAGCGTCATATATAGCCCAACCCACTGTATAATATAAATCCCTACTATTCGCTAAAACAACACGATCTGCCACTACTACCGCAATACCACTAGGTGCGCCTTGACCTGTACTGCAATAAACAATTGCCCAGTCTATATCGCTATTTTGGTCGTTCTCGTCAACATGATGATAATATACTTCATCATAATAATAAGCAGGGTAAACATCAGATATAACATCTTCGAAAAGGAACTGTTTCTCTGTTTTGTTATAATTCTCTCCGGCATAAGCTGTTATCGTTGTTATAGTAACAAGAATAACCATAGTAATTATTAGTGATATTATTCTTTTTGTCATATAAAACACCTCTCTTTTTATTTTATACAGTGAACTAGTGCTAACGATGGATAATATGCAGGAGCACCAGTATAACTTCGGGTAATTATGGCATTATAACTGCCTGCTTTCAATGGTTTATAACGAATAAACTGCTTCTTATCATATTGGTAATCGCTAACAGCCACTAGAACACCATCAGGGTCGTGTCCTCTACTTTTGCAAGCTTCATCTGGATAGCGGTTGCGTCTAAGACACTGCGCTCACCGTCACGGTTGAAGTCGGATATATAGTTCAAATTTCCACCATAATCAAAATACAATGTCAAATCATCATTTGAATCAAATTCGCATAATTGGGCAATAGCTCTTTGAATATTAGTAGCATCTAATATCGAAAGCGATTTGTCTCCATCAGTGTCCCCTATCAACTCGGCTTCTGGCAAGAGATTCATCACCATCTCCAAGCCCTCATACACAGACAGACACTCCTCGTTTAACTTAACAAATGTCTCGCTTTTAACATCATAAACCGCATAATTAAAATTAAATGGTAACCAAGTGAAAGTGGCAACCAGCACCCAATCCCCTATTACTTGCTTCATATAAAAATCTGTTCCACTCAACTTAGATGCACTCACCAACACCCAGTCAACCTCTTCATATTCGTTTGTGTGCACAAACAACTCATCATAAGCATAATAAGGTTCTTTTTCATTTGGTAAATAGCGCGACACAAATTTTTCTTCATACAAATGACCATCATTTTCAAGAATATTTGCCGATGCTGGCATAACTGCAACCGTTAGAATAAAAACAAAGATTAAAACCAAGCTAATTACTTTTTTCATAATATTACCTCCTTTAAATAAAGCTTTCACACTTATTTTTCACCGTAAATATTCACAGAAAAGTAACTCCTTCATATATAAAACGCTTGAGAAGCCCAAAGTGTTTCACTGGTTTGAGAAAAAATTTTATTTTATTCTCGTTTTACGATTTGTTTTCTGATATCATTATAGCTTATGCTACCAATAATTTACAATTGATAGTGTGAACAAAAACACAGACTTTTCTTTAGCTAATATAGCAATGAGTGGTGCAAACAAACAGCCTTCCCTCTCCCGACTTGTTCAAGACACGGAAAAAGGAAGGCTGTTTATCTATTCAAATTTCGGGAGCCCGCGGAGGTACTCCACTACAGTCTTGCGTGCGCAGGCACCCATAAAATAAAAAAGAGCCAAGCCTGAGCCTGACTCTTAAAACTTCACAAAATTATGAATGTGACTCGATGTAAGAAACTAAAGCGCCTACTGTTCTGAGCTTTTCGATATCCTCATCAGGAACTTCAATTTCAAACTCGTCTTCTAAAGACATGATAAGGTCTACTACATCAAGAGAATCCGCACCTAAATCGTCCTGAATGTCAGTATCAGTAGTGATAGTATCCTCCTCAACCTCGAGCTGATCCGCTAAAATCATCTTTACTTTCTCTAAAACCATTGTAATCCTCCAAAAAATAAAAATAATACAGTGTACTTTCTAGACATCGGGGGGGTATTGTGCTATAATATTCCCCGTTATTTGAAGCACTATGCGCGTAGCTGAAAGTAAATTCAGCCTACGAATATCTCACAATCATATTATTAGCAAACAAAGTCTTTGTCAACAATTATGACGATTTTTTAATTGTTGTTTCTACTGGAGAAATTTATGTCCACTAAAAAATACGCTGTGGTCGGCCACCCGATTGGTCACAGCCTCTCGCCGTTTATCCACGAAAAGCTTTTCGAATACGATAACATCGACGCCCTTTACATTGCACTTGATGTTGAAAACCTCGACGAGGACTATGACACTGTTTTAAAGTCGCTCGACGGCTACAATGTAACTATCCCCCATAAACAGAATATTATTACAAAGCTTGATTTATTAAGCGAGAAAGCAAAGCTCACAGGTAGTGTAAACACCGTAAAAAACGGCGAGTTTTCTAAGGGCTACACTACAGACGGCTACGGCTTTTTGAGTGCTGTGAAAGCTAAGTGCAGTGGCATTGTGCCAAAAGATGTGCTGATTTTCGGCTACGGCGGAGCAGCTCGAGCTATCGCTTTTGAGTGCATTGAAAACGGATGCAGTGTTAGCTTCGCGGTGAGAAAAGGCAGTATCAGTAACTGCGAAAAGCTAAGAAAAGAAATAAAGTCAAAGCTTTCTGTCACAACAGATATTTTCGCACTTGACTCTATCCCAAATGATAAAAACTTCTCTCTTCTTGTAAACGCTACTCCTGTCGGTATGTATCCTCACACAGACGGCTGTATCGCAGACGATGAGATAATAAAAAGAAGCGAGGCTGTTTTTGATTCTGTGTATAATCCGCTTGAAACTATGCTTTTAAGAAAAGCCAAGGAGTACGGCAAGAACGCCATCGGCTCTGTTGAGATGCTTGTTTATCAGGCGGCAAAGGCTCACGAAATCTGGGTGGGCGCAAAATACGACGACAGCTTTCTGCAGGATATCTGCAGAAAAACCGAGGACAAGCTCAGATAAAGGTGATAAAATGAACGCTATCGCTCTTTGCGGTTTTATGGGCTGCGGTAAAACTACCGTCGCTCTGGCTTTAGAAAAAAAGTATAATCTAAAGCACATAGACACCGACAGATATATTGAAGAAAAAGAGAATATGACTATCAACGAGATGTTCGAAAACTACTCTGAAAGCTACTTTAGGGATAAAGAGTATGAAGCTATCTGCACTCTCTCAAAAGAAAAAGGCTGTGTGCTAGCCCTCGGTGGCGGTGCAGTGACCTTTGAGCGAAATGTAAAATCGCTCAAAGATAACGGCTACACGCTGATTTTCCTCGACACTGATTTAAAAGTCATAAAAGAAAGGCTACTTTCTGATTCAACCCGCCCGCTACTCAAATCAAACGACATAGAAACGCTCTACAAAAAGCGTTATCCTATATACGAAAACGCATGTGATGTAAAAATCACCTGTTTTAGAGAAAACGCAGAAGAAATCTGCGACAAAATTTTAGAAATACTCAAAAAAGAAGGCAAAAACCCATGAAAAAACTCACAGTAAACACCCCGTCAAACACCTACGATATCCTGATTGAAAGAGGCATCTTAGATAACTGCGATAAATTTATCCTCCCTCTGCTTTCAGGAAAGCGCGTGCTGATTGTCACCGACTCGAATGTGTGCAAGCTCTACCTAAACAGAGTCAAAAACGCTTTGTTAAAGCGCGGACTTTTGGTAGCAACCCACATTTTCACAGCCGGTGAACAGCAAAAGCACATTGATACGGTAGAAGAAATTTACAACACCCTGTCAGAAAACGAGTTCACCCGCAAAGACTGCATCGTAGCTCTTGGAGGCGGTGTGTGCGGAGATATCTCAGGCTTTGCCGCGGCTACATATATGAGAGGAATCGACTTTATACAGATTCCGACTACCCTGCTTTCACAGGTTGACTCCTCTGTCGGCGGAAAAACTGGTGTTGACACAAAATACGGCAAGAACTTAGTCGGCGCGTTTTATCAGCCAAAGCTCGTGCTGATTGACCCTGACACACTCGACACCCTAACTGACCACTACTTTGCAGACGGTATGGGCGAGGTTATAAAATACGGCTGTATTTATAGCGAGGAGCTTTTCGAGTTCTTAGAGAAAAACGACATCAAGGAAAACATCGAAGAGATTATTCTTCAGTGTCTGAAAATCAAGGCAGAGGTCGTTTCAAAGGACGAAAAAGAGTCAGGCCTTCGAATGATTTTAAATTTCGGCCACACCACAGGTCACGCAATCGAAAAGCTATCTGCCTTTTCGCTTTCTCACGGTGAGTGCGTAGCAAAAGGCATGATGCTCATCACTTTAGCTTCAGAAAAGCTAGGTTTAACCGAGCAGGGCTGTGTGCTGAAAATCGCCCGTCTTTGTCAAAAATGCGGTCTTGATACGGATATAAACTTCCCGCTCCACGACATCGCAGACAGTGCGAAAAACGATAAAAAGGGTGCAGACAAAAAGCTCAACATCGTCCTCATCGATAAAATCGGCAGCAGCTTCATTCACACTATAGACAAAAAAGATTTCGCAAGATTTCTTTGCTCATAACGGCGGTGATACCATGTCAACTGCTATAATCAGAAAATCGGTTCTAGTCGGCTCGGTGCAGGCTGTGTCATCAAAGAGCGTTGCTCACAGAGTGATGATATGTGCCGCTTTATCGCGCTGTAAATGCCGTATAAACAACGTTTGTGACTCAAACGATATGGACGCTACCATCGGCTGTTTAGAGGTCTTAGGCGCGAAATTTCAAAGAGAAGGCAAGACTCTTTTCTTAGACGCCACAAACTTTGTCAGAGAAAACGAAAAAAGGCACTTCACTCTAAACTGCAAAGAAAGCGGAACGACACTTCGGGTGATTATCCCTATCTGTGCAGCACTGGGACTTCATGTCACCTTTGTGGGTGAAGGAAGACTCCCCTATCGCCCGCTTGATGAATACTTAGAATTACTCCCTAAACACGGAGTAAAATGCGAAAAGGGCGAGAACTTTCTCCCGCTTACAATAAGCGGAAAGCTAGTAGGAGAAGTTTTTGAAATCTCTCCGAAAATCAGCTCACAGTATGTGACAGGCTTACTTTTAGCGTTGAGCATACTAAAAAACGATACCGAGCTAAGGCTCTCGTCAGCGCTTGTTGGCTCCCAGTATGTGGACATCACGCTCGATGTGATGAAAAAATTCTCGGTTAATGTTGTAAAAAAAGACAACTCATATCTCATAAATGGCAGTGACACTTTGTCACTTAGTGATAACGAAATCACTGTTGAGGGTGACTGGTCACAGGCGGCATTCTTTTTGTGTGCAGGAGCGATAAACGGCGATGTTACCGTCACGGGTCTTGACATAAACTCTTCTCAGGGCGACAAGGCTATCGTTGATATTCTCGCCTCTTTCGGGGCAGATATCACAGTGGGTGAAAACAGCGTCCGCGTTAAAAAATCAGCTCTCAAGGGTGCTGACATAGACGCTACCGATACCCCTGATTTAGTCCCTGTGGTTGCGCTCACCAGCGTTTTCTGTGAGGGGGACACTAATATCTACGGAGTATCCCGACTGAAATTCAAAGAAAGCGACCGCCTGCTGTCAACTAAAGAAATGATTGTAAGCCTCGGTGGCGAGTGCTCTTACACCGACGACTGCATCACTATAAAAGGTCAAGGATATTTATCAGGCGGAAAGGTGAATGCCTATAACGACCACAGAATCGTTATGGCTTCATCTGTCGGAGCACTAGAGTGCGAAAACGACACCACTATTAACGAAGCTCACGCTGTGAACAAATCGTACACAGACTTCTTTTTTGACTACAACAGCTTAGGAGGAAAAGCAGATGTCATCATGGGGTGATAAAGTAAAGGTAAGCGTCTTTGGCGCAAGCCACGCTAAAGAAATCGGCGTTGAAATAGAAGGACTGCCTAAAAACTTCGAGCTTGATTTTGATAAAATCTTAAAACAAATGGAGCGCAGAGCACCGGGCAGGAGTCATGTTGCGACTCCACGAAAAGAGCCTGACTACCCGCTAATCAAAGAGGGCGCAGAAAATTTTGTCCTCACAGGCGATACGCTTAAAATGGTGATAGAAAACACAAACCAGCATTCAAAGGACTACAGCTCCTTAAAGGTCTGTCCGCGGCCTGGTCACGCTGACTACACAGCGTTTTTGAAATACAACGGCGAGCTTGATATGAGCGGTGGCGGTCCTTTTTCAGGCAGAATGATGGCGCCTGTTGTTTTCGCGGGTGAAATCTGTCGCCAGATACTAAATAAAAACTACGGCATCGACATCGTGTCCCACATCGCTGAAATCGGCGGTGTTAAGGACAGCACACTTGATGCTACTAAAATAGACACGGCGCTTTATGAAAAGCTCAAAAACGACTCCTTCCCTACCATAAGCGACGACTCAAAGGCTAAGATGATTAAAGCTATCGAAGACGCTATGGTTGATAAAGACTCTGTCGGCGGTATAGTTGAGTGCGCGGTGCTCAATATGCCAAAAGGTGTCGGCGGTCCTATCTTTGACGGTGTCGAAAGCGTTATATCATCTGCTATGTTCTCTATCCCTGCGTGCAAGGGTGTTGAGTTTGGCTCAGGCTTTGAAAGCTGTAGGCTGAAAGGCTCAGAAAACAACGACGAGTTTACCTATATTGACGGTGAGGTTGTGACAAAAACCAACAACTGTGGAGGAATTTTGGGCGGTATCACTAACGGTATGCCTCTCACCTTCAAAGTTGGCTTCAAGCCTACTCCGTCAATTTCAAAAGTTCAGAACACCGTTAATTTACAGACTAAAGAAAACACAACCATCGAAATAGTCGGCAGGCACGACCCGTGTATCGTCACAAGAACGGCTCCTATCGTCGAGGCTATGGCGGCAATTGCTATCATAAATTTACTCTGAAGGACAGATAAAAATGGATCTCAATGAAATAAGAAACGAAATAGATACTATCGACAGTGAGCTCATCAGACTGCTTGAAAAACGTATGGACTGCGCAAAAGCTGTCGGTGAGTACAAACTGAAAAACAACATTCCTATTTTAGACAAAGAAAGACAACAGCTGATTTTAGACTCTGTTGAGAAAAAGAGCGAGAAATACGGCGCATCTCTGAGATTTCTTTTCGAGGACATTATGTGCATTTCCCGTATGTCACAGAACCGAATCATCGGCGACTCGCCATTCAGGGAAACTATCAGAAATATCAGAGAAAACCTCACTCAGATGCCGACAAAAGGCGTGAAGGTAGCCTGTCAGGGTATTCGCGGTGCCAACTCTCACATCGCAACCAAGGAGTTTTTTGAAAGCCCCGAACTTTTCTTTTACAAGACCTTCTCCGATGTTTTTGACGCTGTTGAAAGCGGGGACGCTGACTTTGGTGTGCTCCCTGTTGAAAACACAACAGGAGGCTCTGTGTCCGATGTTTACGACCTTTTGATGTCGCACAACTTCTATATTGTATCAGCGAAAGCGATGTCTATCAGCCACAACCTGTGTGCACTCAGACAAAGCGAGCTTTCTGATATCGAGCAGGTGTGGTCACACCCACAGGCACTCACTCAGTGCTCCTCATACATCTCAAAGCACGATTTAACCCCGATAGCGTACTCAAACACAGCGGTCGCCGCGAAAAAGGTTATGGAAGAAAAGCGACTCAACTGCGCGGCTATCTGCTCAACCTTAGCAGCGAATGAGTACTCGCTCAAGGTGCTTGATACTGATATTCAGGACTACAACAAGAGCACGACCCGCTTTATCGTGATTTCAAAGAAGCCGTACATCAGCGAAAACGCTAACAAAATCAGCCTGTGCTTCAACGTCGAGCACGAAGAGGGCGCGCTGTCAAAGGTGCTGAATATGTTCTCACTGCTCGGACTCAACCTCACAAAAATCGAGTCCCGCCCGATGAAAAACTCAGACTTTGACTACCTGTTCTACCTCGATTTCACAGGCAATCTGCGCGATAAGAGCGTGATGGACTTCCTGTGCACCCTCTCAGACGAGGTGAAAGTCTTCTCCTTCATGGGAAACTATTACGAAGATTAAGTTAAGCGCCGAGGCTGTGAGCCTTCAAATAACGCAGTGCGAGTCTGTGTTTTTGTAGTTGACGCAGTCAACACAAAAAATCAATGCGAGTTGCAAGTTATTTGAAGATCAGCGCAGATGCCCGAGGCGTGATATCGCTGTTGCAGACCCATAGCCACCGAGCCTCGGTGCTTAATCTGTATACAGCGATTTGCTTTTGAATGCCTCTATCTCCTCATCAGATAAAGTATACATATCATTTTTCGAATCAGTATATCTATGTTTATTATATTTATTGTTCTTATTATATTTATTATATTGTGGTCGCTCGTTGGTCGATTGCTGGTCGGTTGTTGGTCGGTCGCTGGTCGATTGCTGGTCGGTTGTTGGTCGGTCGTTGGTCGATTGCTTGGTCGCACTCGCGAACTTTTCGTAATTTAGTATAGTAATTATCGAGTATTGTGCAGTGCTTTTGATGGCTATATCGTTGGTCGTTTTTAAGTGGTCAAGTGCTGTTCTGATTTCTCGCTCGCTGAGATTCAATTCTTTGCTGAGTATTTTTCTACCTGTTACAAGCTGTCCGCGCTTTATAATATGTGTTTCAAATTCACCGTCAGTGTAATTTGCACAGAGTAACAAGTGCAAAAATAGTCGCATCGTATTCGGGTTCTTGTACCAACGCCAGTCAAGTATACTTCTGCTCAGCATCACAAAGCCGTCTGTTCGCATTAGATCAGTCCTTTGAAATAAGTTTTGGGCAAAACACCCCTTCACTTATCCCGAAAAAACGAAGAAAATTGCATATATTTATGCAACTTTTCTGAAAATTTAATAATTTATTTTAAAATAAAAAGCCTTCCCTACCTAGTGACACCGTGTCACAAAGAATAAGGAAGGCTGTTTATCTATTCAAATTTCGGGAGAGCACAAAGGCCCTCCTCTGCAATTATGTTTATCGCTTTTCTTAGATTTTAAGACCTGTTGTGGTTTTGAGGAAGGACTCGACTTTCTCTCTGATAATAGCTACGCCACCAACTGAATCACTCTCAATATTCAGTGGCATAATCGGGTCGTGCACGGAAAGTCGAAGTAAAAACCATCCGTCGCCGTCTTCTTTGCCAAAAGAAACGCGGATACCCTCGCGGTTATCATCAGCGACAATCCAGCCCTCAGTCTTCTGGGCGTAAGCAGTGAGCTCATCAATTACTCTCAGACCGCAAGCCTTGAAGTCAGGTTCTAAGATTTCGTAGCGGATTTCGATTGTTTCAACAGGCTCCTGAAGCTCAGCTACTAAATCGTCGATATCCTTGCCCTCTTTTCTAAGCTGAGCCGCCTTGATGATAAAGCGGGTGCAAAGGTACGCGCCGTCGTCTAAGAAGTAGTTGTCGCGCATCGCACAGTGACCAGAAGTTTCAGCCGCAATCGGACAGTTGATGCCCTGCTGATTTAACTCAATAGCCTTGTTGATGATGTTTTTGTAGCCTCTGCGATAGCGGTAGTGCTTACCGCCCAGGGTGTCCTCGATGAACGACTTTACACCAGGGGAAGTGATAGAGTCAGTGACGATTGTGCCGCCGTCGTTGCCCTCAAGAGCGATGACCGAAGCAAGCGCAACAAGTCGGTTACGGTTGATTTCCTTGCCGTATTTATCAACAGCACCGCCTCTGTCTACGTCTGTATCAAAGATAACGCCTAAATCAGCCTTGTTTTCAATAACAGCGTCGCAGATGCTCTTCATAGCGACAGGGTCTTCAGGATTCGGAACATGATTCGGGAACATTCCGTCAGGGTCGAGGTACTTCGAGCCTGTTGTCACAGCACCGAGCTTTTCGAGCACATCGGCAGCGTAGAAACCGCCGACACCGTTACCAGCGTCAACAACGATATGGAAACCCTTTAGCGGGAACAAATAGTCCTCAGCGTTTACTTCCTTTCGGATAAACTCACAGAGGTTGTCGGCATACTGCTTCATGTAATTCACTTCAGTAACGGTACCGCCCTCTTTTTCCTCAGGCTTGTCGTCATTTTGAGCGTGCAAAAGGATAGCCTCGATATCACAGCCGTCAAGTCCGCCACCTCGGGTGAAGAATTTCAGTCCGTTTCGGTTGAACGGGTGATGTGATGCTGTAATCTGCACAGCGCCGTCACAGCCTAAGTCAACAGTTGTCATAAACATAGACGGAGTTGAAGAAAGGTTAGTGTAGATAACCTCTACGCCTGCTTTCTCAAAGGTAGGAATAACGCAATTAGCGATTCTCTCACCAGAGATTCTAGAGTCTCTGCCGACAGAAACCTTGAGCTCTGAAACGCTCTTGTTCACCTTTTTTGAAAGCCACAAAAGAAAGCCGTTAGCCATTCTTCTGACTCTCTCGTCGGTCATATTTACTTCAAAGCCAGGAACACCCTCGCTGGCTACACCGCGGATATCGGTACCGCTTTTAAAAACTCCGTATTCTTTATTTAACATACGAATTCTCCTTTACTTTTAATACCAAAAGCTATTATAACACAAACTTTCGCTCAAATACAACACCTCTCAAAAACTAATTTCGGCTAAATGTTGCACTAAATTTTAAAATCGGGAGGCACTTTGTTTAATTTCACGAAAGAAATTACAGTGATATTTCAAATGTAAGACTTTCTGTCGAAGCATTTGTGTGACATTAACAATTGAGTTTCCATATTGTTAGTTATTTATGTGGAACTCGTCGGCATTTTGCACAAAGAAATTAGGCTTGTTTTGTTGACATTAATGAAAATCTTGCTATAATAACAATTGTCAAGACGAAGTCCACTTGACTGCTATTCGGGTCACACACCCCGAACAGTATTTAGGAATATAGCCAAATGGTAAATGGCAGCACGAAAATTTTATAAGGAGGTAACTACTATGATTACACCTATCATGAGTTTACACAATGTTGATGTTTCTGAGTTCCTCACCGTGCTTGACACTTGCAAAGGCAACGTATTTCTCGTTACCCCAGAGGGAGATAAACTCAATCTTAAGAGCAAGCTTTGTCAGCTGGTAGGTCTCACAAGACTTATCGAGGGCGGCAAGATTTCAGAAGCTTTCGTAGTTTGTGAAAACAAAGAAGATGAGAGTAAGCTGTTCAGACTCAACTTACTCGGCGAACCAACAAAGATTGCTTAATCTAATATAAGCTGATTTTTTAATCGTTAATTTCAAATCCTAAAGCAGCAGGACCACTCGATTTCGGGTGGTTTTGTTGTTTTATTTTAAGCGCCGAGGTCCGTAGCCCTCGAGATAACGACAGATGAGCAGAACCGCCCACAGAACACGAAGTGTTCGACGGGTGGGGCTCGAGTAGGAGTTATTCCGAGGAACAGCGTAGGACAACGAGGCGTGATATCGTACTCCCCCTTGCAAACGCTCCTTATTTATGCTACAATGGCCCTTAGTCAGTTCGAAAACTTCCTGACTTTAGCTCACGCTATAAATCAAAACTAAGTGAAAGAGGACAAATGAATATGAAAAACAAAAAGGTTTACTACCTGGTTGAGGGCGCGCTGATAGCTTCCCTTTACATTGTGCTGACTTACGCTCAGGAGTTTCTGCTCCCGGGGTCTACTTCGATGGCTATACAATTCAGGCTTTCTGAGATTTTATGCATTTTAGCACTGTTCACCCCGTCTGCAGTATGGGGACTGACTTTGGGCACGCTGATTTCAAATCTCCTTAATGTCGGCGCACTTCCGCTCGACATCGTTTTCGGCACATTTGCTACCTTTGTAGCAGTGAGCCTTATGTACAAACTAAGAGATGTAAAATGGTTTAAACTGCCTGTACTCTCGTCTTTTATGCCTGTTCTGGCAAATGGTGTTATCATCGGCTTGGAGCTTGAAATCTTCCTTATAGAAGGACCGTTTCATATCGGAAGCTTTTTGCTTCAGGGCGGTATGGTAGCTTTAGGCGAACTCGGAGTCTGCGTAATCCTCGGACTGCCTTTCTATAAGCTTCTAGAGCATTTAAACCTGTTTAATAAACTTCATAAAAACATATAATGACAAACAAAAAGAGAGCATTCATCACAAATGCTCTCTCTTTTTTATTCTCTTTTACACCTCGTCAGGTGTAGCTTCAGTGCCGTTTAAAGCCTTTATCTGCTCGTCAACCAGCCCTTTGACATAGTCAAAGTCAAAGTCAGTCACAAGCTTGTACGACTGCTCACCTGCTACAAAGCAGAAGGTGCCTGATTTATCAACGATGAACTTACTCAGTGTATCGTTGCCCTTGCTGAAAGTAAAGCTCAGACACTCTCCTGCAGTCATCATATCAACAGGTGTGTCGCTTATTTCATACTTAGCATCGTTGAAAATAGTAACCATCTCATCAACAAATACCTCGTCTGTAAAAACATACATAAAGCTTTCGTACAAAGCACCGCTGACACAAATCTGGTCAGCGCCTTTGATGTTCTTAGTGTTCTTAGTGCAGGCAGTAAAAGCAAAGCAGATGCAAACGCAGAGCATAACTGCCACAACGGCTCTTAGCACCTTATTCAAAGTCGAACTCATCCTTATACTTCTCCTTGAAAACTTCAAAAATATTCTGGAGCAGTTCTTCGTCGTCGATGCCGAAATACTCCTCAGTTTCGTCGTCGATACTCTCGATTTTGAGAATTGTGACATCCTGGGCTTCCTCGTCGTTTTCGATGAGCACGATGTACTCCTCACCCTCATATTCAACAACATCTAAAAGCTCAAACTCAACCTCGTTGCCCTCGTTATCCTCAAGCACAACAATCTGTGGCTCGTAAACTTCATTCATATCTTCATTATTAAGCATAGCGATTCCTCCTTAAAGTTATGCTAAAAGGATACACTATTTGCGTGAATATTTCAAGTAGGAATATACAAATACCGTACGCGGTATCCACAACGACTTATAAAAAGAAACATATCGCATCTAATGTTGGAGATGAGTTCTTCACATCGTATAACATATAGATAATAGATAATAAAGAATAGATAATAAATAATAATTGTTGATGGCACACACGCGGGAGCCCGCAGAGGGGCTCCCCTACGGTTGTTACATATAGGTCGATAAGACCATCAAGGTTTCTGGGCAGTCAATTAGAACAATAACAAACACCATATAGGTTGACAAGACCATTAATGCTTTTGTTTTACTTTATTACGAACACTTTGTGTTCTACACCTCATCAGTCACCTTCGCTGACAGCTTCCCCTTAAGGGGAAGCCTTATTACGCTCCACTTGTTTATCTTCCCCCGGTAGAACCGGGGGTTTATTTCCTCGCCTTAAGGCACCAGAAAGTAAAACAGCCTCCCAAAACTCTGGGAGGCTGTACTGCTTTGATATTGAGTTTCAGTTAAGGATAGAAGAGTCCTTAGGTACTGAAATTATTCGTTAACAGCGATAACTGCGCCTGAACCTACTGTTCTACCGCCTTCACGGATAGCGAAACGAAGACCAACTTCGATAGCGATAGGAGTGATAAGCTCAACGTCCATTTCAACGTTATCACCAGGCATGCACATCTCTACGCCCTCTGGGAGAGAGATTGTACCTGTAACGTCAGTTGTTCTGAAGTAGAACTGTGGACGGTAGTTGTTGAAGAATGGTGTATGACGGCCACCTTCGTCCTTTGTAAGAACGTAAACCTGGCCACGGAATTTTGTGTGTGGCTGGATTGTGCCTGGCTTAGCAAGAACCTGACCTCTTTCGATCTCTGTTCTCTGAACACCACGGAGGAGTACACCTACGTTGTCGCCTGCCTCAGCATAGTCAAGAGTCTTTCTGAACATCTCAAGACCTGTAACAACAACTTTTCTCTTCTCGTCTGTAAGACCAACGATTTCAACTTCCTCAGAAGTGTTGATCTGGCCTCTCTCTACTCTACCTGTAGCAACTGTACCACGGCCTGTGATTGTGAATACGTCCTCAACAGGCATAAGGAATGGCTGGTCAGCCTTTCTCTCTGGTGTTGGGATAAAGCTGTCAACAGCGTCCATGAGCTCGTGGATGCAAGCATACTCAGCAGCAGCTGGATCATTTGAAGCACTTGTGAGAGCTACATAAGCAGAACCCTTGATGATTGGTGTGTCGTCGCCTGGGAACTCGTACTCATTTAAGAGGTCACGGATTTCCATCTCAACGAGCTCGAGGAGCTCTTCGTCGTCAACCTGGTCACACTTGTTCATGAATACAACGATGTAAGGAACGCCTACCTGACGGGAGAGAAGGATGTGCTCTCTTGTCTGTGGCATTGGGCCGTCAGCAGCAGAAACAACGAGGATAGCGCCGTCCATCTGAGCAGCACCAGTGATCATGTTCTTAACATAGTCAGCATGTCCTGGGCAGTCAACGTGAGCATAGTGACGAGTAGCTGTCTGATACTCAACGTGAGCTGTGTTGATTGTGATACCACGCTCTCTCTCTTCTGGAGCCTTATCGATGTTTGCATAATCAACGAATTCTGCGTCGCCACCGAGGTTTAAAACCTTTGTGATAGCAGCTGTAAGTGTTGTCTTACCGTGGTCAACGTGACCGATAGTACCGATGTTAACATGCGGCTTACTTCTTTCAAACTTTTCTCTTGCCATTGGAAATTTCCTCCCTTTATTTGTTAAATTAATTAACCTTAGTTGAGCATATTTTAACAATTCTTTCTAAGAATTGCAATAGCTTTTTATAAATTGTGCAAATATTTTAGTCCTTCTTTGCACGCTCGGACATGATTTCTTCGCCGACATTCTTAGGAACTTCAGCGTGATGTGATGGTTCCATAACGTACTGGCCACGACCCTGTGTCTTTGAACGGAGGTCTGTAGCGTAACCGAACATGTTAGAAAGTGGAACATGAGCTGTGATTCTAGCTGTACCGTTCTCGATTTCCTGACCTGTTACAGCACCACGACGAGAGTTGAAGTCGCCGAATACTGTACCTGCGTATTCCTCAGGAACAACGACAGATACCTTCATGATAGGCTCGAGCAGCACTGGGTCTGCCTTTCTCATAGCCTCTTTGAATGCCATAGAACCGGCAATCTTAAACGCCATTTCAGATGAGTCAACTTCGTGGTATGAACCGTCGTATACTTCTACCTTAACATCAACTACATTGTAGCCAGCTAAGATACCTGAGAGCATAGCGCCCTGTACACCTGCGTCAACAGCAGGGATATATTCCTTAGGGATAGCACCGCCGACTACTGAGTTTACAAACTCATAACCCTGTGTTGGGTTAGGAGAAATTCTCATCTTAACGTGACCGTACTGACCCTTACCACCTGACTGACGAGCATATTTCTGGTCAACGTCAGCTTCAGTGCGGATAGTCTCTTTGTAAGCAACCTGTGGCTTACCGATGTTAGCTTCTACTTTGAATTCTCTAAGAAGTCTGTCAACGATGATTTCAAGGTGAAGCTCACCCATACCAGCGATGATAGTCTGTCCAGTTTCTTCGTCTGTATAAGCCTTGAAGGTTGGGTCTTCTTCTGCAAGCTTTGCAAGAGCGATACCCATCTTCTCCTGACCTGCCTTAGTCTTTGGCTCGATAGCAACCTTGATAACAGGCTCTGGGAACTCCATAGACTCAAGGATAACTGCGTGATCCTCGTCACAGAGTGTGTCACCTGTTGTAGTGTGCTTTAAGCCTACTGCAGCAGCGATATCACCTGCGTAGCAGCAGTCGATATCTTTTCTGTCGTTAGCGTGCATCTGTAAGATACGGCCAACTCTTTCAGTCTTATCTTTAGTAGAGTTGTAAACAGCTGTGCCCTTATCAACTTTACCTGAATAAACTCTGAAGAAGCAGAGCTTACCAACATAAGGGTCTGTAGCAATCTTGAACGCGAGAGCAGCAAATGGCTCTGTGTCTGAAGAATGTCTTTCGCACTCTTCGCCTGTTTCACAGTCAACACCCTTGATAGCAGGAATGTCTGTTGGAGCAGGCATGTAGTCGATAACTGCGTCAAGAAGCTTCTGAACGCCCTTGTTACGGTAAGAAGTACCACAACATACAGGAACCATCTCGTTAGCGATAGTAGCCTTACGGATAGCTGTCTTAATCTCTTCAACTGTGATTTCTTCGCCACCGAAGTATTTCTCCATGAGCTCCTCAGAAGTCTCAGCAACAGCTTCGATAAGAGCCTCATGGTACTCCTGTGCCTTGTCCATCATATCCTGTGGGATATCGATAGCAATTCTCTCCTCGCCGTTTTTACCGCCGTAAGACTCAGCAGTCATAGTAACGAGGTCGATGATACCATTGAATGTATCTTCTACGCCGATTGGAAGCTGAATTGGAACAGCATTACACTTAAGTCTGTCCTTCATCATCTGAACAACGTGGTAGAAATCAGCACCCATGATATCCATCTTGTTTACATAAACCATTCTAGGTACTTTATAGTTATCAGCCTGACGCCATACAGTCTCTGACTGTGGCTCAACGCCGCCCTTAGCACAAAGTACTGTAACAGAACCGTCAAGTACACGAAGTGAACGCTCAACCTCTACTGTGAAGTCAACGTGTCCAGGAGTGTCGATGATGTTGATTCTGTTATCTTTCCAGAAACAGGTTGTAGCCGCAGATGTGATAGTGATACCACGCTCCTGCTCCTGCTCCATCCAGTCCATGGTAGCAGCGCCTTCGTGGGTTTCACCGATCTTGTGGTTAACACCTGTGTAGTACAGAATTCTTTCTGTAGTAGTTGTTTTACCGGCATCGATGTGCGCCATGATACCGATGTTTCTAGTATTTTCAAGCGATACCTGCCTTGGCATAATATCCTCCTTCGTGTATTTTGCTAGAGACTATATTACCAACTATAGTGAGCAAACGCCTTGTTAGCTTCAGCCATCTTGTGTGTATCTTCGCGCTTCTTGAACGCGCCACCAGCACCGTTGACTGCATCAAGGATCTCACCGGCAAGTCTCTCTTTCATTGTTCTCTCGCTTCTGGCTCTTGAATATGTTGTGAGCCATCTAAGACCGAGTGTCTGCTTTCTAGCGTCTCTTACCTTGATTGGAACCTGATAAGTAGCACCGCCGACACGTCTAGCCTTAACTTCGAGCTCTGGCATTACGTTTTCCATAGCCTGCTCGAAAACTTCGAGAGCATCTTTACCTGTCTTATCTGTGATGATGTCGAATGCACCGTATACAATTTTCTGAGCAACACCCTTTTTGCCGTCGAGCATGATGTTGTTGATAAGACGAGTAACGAGCTTTGAGTTATAAACCGGATCTGGCAAAACATCACGTTTTGCGATCTGACCTCTTCTTGGCATCTTTACTTCCCTCCTTCACAAATATTGAGAAATCTTAGGTACTCGAAAGTGACTAACCCCCGTATATGCACACAGAGGTCTATATATAAACCACTGTAGCTATACAGTTTCAGTTAAATTTAACTGTGAGTCGTCAATTCCTTACTTCTTTGGACGCTTTGCGCCATACTTTGATCTGGCCTGATTACGGCCTGAAACACCCTGTGTATCGAGTGTACCACGAATGATATGGTAACGTACACCAGGTAAGTCCTTAACACGTCCGCCACGAATAAGAACAACGGAGTGCTCCTGAAGGTTGTGGCCAACGCCAGGGATGTAGGAACTGACTTCGATACCGTTTGAAAGTCTTACTCTGGCGATCTTTCTAAGCGCTGAGTTAGGCTTCTTAGGGGTAGCAGTCTTTACTGCAGTACAAACACCGCGCTTCTGAGGGGACTTCTGGTTGATAGCTCTGTTTTTCTGAGAGTTCCAGCCCTTCAAAAGTGCAGGAGCGGTTGACTTCTTCTCACTTACCTCTCTGCCCTTACGAACTAACTGATTAAAGGTTGGCATTGATAGTTTCCTCCTTTCCAAAGTTATAAGAAAATTAACTGCAAAAGAAACTTTTGCTATATGTCATCGGACACATACTAGTATGGACCGAAAAACACACTATATTATGATTGTGGGATTTGCACTAAAATCTCAGGAAAAATCGCGGTTTTTTAAAGCTTTTAACCAACGAAAAAGACCCAGAATGCGCCCTTTCCCACAATTACCGATAATAACATAAATGTCACCCTTTTGTCAATCCTTTTTTGAATGTTTTATTGTCTTCTTTACGACATAAAATTATTGACTACACGCACAATTTTCTATACAATTACATATATAAAAGCAAAAAGCAGGAGGAATTATAATGAGCGAAATAAATAAAACCGCTATGTTTAAAATCGGCTACGGACTTTACATCGTCACCGCTAAAGAGGGCGACAAGGACAACGGCTGTATCGTAAACACTGTCACCCAGCTCACGGATAATAAGCTGAGAGTAGCTGTCACTATCAACAAGCAAAACCTCACCCACGATATGGTGAAAAATACAGGTATTATGAATGTAAACTGTTTACACGAAGAAACCCCGTTTGTGATTTTTGAATACTTCGGTTTTCAGAGTGGTAAAAATGTGGAGAAATTTGTGTCCCCTCACTTAAACAGAAGTGACAACGGACTTGTTATCCAGCCTGATTATTCAAACGCTTTCTTCTCTCTTAAAGTCGAAAAGGAAGTCGATTTAGACACCCACACTATGTTCATCTGCGAAGTGACAGAAGCAAAGGTGCTGTCAGACAAGCCGTCGATGACCTATGCTTACTATCACGCAAATGTAAAACCAAAGCCACAGGAAAAGCAAAAGTCCAAAGGCTGGGTATGCACCATCTGCGGTTATGTCTACGAGGGTGAGGAACTCCCCGAAGACTTCATCTGCCCGTTGTGTAAACACGGGGTTGATGTGTTTGAAAAGCTTTAAGCGTCCGAACCACCGAGCTTTTCAAATTTCAATGTGAGCGAAGTCTCGCGTTAAAAAATCAAGAATATGCTTTATTTCTTGATTTTAGCAAGAGACAGAGGAACAGTAGAAATTTGAAAAAGATGCGAGGTAGGTAAGGCGTGATATCGCTGTACGCAGTACCAAACTACAGACGCAAAAACGGCTCAGTACTTACCTGAGCCGTAGTTTTTTGCAACAAAAAGGGAGAGCGAAATGCTCTCCCTAAATTGTTTTATTAAGCTTTATTACTCAATCGGTGCGGTTGGAGCAGTCGGAATATAGTTTTCCTCGAGCTCAACGTTGTTGTATCTTCTCATACCTGTACCTGCAGGAACGAGTTTACCGATAAGAACATTTTCTTTCAGACCGATGAGTGGGTCAACCTTGCCCTTGATAGCAGCATCAGTAAGAACTCTGGTTGTTTCCTGGAATGATGCAGCTGAAAGGAAGCTGTCAGTAGCAAGAGAAGCTTTTGTGATACCAAGTAAGAGCTGTGTCCAGGAAGCTTCAGTGAGACCTTCTTCGCCGTTTGCGATACGCTCTCTGATCTTTCTGTTAGCGTGAATAACCTCGTTGCGGTTATACATCTGACCTGACATAAAGTCAGTTGAGCCTGCGTCGTCAACCTTGACCTTCTTGAGCATCTGTCTGACGATAACTTCGATATGCTTATCGTTGATATCAACACCCTGTAAGCGGTAAGTACTCTGTACCTCTGAAATGAGGTAGTCCTGTACTGCCTTAGTGCCGAGAATCTCGAGGATATCGTGTGGGTTAACAGCACCGTCGGTGATTTTGTCACCCTTTTTAATCTGCTGACCCTCAGTAACAGCAACTCTGAAGCCGAACGGAATGAGATATGCTTTCTCTTCGCTTGTTTCCTTATTATATACAACAGCGTGACGGTTGTTCTTGATATCTTCGAAACGAACTTCACCGTCGATTTCACTGATGATAGCAAGTGACTTTGGTTTTCTTGACTCAAAGAGCTCTTCAACTCTCGGGAGACCCTGTGTGATATCTTCTGCTGACGCAACACCACCGGTATGGAAGGTTCTCATTGTAAGCTGAGTACCAGGCTCACCGATAGACTGAGCAGCGATAATACCAACAGCCTCACCGACTGTGACAGGCTGGCCGTTTGCAAGGTTAGAGCCGTAGCACTTCTTACATACGCCGTACTTTGAATGACAGCCAAGGATAGAGCGGATTTCAATCTTCTCAACACCTGAGTTACAGATGATATCAGCTTCCTTGTCGCCCATCATAGTATCCTTAGATACGAGCACATTGCCTGACTCATCAGTAAAGTCGTGTACAAGGTAACGACCGATAAGACGCTCATGCAAGCCTTCGATTGTCTGCTTTCCTGCTTTGATGTCAAATACTTCAAGACCCTCTTCTGAGCCACAGTCGTCCTCACGAATGATAACATCCTGAGATACGTCAACAAGACGACGTGTAAGGTAACCAGAGTCCGCAGTTCTAAGCGCTGTATCGGCAAGACCTTTACGCGCACCACGGGAAGAAATAAAGTACTCTAAGATGTTAAGACCCTCACGGTAGTTAGCTCGAATAGGGATTTCGATAGTCTTACCTGAAGTATTCGCGATAAGACCACGCATACCTGCGAGCTGACGAATCTGTGACATACTGCCTCGAGCACCTGAGTCTGCCATCATAAAGATAGGGTTATATCTGTCGAGGTTGCCCTGAAGTTTAGCAGTAACATCGTTAGTAGCTTTCTCCCAGATTTTGAGAACTTCTTCGTAACGCTCTTCATCTGAACGAAGACCCATCATAAATTCATCACGGATAGCGTCAACATCAGCTTCAGCCTTAGCGATGATTTCCTTCTTCTCAGGTGGGATTTTAGCGTCACAGACAGCTACTGTGATAGCGCCTCTAGTTGAGTATTTATAGCCCTGAGCCTTGATTTCATCGAGCACTACAGAAGTGATTTCTGTGCCGTGAATCTTGATACAAGCGTCAATAATTTTTCCGAGCTGCTTCTTGCCGACAAGGAAGTCAATCTCGAACTTGAAGAGGTTCTCAGGGTCATTTCTATCTACAAAGCCCAAATCCTGTGGGATAGGACGGTTGAAGATAATCTTACCTACTGTTGTATCAACGATGCCTGATTTTTCAACACCGTCAACAGTGATAGTTCTTCTGACTTTAATCTTAGAATGAAGTGTTACTACGCCTGTCTGATAAGCCATCATAGCTTCGTCGATATCGCGGAACACCTTGCCCTCACCAGGCTCACCGTCTTTATCAAGTGTGAGGTAGTAAGAACCTAAGATCATATCCTGTGTAGGAACAGCAACAGGACGACCGTCAGATGGTTTTAGGAGGTTTCCTGCAGCGAGCATGAGGAATCTAGCCTCAGCCTGAGCTTCTGCAGAAAGCGGAACGTGAACAGCCATCTGGTCGCCGTCGAAGTCAGCGTTATACGCTGTACATACGAGTGGGTGAAGCTTAAGTGCACGACCCTCAACGAGTACAGGTTCAAACGCCTGAATACCAAGACGGTGAAGTGTAGGCGCACGGTTAAGAAGTACAGGGTGACCCTTGATTACAACCTCGAGTGCATCCCATACCTCAGGCTTTGCACGCTCAACAGCCTTTCTGGCTGCTTTGATATTCTGAACAGCCTTTGTTTCAACAAGGCGTTTCATAACGAAAGGTTTGAAGAGCTCAAGTGCCATCTCCTTTGGAAGACCGCACTGATACATCTTCAGCTCCGGACCAACGACGATAACTGAACGACCTGAGTAGTCAACACGCTTACCAAGGAGGTTCTGACGGAATCGTCCCTGCTTACCCTTTAACATATCTGAAAGGGACTTTAACGCACGGTTGTTAGGACCTGTGACAGGACGACCGCGTCTGCCGTTGTCGATAAGAGCGTCAACAGCTTCCTGAAGCATTCTCTTCTCGTTTCTGATAATGATGTCAGGAGCTTCGAGCTCTAAAAGTCTCTTAAGACGGTTATTTCTGTTGATAACTCTGCGGTAAAGGTCGTTCAAGTCAGATGTAGCAAAACGACCACCGTCGAGCTGTACCATTGGTCTGATATCCGGTGGAATAACAGGAACAACATCTAAAATCATCCACTCAGGACGGTTGCCTGACATTCTGAATGCCTCAACAACCTCAAGACGCTTCTGGAGTCTGACTTTCTTCTGACCTGTAGCGCCCTCGAGCTCTTCCTTGAGCTCTGCTGAAAGCTCATCAAGGTTAATCTGCTCTAAAAGCTCCTTGATAGCCTCAGCACCCATACCTGCCTTGAAGTCGTCCTCGTATTTTTCGCGCATATCGCGATATTCCTGCTCAGAAAGGAACTGCATTTTAGCAAGCTCTCTTGCATCGCCCGGATCAGTTACAATATATGAAGCAAAGTAAAGTACCTTTTCGAGCATTCTCGGTGAAATATCAAGCATCAAAGAGATTCTTGACGGAATGCCCTTGAAGTACCAGATATGTGACACAGGAGCTGCAAGCTCGATGTGACCCATTCTCTCTCTTCTTACCTTTGCGCGTGTTACTTCAACACCGCAACGGTCACAAACCTTACCCTTAAATCTGATTCTCTTGTACTTTCCGCAGTGGCACTCCCAGTCCTTTGTAGGTCCGAAAATACGCTCGCAGAAAAGACCATCGCGTTCAGGCTTAAGTGTACGATAGTTGATAGTTTCAGGCTTTTTAACCTCGCCGTAACTCCACTCTCTGATCTGGTCAGGGGAAGCAAGGCCTATTTTAATCGAATCAAATACATTGTTATCCATTCTTTTGCTCCTCCTTACATTTCATCAGTGCCGTAGTCATCAAATTCAAGCATATCGTCGTGGTCTTCATAAATCGAAGATTCGTCGAACATATTGCCTTCTTCTGAGTCTTCATCAAGCAGGAAGCCGTCCATTGTGGTCATAACCTGCTCTTCGTTTAAGGTTTCGTCATCTGCTACTACTACCATAGCATCGTCGTCCTCATCGAACTTCTGCTTAAGGTCGATTTCAGAACCGTCCTTGTCAAGCACTCTTACATCGAGTGAGAGTGACTGGAGCTCCTTGATAAGTACCTTGAATGACTCAGGGATACCAGGAGTCGGGATATTCTGACCCTTAACGATAGCCTCGTAAGTCTTAACACGACCGACAACATCGTCAGACTTAACAGTCAGGATTTCCTGAAGTGTGTATGCAGCGCCGTAAGCTTCGAGCGCCCAAACTTCCATCTCACCGAAACGCTGACCACCAAACTGAGCTTTACCGCCCAGAGGCTGCTGAGTAACGAGTGAGTAAGGACCAGTGGATCTAGCGTGAATCTTATCATCAACGAGGTGATGGAGTTTTAAGTAGTACATATAACCAACGGTGACAGGGTTGTCAAAGAGCTCACCTGTTCTACCGTCGCGAAGTCTTGTTTTACATTCCATCGAAATGCCGTTTTGCTTGAAGCACTCGCCAAAGTCGATGCCTGTAACTTCTCTTTTGTCAGGGTAGTCGTCTTTATCTCTGATTTTCTCATAAAGTTCAAAGATATCCTGCTCGTGAGCACCGTCAAATACCGGAGTCATAATCTTCCAGCCAAGCGCTTTAGCAGCATAACCTAAGTGCACCTCGAGTACCTGTCCGATATTCATACGGGAAGGTACGCCCAGAGGGTTAAGCACGATATCAAGCGGAGTACCGTCTGGTAAGAACGGCATATCCTCAACAGGTAAAATACGGGAAACAACACCCTTGTTACCGTGACGACCAGCCATCTTATCGCCGACAGAAATCTTACGCTTCTGAGCAAGATAGCATCTTACAACCTTGTTGACACCAGGCTGAAGCTCATCGCGTGAGTCTTCTCTTGTAAATACCTTGACGTCAACAACGATACCTGACTCACCGTGAGGAACTCTAAGTGAAGTATCTCTTACTTCTCTTGCCTTTTCACCGAAAATAGCTCTAAGGAGTCTTTCTTCAGCAGTAAGCTCTGTTTCACCCTTTGGTGTAACCTTACCGACTAAGATGTCGCCTGCGTGAACCTCGGCACCGATGTGAATGATACCGTTTTCATCGAGATCTTTGAGCATATCCTCGCCGACATTCGGAATATCTCTGGTGATATCCTCAGGGCCAAGCTTAGTATCTCTTGCTTCAGTTTCGTATTCTTCAATATGGATAGATGTGTAAACATCATCTCTTACGATTTTTTCATTGATGAGAACAGCGTCCTCGTAGTTGTAACCTTCCCATGTCATGAAGCCGATGAGAGCGTTCTTACCAAGTGAAATTTCACCGTTCTTTGTAGCAGGGCCGTCAGCAAGAACTTCGCCCTTAACAACTCTCTGGCCACGCTGTACAACAGGAATCTGGTTAACGCAGGTACCCTGGTTAGAACGCAGGAACTTGATAACCTCAAAGTCCTGAATGCGTCCTGAGTCGTACTGAACACGGATGTGGTCAGCGTCAACGCTCATAACGATACCGTCTTCTTCAGCGAGCACGCAGACACCTGAGTCAGTACCTGCTTTGTACTCCATACCTGTACCTACGATTGGTGACTCTGTTACCATAAGTGGAACTGCCTGACGCTGCATGTTAGAGCCCATGAGTGCTCGGTTTGCGTCATCGTTTTCAAGGAATGGAATCATAGCAGTAGCTACTGAAACTACCATTCTTGGAGAAACGTCCATGAAGTCAAATTGAGATGGGTCAAGCTCTACGAACTCGTCTTTGTAACGACCGACAACCTTGGAGTTAACAAATCTGCCGTTTTCGTCGAGCGGTTCGTTAGCCTGAGCAACTTTGAAGTCGTCTTCCATATCAGCTGTCATATATACAACTTCGTCTGTTACAACGCCTGTTTCTTTATCAATTTTTCTGAAAGGTGCCTCAACAAAGCCGTAGTCGTTGATTCTTGCGAAAGTAGCAAGGTACGAAATAAGACCGATGTTAGGACCTTCAGGAGTTTCGATAGGACACATACGGCCGTAGTGTGTGTAGTGTACGTCTCGAACCTCGAAACCTGCACGATCTCGCGACAGACCGCCAGGACCAAGTGCTGAGAGTCTTCTCTTATGAGTAAGCTCTGAAAGCGGGTTAGTCTGGTCCATAAACTGTGAAAGAGGAGAGCTACCGAAGAACTCCTTGATTGCAGCAGTTACTGGACGGATATTAATAAGTGAGCTTGGAGAAAGAGCTTCAGGGTCCTGAGCCTGGAGTGTCATACGCTCACGGATAACTCTTTCAAGTCTTGAAAAACCAATTCTGAACTGGTTTTGTAAAAGCTCACCTACACAACGGATACGACGGTTGCCGAGATGGTCGATGTCGTCAGTTGTGCCGATATGCTCAGCTAAAGTGTTCATATAGTTCACTGTAGCGAAAATATCATCTGTTGTGATGTGGTTAGGAACAAGCTCGTGAACGCTGTTTGCGATAGCCTTCTTGAGTTCCTTTTCGTCAGAAGCTGAGTCAAGGATTTCGCAAAGAACATCAAAAGATACTTTCTCCTTGATGCCGAGCTCCTCACAGTCAAAGTCGACATAAGCATTGATGTCAACCATACCGTTTGAGAGAACCTTAACGCTCTTGCCCTCTTCACCTACAACGAAAGCTTCCTTAACACCTGCGTTTTCAATCTCAAGCGCCTTGTCGCGGTCGATAGTATCGCCACGCTTAGCGATGATTTCGCCTGTTCTAGGATTTACGATATGGTCAGCGAGAGTCTGACCAGGAAGTCGGTTTGACATACCGAGCTTCTTGTTATATTTATATCTGCCGACTCGCGACATATCATAACGGCGTGGGTCGAAGAATAAGTTGTTAATGTGGGTCTGTGCACTTTCTACTGTAGGAGGCTCACTAGGTCTGAGTTTACGATAAACTTCGATTAAGCCCTCTTCAACAGAATTTGCGGTATCCTTCTCAAATGTAGCCTTGATTCTTTGGTCATCGCCGAACTTTTCGATAATTTCAGCGTTTGTGCCAAGACCTAAAGCTCTAAGGAATACAGTGATAGGAACTTTACGGTTCTTATCGATACGGACATAAAGCACATCGTTTACGTCGTTTTCATATTCAAGCCATGCACCACGGTTAGGAATAACAGTTGAGGAGAAGAGCTCCTTACCTGTCTTGTCGTGGTCCATCTTGTAGTAAACACCCGGTGAACGAACGAGCTGAGATACGATAACACGCTCAGCGCCGTTGATAACAAAGGTGCCTGATGGTGTCATGAGTGGGAAGTCACCCATATACACATTAGATTCTTTGATTTCGCCTGTCTCTTTGTTCAAAAGTCGAGCTGTGACTCTCAGCGCTGCTGAATAAGTAGCATCTCTTTCTTTACACTCGATTACAGAATAGTTCGGGTGGTCAACATCTAAAGTGTAGTCAATAAAGTCGAGCACAAGGTTATCCTGATAATCGGTGATACCCGATACATCCTTGAACACTTCTTTGAGACCTTCCTCAAGAAACCACTGATAGGACTTTTTCTGCACTTCGATGAGATTCGGCATATCGATGACATCGTCGATTTTACCGAAGCTGTAGCGCTCGCTGTTGCCTAACTTAAACGGTTTGACATTTACCATAGGCGTATCACTCCTTTAAAAATCTATATGGGTGTTGTCGCGAAAACACCCGAATTTCAGCACCACAAAAAATTACAAAATTGTTGTTAAAAAAGCTCTTGACAAACTAACATCAAGTGTGCTAATATTCAACATTTGCAAAACTTTTTGTTGCGAAATAGGGGCATATGCCCCCATAATGGTACAGTTTACTATTTTATATCTAAAAAAGAATAATGTCAATCTTTTTTTGCGGATTTTTAAAGATTTTTTGTGTTTTTTCTATTTCGGAATTAAAAACGCGTTTCAGTTGAATTACGGTAGTCAGCAAACACTCGGGTGCGTTTAGCTTTTATGAATCAAAATGGTTACAAAATCCCGCCCCCTATTCCCGCTATCCGTAATACAAGTTTGAAAAGCCCTCTTTTTTGTGCTAATATACCTTTGAAAGCTGGTGAAAAAATGGCACAGTACACAGAACTTGAGAATGCACGCGAAATACTAAAGTATTTAAAAGCTGATATTCCTGTTTTTTACTATGACACTATCGACTCAACAAACATTCAGGCTAAGCGTTTTTACGAAAAGCATAAAAACGACAGTATAGATACCCCTACCCTCTTTGTCGCTGACCACCAGAGCAAGGGCAAGGGCAGACTCGGCAGAAGCTTTTATTCCCCGTCACGCACGGGACTTTATATGTCGCTTATGATAAAAGCCGACAGCGTAATTGAAAACATAGTTTGTCTGACAACCGCTGTTTCTGTATGTGTGACCGATGCACTCACACAGCTGTGCGATATAGACCCGAAAATCAAGTGGGTCAACGATATTTATGTAAACGATAAAAAAGTCTGCGGTATTTTGTGCGAAGCACTCACTAATCCTGACTCTCAGAAAATAGACGCTATCATCATCGGTATCGGAGTGAATATTGATACAAAGGATTTTCCGAAAGAACTTTCAGATATAGCAACATCTGTCGGACAGGCTGTAAATCGCAACGAGCTGTGTGCTATAATCACCGACAACATCATTGATATGTGTAAGACTATCGACGACAGAAAATTCATCGAGAAATATAAAGCCCGCTCTTTAGTACTAGGCAAAGAAATCACCTACTTTGAAAACGGCGTCACTAAATCCGCCACAGCTATTGATATAGATAACAACGGCGGACTTATTATACAAACCGAAAGCGGGATAAAAACTCTTTCAACAGGAGAAATCACAGTAAGACTAAAAAATGACTAAGGCAAAAATAGGACTTTCAGACCACTTCACTTACAAAAAGTTAATAAGATTCACCCTCTCTCCTATTATAATGATGGTGTTCACCTCAATATACGGAGTAGTGGACGGATACTTTGTGTCAAACTATGTTGGCAAAACACCTTTTGCCGCACTCAATCTCATCTGGCCTTTCATCATGGTGATGGGAAGCATCGGCTTTATGTTCGGTACAGGTGGTAGTGCTCTGGTAGCAAAGACTATGGGCGAGGGCGATAACAAAAAGGCAAACGAGCAGTTTTCCTTTCTTGTTTATATATCCATTATTATGAGCGTGGTTATCGCTCTTTTAGCTTTCATTTTTATGCGCCCGATATCAATTTTACTCGGAGCGCAAGGAGAACTTCTCAGAAACTGCATATTATACGGCAGAATTTTATGTACCTCAGTTGTGTTCTTCGTGCTCCAGTTTGAGTTCCAGAGTTTCTTTGTCACGGCAGAAAAGCCGAAACTCGGACTGTATATGACACTTTTGTGCGGTATTTCAAATATGATACTCGACTGGCTTTTCATCGCTGTCTTCGACTTCGGACTTGCGGGCGCTGCTAGTGCCACAGCAATCAGCCAGTTTATCGGCGGTATTTTTCCTATCATTTACTTTTCGAAAAAGAACAGCAGTCTGCTTAAGCTAACGAAGGCGAAATTTAATATGTGGGCACTTTATCGCACCTGCTACAACGGTATGTCAGAGCTTTTGTCGAATATTTCAATGTCGCTCGTCAGTATGCTGTACAACGCTCAGCTTATGAAATATGTCGGCGAAAACGGCGTTGCAGCGTACGGTGTGCTGATGTATGTAAACCTGATTTTTCTGTCGATATTCATCGGCTACTGCATAGGCACCGCTCCCGTAATATCTTTTAACTACGGCGCTTTGAATCACGATGAGCTCAAAGGCATCTTAAAACGCAGTATGGTAATCCTCACCACCTCATCAGTATTTATGTTCTTGCTTTCTCTGCTGCTCTCGCGACCGCTGTCGATACTGTTTGTGGGCTATGACAAGGAGCTGTTGGACCTGACTCAAAGAGGATTTTTCTTCTTCTCGTTTTCTTTCCTGTTTGCAGGTATCCCGATGTTTGCTTCCTCGTTTTTCACAGCACTAAACAACGGTTTAGTGTCAGCAATCGTCTCCGTTTTGCGAACAGTAGTTTTTCAGGTAGCTTTCGTGCTGATTCTCCCTCTGTTTTTAAAAGTGGACGGAATATGGGTGTCACTTGCCTGCGCAGAGCTTTTCGCACTCTTTGTCGCGGTCATTATGTTAATCGCAAACAAAAAGAAATATCAATATTAAGAAAAGCTCCTGTCATCAGGAGCTTTCTTTTTAGAATAATGTAGATATATAGTAAATCACACCATAAATAACACTGGCTACCGTGCCGTACACAATAACAGGGCCTGCTATGGTGAACATCTTTGCACCGACGCCGAGGATAAAACCCTCTGATTTGAACTCAATAGCAGGGGACGACACAGCGTTTGCAAAGCCTGTGATTGGCACCAGTGTTCCCGCTCCGCCGTGCTTTGCGATTTTTTCGTACAGATGCAAGGCGGTCAGCAGTACACCTAAGAACACAAGTGTCACCGAAGTAAGCGTCTGCGCCTGCTTTTTCTCCAAATCAAGCGCCATATAAAGCTCTGTAAAAACCTGACCTATGGTGCAGATTGCTCCCCCAATCAGAAATGCCTTTATGCAGTCCTTTACAATAGGGCTGTTTTTTGTTTGTTTTTCGACCATTTTGCTGTATTTTTGTTTATTTACCAAATTTTATCACCATTAGTATTCTTCCCCTTTTATTCAGAGATATTAGTTACAGAACTGTATTTGCAAATAAATTTACAAATTGTTATAATATAAGATGTAAAATTGTATTATAATAGGTCGGAAGCGTTTAAAGGAAAAATTATGGCTGAACATTATCTTGATAACAGTGCTACCACCATCACTTGTGAAAAGGCGGCGCAAAAAGCACTGACAATGATGACAGTTGAATACGGAAATCCGAGCTCTCTACATAAAAAGGGACTTTTAGCAGAGCTTGAGCTTAACCACGCTAAAGAGGTTATCGCTGATTCGCTCTGGGTTGATGCTGACGAAATCTACTTCACGAGCGGCTCGACAGAATCCAACAACACCGTTCTTTTCGGAGTAGCCCAAGCTAAAAAGCGTTCAGGCAAAAAAATTGTCACCACCGCTATCGAGCATAGCTCAGTAATGGAAGCGTGCAAGAAGCTTGAAAACGACGGCTTTGAGGTAGTTTACCTAAATCCTGATGAAAACGGTGTCGTGCCACTTTCTTCATTTGAAGAAGCGGTTGATGAAAACACAATTTTAGTCGCTGTTATGGCGGTCAACAACGAGATTGGTTCTATCCAGAATATCGAGCGTATCGGAAAAATTGTCAAGCGCAAAAACACAGACGCTCATTTTCACTGTGATGCTGTTCAAGCCTACGGCAAAATGATACTCAAACCGAAAAAGTGGAATGTAGACACTCTGTGTGTCAGCTCTCACAAGGTTCACGGACCAAAAGGTGTCGGCGCGCTGTATATCAAAAAAGGTGTGAGAATCACTCCTCTGCTCTACGGCGGAGAACAGCAGAAGAAAATCCGCCCAGGTACTGAATGTGCTCCACTGATTGCGGCATTTTCTGTGGCAGTCAAAGAATTTGATATAGTTAATAACCGAAAGCTCATTGAAGAACTCAACAGCTACTTAAAAGCTGAGCTTATGAAAATCAGCTCAGTTACTATTAACTCAAGCGACTTAGCTCTCCCCTATGTTTTAAACATCTCAGTAGAAGGGATAAAAAGCGAAACTATGCTGCATCACTTAGAGCAGGACGAAGTTTATGTTAGTAGCTCCTCAGCGTGTGCTAAAGGCAAGAAAAGCTATGTACTAAAAGCGCTCGGACTTTCTGACAAGCTGATTGACAGCTCACTTAGAATCAGCTTTTCAAAATACAACAACAAAGATGACATAGACGCTTTTTTAGCTTCACTAAAAAAAGGTATAGAAACTTTAGCAAAAGTTCAGTAAAGGACATATATATGAAAGAAATTATACTGATAAAAGTCGGCGAAATCGCCCTTAAGGGTCTTAACCGCCGAAACTTCGAAGATGTACTTATCAAAAACCTCAAGCACCGCATCCGCGACCTGGGCAGATTTTCTATTTCTGTTGCTCAGTCTACTATCTACATAGAGCCCTTGTCTGATGACATCGACCTTGACGATGTGTGCGAGCGAGTATCTCAGGTTTTTGGTATCGTAGCATTCTCGCGCGCTTTGGTGTGCGAGAAGAATATGGACGATATTCTAGAAAAAGCTCCTGACTATCTCTACGATGAGCTGATGGGTGCTAAAACCTTCAAGGTTGAGAGTAAGCGCTCTGACAAGAAATTCCCACTCAAATCCCCTGAGATTTCAGCAACAATGGGAGGAAAGCTCTTAGAGCATTTTCCACACCTTAAGGTTGATGTAAAAAACCCTGAAGTCACCGTCACAGTTGAGGTGCGTGATTTCGGTGCTTATGTAAGATGCAAAACTCTGCGCGGTCAGGGCGGTATCCCTGTCGGCACAGGAGGAAATGCCGCTATTCTTATTTCTGGCGGTATCGACTCGCCTGTTGCGGCATATATGATGTCAAAGCGCGGCATACGCCTCACAGCTATCCACTTTGCAAGCCCACCGTACACAAGCGAGCGCGCTCACTTAAAGGTTGAAAAGCTACTTAAGCTTGTCAGCAGATATAGTGGTACTATCAATATGTACACCGTCCCGTTTACAAAGATTCAGGAAACCATCCGCGACAAGTGTCCTGAAGAGCTTTTCACAATTATCATGCGTCGCCTTATGATGCAGATATCAGAAATTATCGCCAAAGAACACGACTGCACAGCTCTCATCACGGGCGAGAGCTTAGGTCAGGTAGCAAGCCAGACAATTCACGCTATGGCGTGCACCGACGAAGCTACTTCGATGCTCGTTTTCCGTCCGCTCATTGGTATGGATAAGGAAGAAATCATTCAGATTTCTCGCAAAATCGGCACCTTCGAAACCTCAATCGAGCCGTACGAAGACTGCTGTACGGTATTCACACCGAAGCACCCCCGCACCCGCCCTGTGCTGAAATTTGTCAGACTTGCTGAAGAAGAAGCTCAGCTTTCTGACTTGATAGCAGATGCAGTCGAAAACGTAGAGCTTCGTATCATCAATCCGTAAAACTGACACTAACACAGAAACCAAATAAAGGAAGTGCAGAAAATGTATAACTGCGAAATATACTCTGTGCTGAAAAACCCCGAAGATATCGAAAACTTCAACGAAAGTATAGATGCTGTAGCAAGCATCTTGTATCCAAAAGACATCAGGGTGGTTTACAACACAGACATCAAAGCTGACCCTAAAGCCATAAAAAAGGCTTTGGACAAAACAGCTAAAACAGAAGATGCGCCCGACTATAATATTTTTGTCAACGCACTCGATACTCAAAATGCCGACAGCTTCAAGGAGCTTTTCTACAGCTTCATCAAATCTGTTGAGTCTACTCTCACGGTGGATGAAGAACATAAAGGTATGAGTGCAAAAATCAGAATTTCCACAATCCCTGATTTAGGCAACGGTTATCCCGGCTACTGCTTCAAGATTTATGATAAGCGATTTGTGGTGTTGCCTGTATGCTCACTGACAGGCTTTGAGCCATCACAGCTTATAAGAACAGCAGTTGAAAAGGCTGAGGAGATTTTCACCCGTAACAGCGAGAGTGCTCCTGACGGTCTTGTTTATGTTGAAGCCAAAGCCAAAAAAGAAGGCTTTATCAGTAGCTTTATCCCTCACACATCCGACCCTCAGAACATCAAAGTCAGAAAGTGGATTGCACTTTTCGGTATCGCCGTGTTCCTCGGTGCAAGCGTGTATCTTCTGAATTTCTTTGTCATTCAGCCTTATCTGAATGCTCAGGTGAATTCGGAAATCCACGACATTGCTTACAACACAACCGATAATTCAGATGATACTGAGAAGCCAAAGCAGAACTGGGAAGCACTCAAAAAGATTAACAAAGAAATTGTCGGCTGGATTACAATCGACGGAACAAGAATCGACTACCCTGTGCTTGAACACAAGGGTGACACCGAAAACTCCCAGTACTATCTCTACCGTAACTATAAAAAGGAAAGCTCAAGCTACGGCGTTCCGTTCATAGACTACCGCTCAACAGAATCCGTAAACTCCAGAAATGTCGTTATTCACGGTCACAATATGATTGACGGCTCTATGTTCCACGATATGGTAAACTACGGCTCTCTTTCAGGAAACCTTGATTACTACAAAAAGCATCCGATAGTTACCTTCAACACACCTCAGGGCGATGCTCAGTACAAAATCATTTCCTATTTCAAAACAAACACCCTCTTCGACCACGGTCAGTTTTTCAACTATATGCAGGGAAGCTTCCTGTCTGACGCTGAGTTTATGAACTTTGTTTATAACTGCAGAGTCCGCTCTCTGTTTAACTGCCCTGTTATGGTCAACGAGGACGACCAGCTGATCACCCTGTCCACCTGTAGCTATGAGATTTCAAATTTCAGAACAGTAATTGTCGCAAGAAAGCTCAGAGAGGGCGAAACTGCCAAGGTGAATACCGAAATCGCTACGCTGAATTCTGCTCCTGTTTTCCCTGAAGTATATTACCGTAGCAGAGGCGGTACCCGTCCAGAGGTGCTGACCTTCAAAAAAGCTTATTCAAAAGGTCTTATCAACTGGTACGACGGCAAGGGTAACTTAGAAGGTAGTGAGATTCTCTCAGCAACTGTTGCGTCTAACCCTACTTCCGGCACTGACTCTGAGGGTAACACAGTTCCTGCAACCGTCGCTCGTATTTACGAAGTCAGATTTGTCAACTGGGATGGCTCAGAGTACTACACCGTAAATGTTACTCAGGGCAGCTCCGTATCACCTCCGCCAGGCACTCCGGGACTCCCGAGTGATGATTACTACGACTACACCTTCACAGGCTGGCAAACAGACGGTCTTAACCTCAACAATGTCCAGTCCAGTATGACTATTCATCCTGATTTCAAAGCCACACTTAAAAAATAAAAGGAGCAAAGTATGAAATACGATGTCCTGTTTTACAAGTCACGAAAAACCTCATACTGCGAAAAAGCGCTGAAAAGCAGACTCTCTACAATAGATATGAGCGCAAATCGCGTCATCGCCTCTGTCGCTCCGACAAAGCTCGGTGAAACCCTGTGCGAAAGTCTGACGCTTTGCAACTGCGTCGTAATCATAGGCGGTTTTTCAGCAAATGACAGCGAAAACCTCATCACCGTACTTTCCCGCGCTATGTCAAATTCGGGTCTTTCCTTAAAAAACTGTCGAAAACTCAAGGGCGCTATCTACGACGCATATATCATAAAATATAATAAGCAGATAATACTCGCCCTACCCGACAATCCCGAAGAGATTGACTTTCTGCTAAGTGACAGCTTTTTAGAATATTTAAAATCAGTATACATTTGAGAATTTGCACCGCAGACTTTGCGGTGCTTTTCTTTTATTCTTATTACCTTACAGGCAAACAAAAAGACCGTAGCTTTTACACTACGGTCTGATTTTTATACTGTTTTAAATACTGTTTAATCAGAGCACTCTGAGTCTGATGATGCCGTCGATTTCTTCAATCTTAGCCTGCGCATCAGCATTTGGGGCAGTTGCGTCAATGATTGTGTAAGCGTAGTCACCACGGCTCTTGTTTTCCATATTCTCAACATTACCGCCAATAGCATCGAGCATCTTTGAGATAACCTTTGGTGTGTTCTGGTGGAATACACAGAATCTTACATCGCCTGATCTTGGCATAGAAACGCATGGGAAGTTAACAGAGTTCTTGACATTACCAAGCTCGAGGTACTGCTTAACTTCGTCAGCAGCCATGATAGCGCAGTTGTCTTCACTTTCAGGAGTTGAAGCACCCAGGTGTGGCATAGCAACAACACCGTCAACACCTAAAAGGTCATCAGTAGCAAAGTCTGTTACATAAGCACCGATTTTTCCGCTCTCAAGACCCTTGATGATGTCAGAAGACACTACAAGACCATCTCTTGCAAAGTTGAGGATTCTTACATTGTCCTTCATCTTAGCGATAGAAGCTTCATTAATCATACCCTTTGTATCGCCAAGAAGCGGAACATGAAGTGTGATGTAATCGCACTGAGCGTAGAGCTCATCAAGGTTTGATACAGTATGTACATGTCGTGAAAGCTTAAGTGCTGCCTCAACTGAAAGATATGGGTCGTAACCGATAACATTCATATGAAGAGCTCTTGCAGCATTTGCTACTAAGATACCGATAGCACCAAGACCAACAACACCTAAAGTCTTGCCCTTGATTTCAGGACCGGCAAACTGGCTCTTGCCTTTTTCTACCATCTTTAAAACCTGGTCGCCGTTGCCTTTTAAAGACTTGTTCCACTCGATACCCTCAACGAGCTTTCTACTTCCCATGAAAAGACCAGCGATAACAAGCTCCATAACAGCGTTAGCATTAGCACCAGGGGTGTTGAATACGCAGATACCCTTCTCAGTGCACTTGTCAAGTGGAATGTTGTTAACGCCTGCACCTGCTCTTGCGATAGCAAGAAGGCTCTCTGGAAGCTCCATATCGTGCATAGAAGCTGAACGAACAAGTACAGCATCAGGTGTAGCGCATTCGTCTACGCAATTATAGTTGTCACCAAGACGGCTTGTGCCGATTTCAGCGATTTTGTTGAGTTTAAGAATATTATACATTGGTAATACCTTCTTTAAAAATTATTATTTAGTAAGTACTGATTAAGCGTTTTCTTCTTCAAACTTCTTCATGAACTCTACGAGCTTCTCAACGCCCTCGATTGGCATAGCGTTGTAGATAGAAGCGCGCATACCGCCAACTGAGCGGTGACCCTTGAGGTTAACAAAGCCAGCTTCTGTTGACTCTTTGACAAACTTAGCGTCAAGGTCTGCGTCACCTGTAACAAATGGTACATTCATAAGTGAACGGTCCTCAGGAACTACAGTACCCTTGAAGAGTTTTGAGTTATCAAGGAAATCGTAGAGAAGCTTTGCTTTCTTCTCGTTTAACTCCTTCATCTTCTCGAGACCACCGATTTCGTTCTTAACCCACTCGAGTACGAGCTTAACCATGTAGATTGTGTAACATGGTGGTGTGTTGAACATTGAATCGTTGTCAGCGTGTGTCTTGTAGTCAAACATTGTAGGAGTGATATCCATAGCGTTGCCGATGAGGTCTTCTCTTACAATAGCAATTGTAACACCTGCAGGGCCCATGTTCTTCTGAGCACCGGCAAGAAGAATACCGAACATTGAAACATCGATTGGCTCAGAAAGAACGCAAGATGAGATATCGCCAACGAGCGGAACGTTACCTGTGTCAGGAAGCTCGTGGTAAAGTGTACCGTAGATTGTGTTATTTACACAGATGTAGAAATAGTCTGCATCCGGAGTGAATGTAGCCTTGTCAAGCTTTGGAATGTAAGAGAATGTCTTATCCTCAGAAGAAGCGATAGCCTTAGCCTCGCCGTATTTGCATGCTTCTTTGTAAGCTTTCTTAGCCCACTGACCTGTGATAACATAGTCAGCCTTCTTGCTCTTATTAAAGAGGTTTAAAGGAACCATAGCAAACTGAGAAGAAGCACCGCCCTGAAGGAAGAGCACCTTGTAGTTATCAGGAATGTTCATAACCTCACGCAATAAAGCCTCTGCCTCTTTGATGATGCCATCGTAAACCTTACTTCTGTGGGACATCTCCATTACAGACTGACCGCTGCCCTGATAATCGAGCATCTCGTCAGCTGCTTTTTTGAGAACTGACTCAGGAAGCATAGATGGACCTGCTGAAAAATTGTAAACTCTACTCATTTTTATATCTCCTTACTTAAACAGTATAGTACAGTATATAATACTGATATTATTTACATCTAATTATATTCCAAAAACATCGTTAATTCAATAACATAGCGGGTGCTTAAATATACAAATTTCACTAAAATTTAAGAAATTTTTAGCTAATTTGTAGAAAAGCACCCGCTGTTGACTATTATCTGCGTTTCTTATTCTGTTTTTTGCTCTTAACACCAAAGAGCTTCTTAAAGAAATTTCCGACGCGTCGTGAGAGCATCTTAGCATACAAAGTCACAGTACTCACAGCGCGTTTATAGAAAGGTCTGTGCTCGGTTTCCCCCGAAAAGAACTCGTCAAAATAGTCGCGCTTTGAGTTGATATCCTTTCCGCTGTCTTCAAAATATGAAACACCCTTGCGCTTGTCCTTGCTCTTAACTTTGATGTCAAAACTGTCAAGCTCAGTGTTAGCTCGCTCGCGGTAGTCAGTTGTGTCATAGCCTAAAAGCTCATCGAAGCTGAGCTGTTCATCATCGTCTTTATCAAGTCCGAGCTCACTAAGCAGCGTGTGAAGATTCCCGCTCTCCTGCTGATATTCGTTATTTGAATGCAAAAGCTCTTCTTTTTCTGTCATATTTTCAGACACAACACGCTTTGCCGGGCGTCTTGTGCTCTGTGTTTTTTGAGCGTTTTTGTTGTACTGAGAATAGAAATATTTAACGATAAACGCAATCGCTACTAAAATGACAATCCACAGCAAAAACCTCCACCACTCAAACGACGGACCGGATTTCAGCGTTATCTTGTCAAAGCTTACGGTGTTAGCCATATCAGTGACAGCTTTGATTTCGTCTGCTGTCAGCTCCTCCTCGTTTTTCTGAAGAGTGAGGTTAATATTCATTCCGTTTATTACGGTGTGACACTGGTAGCAGTAGATAGTATAGTTGCTGACAGGTGTCGAAAAAGCTAAATCGAAGTAGATGTTCCCGTTGTGCTTAATCTCAACGCCAGAAGTGTAGCCCCCACTGTTCATAAAGGCATCGAGCGCCTGCTTGCGTTCAATTTCGCTAAGCTCGGAATAATTATTTATAGCCTTGCTATTTTCGTCAGAAGCCTCAGTAAGAGTAACCTTCAGCAAGCCGTCATCGCTAATCGCCTGAAGGTAAATATCAGCCGCCGAAAACGCGGTCATAGTTTCGTCGTAGTCAAGCTTAAGCTGAGAAAAAACCTCATCATCACGCTCAAGTGTACGAGTGACGACATAGTATTCTTTTGGAATTTTAAGTGACAATCCCAGCTCATCGATTGTGTACTTATCATCAAGCGCCGAGGCACTCACGCCACAGCACAAGAGAATCACAGCACACAAAACAACCGACAAAATCGCTGGCAAAATCGCCGCCAAACCTTTTTTGCGCATTCAATTCACTCCAAATCAGCACAAACTTACTCATTATATCTATACAAATAACATTATAATATCAATTTTTGCAGAATACAAGTAGAAAAGAGTGTAATTTTAGGCTTGACAAATAAAATTTTATCGGTTATAATAACAAGGCTGTCAGATAAGGCACGCTTTCGAGGTGTAACTCAGTTTGGTAGAGTGCCTGGTTTGGGACCAGGATGCCGCAGGTTCAAGTCCTGTCACCTCGACCACAAACCGACCTATACAGGTCGGTTTTTTGTTTGCCCAAAAACGGCTTATCTAAGCCATTTTCGGGCGTTTTTTGTTTTTAAGAGTTGATGTTTTTAGCTCACCACAACCTGATACATATTTGCTCAAAATATGCCTACGACCACAGTTTGTCCCACTTCCAGAATTTTTGCAGGAAATTCATAAGAGCATTTTTGATACTTATTTTGAGTTGTTTAATATAGTCAAAATAAGATTATAATATAATAGTTTTTATTTTGAGATAATAACTTTTTAAACAAAAATATATTTTCATCACTCATATATCAACACTTTTTGATTGATGAAATGAGCGATGAAACGCACAAAAGCACTGAAGCAAAACTTCAGTGCTTTATCTTTGTTTACCGCGGGTCAATTCTATATATCACTTCTGAATTATGAAAAGCGTTCAATATCTCTTTCGATATCTCTAACTTCTTTTGCCATAAGATAGCTAAATTTACTTTCAATATCTTTGTGCGACAAGTTTTTAACCTCATCACCATATATCTTAACCAGAACTTTTAGCTTATCTTCAATTTTATACTTATCAAAATTCGGTATGTATTTTGTTGTGTGCAAAGCTTTAGTGATTTCATGATATGTCCTTACAAACTTTCGGCAGTGCACCTTATCAAGTTTATATCTTTTTAATATCTTTCTTACAAAATCATCTAAATGAAACAATAAACTAATATCACTTATCTGTGAATAAAAGAAAGCCCACCCATATTTATTATTATTTAAAACAAAACCTGTTATCCTATTATTCAATTTCCATTCTATGTAATCTGTATTCTTCTTATTTATTGTTCTAATCAATTCTTCTATAGCCTGTTCGAACTTTAATACGCTACTATTTCGCACAGTAATACTTGAACCCGATATTTTGTAACCTAAATACTCAAATCCATTAACTATCTTTCCTGAATCTGTTTTTTCGTTAAAAGATAGATCAAGTGTCGAGACTTCTTTTCTAGCTAAACTTTCTATCTTGTATAAATCCTTTTCTTGCACAAGAATCAAAATATCGTCAACATATCTCCAATATCTAATATTCTCTATTGAATTAAACTTTTTGTCCAGCTCAGATAAATATATATTAGCTAGAGAATTTGATATAGGTAACCCTTCTGGTATTCCATTTAATTTTTTATGCCTAGCTATTTTATCTTTTACAGGATATGGTAACGAATCTGTTTGTATAGCCTCCTTAACTAAATACAAAATTTCCTTTTTTCTAATTTTTGTTTTTATTATAGATATGAGTTTTTCCTGATTTATACTGGAGTAAAAAGATGTAATATCAAGCTTAATAAACGAATCAAAATTTGATATTTCATCAGAAATTTCTCTAATTATTAATTGAGGCAATCGTGTGTTGCAACTATTGTTGAAAACCTTAACTATAACTTCATTCAAAATGGATAATGTAAGTTTATCCCTAACCGTTGGCACCGAAACAGAACGAGGTTTCTTGTCAGGTCCTTTAACAAACAATAGTTGTTTATATCTAGTAAATCTGTAAGATTGATTATTAGTTTTTCTTGAAATAATATCTACATTTTCATCAATTTGAGATTCAAATTTTTCAGGTGTTATTTTATCTAACCCAACTGATGTTTTCGATCTTACTTTCTCATAGTAATGCTCTTTTATATGTTTTTTTGAAAACAACTCATTCCAAACCTTATAAGCTTGCATAAAATCACCATAATAACAAAACACATAAACCGACAGGAAATAATACAGTAAAAACTTTAACTAACAATCGCCAAATATATCCAAACCAGTATTTATGTCTAATGCTCTTCCACTTGTCTTTTTTGAAATCGTCATTAGCCTCATGTATTGTGCAATAATAATCATAAGTAATATGATTACATGATGCAGCTAATAACTCACAATATTCTTTCTCTATACTAGCTAACCTCTCGCTTGATATATCGTGACCTAGCTCTAATTCTAATTTATATAGGTCTGTATAATTATCCCTATAACATCTTGCAATATCTTCATACTTTAGCGAATTTAGGTAAAGTATGGTTATTAACAACGATATTGTCATAAACACTGTTATGATGCTCAAGATATCATTAGCTTTAAAAACTTCTAATAGTGAACATATCGAAAAGATAATAGTAATGCATGAATAATATATATTAATGCCTTGAATAAAACTATTCTTATCTAATAATCTTCTTTCAGCTTTTACGCGTGATATTCGTGTTATCCATATTGTATCCCTTAGTTTTTCCTGTGTCATAATCAATCCCCCACATTATATTAGAGTCTCATTAAACAGACAAAGCCTTCAAGTTATCTTGAAAGTCGAAAATTCCTTTAGGAATATTAATTACATTTTTCCTAACGCTAATCAGGAAACATGGTTTGCACCATAGACTCTAACATACAGAAATTATAGCACAAATAAATTTCATATTCAACGTATAGTTAATTTAGAATATTCTTTCTCTGCTTTAATTTCAGTTTTCACGTTTTCTATCAACTCTTTCAGCTTTACTTCACACTCCTCTTTTGTCCCTGCATAGATGTTGAATTTCTTGCGTTTGCCGTTTGGAAGTCTTGGAGAGTAGCTACCCTCCCACACGTTATCGCTGACCTGATAGATACAGCCTGTACCACTTTTTCGAATCTTTCCTTTCTTTGGCTCAAATTTTGGTTGTGGTGGCTTTTCAGTATTGTGGTCGGGTGTTTCCTCCTCTGGCATTTTTGCGTCTGTACCGCCGATTTTTCGGTCGATGTTGATTGACGCTTGAATTTGCATTTTATCCGTCAGGTGGCTGTACACATCAAGCGTAGTTGCAGCTGACACGTGACCTATCATCGCTGACAGCGTTTTCACGTCCATTCCGTTTTCGAGCGCCATCGTAGCAAAGGTATGACGCAAGTCGTGAAAGCGGATATTCTTGCACTCAGCTCTGCTTAGTATCTTCTTTAGCGACTTACCCATACTCACAGGGTTGCGTGGTACATTTTCATTTTTAGGTGACGGGAATATCCACTTTGAATTCACGTTCTTTTTATACTCGCTTAGCATATCTAGTAAAACTTTCGGCAGGATAACGATTCTGTCGGAAGTTTTTGTTTTTGGTACAGAGATGTTCAGCTTGCCGTTTACTACACTTGCTTGTCTGGTGATGTGTAGCTCACCCGTTTTGAAGTTCAGGTCAGCCCACTGCAATCCGAGTATTTCTCCCCTACGCATACCCGTAGCAAGTTCGAGCAAGAAGAACTCGTAGAATCCGTCTTCTTTTGCTTGGATAAGAAACCGCTGAATTTCTTCATTCGTCAGCACTTGCATTTCTTTCGCTTTCTTTGGTGGGAGCTTGCACCCTATCGCAGGATTTGAGCGTATTAAGCCTTCGTCCACAGCTTTGTGAAGTGCTGACTTTAAAGTCGTATGACACGAGCGTACCATTCTGTCGGACAAGCCTTCACCGAATAATTCTGTTCGAGTTTTTCGGCCACTCTTTTTGAGCTTTGAATAGAACTGTTGCAAATCAGAGCTTGTCAGTTTATCAAGCTGTATGTTTCCAATTTCAGGTATGATGTAGTTGTAGATAAGGTTGCGGTAGAAATCTTTTGTTGACTCTCGCAAGGCAGGTTTTGAGTAATTCTCAAACCAGAAGTTGAGCCAATCACTAAATGACATTTCCGATTTACACTTATCACTCGCTGAATCGAACTGCTCTTTGAGTTCATTTAGCTTTCGCTGACACTCTGTTTTGCTTTTTGATGTAACATTCTTTGTCTTAGGGTAACCTTTTTCATCGTAGCCGACAACTACTCTTGCTTCCCATCTGCCATCTGTTCTTTTGCGTAAAGTTCCTGCACCGTTTTTACGTCTGTTAGCCATCTCACTCACCGTCCTTTATGATAAGGTTGTTCACAAACCCACCGACGATGCTTGACGCTCGCTTTTGCATATCCGTTGTGACGTGCGTGTATGTATCGAGCGTGAACGATGCGTTCGTGTGACCGAGTATTCGCGAGAGAGTTTTTGCATCAACTCCGCTTGTGAGAGCGTGGGTTGCGAATGTATGTCGCAAGTCGTGAAACCTGATTGACGGTAGCTCTGCGATTTTCAGCAACTCTTTCATACGCTTGTATGCGGTGTTCGGATTGATTGGAAGTTCTGGTTTATAGAGATTCGGGAATATCCATTCACCTACTGAGTTTTTGTGTCTATCGCTCAATCGCTTTGCTGTGCTCGGTGGCAACTGAATCGTGCGTGTGCCGGTTTCAGTTTTGGTATCACCCCAAGTCAGGTTCCCATTTTGTTTTTGAACAGTTCGTGTAACTTTCAGTCTGCCATTAGCTTCATCAAAGTCCTCCCATCTCAGTCCGCAGATTTCTCCTCGTCTTAGTCCTGTGGTAAGCTCGGTGTAAAAGAAGTCACGCCACAACTCGTCCTTGTCGATGACTTGCATAAACTTTTTAAGCTGTGCATCAGTTAAGATTTGCTTTGGCGGATAGTTGCATTTTGGAATGGTTGTGCCGTTAGTCGGATTCTTCAAAATCAGATGTTCTCTTACTGCTACATCCATCGCTTCGTGCAGTAACATATGCACACTCCTCACCGTGCTGTCAGCAAGTTTCTTGCCGTGCACAGGGTGTTCTTCTTTTCTGCCATTCTCTTTTAGGTAGTTATACATTTTTTGAACATCAGCAGTTGAGATAAACGCAATTTGTTTGTCGCCAAGATACGGCTTGATGTGATTTTCGACATAGGTTTTATAACTACGCCACGTACTCTCTCGCACAGTGAACTTCATATAATCGTTCAGCCATTTGTCGAGCCATTCGGAAAGTGTAATGTTACTTTGTTCTGTGAGTTCGACATCACGATACTGTTCAATCATTGTGTGGAGTTTCGAAAGACACTCTTTTTGAGTTTTGCCATAGACATAACGATATATAGGAGTGCTGTCATCTTTGTGTCCGACAACTATTCTGCCCTCCCACTGACCTTTCTTTTTTAGTCTGACCATACCGTCACCCGAAGGTCTGCGTTTTGCCATAACATTCATCTCCTTTCAGCACAACAACATACCACAACACTTTTACAATATCCAGACAAAGTTTATATCTTTGTTTACTGCGTGTCAGATTTTGATTTTCTTAAAAACTGCTTAAAACAGCTCTACGACACCCTCAAAAATGGCTCAACATTCGCACAAGTTCTATCAACGACACCATCATTTTCAAAACCCGTGATTTTTGACACCTTACGGTGTCAGCTCAAAAACCGCTTAACGGTCGGCTTTGCCGTCCGATGTGAGTGCGAGGGGTTCGTTTACGACACCCACGCTTATTCCTGCAATCTCGATTGGCACTTTGTGCATCCCTCATCGTCCGTGTTTAAAGCTTGAATCCAGCCGTGACATCTGGCTGTCATGGAAGTATTTTATCGCGTCTTCTATCGGACGGATTGTGTACATAAGATTTCCGTTTCGTTTTTCGCCTGACGCTAAAGTTACGAGCGTATTGTCGGTATATATAAAACATTTTTCCTCTAGCATTCTGATATATTTTACGACTGTGTTCTTTGACATACCGATAGCCTTGCCGATAGTTTTGATACTGGGATGACATTTAAAAGTTTTTCTGTCCTCACAGAAAAGCAAATAGTTATACACAGCAATCTCACCGCTTGACAAATTAAGCTTCATCAAAGCGTTTGGCACTTTGTAGTATTTTCCGTTGCTATCGTTTTTGTAAATAATAATGTGTTCCTCCATTCAATAAACTTTCATTTTACTTTGATGTATTTTCATCTACCCACTGAATAAATTTTTCTCTCGGCACAACAATTCTGTTGCCGATTCGAAGTGCTGGGAAACCTTTTTCGTGCATCAACTCATACGCAGACGAAATAGAAATTCCGAGCACATCAGAAATTAAATCTGCCTGCAAAAACAACGGCAGTTCATCGTAACTTTTGTAGCTTGATCTTTTCACTTACACCACCTCCTATTTCAAGTGTTTTATAAAAAATATAACTTTTCCCAGCAAATTTTAACATTCTTTGTTTGTCGTAATTCATCTCATTTTATAAGCTGAGAAAAACTTTTGCAGAAAAAATAAAGAAGCACTACAGGTAGGAATTCCATCTGTAATGCTTCGCTTTTATAATCTAATTTCCTAATGTTATTAAGTTTTTATGTTCTTCAGGTTATTCTATATCTGGCCACTCAGTAAGATTCTCATCTTCAAGAATAGCTTCTTCATACAAACGGTCTCTTTCTTCCTGAGGCAAGCCTGAATCCTCTAGTGGTCCATCGTAATAATCACATTTTATCATAATATATACTTCCCTATTCAATACACAGCTGTATTCTTTGCTTAATGCGGGTCAGATTTTGTTTTTATATATAAACTCGCTTGACACTTCAATTTATGCTTTCATTATAATCGTTTGTTTTCACTTGTCAATACTACTTTTTTAAACTATTTGTGAACTTTACTGCTGATCAGATCCTGTTCCCATTTCTACTAGGATAGCTTCTTCGACAGTAAAATAATCTTCTGTGTTACTGCTAAGTCCTGATGCTTTCCACGCTTGGTCGAAGGTTATTTCTTCGAGGTTACTAAGATACACATAAGTTGAATCAGCAACGGCGTTATGTAACCTTCCTGTGATTTCATGTCGGTATTCATAAGTGTGGCCATCTACTTGCCAGGTACCGTCACTCATTTCATAGTATGTTTTCAAGTTACCTTCGATAGTTTTCACGCTATCCGCAGGAGCATCAGAGCAACCTACAACAGACAGTATACAAATCAAAGCTAAAACTAATGTCAAAAACTTTTTCATACTCAAAACCACCTTTGATGATTACAGCTTATATTTTCATTATAAACGTTAGTTTTCGCATTTCAAGATTGCATATATAAATTATCTGTGAACTTTTTGTTCTGCAAATTAGAATTTAAATTACATCAACTTAAATGTTATCAACTTTACTGCTCGGCAAATTGCAATTTGTTGATTACACCGGTGTTCCTACTTCAATTAAGTTACCATCCAAATCGTAAAATCTAACCACCTTTTGTCCCCAGCTGTGTGTCATCAGATGATTGACATATTCGATTTCAGGGTAAAGTGTTTCAAGACGCTCTACAAATTGTTCTATGTTGGGCTCTTCAAAATACAACTCAGATTGATTACTGTTTTGAATTACACTTCTTTTTGTGAATTGTTCCCAGTATCCCAATTCCTGTAAATATATATCATTCGTCAATTCCATATTACCATCGTTGTCCTGAAGTAGTTGAAATCCAAACATATCACTGTAGAACTTTAACGCACGGTTACAATCTTTAACAACAATAAGTGTTCCTTTGTATTTCATATACATTCTCCTCGTCAAATTGGAATTGGTCAGTCACTTAGAAAAATCAATATCATAACGAGTTCCGTGAGATAACAGTAATCCGTGTGTTAGTTCAATTCGCAAAATGCATGTATTCACATCGTCAAAATTATTATGTCCGTTATCAATCCATTCA
>JAFQRC010000010.1 GCA_017410265.1 Ruminococcus sp. | reverse complement strand
CATGAAGGAAGGCTATGTTGCAAAGGTCACGCAGGAAGGCAAGGATCCTGTGGAAGTTGAACTGACTGAGTACAACCCCTCTTACTACGCAGCAGTCACGCCAGTGGCACAGCTGGGCAGCTATGTACGGATTGGATAAACGCTGAAAGCATCTAAGCGTGAAGCCAACTCCAAGATTAGATATCCCATCGCTTTATGCGAGTAAGACCCCTTGTAGACTACGAGGTTGATAGGCTGCGTGTGTACGCATGGTGACATGTTTAGCTTGGCAGTACTAATAGGTCGAGGGCTTGACCACATTGATTCTTTGGTCAATTCCGCACTCTCTTTATCTCTCACTCTTTATTCAGTTTTCAGGGTGTAAGCCTTAAAGTTCGTGACCAGTCGGTTACGGACTTATTTTTTGTTCAAAATACTGTTTTAACACCAACACAAATGTATTTTAGAGAGCTTAGTTGTGCATTTAGTCGGAATTGTACCTGTGATATTGTGAATATTTAATATAGAAAATATGATTTTATAGTGATATAATTACTGTGTAGATTTATGCGTAGTGCATTTATATTTATTGCAGGAGGAATTTTTATGAAGAGATTAGTGTCCATAATCTTAGCATTAGTGTTGGTACTGAGTGTATTCACAATCATGCCGATGTCTACTTTTGCCGAGGATATTGACCCTGATAAAGTCTATGTCAAGGTTGAAGATCAGTACTATCAGGTACAAAAGGGCGATATTTATACCTATACATACAATATCAGCTATCCTGAAAGAAAAATCAACAGCCTGGATGTACATATGACATATGATACTGAAGGTCTTGACTTTTTACCTGATGTTGATGAAGAAGGTAATGATGACCTGGAAATAATGTTCCCTGTCATGAAAGATGTTGTTTATAATTTTAAAGATGACGGAAAAATATTTTATAATTTTTCAAAGGTCAGCGGGGTTAAGTTTAATGATGAAACCAGCGTTGTCTTCTGTGGTAAGTTTGAGGTAACCGCTGACACAGGCGTGTATGAAATCACTACCAATCTGTTGACTTTAGCTGATACTAAGATGAACAGAATCGTCTTTAAATCAGAGAAATTAATTGAATTCGGAGAGTCAATAACTTTTACACCAGTAGTGACTGAGACTCCAACAGAAGAGTCTACTGAGACTCCAACAGAAGAGCCGACAGAGCCAACCACAGAGGAGCCGACAGAGGCAACAACAGAAGAGCCTACTGAGCCAACCACAGAGGAGCCGACAGAGGCAACAACAGAAGAGCCGACAGAGGCAACAACAGAAGAGCCTACTGAGCCAACTACAGAAGAGCCTACTGAGGCAACAACAGAAGAGCCTACTGAGCCAACTACAGAGGAGCCAACAGAGGCAACTACAGAAGAGCCGACTGAGGCAACTACAGAAGAGCCGACTGAGGCAACTACAGAGGAGCCTACTGAGGCAACAACAGAAGAGCCAACTGAGGCAACAACAGAGGAGCCAACTGAGGCAACAACAGAAAAACCAACAGAGCCACCGTTGACCGACGCTGATATCACTGTTTACCTTGTGAATAGTGCTAAGTGGGAGAATGTATTAGCTTATGCGTACCTTGATGGTACAACACACATAAGTGCACAGTGGCCTGGCGAGGTTATGACACTTGTCGGATATACAGCAGAGGGTAAAGAAGTATATAAAGCTAACTTTAAATATTCATACGACTATATTATATTTAATAATGCTTTGACTCAACCAGGTGCAGTAGCTATCAAAAATAACTGGTTCTATGATAATGAGGCAAACGAATGGATTGAAAATGTTGACTACACAGTGGTTGAACCGACAGAGCCACCAACAGAAGAGCCAACACAGGATCCGACAGAAGTGCCTGATCAGAGTATCACAGTATATCTGATTAACTCTGCTAACTGGACACATCAGAACATTTATCTGTGGAACGATAATGATTCTCTTGTTGAATGGCCTGGTCTGGCTATGACATTTACAAACACATTTACATCAAACGGTGCAGCAATCTTCAAGTTTACATATGACAAATACTATGATAATGTCATTTTCAATAATGGTGTGGACAATGAAAAGACGGCTGACCTGAAGCTTCAGAACAATTGGTACTACGATAATGTAACCAACGAGTGGTATGAATCTCCTGATGATGTATACATACCAACAGAAGGGCCAACAGACGCACCAACAGATGCACCGACAGATGCGCCAACAGATGCACCGACAGATGCACCGACAGATGCGCCAACAGATGCACCAACTGACGCACCAACAGATGCACCGACAGATGCACCGACAGATGCACCAACTGATGCACCGACAGATGCACCAACTGATGCACCAACTGATGCACCGACAGATGCACCGACAGATGCACCAACAGACGCGCCAACAGACGCGCCAACAGATGCGCCAACAGACGCGCCAACAGATGCGCCAACTGACGCTCCAACTGAAGTAACTGTTTATCTCGCTGACGAAGCGGGTTGGGGTTACTCTCATGTATATGCATGGACAGGTGAAAACGAGCATGCTTCCTGGCCTGGTGCTACAATGACATATGTAGATACCGTTGATGGTGTTCAGATCTTCTCATTTACATTCCCTATTGCATACGAGAATATCATCTTCAACAATGCCGCAGGCGGTGTACAGACCGACAATCTTGAGTTCAAGGCAGGCGGAACATTTAACAACAAGACAAACAAGTGGGAAACAATTCCTGGAGATACTACAGACCCGACAGATAAGCCAACAGAAGATCCAACGGAAGATCCAACAGATGACCCGACAGAAGGTCCGACAAACGACCCTAATCCTGGTGATAATCCGGGCGCAGTCTTCGGTGATGTTGACGGTGACGGCGAAACAAAGGTATTCGACGCTACTCTGATTCAGCGCTATATCGCAAAGAGCAGTGAGCTGACAGAAGAGCAGAAGCTCGTTGCTGATGTCGACGGTGACGGTGAAATCAAAGTATTTGATGCGACTTTGATACAACGCTATCTGGCAAAACTTGAATAACAAATAAATGAAAAAGGACCTCACAAGAGTGAGGTCCTTTTTTAGGAAGTAAACATAAGTTTAGTATTAATCTATTTATCTTCATCGTTATCCTTGTGGTCGGTTGTGAACAGATAGATGAAGTTCACTACACACAGAAGTACGATAACTCCAGTCAGAACAAGCTGGATAATAACTGTGGTGTACGGCATTTTATTCTGAATTTTGTACACCAGAAAGGCAACGCTGGCAAAGAAAGCGACAACCGAAACCAAAAGCGCGATTGATGAAAAAAGCTTGCTTTTCATATTGCCTCCTTATTACGAACAGAGGATATATTCCTTGATTTTTGTGACATCGCCGTCCATGATTTTGTAGTTGCAGTAGAGCTTTTTGCCCTCAAGCGGAGTGCTGATGTCCTGATGAATGTACAGCGAGTCGATGCCAACGCTTTTTGCACCAAGCATATCGGTGATGCAGTCGTTACCAATCATAATGGTTTTTGATTTATCGAGCTTGTAGTGACGGATGAGCTTGTCAAAAAAGGTTTTCTGCGGTTTTGAACAAGCACAGTCAGAGCTGATGAAAATTCCGTCGAAGAAGTCCACAAGTCCGAGCTCTAAAAGCTCAGGATAAGTGAAGCAACGCTGAGCGTTAGAGAGTAGATAAACATTCTTGTTCGCTTTTTTCAGACTATCTAGCAAATCAATTACGCCGTCATACAGCTCAATAAACTTTGTAGAAGCTTTTCTGAATTTGACAGCGGTTTGTGCAACAAGCTTTTCAGTCGGGTTAACGCCCTTTAGCTTATATAGCTTTGCAAAAACTTTCTCAAGCTTGATGTCAATGTTACGGTACAGCGGATGAATCAGATGGAGCAACCTGGCTTCGATTTTAGAAAGTCGGTGATACTCTCTTCTGACTTCTTTTCCTGTGTAAACAGCACCGTTTTCACAGTAAAATTCGGCGACAGTTTCCCAGAAATCATCGCCACTCTCGTCGGTACGGATATCAATCAGCGTGCCGTAGAGGTCGAAAATGTAATTCTGATACATAAGGTATCCTTTCAAAAATAATATGCTTCATTATACCCTCATAGTATAAAAAAATAAAGTGTTTGAGTAAAAAAAGATAATATGGTACAATTGTTTTACAAAGTAGGTGAAAAAATGACCAAGAAACAGATAGCACAAAGTGCAGTCGAAGCCCTGAAAAAGGAATATCCCGACGCGATTTGCTCGCTGACATACACAGACCCGCTACAGCTTCTCATCGCAACCCGCCTTGCGGCACAGTGCACAGACGCAAGAGTAAACATGGTGACTCCTGCGCTTTTTGAGCGATTCAAAAATGCTGAGGATTTTGCAAATGCGACTTATGATGAGGTGGCGCAGTATATCAAATCCTGCGGACTTTATAAAACAAAGTCGAGAGATTTGGTGGAGCTGTGTAAAATGCTCGTGTCAAATTTCGGCGGTGAGGTGCCCGATACACTCGAAGAGCTGATTACTCTGCCGGGTATCGGTCGAAAAACTGCGAATCTTGTTATGGGCGATATCTTCAAAAAGCCTGCGGTGGTTGTAGACACTCACTGCATCAGAATCACGCGCAGACTCGGACTTCATAGCGAGAAGGACGCTAAAAAAATCGAGTTTATTCTTAGGGACTTACTGCCCCAAGACGAGTCAAACGACTTTTGCCACCGCATAGTTTTACACGGACGAGCTGTGTGCACAGCACGAAAAGCTATGTGCGAGAAATGCTGTATGGCAGAGTTTTGCAGAAAGAAGCCGTGACGAACCCTCCACCACTAGCGTGGCTCCCTCCCTTTAAACAAGGGAGGCTTTTTCGTATAGTAAGAATTTTTTATAAACCGCACTTTTTTCTATATGCTCAGTTGTATTATTAGTGAAAGGGGGAGAGAAGATGTCAGATTTGACAGAAAAAAAAGAAAAAGCAGAGCAGATTGTAAGACAGCACGCAGATATGATATATCGTATAGCTCTGCAGAACTTGAAAAATCCCGATGACGCTAGCGACATTTTTCAGGAAGTCTGCCTTTCACTTCTGACTAATAACGCTCCTCTTTTTGATGATGTGCACATTAAACACTGGTTGATCAGAGTTACAATCAACAAATGCAAGAATCTCAGAAAATCTGTGTGGAATACCCGCACCGAGCCGTTAAAGCCCGATTTCAGCGTTGCAAAAGAAGAGGACTTGTCGGCACTTGAGCTGATTTTCTCCCTGCCGATAAACTACAGAAACGTGATGTATCTGTACTATTTTGAACAGTACACCGTTCCTGAGATATCAGAGATTCTCAAAAAAAGTAAAAACACGGTAAATTCGCAACTGCAACGAGCAAGAAAAAAACTACGAGAAATACTGGAAGATGGTGACAGTTTATGAAAGATAATTATAAAAACGCAATCAGGAGTATCACAGCTCCCGATTCACTAATCGAAAGCACAATTGAAAATATGCAAAGTGCAAAAACTGAGGTGTGTGTTGTTGGGAAGTCTAAACATATAGCTATCAAATTCACATCCGCAGTAGCGGCAGTGCTCGCGCTCATAATCGGCTTGAGTGTTATCCCGTTTGGCGGAAATAAACCTGACAGTGAGCATAATTTTGTGATTACAGTAGGAGCGGCGGAATTAAAACCTGAGATGTATGTAGAGGTGGGCGAGATTGAGAACTATTCCGATTTTGGACACTTTAAGCTACACGCATATCTCGATGAAAATAAAAATTTAGTTGTTGAAGATAACGACGAAGAACTTCTCGATTTGATGAAAGAATTTACAATTGAGATGATTTGTGCTGGCGACAATATTGAAAGCATAACATATTCGGCGAATAACAGCTGTCTTTCATACAATCCTGACTATGAAGGTTTGTTAGATGCTACAGCGTTAACCGAAGAAGAGATTGAAAAGTACGGTGCTACAGGGTCGAGCAATAATTTCCTTTGGGCATCAGCATGCACCTTCGATTATAACTGCCAACCGCAAAGTCGAAGTGTATTTAACGAGGAAGAGGCTGAATTTGAAATTCCTGAAGAATGGGTAGACGGTTCAATCCCGCTGAGAATGGCTTTTAGTTTCAGTTTTAAGGAGGGCGAGTATGTATTGTCACCGGATAAAGACGGAAATGTTGATACCGACCCGGTTTTTATGAACGAATTCAACGCTCACGCTAATGAGTTTTCGCTTGATGTTACAGCTAACTTCAAAGACGGCAAAAAGACTACAAAAACCTTGCAATTTAAATGCGAAAGCGTAGATGGAAGATTACTCATGTATGCTATTGAAATCTAACATAATATAGCTCCCCAAAACAAAACCCCGAGGATTTTCCTCGGGGTTGATGTTTTGTTATAGAATTTAGTCAAGGTCAGCAATAGCGGCTTTAATAAGAGCGATTTTCTCTCTTTCTCTTTCAGCCTGACCTTTGATTTTCTCAATTACAGCTTCCGGAGCTTTTGCCATAAAGCCTGCGTTGTTGAGTTTACCTTCGTCCTGAGCGAGCATTTTCTCAACTTGAGCTAGCTCTTTGTTCAGACGCTTGAGCTCTTCTTCCTTGTCAACGAGATCGCTCATAGGAATGTAGATTTTAGCGTCGTTTGTGACTACTGTCACGGCTTTGTCTAAGGTAAACTCGTCACCGATTTCAATTTCAGTAGCAGAAGCGAGCTTCTTGATAAACTGAACACCGTGTGTGAAAGTATCTTTCTTATCAGTAGCGATAAAGTAGTTTGCTTTCTTTGGCGGCGGAACATTCATCTCGTTACGACGGGTACGGATAGCAGTGATAGCTTCCATGATAACTTCCATCTGTGATGCTTCAGTCGGGAAGTGGAGAGCGTCAGTATACTCAGGATACTTCTCGAGCATAATTGTTTCGCCCTGATGAGGGAGAGTCTGCCAGATTTCCTCAGTAATGAATGGCATAAACGGATGTAAAAGCTTCAAAATTTTGTCAAGTACGAAAAGAAGTACCTGTCTAGCGTTCTGAGCAGATTTTGCATCGTCGCCATTTAATCTTGACTTAGCAAGCTCGATGTACCAGTCGCAGTAGCAGTCCCAGATGAAGTCGTAGAGCTTTTGTACAGCGATACCGAGCTCGAACTTGTCGAGATTGTCGGTGACTTCCTTTGAGAGAGTGTTGAGAGTGGAGAGTATCCACTTATCCTCAAGCTCTAAAGTGTCTGGTAGCTCGCACTTTACATCGTGGTCGTCTATATTCATATGAACAAAACGAGATGCGTTGTAAAGCTTATTTGCAAAGTTACGGCAACTTTCAACACGCTCTTCAGAAAATCTCATATCGTTACCAGGTGAGTTACCTGTAGCGAGGAAGAATCTCAGCGCGTCAGCGCCGTATTTGTCGATAACTTCAATCGGGTCAACACCGTTGTTGAGCGATTTACTCATCTTTCTGCCCTGTGAGTCGCGGATAATACCGTGGATAAACACGGTGTTAAACGGAACCTCTTTCATATGGTGCATACCTGAGAAAATCATTCGTGCAACCCAGAAGAAGATGATGTCGTAGCCTGTGACAAGAGTGTTAGTTGGGTAGAAGTATTTGAGGTCTTCAGCATCGTTTGGCCAGCCTAAAGTTGAGAATGGCCAGAGTGCTGAACTAAACCAAGTATCAAGAGTATCTTCGTCCTGATGTAAATGTGTGCAACCGCACTTTGGACATACTGAAGGAGCTTCTTTAGCGACTACTGTTTCACCGCACTGCTCACAGTAGTAAGCAGGAATTCTGTGACCCCACCAAAGCTGACGGGAGATACACCAGTCCTTGATGTTCTCCATCCAGTGGTAGTAGATTTTATCAAAACGTTCAGGAACGAACTTTACGCGTCCGTCACGAACACATTCAATAGCAGGCTCAGCGAGTGGCTTCATTTTTACAAACCACTGCTTAGAAACGCGTGGCTCTACTGTTGTGTGGCAACGATAGCAGGTGCCGACGTTGTGAGAGTAGTCCTCTATCTCAACTAAGAAACCGCCCTCTTGTAAATCCTTTACGATAGCTTTTCTTGCTTCATAGCGGTCCATACCTGCGTATGCAGGATAGTCCTCAGTGATTTTTGCGTCGTCTGTCATACAGTTAAGTACTGGGAGATTGTGGCGAAGACCAACTTCGAAGTCGTTAGGGTCGTGAGCAGGAGTGATTTTAACAACACCTGTACCAAAATCCATCTCAACATAGTCGTCAGCAACGATAGGAATTTCTCTGCCAACTAAAGGTAGAGTGAGAGTCTTGCCGACTAAGTCTTTATATCTCTCATCGTTTGGGTTAACAGCAACAGCAGTATCGCCAAGGAGTGTTTCAGGACGAGTAGTAGCAAGCTCGAGGTAACCGCTACCATCAGTGAGAGGATAGCGAAGGTGCCAGAAATGACCTGCCTGCTCCTCAAACTCAACCTCTGCATCAGAGATAGATGTCTTACAGTGAGGACACCAGTTGATGATTCTCTCACCCTGATAAATTAAGCCTTCGTTATATAAACGGACGAAAACTTCTTTTACTGCTTCAGAGCAGCCCTCGTCCATTGTAAAGCGTTCTCTCTCCCAGTCGCAGGAAGTGCCGAGCTTTCTAAACTGTTTTGTGATTCTTGAGCCGTACTCTTCTTTCCAGTCCCATACACGCTCTAAAAACTTCTCTCTGCCTAAGATTTCCTTTGACAGACCTTCTTTTTTGATAGCTTCAACTACCTTTGCTTCAGTAGCGATAGAAGCGTGGTCAGTACCCGGAAGCCACAGTGCACAGTAGCCCTGCATTCTGCGGAAACGGATGAGAATATCCTGCAGAGTGTTATCCAGCGCGTGGCCGATGTGGAGCTGTCCTGTGATATTTGGCGGTGGCATAACGATAGTGTAAGGCTTCTTATCCTTATCTATTTCTGCGTGGAAATAGTTGTTTTCCATCCAGAAGTCATAAATTCTGTCCTCGACCTGTTTCGGGTCGTAAGACTTAGCTAGTTCTTTAGCCATTTACAATTCCTCCCTAATATAGGTTACATACATCGTTATTATCTCATTTTTAGGTGCATTTGTCAATGATAAGGGCGGATTTACATAAAGAAAAAGCACCGAAAAATCGGTGCTTTTGAGATATTGAAACTAATTGTTTACTGTGTAGTCGAGGTGTCAATAAGCCCTGTTGTATCAACAAAGGTGTTTTCCTCAATTGTCTTTAAGGTGGTGTCGAGATAGTACTGAGAAATCGGCACATCCTGATTGTTCACAAAATCGCGACCGCGCAGATAAATTCCGTTTTCATAAACATCGACAACATAGCCCTCGGATTTTTCGAACATAGTCTTGAGTTTTCCCTCGTCGCTCACACCTCGCGGAACTGAGAGCGAAGGAATATGCACCGAGTGAGAACCGAAAACATTGTCGTAGTTAGCGGTTTCGCTGTACTGCTGAAGCTCAAAAGCCATATGACTGTGGCCGTGGAAGTGTATCGCGTTTTCATAGTGGCTCATCAGGTTTTTGAAAGCAATAGAGGTTTTGTATTCTTTGAGCTTACAGGAAGAGAGCAGGTTCAGTGCGTCGCCACTACCTTCCTTAGTCAATATATGCTGGAAAACGAAGCATCTCTTATTGCGGTTTTCTTCGAGTGTTTCGTAAAGCCACTGTAGTTCGCCATCTAGAAAAAGTCTGTCTTCGTGCGAGCTCATAATACCGACGAATATGTAGACATCATCATTGTGGGTGAAGGAATAGTACAGAAGGTTACCCATATATTCTTCGAGGTAGTCGCTGCTGTTGTATAGATATTCCTCGTGATTGCCCGCAGCTACATGGAGAGTGAGTCCTCCAGCGTACTCGTTGACAAGTGAGTTGTAAAGCTGAAGCTCTTCTTCTGTGCTGTATACTGTGATGTCACCACAATGAGCGATGAAATCAATATTCTCTTCCTGAGAAAAATATGTCATCGCGCGGATAAAATCTTCAGTTGAGGTACTATAGTAGTCGTTTTTTGAAGTCGGACTCTGACCTAAATGAGTGTCGGAAATCGCACCGAAGGAGTAGAGCTTTTCGCTTAGTATTGGTGCAAAGCCTGACGGCAAGGAGATACTTCCCATACGCTCTGAACTTGAGTTATAAACACCGATTTTAGTAGCGTTTATCGGTGCGACATTTTCTTTTATAAGGTCGCTGTATGACGGAATGTCGGTAGTGTCGCTGATTTCTATTGTACAAATATCAGCACAAGTAGCAAGCACCCCGTTTTCATCCTCGTATTTCAGGGTGTAGGTGTCGTAAGGGAGCTCCTCGTACAGCATTATATTATGAAGAGTGTTAATTCTACCGATACTGTCCGAAAGCGGTACGCTGTCGCTATCGCCGGCGAAAGTGTCAATAAGGCTTACAAGATACAGCTGAATGATAGTAGCGTCCAGTATAGTCACTTCGGCATCGCCGTTGGTGTCTGCAGAAACCTTCTGTGCTAAAGAAAGCTCTCCGTTCTGGGCAAGATACAACTGAACCAGTGTAGCGTCTGTGATAGACACAGTGAGGTCCCCGCCGACATCACCTGTAATCGGCTCGCTGCTTGAATTATTATCCGCATATACTGTGAAAGTGAGAGCAGACAAAATCATAATTAAGGTAAGAACAAGGCAAATAAGCTTTTTCATACTTTCCTCCGAAATTTTAGTATAAAGTCATTATATCACATAAATTGACTTACAATCAAGAAAAAACAGCGGACAATCTGCCCGCTGTTTTTGTGTGTATATTTTTAGTAAATAAAGTATGAAAGGCTTAGAAACTGCTGACAGTTTTACCGTTTATCAAATCCTGCACAGCATTCTCAAACTTAGTGCAGTAGCTCTTGTAAACAAGGCACAGGGTTTCGCCGTTGAGTTTAGCGATGTACTTGGTGTTTCCTGTTGAGTAGATTTCTACTGTGTCGGTAGTTCTCCCTGTCGAGTAGGAAATCTTTATAGTGATAGCAGGCTTGCCTGACGGGGCGGAAACATTATTACCCGCGTTTTGCATATTACACAGATTCTGATAGAAGGTGTAGAAATTATCCTCATCCAGAGTTTTGCCGTTATAGGTAGCTGTTGTTACATCTACAGTTTCAGTCGCGCCGTCAGTGGTATCTACGGTCTCGCTCACGGTTTTTACATCAAAGTCGTAGGTTCCGCTTGAGTCGGTCACAACGATTTCTGAAATAGAGCTGAAATTTGGATTGATGACAACATCAGGTCTGAGTTTGTCAAAGGTTGTGTAAACCCACGGCACAGACGAAGCCTCTATTTTGTAGATGATATTAGAATCAGCGATGATGTAGACGCTGTCGTCATCAGGTTTTGACGCCTTTATATTCACGGTAGTGTCCGGATATATAGCAGAAATCTGTGCGTAAGGAGTACTTAGCCCATATTCTGAGAGCTGAGCTGAGCTTGGATTTACACAGACTGCCTGTTGCGCATAAAGACCGCGGATTGCACCCGAGATGTTAGCCGCCTCAACCTCACTGATGAACATTTTCTTAGGAGAAATCATCACATAAGAAGAGTCGATTGCTCTGTCTTCGTTTGGTCTGATTTCGATAGTGTCGCCGTAGGCTGTGCCCGAAAGTGTGACAGACTCAAGCTCCGAAGAGGCAGTGTCTGCAGCTGAGTCGTTGACAGTAAGGTCAACAAGGTCGAGCACTGAGAACAAAAGTCCGTCTACTGAGTCAGTTGCAACAACATAAACAGTTTTGCTGTCGCCAAACATAACATACTCGCCGAGATTTGACGGAGCCTGATTACCTAGAATAATGGTAGCGCTTGTGCCGTCGGTGAAGGTTGTTTTAACAGTAGCCCTAGGTGAGTCAAAGCCGTAGTCAGAGGCTTTCTTTCCTGTTATATCTGCAACGCTTATAAAGTCGAGCTTTGCAACATCGTTTGCGATAGTGTCAGGACCACCGCCCAGAAGGCTGATATCTTCAAAGCCTACCAGGGTATAGATGGTGGAGTCGGTTGTTTCTTCGCCTGTTTCTTCGTCTATACTAACAGGTGTTTGTGCTAGAATCGTGAAGGAGCCTGACTGGTTTTTGACATCAATCTTAGCTATGTCAGACGGAGTGTATGAAAGCAGAGTGCCGTAGCTGTTATTGTCAAGCTTGCCCTTCTCGTTTAGCACGAGGTTTGCCTGATGCTCTCCGTTTTCGTCAACCTGCAGGGTGACATCAGTGCCGAAGTCTATGTCAGCAGGCTCGTTTTTCTGTGGGATAAAGTTAAGAAGCATCACCACAGCAAAGATAACGAGCACTACAGCGGCTGCGATAATTATCCACAGCGCGTTTTTCGAAAGCTTTTTTTCTTTTTTGCTTTCATTTTTTTTCTCTGCTTTGTCTGAAGTGTCGCGCTCTAAAAAGGATTTCAGAGCGTCGTTTCCATTATTTTCTGTCGCGTTTTCAGCTTCGGTTATTTCAAAAGCTCCCTGCGCGTTTAAGTTTTCTTTATTTTCAGCCATTATTTATGCCTCCTGCGTAACCACATTACTACGCCGACAGCTAATACTGCAATCGGTACAAGGTATCTGAAGATAACAGCGAGAACTGTTGCTGTGAAAGATGAGGTGATGCCGAGCTCGCCGGAATCGATAGCCTTGCTTTCAACTGTGATAGTAGCATCGTCACGCTGTGCGATAGTGTTAAAGAGGTTGACTATATACGCTGAGTTGTTGAAGTTTGTAGCAGAGAGAGCTGCGTCAGAGAAAGCGGCATATGAGCCGAATACAACTACATTTGAAGAAGCGGTATCATCTTCGTTGCCCTGGGATGAGATTGCGGCACCGTTTAAAGTCTTTGGCTCTTCTTCGTTGAAATCCCAGTTTTCATCAGCAGTAAGTGGCATTTCAACTGCGTTTGCTGAAGAAGTGAGAAGAGCTGTAGCACCGGAGTCAAAAATCTCAACAGGCATACAGTACATCATAACAACAGGGATTGAAGTGTCACGGATACCTGAAGAAAACTCGGTTTCAGCGTAGTTATAAATTGAAATCAGGTTTGGATACATAGAGTTTGTCATGTACTGAGCATCGGTTTCGTAAATGAGGCTCTTTGAAACACCCATATTCCATTCCTCAAGCAACAAGTCGATATTCGGAGTATCAGCTGTAATTGTATCGTTAGGAACAAAAAGCAGGGTGTGGCCGTACTCTCCGTCGTTGTAAAGCCAGTTGACAAGGGTGTCGTAACTGTCTTTATCAAGGTCGGTTGTCGGAGCGTAAAGCACAACAAACTGTGAATCAGCAGAAATCTCGCCGTTTAATAGGTTCACTGTTTCAACGGAATAAGCGTTATTTGAAAGTAGTGAGATAAACGAAGTTGAATCGCTCTCTCCGTGACCTGAAAGCATAGTTACACCGACCTTTTCCTCAGTGGTAACATTTAAGATAGCGGTGAGAAGCGCCTGCTCGAGATTCTGACCATTGACAATATACTCACCATAGTAGGAGTAGTACTCTTCGTCATAGGTAAAGACATCTTCGTGTGCCACAGCTATGTATTCGCTACCGTGTTCAACCAACATCAGGTATGATGAGCTGTTCCAGTTGATATCAGGATAAGAAGTGGTGAAAGTAGGATTCTGTGTCAGATCAACATATTTGAGGTCAAAATGAGTTGACTGCTGGTCAAAAGCGTGGAGCAGCTTGTTGACCTGAACATTGTACTCGCCCTGGGACTCGAGGTTATCCTCAGGAGTGAGGACATACACGGTTACATCTTTTGTAAGTGCGTCCATAAACTCAACAGACGGCTCTGTGAGCTCGTAGATGTTGTTAGTAGTGAGGTCAGCACTTAAAGCTGGGAAGCGGTTTGTCAGCAAATTTGCGACGATGTTAAGACCGACAACTGCTACGATGAATAAAACTGTCAGAACGATTGCGGTTGTGCCGCGTTTAGCGTTTCTTGACTTTAAGAAAGCTATGAGCTTATTCTGCTTTTTCTCCTTTTTAGGGGTCTGAGCAGTATCTTTTTCTAAGATTTTTTCCATTTCTTTGTTGTTATTCAATGCTCACACCTCCTTAGCTCCAGCGTTTTTTCTCAAATACGCGGATTGTCAGGAACACAAAAATCGCGATTACGCTGACAAAGAACACAACATTTGAGAGGTCTAAAATACCGTATGTAAAGTTGTTGAAATTAGAGTTGAAAGAAACAGTGCTTAAGATGTTAATCAAAAACTGTGACTGAGTGATACTTGCCAGAGAGTCAATCATATAGACAAGCAGACCGACACCGATGCTGATTACAGCGGCGATAACCTGACTTTCAGTGAGAGCGGAAACGAAAATATCGATAGCGATAAGCGCTCCACCTAAAAGCAGCATACCGAGTATCGTGCACAGGATAACTGCCCAGTCAGGGGTAGTGAAGAAGCAGATAACGAGAGTGTAAAGCAAAAAGATAGCTACACAGCACGAATACATCACAAAAGCACCTAAGAACTTGCCCATAACAACCTCGAAAAGGCTTATTGGGGCGGTCAGAAGTGCCTGGTCGGTTTTCTGGCGCTTTTCCTCAGAGAACGATTTCATCGTGATAATCGGAATGAGGAAGAGAATAATCATAAACATATTCGCAAATACAGGGGTCAGTGAAGCTGAGCCGTAGTATAAGCAGTATAAATAGAAATACATACCTGAGAAGAAGTAGAAAACTGCCAGCACTATGTAGCCGATTGCGCTGTTAAAATACGCTGACAGCTCGCGTTTTAAAATAGCCAGCATTATTTATTTCCTCCTTTTCTCTGACTCTGGGAAGTGAGCTGTAAGAAGCTTTCTTCAAGTGTCAGACCGCCACTCTTCATTTCTAGGATTACACAGCCTGCTTTAGTAAGTGAATTGAACACACCTCTTCTGATATCGACAGTGTTGTCGTAGTCAACAGCGTAGCGATTGTTCCCCGTTGAAGTGACTTTCTTTACACCGTAAACATCGTTGATAGCTGAAGATACGGTTGATGAGGAGCCTTCAACCTCGAGTAAAAGCTGACCCTTGCCCGAAATAACGGTGGAGAGCTCGTCAGTTTTTGCGTCAGCGACGATTTTGCCGTTTGAGATAACGATGATTCTGTCGCAGATTGCAGAAACCTCAGACAAAACATGTGAAGAGAAAATAACAGTGTGCTTTTTACCTAAACCGCGGATAAGGTTGCGGATTTCGATAATCTGTTTCGGGTCAAGACCAACAGTAGGCTCGTCCAAAATAAGTACAGGCGGATTGCCGAGTAACGCCTGAGCAAAGCCGACACGCTGTTTATAACCCTTTGAGAGGTTTTTTATCAGACGGTCTTTGACATCGCTGATTTTGACAATAGCCATAACCTCATCGATATGCTCTTCTTTTGGAAGCTTTACTTTCTTTATGTCGTACATAAATTCAAGGTAAGCTTTGACCGTCATATCAGGATAGAGCGGTGGAATTTCAGGAAGATAGCCGATTTTAGCTTTTGTTTCCTTTGGATTTTCGAGTATTTCAGTGCCGTCTACAGTAACAGTACCGCTTGATGAGGACAGATATCCTGTGATGATGTTCATCGTGGTACTTTTGCCTGCGCCGTTAGGGCCCAGAAAGCCCAAAACTTCGCCACTGCCGACAGTAAAACTGATGTCATCAACGGCTTTGATATCGCCGTAGACCTTGGTCAGATTCTTTACTTCAACCATAGTTTTTACTCCTTTAAATATTCTTGCAGACACAACGCAAAAACGCGTATATATGTACATATTAATAATACTACAAAATGTAGCTGGAATAAAGTCTTTTGACAGAAAGTTCACAAATTTTCAGAAAGCCGTCACACAAGAAGATAATTCCCCGCCAAATAAAAACAAAAAACGGCACCGATAAACGATGCCGTCATTATTTTTGTGAAGTTTAATCACAGATTAAATAGTGATGCACTTGCTTGGGCAGTTTTCTACACACGCGCCACAGCCTGTGCATTTTGCAGAGTCAATGCTCGCGCAGAAGTCCTTGACGGTGATTGCACCCTCTTCACAGACTTTAGTGCATTTCATACAGCCGATACAAGCGGCTTTGCACGCTTTCTTTGCGACAGCGCCCTTGTCGTGGTTGGAGCATCTAACTACCGCCTGTTCTTTTACATCAGCAACGGTGATGAGCTTTCTTGGACAGGCCTCAGCACAAAGTCCGCAACCACCACATTTGTTGATGTCAACAACCGCTACACCGTTACAAATGGTGATTGCATCACTTAGACAAGCGTTAGCGCAATCTCCAAGTCCTAAGCAACCATAGGTGCAGGAGGTGATGCCACTGCCGTATCGTGAAGCTGAAAGACAGCTGTTGATGCCCTGAAAATCAGCTTTGTTAGTTGTGTTATCACAAGTGCCCATACAGTGAATGTGGGCAACCCTTTTCACGGTATCGCCTTCCATTCCCAAGAGCTCACCGACAGCGTGAGTACACTCTTCACCCCCAACAGGGCAAAGACCGACTTTAGCTTCACCCTTTGAAAGAGCAGAGGCGTAACCAGCGCAACCTGAGTATCCGCACGCACCACAGTTAGCACCAGGCAGAAGTTCAAGCACCGCTTCAGCCTTTTCGTCCTTCGGAACAGCCATAACGATAGATGCGATAGCAAGGATAAGACCAATCAGCAAGCCGATTCCCGCAACCACTAAAACAGCAACAAGTACAGCAAATAATGTTTCGTTCATATTACTTACCTCCTTATGCTATTGGGATGAGCTTATCTACAAAGCCTGAGAAACCTAAGAAGCTAAGCGCTACTAAAGATGCCGCAACCAAGGTGATAGGCAGACCCTGCATAAACTTCGGAATATCAGCGGACTCAATCTTTGAGCGCACACCCGCAAACATCACCATAGCTACCAAGAATCCGATACCGGCACCCAGTGAGTTTATCAGCGCGTGACCGTAAGTATAGGTGAAAGCAGATGTTGTTTCAACCTTCTGGAGCACGAGCATTGTAACGCCTAAGATAGCACAGTTTGTGGTGATGAGCGGAAGATATACACCTAAAGACTGATAAAGTGCAGGAATGTACTTTTTGAGCACGATTTCAACGAGCTGTACAAGACCCGCAATAATAAGAATGAAGACTATAGTCTGAAGATAAGCTAAATCGTTTGGCACGAGTAAGTACTGATAAATAGGGAAGGTGACAGCTGTCGCGAGCACCATAACAAAGGTAACTGCAACGCTCATACCAACCGCTGTGTTGAGTTTCTTGGAAACACCCAAAAACGGGCAGATACCAAGGAACTTGCACAGTACATAGTTTTCAGTAAGGATAGCCGCTAAAAATACGGAAACAAGTGATTTAACCAGCATTTACAGCAACCTCCTTTTCGTCAGGTTCGTTTTCGGTTTTTTCACAGGAAAAGCTCTTGCAGGTTTTGCTCATCGGACAACCCTCGCACGGGGAATCGACGACTTTCTTGCCTGCTTTTGTGTTAAGCTTGTTAGCAATAGCGATGAGAATACCGTAAACGAAGAAGCCGCCCGGTGGCAGAATGAAGATGAGAATCTGTACAGGGAGAACCTGTAGTCCGAAAATTGTGCCTGAACCTAAAAGCTCTCTTATAATACCCATACATAGCAGTGCCGCAGTAAAGCCAACACCCATTCCAAGACCGTCTAAAATTGACGGTAAAACAGGGTTTTTGCTAGCATACATTTCGGCACGGCCTAAAATGATACAGTTAACAACAATGAGCGGTAAGAAAATACCGAGTGAGTTGTTGATAGCAGGAGCGAAAGCCTTGACTATCATCTGTACGATAGTAACAAAGCCCGCGATAATTGTGATATATGCAGGGATTCTGACCTTGTCTGGAATCACCTTTCTAAGCAGTGAGATAACCGCGTTTGAGCACACGAGTACAGCAGTAGCGGCAACACCCATACCGATAGCGTTAGTCGCTGAGGTGGTGACAGCCAGAGTAGGACAAGTACCTAGCATTAGACAAAGTACAGGGTTTTCTTTGATTATACCTTTGGTAAATTCAGACCAAAGTGACTTTTTTTCTGCCATTACTGCTCACCTCCTGCGATTTCTTTATTATAAATTTCGGTTGCCTCATTTACAGCGGCTACAACAGCGCGGGAAGAAATAGTTGAAGATGTGACAGCGTCAACCTTTGGTCCCTTGCCCGAGTAGTCTTTATCAACAACAATCATTTCTGATGCCAAAAGACCAGAAAACTGTGATGTGAAACTCTCGTTTGAAGTGTTTTTGCCAAGACCCGGAGTTTCGTCATCGTTGTAGTAAACATCAATGTTGATAATTTCACCGTCGCTTATACCGGTCATAACTTTGACCTGACCGCCGTAGCCGTTAGCTACCGTTGAGATAGCATAACCGACTACATTGCCGTTTGCATCTAATCCCTTGAAAACAGTGTCGGATATTTCTTCAAAGCTCACAGCCTTAGGGCAGACAACAGTCATTGACTCCTGCTGGGTCTGAGCTTCGTTTTCAGCGATTTTGGTTGAAGTGATGCTGTTAGTCACAGCGAGTGCTGCTGTCATCAGCAAGCAGATTATGAAAAGGGAGATTGTCGGAATAAATACATCTTTTAAGTTGATTTTTCTCATTTTTTCTCCCCCTTTGCCTTTTTCTCTTTGCCGAAAGCTTTCGGGGTTGTAGCACTCTCTATAAGCGGAACTAAGATGTTCATCAGGATAATCGAGAACGAAACGCCTTCAGGCATATTTGAGTATGTTCTAAGTAATATAGTCAGCACACCGCAACCGACAGCGTATACGACCTTGCCCCATTTTGTGATAGGAGAGGTCGCGTAGTCGGTAGCCATAAAGATAGCGCCCAGAAGCAGACCGCCTGAAAGTATCTGATATATTGGGTCCTGACCGATAATCAGTGACATAACTCCAGAAGTGAGGATATATACACAAGGAATGATAGGGGAGATGACCTTTCTTACTACAAGGTATAAACCGCCTAAGATAAGCGCGATAGCACAGGTTTCACCGAGTGAGCCCCCGTGTGTACCGAGCAGAAGCTGTGTGTAAGAATAAGCTGACGGGTCTGATGCTAAAGGTGTAGCAGAAGCTACAGCGTCAGGAGCTTTGTAGAAGAAAGCGTCAACCCAGGTCATCATAGCGTTAGGGAATGATACGAGCAGTACGATTCTTGCGGCTAAAGCAGGGTTAACAAAGTTCATACCGATACCGCCGAACATCTGCTTTACTACAACAATCGCTACGATACAGCCGAAAACTGCGATGAGCGGGTTGATGTTGACAGGCAGATTGAGTGCCAGTAAAAGTCCTGTTACAACCGCTGAAAGGTCGCCGATGGTTGTGTCGCGTTTCATAACCTTGCGGCAGATGTATTCACACAGCACGCACGACGCGATACATACACCGATGAGCATTAAGCTAAGCGGTCCGAAGATAATCACCGATGCAATAGTCGCAGGAACAAGTGCGATGATTACATCGAGCATTATCTTAGTGGTTGAAGAATTTGAACGAAAATGAGGAGAGGACGAAACGTACATTTTATTTTCCATTATTTACCCTCCTTTAGCGGCATCAGCCTTTTCTTTTCGTTGTTTATAATCTGTTTTCCGAGTCGGATATTGTTGACTAGATGACGGTTAGCAGGGCACGCAAAGGCACAGCAACCGCATTCCATACAATTCATAATATTACTGTCAAGCATTGCTTTTGTATCCTTCTGGTCAACAGCTTTACAGATAGCAGTAGGAACCAGACACATCGGGCACGCATCAACGCATCTGCCACAGCGGATACACGCACTCGGCTCCTGGAGTCTTGCTTCTTTTTCAGTGAAAGCGAGTATTGCGTTATTCTGCTTTGCGATGAAAAGTGAATCGTCGCTGACAGCAGCACCCATCATCGGGCCACCCATAATGAGCTTTTTCGGCTCTTCTTTATAGCCACCGCAGAAGTCGATGATGTCCTTGACGCAAGTGCCGACAGGAACGATGACATTCTGAGGGTTTTCTATAGCGTCGCCATCGACGGTGATGCGCTTTTTAGTAAGCGGAATGCCAGTTTTCATATATTCAGCAAGGAAAGCGATAGACGCTACATTCATAACGATACAGCCTGCGTCACTCGGGAGCTTGCCCATAGGAACGGTGCGGTTGGTACACGCTTTGATAAGCACTTTTTCTGCGCCGTAAGGGTAAGATGCCTTCAGCGGTAAGATACGAACCTCGTCGTATTTGTCAACCTCGTTGTCGGCAATAGCCTTCAGCACCTTGATAGCGTCAGGTTTGTTGTTTTCAACACCGATGATAACACGCTTTAAGCCTAAAATATCTTTGAGAGAGTAAACACCGCTCATGATAGCCCACGAGTTTTCGAGCACCTCGCGGTGGTCGGCTGTTATGTACGGCTCGCACTCAGCGACGTTGATGATGAGAGTGTCAACTTCCTTGTCAGGTGGAATGTTAAGCTTAACATGAGCAGGGAAGCCTGCGCCGCCTAAGCCCACAAGTCCGCTTTCTCTGGTCGCTTTGAGCAAATCGGAGAGATTGTTGATAACAGGAGGCTTTATTCCTTCGTATAATCTCATCTCACCGTCTGATTCAATGGTTACAGCGTCTACTTTAGAGCCGTCAGGAGCTGTGACCTTATCAATTTTTTTAACAGTACCTGAAACCGATGAGTGAATCGGCGCGCAAACATACGCATCGTTGTCGCCGATTACCTGACCCACAGCTACCGTGTCGCCGACTTTGACTACCGGTTTGCACACAGCACCGATGTGCTGTGACATAGTGATGGTGACACTACTCGGCACAGGCATTTCAACGCTCTGCTTACCTGCAGTGTTTTTTCTGTGAGGCACATGCACACCGCCGTGTGTACGGTACGGTTTTTTAGGAAAAGTAAGTTTTGTTTCCATGTCAAAAACCCCTTAAAGATTGTAGTAAATTTAACAATGTAAATCCACATTACAGTATACCATTTCCGCGCATTTTTTTCAATGTGAATAACCGCCAAAATAAGAGCCACAATATGGTATATAAATACTAAAAAAGGTCGTGAAACAAGTGCAATTTTTATATGCTTTCTTAGTCGGCGGAGCAACCTGCCTGATAGGACAGGTGCTGATAGATAAAACAAAATTAACCCCTGCACGGATACTCACAGGCTATGTGGTGGCAGGAGTTTTTCTTTCGGCTATCGGAGTTTATCAGCCTATCGTAGACTTTGCGGGAGCGGGAGCGAGTGTGCCTTTAAGCGGATTTGGCAACCTGATGGCACAGGGGATAAGAGAAGCTGTTGACAAAGAAGGAGCACTCGGAATACTCAAAGGAGCACTAACAGCAGGCTCAGCGGGAATCACCGCAGCGATAGTTTTCTCGCTTGTCGCGAGCTTGTTTAGTAGTTCAAAAGAAAAGTGAGTTTAAGTTAACACAAAAAGCTTAGTGGCTCAGCGCTTAAACTATCACGCCTCGTTGTCCTTAGCTACTCCTCGGAATAACTCCTACTCGAGCTCCACCCTGCGGATACTGTGTATCCTACGGTTGGCTCTGCTCGTTTGTCGTTATCTCGAGGGCTACGGACCTAAGCGCTTAAACTATCACGCCTCGTTGCTCTGCGCTGATCTTCAAACAACTTGCGACTCGCATTGATTTTCTGCGTTGACCTCGTCAACTACGAAAATACAGACTCGCACTGCGTTATTTGAAGGCTCCGAGCCTCGGACGCTTAAACTATCACGCTTTGCTCACCTCGCATCTTTTTCAAATTTCTACTGTTCCTCTGTCTCTTGCTAAAATCAAAGAATAAAAAATTTCTTTGATTTTTTAACGCGAGACTTCGCTCACTTTGAAATTTGAAAAGCTCGGTGGCTCAGCGCTTAAAATAAAAACGCCCGCTGAAAACAGCGGGCGCAATTTGTTTACACATTACTGGATTGAATAATCGAGGTATTCCTCAAGCTCAGCGTCGTCCTTCTTTTTCTTTTCTCTGACAACTAAAAACGCAGTGATAGCCGCAGTAACAGCAGCAACAGCTGACACTAAAACTACGATCCAGCCAAACTTAGATTTCTTTTCCATAAGACTACCTCCTGTATAGTGGTGTTATACATAGAATAATAACAGTTATTTTCCCAAAAGTCAACCGAGTTTATGCATAGTAAAATTAAATTTTTGTGAATACAAAAAAAGCAGGGCATGTGCTCTGCTTTTAAGGTCGTCATATTAACGCTAATTATGCTGATGCATTGAGTCTCTTCATGAGAGAAGCCTTGCTTCTTGCAGCTGTGTTCTTGTGCATGAGGCCCTTAGCTGCAGCCTTGTCGATCTTCTTGATAGCAAGACGAACTGCCTCAGCCTTATTGTCAGCGTTAGTATCAACAGCAACATAAGCCTTCTTCACTGCTGTTCTGAGAGCACTCTTAGTAGCTTTGTTCTGAGCTGTCTTAGTAGCGATAACCTTAACGCGCTTCTTAGCTGATTTAATATTTGGCATTGTCCCACCTCCTTAATTTACGGTCATATAGTGGTATGATAACATTATTGAGTCAAAAATGCAAGTTTTTTTTGAAATAAACTTGAATTTTTTCAAAAGAAATCGGCATCAAGTACACAAATCACAAGATGTTGTGATTAACTTTAAGTTTCTACACAAAAGAAATTTAAGAAACTCAGTCAAAATCCGCTATTCGCGAAAGTTTTCCTGCTTTTGACGGCGGGAAAAGTAGACTATAACACACACTAAGAGCACCACAACGGCAACCCCTCTGAAAATCCACGAGTAAATCCCCTCGAAGAGATTGACTCCTTTTATCAGTTCGTCGCACAGATACCAACCTGACAGGAAAAGGAAAAACGCTGAGAGAAAGAAGAGAAATTTAGTGTCCTTTAAGGCTTGTACAAACAGATACACAGCGATGATAAGCCACAATGCTGAGTAGATATAACCTGAATATGCGTCCATTATTTCTCTCCTTTTTTCTTTTTCTTTGACTTTGACTTAGTCATGAGCAGGATGAAGATGTAGTAAACGACGATGGCGATGGTGCCTATCTGTTGAATTGTGTCACCTAAGGTGCTCACAGGGTTTAAGTCAGACAAAATGTAAGTCAGCATTGTTGCACAGCCCTCGAAAATAAGGTAAATCGCAAGCGGGCGCAAAAGTGTCATTTTTCTGAAATATGATGAGAACATAATGACAGCCGCTAAAAAGCACACAGCGGCAGTGATGATAGCGAGAAACATATTAACCTCCCAAAAGAGATGTTTAAATTCATAAAAATCTATATATATTATATATGTAATAGCACTCCCTGTCAAATCAGAAGGAGCAAACGGCGCTTTTTTCGGAATCCCTCAAAAACGGCTCTGTTATGCGGTTTTTTCTGAGTTTATGACAGAAAAATCGGGTTTGTTCACAGATGTTCACAAATTGTTTACCAAAATACAGGTTGACATTTTCTTCCCTTTCTGCTACATTATAGTACAGAGTTAGCACTCACACTCCTCGAGTGCTAAAAGCTTCCTGAGCTGATGACAGGCTGACGATATCCCAGCTGAGCTCGGGCTTGCTAAGCGAGGTGATACAATGGAGCTACAAGATAGAAAACAGAAAATTCTCTGCGCCGTTGTTGAATACTACATCGCAAACGGTGAGCCTATCGGCTCGAAAGCGCTGATACAGCAGACAGGACTTACGGTGTCTTCTGCTACTATCAGAAATGAGCTTGCGGATTTAGTCAGAGAAGGTTACCTTGTTCAGCCACACACTTCGGCAGGCAGAATCCCGAGCCACAAGGGCTACCGCTACTATGTTGACCATCTGAAAGATGATTTGGTGCTTGACCAGAGATTGAAGGAATACATCGAGCGCTCCATTGAGTCATCGGCTGATGCTCCCGAAAAGATTTTATCAAAGACGGCTTCAGTGCTCTCAGAGCTTTCGTCAATGGCAGCTGTTACGACAACACCGAGCACTGACAACGCGCGGGTGCATAAAATCCGCTTTGTAATAACTGGCAGACACACCTGCATGGCGGTGCTGATAACATCAAACGGTATGGTCAAAAGCAGGCTGTTTCGAGTTGAATTTGTGGTAACCCCCGAGCTTATTAATATGTTTGACAAGGTGTTAAACGAAGCTTTTGTTGGAATGCCACTCAGAGAAATCGACCGAGCGTTTTTGCAGACAGTCGGAGCGTCGTTTGGCGAGCTGTCGCTGTTTATGCCTGATGTGCTGTTTGCGATACTTGATTCTGTGAAACAGGCGATGCAGACTACTATCAACATCAGCGGTTCAACGAATCTGCTGTTTTTGCAGGGCTTTGATGTGATGAGTGCGCGAAATGTGCTGAAATTCTTAGCAGACAGCGAAAGTGTTTCTGCACTGCTGAATGAAAACACGACAGGAACTAAGGTTTATCTTGGAAAAGAAAGCGGTTACTACGAACTGTTTGACAGTGCCGTGATAACGACAAGATATAATATCGGATCGATGTCAGCGGGCGCGGTTGCGCTTATCGGACCTGTCAGAGCTGACTATAAAACACTTATATCAATGGTTGAATATGCGAGTGACTACGCTTCAAAGCTAATCGGCGAGTTGCTCGAGGTATAGGAGATAAATATGAGTAAGAAAGAAAAGATAGAAAAACAAGCAGAAGAAAATACTGTAGAAGAAGCAGTAGAAACTACTGAGACTGAAGAAGTAAAAGAGCCTTCCGCTGAAGAAAAACTCGAAAACGAGCTCAAAGCTTCAAACGATAAATATATGCGCCTTTACGCTGAGTACGATAATTACAGAAAGCGTACTCAAAATGAAAAGGTAGCTATTTACGCTGACGCTACAGCGAAAGCTGTCGAAGAAATCCTGCCACTTGCTGATTCACTGACTATGGCGCTTTCTCAGTTCGAGGGCAAAGATGTGCCTGCTGAATTTTCAAAAGGCATTGAGCTCATCGCAAATCAGCTCAAAGCTAGCTTTGATAAGCTTTCTGTAACACCGTTTGGTGCTGTCGGTGATGAATTTGACCCGAATATCCACAACGCGATTTCAAAAATCGAGGATGAGTCTTTAGGCGAAAATGTAATCGCTCAGGTTTACCAGACAGGCTACAAATTAAACGATAAAATAATCCGTCACGCAATGGTAGTCGTTGCAAACTGTGACTGATAATTATATATAGTATAAACTTTTCAAAACATACATTTGGAGGAATTTATTATGGCAAAGACAATTGGTATTGACTTAGGTACAACTAACTCCTGCGTAGCAGTTATCGAAGGCGGCGAGCCTGTAGTTATCGCTAACGCAGAGGGCGCAAGAACTACTCCGTCAGTAGTTGCTTTTTCAAAGACAGGCGAGCGACTTGTTGGTCAGGTTGCAAAGCGTCAGGCTATCACAAACCCTGACAGAACAATCTCATCTATCAAAAGAGAGATGGGTACTTCATACAAGGTAACAGTTGACGACAAAGCTTACACTCCACAGGAGATTTCAGCTATGATTCTTCAGAAGTTAAAGGCTGACGCTGAGGCTTATCTCGGTGAGTCAGTAAATTCTGCTGTTATCACAGTTCCGGCTTACTTTACAGACGCTCAGCGTCAGGCTACAAAGGACGCAGGCAGAATCGCAGGCTTAGAGGTTAAGCGTATCATCAACGAGCCTACAGCTGCTGCTCTTTCTTACGGTATGGATAAGGAAAACGACCAGAAGGTTATGGTATATGACCTCGGTGGCGGTACATTCGACGTTTCTATCATTGAAATCGGCGACGGCGTTCAGGAAGTTTTAGCAACAGCAGGTAATAACCGCCTCGGTGGTGACGACTTCGACCAGAGAATCATCGACTGGATGGTTAAAGAGTTCAAGGCTGAAACAGGCGTTGACCTCACTTCTGATAAAATGGCTATGCAGAGATTAAAGGAAGCTGCTGAGAAATCAAAGATTGAGCTCTCGGGTGTTACAACTTCTAACATCAATCTCCCATTCATCACAGCTGACGCTACAGGTCCTAAGCACTTAGACCTCACACTTACTAGAGCTAAGTTCAACGAGCTCACAGCTGACCTCGTTGAAAATACTATGGGTCCTGTCAGAACTGCTCTTTCTGACTCAGGTCTTCAGATTTCTGAAATCGACAAGGTTCTTATGGTAGGCGGTTCTTCCCGTATTCCTGCTGTTCAGGATGCAGTCAAGTCCTTAACAGGCAAAGAGCCTTTCAAGGGCATCAACCCTGACGAGTGCGTTGCTATCGGTGCTTGTATTCAGGCTGGTGTACTCGGCGGCGAAGTTGACGGTCTTTTACTCTTAGATGTTACTCCGCTTTCACTCGGTGTTGAAACAATGGGCGGTATCATGACTAAGATTATCGACAGAAATACAACTATTCCTACAAAGAAGAGCCAGATTTTCTCTACTGCTGCTGATAACCAGACTCAGGTTGAGATTAATGTTCTCCAGGGTGAAAGAGAATTTGCTCGCGATAACAAACAGCTCGGTCTGTTTGCTTTAACAGGTATTGCTCCTGCTCCTCGTGGTATCCCACAGATTGAAGTTACATTTGATATCGACGCTAACGGTATTGTTAATGTATCAGCTAAAGACCTCGGTACAGGTGCTGAGCAGAAGATTACTATCCACTCATCATCAAATATGAGCAAGGATGATATCGACAAGGCAGTTAAAGAGGCTGAACAGTTTGCCGCAGAAGACAAAAAGCGCAGAGAAGAAGTTGATATCAAAAACGAAGCTGAGCAGGTTGCTTATCAGGCTGAAAAGCTCGTTACAGACAACGGCGATAAGCTCGAAGAAGCTGATAAGAACACTATCAACACAAAGGTACAGGCTACTAAGGACGCTATCGCTAACGGCGATATCGAGCTGATTAAGACAGCTAAAGACGACCTTATGAAGGCTTTACAGGAAATCGGCGCAAAGCTGTATCAGGCAGCAGCCGCAGCCCAGCAGGCTCAGGGCGGTGCTGACCCGATGGGCGCTGATCCTAATATGGGCGGTGCAGCTCCAAACGCTGACCCTAATGTATACGACGCTGACTACACAGATGTAGAGTAATATAAAATTTTATCATGATGGTGGCCCGAAAAATCGGGTCACCATATCGTGTGTTATAAAGAGGTGAGCGTATGGCAGAAAAGAGAGATTATTACGAAGTCTTAGGCGTTAATAAAGGCGCTACGGACGATGAGATAAAAAAAGCATACAGACAGTCGGCTAAAAAGTACCACCCTGACTTACACCCGGGCGACCAAGAGTGTGAAGCAAAGTTCAAGGAAGTAAACGAAGCGTACGAGGTGCTTTCCGATAAGGATAAAAAGGCGCGCTACGACCAGTTTGGTCATGCAGGTGTAGACCCAAACTACGGAGCAGGTGCGGGTTCATACGGCTCGCCGTTTGGTCAGGATATCGACTTTGGCGACATATTCAGCTCAGTGTTCGGCGGCTTCGGCGGATTTTCGGGCAGACGCTCGGCTAACCCTAACGCTCCGCGCAGAGGAACTGATGTCGAAACTACAGTGTACATTTCGTTTGAAGAAGCGGCTATGGGCACAAAGAAGACTGTTGAGTATCAGGCTGTGTCTACCTGTAGCGAGTGTAACGGCACAGGAGCTAAAAAGGGCACTTCTCCTAAGACTTGTCCTACCTGTAATGGTAGAGGTCAGGTGACTATAAACCAGCGTACACCTTTCGGTGTTGTTCAGACCTCGCGTGCTTGTGACAGCTGTAAAGGTCAGGGCAAGATAATCGACGACCCGTGCAAAGCGTGTAACGGCGCAGGCAGAGTAAGAAAGAAAAAGAGTGTCGAAATCAACATTCCTGCGGGTATTTCAGATGAGCAGGTGCTTAATGTCAGCGGTCACGGAAACTCTGGTTCAAACGGAGGTCCTGCGGGTGATTTACATGTTTATGTCGGCGTGCGACCTCACCCTGTTTTTGAACGCAGAGGCGACGATGTGTGGTGTGAGCTTCCTATCACATTTGCTCAGGCAGCTCTCGGTGCTGAAGTAGTTGTTCCTACACTTTACGGAAAAGTCAGTTACAATATCCACGAGGGCACTCAGCCTAACGATATTTTTAAATTAAAGGGCAAGGGTATCCAGCACCTGCACTCAAAGAGCAAGGGTGACCAGTTTGTAAAAGTAGTTATCGAGGTTCCGAAGAATTTAAGTTCTAAGCAGAAAGACCTCATCAAAGAGTTTGACAAGCAGAGCTCGGACAAAAACTACTCTAAACGCAAGACCTTCAAGCAGAAGCTGAAAGATTTGTTTTAATTAAAATTGTAGGGGCGAGCATTGCTCGTCCGTGAGCATAGCACCAAATAAACAAACAGCGACGGAAAAGCTCCGTCGCTGTTTTTTGTATACCTTTATTCAGTCCTCTTCGCTGTATTCGAGAATGTCCCCTGCTTCACACTGCAGAGCCTCGCAAATAGCAGCGAGCGTCTGGAAGCGGATAGCTGTGACCTTATTATTCTTAATTTTAGAGAGGTTAACATTTGAGATGCCGACTTTTTCGGCAAGCTCATTTAAAGACATTTTACGTTCAACCATCATTCTGTCGAGTCTTAAAACAATTTTTCCCATATTTTCCTCCAATCAGAGCAGTCCGTCGACTTCTTCTTCGAGCTGAGCACCGTATGTAAAAATCTGTGTTAAACACAAGCACACAAGACCGATTATGACACCCTCCAAGGATACAGATACTTCGCTCTCTATACCGTTTGCGAGTGAGACACCAGTGGTGACAGCAGTGATAACAAAGCCGATAACAGGCATTGCAATAGCAAAAATGCCGATTTCACGAACTCTTCTGACAATATCTTTTTGGAATGGAGAAGAGCTTTTTGCGTGGATGTACGAACCTCTGATGGTTGTCAATATGATGTCGAGATTACGGAAAACAAGTGCCATAAGTGCGCAGGTAATCATCATTCCGACAAAAGCCATAATAACAGCAAAGTAGTTGACTTCTCCGCTCTGGGTGAGTGCGTAGATATTAAAACCATAAGCATTTAATTCTGCGCCCTCTTCAAGGATAAAGTCTGATACGAACTCCTTGTTAAAGATTGAAACTAAGATCATAATTGCTCCAAGTCCCGTGCCAATCCAGTGTACAATTTCCATGATTTTTGAGATAATTGATAGTGTTTTGTTGAGTTTGTTTCCTTTTTTCATTTTCATATACCTCCAAGTTTTAACCGTTCTTGCGGTTAACTCATTTTTAAAATTTGATTTATTTTTGTCTTCAACGCGTTTCAGTGATGCTAATATAACACACCTTTTTATGTTTGTCAATACTTTTTTAACGAGAAACATTAAAAAATATTCGAAAAAGATTAAAAACGGTGTTAAATTGTTTTTTGTAATCAGTTTTATTTTTGCATTGAAATCTCGTTTTGAATGGTATATTATATGTAATGTACGTTTTATCAGAAAGGGTGCTACTATGGAGTGGACACAGATTACTATAAATGTAAAGCCTGAAGATGTAGATTTAGTGGGGGATATCGCGAATATGACCGTGCCGTATGGCATCTACATTGAGGACTACACCGACCTTGAGCTGGGTGTACAACAAATCGCTCATGTTGACTTAATCGACGAGGATTTGCTGAAAAAGGACAGAAATATCGCAAAAATTCATATCTACATTGACCCTGAGGACTCACCTGCTGAAGCTATCGCTTTTCTTACTGAGCGATATCAGTCACAGGGAATTGAACACACTATCGAAGAAGAAAAGTGCGAAGAGGACGACTGGCTCAACAACTGGAGAAAGTATTTCAAACCGACTGAGGTTGGAAAGAAACTTCTCATCTGTCCGTCGTGGTATGAAATAGAGGACACTAAGGGCAGAGTAGTGCTTGACATTGACCCGGGGCTTGCGTTTGGTACAGGAAAGCACGAAACGACCCGTCTTTGTCTTTCGACTCTTGAGCAGTATGTAAAAGAAGGCGACAGAGTGCTTGATGTCGGCTGTGGCTCGGGAATACTTGGCATCGCGTCTATTTTGCTCGGAGCAGATAGTGCTTTCGGCGTTGACATTGACCAGATGGCGGTGCGTACTGCTATTGAAAACGCAAAAGTTAATAAGGTAGCGGACAAATTTGAAGTAGTCTGCGGTGACCTCACAGAAAAGGTCGAGGGAAAATACGATATTATTGTTGCAAATATTGTAGCAGATGCTATAATATTCTTGTCAAAAGGTGTAGTCGAGTTTATGAACGACGACACGGTTTACATAATGAGCGGTATTATCGACACCAGACTTTCTGATGTTGAGAATGCGCTCGAAAACGATTTTGATATTATCGACAAGATTTTTGATAACGGCTGGTATTGCTTGGTAGCAAAGGCAAAGCCTTTGCAATGATGTTTGACTAAAGTCAAATGATGAATGGTGCCGCTGCGCTGATGATGTATTTGCTGTCGCAAATGTTAAGGGTACTGCGTACTGCTATTTGTAGCGCGAAGCACCAATAAATTATATTTCGTCATAAAACTATCACAATACTGAGTTATCATCTATCTCAAACTAAATTTTCGGAGGATTTTGTTATGAAAAAAGAAAGCAGAGAAAAGCTCAATTTATTTTTCTCATCATTTTTAGTAATCGGATTCATTATTTGCACATACTTCTTTATGACGCTGACAAGCAAGGTTTCAGCAGGTGTAGGAAACCTCATTTCTGTTGTGGTTTTCATCCTGTTTGGTCTTATTGTTTTCTACGCAACCAGAGTTGGCGAAGGCGTTCCTGTAAAGCGTTTTTCTCCTATCGTGCTCTGTGTTCTTGATATTCCTGCTCTTTTCATCATTATTGCGACTTTAGCTCCTGCGTTCCCGCTTCACAACGCACTTGCTACTCAGCCTACAGTTATGACTTTCGCGTGTGTTGCACTCGGCTACGGTATCCCGTACACCTTCCTTTCAGGCTTTGAAATCAAGGAAGAAATCGACGAAGAAGCTATCAAAGAAGCTATGGTAGAGGGCGGTTTAGCTCAGGAGCTTGCTCAGTTAGAAGAAGCTGAAACCGAAGAAACAGTTGAAGCTGTTGAAATCAATGACGAGGTTGCAACTGATGAAGATGTTGCAGAGCTCAGCGCACTCGACGGCGCAGAGGATGTAGCTACAGACGCTGAATAATTTTGATTTTCTGCGTATATTAGTACTAGGTTATTATTATGGGACGGACTGCGGTTCGTCCCTGAATTTTCGAATATAGACGGGGAAACCCCTGAAGGAAGGTATAAAAATGGGTTGTACACATGATTGTTCAAACTGTGGTGAAAGCTGTGCAGAGCGCACCGCGCCACAGGATTTAATCGAGAAATTAAACGCTCTGAGTAAAGTTAAAAAGGTTATCGGCATCGTGTCGGGTAAAGGAGGAGTTGGCAAGAGTCTAGTCACATCTGCTTTGGCTGTAGAGCTCAACCGCAGAGGCTATAAGACAGCTGTGCTTGACGCTGATATCACAGGTCCGTCAATCCCGAAGGCTTTCGGTATCAAAGAGAGAGCACTCGGCAACGAGTTCGGAATCTTACCGCGCACCACTAAAACAGGCATCGATGTTATGTCCGTTAACCTGCTTTTAGAAAACGAAACCGACCCTGTTGTATGGCGTGGTCCTGTAATCGCGGGTACAGTAAAGCAGTTCTGGAGCGATGTTATCTGGAAAGATGTTGACTACATGTTTGTTGATATGCCTCCGGGAACAGGCGATGTTCCGCTGACCGTTTTCCAGTCACTTCCGCTTGACGGTATCGTGGTTGTTACATCTCCGCAGGAGCTTGTTTCGATGATAGTTGAAAAGGCTGTGAAGATGGCGGATATGATGAATGTTCCTGTGCTCGGTGTGGTTGAGAATATGAGCTACTTCTTATGCAAAAAGTGCAACACTCAGCACAAGATTTTCGGGGAAAGCCACATTGATGAAATTGCAGAAAAGTTTTCTACAAAGGTGCTCGCAAAGGTTCCGATGGATAAATCGCTCGCAAAATGCGTTGACACAGGCTCAATCGAGCTGTTTGTCGGCGATTACTTTGAAAATGCTGCAAATGAGATTGAGGATAATTTGTCAGTAAAATAAAATATTTCGGGTGCATCAGTACGGTGCACCCGTTTTTATTATCGTCACAGTGCAAGGTTTTCTGACCTTTAGTTACAGTGAGTAATTTATCAGCACAAAAAAGAGGCTGAATATATTCGTAAATTATATTGACTGGGGTTTTACAGGTTGGTATAATTTACTTTGAATAGATATATGGTTTGGGTAACCTGTATCACTAGTACAAAATGCTCTTTTGTTTGTGAAAGAAACGACATATTTTTCACCTGTGTGAAATACGCACGGGTAGGTGCTTTCATCAAAATGAACGCTCTTTGTTTAGCGATCGGGCATTTTAGACTGTAATTTATACTCGTAGGAGGAGATATAATGAAAACGAAAAGATTCTGCAAATCCACAGTTTCTATGATACTCGCACTGATTATGCTCGTATCTATGTGCACGGTAGCCTTCCTAAACACTGCTGCTGCAGAGGTTGACGTAGCAGATACCGGCGCGACTATCACAGGTGGCACAACTTTTTATCTGTCACCGAATGAAAACTGGAAAAAAGACGGAGCTCGCTTTGCGGCATATTTCTGTAACGGCTCCAGTTCTGCTCACTGGTATTCGGCATATGGTCCAAACGATGACGGCTATTACTGGGTAACCGTCAATTCCGGTGAATCACATGCTAACATCATCTGGTGTCGTATGAATGGTGGTAATACTACCAACGACTGGAACAACAGATGGAACCAGACAAATGACCTTACATGGGACGGTTCCAAAAACCTCTACACAGTTTCAGAGGGCGCTTGGAGTAATGGTGGTGGCACATGGTCATCTTACACACCATCAGGTGGCACAACTGACCCGTCAGAAGATCCTGATGACCCTGCTGAAAAAGTTACTATCAGCTTCCTTATAAATTCTGATACAAAATGGGTAGCATCAGATGACGCTAAGATGTTCATCAAGTCAGGTTCAACAGTTACCCAGATGGATGAAACAGTTGATACTAAGTCAGGTCATGCAATGTGGACAGCGGAGGTTTCGGCTCGTTCATCATATACCTTCTATCGTACATCTTACTACTTCGATGAGTCTAATGCATCAAGTGGCTATTGGAACAGCTGGACTGCTTCTTCCCGCGGTTCTAACACTGTTTACAAGGCTACAGACAGCGGTATTGGTTCGTGGGCTGCTTCGTCTACAGTAAACGCTGCTGACCCTGATGATATAGAAAACTTCTGGGATGATCTCTGGATTGATACAACAGGGGATGGCAACACAAAACTGGCAATCAAGGTTTACTACACAGGCTCAACATTCCACCTTTATGTTCCATCTTATGTAAACCTTTCAGATGTAACAGTTTACTCAGACCACGAAAAGGTTGTTATCGGTGGCACAGAGTACGCAAGCGGTAGCAAAGCTAACCTTTCAACAGGTACAAAGACTTTCGCTTTCAAAGACGGCTCTACAACTACTAACAAGGGTAACATCACTATTTACCAGACAAAGTCAACAGCAGCTCTTATGATGACCACTAAAGAAGAGCTCTTTACAGGCACAACAGCTGGTCTTATGAACTCAAACGCATGGCCAAGTGGCAGTGGTATTACATCAACTAACTACAATGGTGTTTACAAAGACGCTATTGAAACAAAGGGTTCTATCTTCATGTATAGTGAAGATGGCGAGCTTATTACAGATACTGCAGAAAAACAAGTCTTAAAGAAGATTAAGGGTAGAGGTAACTCATCCTTTGAGGCTTCTATGAGAATTTACGGTAAGTATGCTTACAACTTCAACCTTGATAAGAAGGTTGCCCTTATCGATGGCGCAGAGAAGTCAAAGAAGTGGTGCTTACTTGCTAACAACGTTGACCACTCAATGATGCGTAACACCTTTGTTTATCAGCTCGCTGATGACTTAGGACTCAGCTATAGTCCTGAAACACGACTTGTCGACGCTTATGATAACGGTAAGTACCTCGGCGCTTTTGTTATCACAGAAAAGGTTGAGTACGGCGGATCAACACTTATGGACGATATGGAAAACCTCGACGATGGTAATGTGCTCGCTAACTCTGTTTTCGTTCCTGGCACTGACCCTGATGACGAACAATTCCTCTATGAGTTTGATACAGACGACCTCGATGACGGTATCGTTAAAAACGACTTCAAAGTTAATGGTCAGACATATAAGTACAAGTATTACGCTACATATGACAGACCTGAGGTTACTAACGAAGAAACAGGTGAAGTATTAGTAGAGGCTGCATCTAACCTTCCTTTCAATTCACCTGAAAACTTTGATACTGAGTACAACTATCTCCTCGAGCACGAGCTCTTTAACAGATACGAGGCTGAGGCTTCTTGGTTCGTAACTCCAAAGGGTCAGGCAGTAGTTGTTAAATATCCTGAGTTTGCTACACAGGCAGAAATGGAATGGATTATCACACAGTACGCAACTATGGAGCAGGCTGTTTATAACAACGACTATGCTACATATTCACAGCTTATTGATGTAGATTCTTTTGCTAAGATGTACCTCATTCAGGAGCTTTCAATCAACCTTGACTCCTGCGCAACATCTTACTATATCCACAACGAGTTCAGAGATGGAAAGAGCATTCTTGTAGCAGGCCCTGTATGGGACTATGACTGGGCATTCGGCGCTTACGCAGGTGGCACAAAGTTCATCTACAACGGCTCATCTGTTACTGATAGCGCAAATATGTCTAACTATGAGCAGATGTTCGTAAAACAAAAGGCTCTTAAGACAGACACCGGTGACAACACAAAATCTGCTAATTACAACCTCCAGGCTAAGCTTGCACAGAACTCTTTATTCTGGACAGAGTGTCAGCGCATCTGGACTAACCAGATGGCAGAGTTGCTCTTCAATTACATCAAAGACGATGCAAATGACCAGGGTATCATTATTGATGAATGGTTGCCAAAGTTTCAGTCATCTGTTGATATGAACGATGCTCGTTGGGGTTCATACACATTCACTGGCGATAACTGGGGTACAAAGGTTACTTCTGACTATACACCTTACTCATATTCCTTCAGCAGAGGTAACACAGGCACATCGGGCAGTGCTTCTAAGTGCTACGCTAACACTGTCTACTACTTAAACGACTGGCTCAAGATGCGTAGAAACTACATGAGCGACAAAAACGGCGGTAATCTTTACAACGCAGAGCTTCTGAAAAAATATGCTGTATCAGATGCTTCTTTCACAGCAGTTTTGAGTGACGCTGAGGTTACCATCACACCATCTGCTACAGTTACTCTCAATGACACAGCATTAAGCGGTGAAGAAGTAAGCTACACAGTTTATGTGGACGGTGAGGCTGTTGGCACATACGACTTCACAACAAACGCTACTGTTACTCTCGCTGAGGGTGTAAAGAGCGAAATTTACATCGTGGTATTCCCGACAGCTGATACTTCTGTTACAGATACATCAGACGTTCAGGAATTTGAGTATATCCCTGATGTCGAATTCACAGTTATGTTCAAAGCAACGGACGCTTACCGCTATGTACCTACCGTTACTGTAAACGGCACAGAGTATGTAATGACTCAGAGCGGGGATATTATCGGCACAAACGAAACCGGCACACAGTCATACTACTGGTATGAGGCTACAGTTAGCGTTAAGAAAGGCGAGAGTGCGACACTCTTGTTCACAAATGCTTTAGCAATGAGCGCAGGTGCTGAAATCTCAGCAGTAGAAGCAGGCAAAGCATACTACTTCGGTGTTGATAACTTAAACGACGGCACAGTGGCTGTTGAGCTTACAGATGCGAAGGAGTATGTAAGAAACTTTACTAAGTCAGAAGCAAATATGATTACTAACGACCCTGAAGTATCAGGTGTTGCTACAACAGTTATCAATGGTGCTATCTACAAAATGGGTGATGTTGACGAGGACGGCGAAGTATCAATTCTTGACGCAACAACTATCCAGCTTGCACTGGTTGGAAAGACGGTGCTTTCTGACACTGCAACTGACCTTTCTGATTTCAATCTTGATTTAGTAACATCTATCATGGATGCAACAGATATCCAGATTTACTTAGCAAGCGGAGTTTAAATTAATAAACGCACTTAGGCGGGGGCTGTACAGCTCCCGCTTTTTTGTGTCAAAACAGCGGTGCAACACCAAAAACCACAAGCAGTAGTGCAGATATTATGAGCTATGCGCTAGATAGGCGAATATAGATAAATTTAACAAATCTATTGACTAAAAAATAGCTATTTGGTATAATGTAACCGATAATAGATATTGGGTTGGTGTAACCTGAAATATCTTATGAAATGCTCATTTGTTAAATCGAAAAAGTGATATTACCTGCCCTTGTGAGTCTTAGCTTGCGGGGCATATATGCTTTTTAGGGAAACGAACGCTGTTCGTTTAATAATGAGCGATTTCAACCCGTATTTTATACTTCGTAGGAGGAGATATAATGAAAACAATCAGATTTTGCAAATCCACAGTTTCTATGATACTCGCACTCATCATGCTCGTATCTATGTGCACAGTAGCCTTCATAAACACTGCTGCTGCCGAAACTGACGTAGCTCAGACAGGTGCGACTATTACTGGCGGTACCACTTTATACTTGAAGCCAAACAACAACTGGAAAGCAGATGGCGCTCGTTTTGCGGCTTACTTGTGTAACGGCTCAAGTGCAGCTAAGTGGTATTCAGCTTCTGATGGCGACGGCGATGGTATATACAGTATTACTGTTAGCTCCGGCGAATCACACGCTAACATCATCTGGTGTCGTATGAATGGTGCAAATGCTACAAACGACTGGAACAACAAATGGGATCAGACAAATGACCTTACATGGGACGGTTCCCAAAACCTCTACACAGTTTCAGAGGGCGCTTGGAGTAATGGTGATGGCACATGGTCATCGTACACACCTCTTTCAGGTGAAAAGAAGACTGTTTATGTTGGTGTTATTTCATACTTGAATAATGCAAGTGATAAACAGATTCATTATTATAACAATGATGGTCTTGACGGTTATGTTACCCTTACTTCAACAGGTGATACTGTCAGTCATGCAGTAGGCTCATCTTATTGGAATAATGCAGCTCAGACTTTCAATGTTTACAAAGCTGATATTCCGGTAGAGGCTACTAACTACCAGACATATGTTGATTCCAACTATGGTAGTCCAACACAAGCAATCACAGATGGAAAAATCCTTATCGTGTTTGAATGGGGTGGAACATACCACAACCAGCTTACGGATTACTCGTCTTCTACTGACCCTGATGATCCTGTTGACCCATCACAGAAAGTTGTAATCAGCTTTTTAGATTATGCAAGTTGGCACTTATATTCTGACGATGCTAATATTTTCATTAACGACGGCAACGAGATTGTCAAGATGGACGAAACTGTCGACACAGTTGGCGGTCATGTTATGTGGACTGCAGAAGTTGCAGCCAACACTTCCTACACCTTCTATCGTGCTTCTTATTACGTAGATGAAACTAATGTTACCAGCTGTAACTGGGGCACTTGGACAGCATCAAATCGTGATACTAACACTGTTTACAAGGCTACAAATACTGGCGCAGGCTCATGGCAGGCAGCTTCTACAGTAAACGCTGCTGACCCTGATGATATAGAAAACTTCTGGGACGACCTTTGGATTGATACAAAGGGCGAGGGTAACCCAGAGCATGCTGTAAAAGTATACTACAACGGTACTACTTTTGACCTCTTCGTTCCATCTTATGTAGATTTGTCTAATGTTACAGTATATACAGACCACGAAAAGGTTGTTATCGGCGGTACTGAATATGCAAGCGGTAGCAAAGCTAACCTTTCAACAGGAACAAAAACATTCTGGTTCAAAGACGGCTCTACAATTACAAATAAGCCAGACATTAATATTTACCAGACAACAGGCACATCTGCCCTGCTTATGACCACTAAAGAAGAGCTCTTCACAGGCACAACAGCAGGTCTTCAGGGCTCAAACGCTTGGCCAAGTGGCAGTGGTATAACATCAACTAACTACAACGGTGTCTATAAGGACGCAATTGAAACAAAGGGTTCAATTTATCTCTTTAAGCCAAACGGTGATCTTGTAAACAATAAATCAGGCGGAACAACACTCAAGAAGATCAAGGGTAGAGGTAACTCTTCGTTTGAGGCTTCTATGAGAATCTATGGTAAGTATGCCTACAACTTCAACCTCGACAAGAAAGATGACCTTATCGAAGGTTCAACAGAATCAAAGAAGTGGTGCTTACTTGCTAACAACGTTGACCACTCAATGATGCGTAACACCTTTGCATATCAGCTCGCTGATGACTTAGGTCTTAGCTATGGTCCTGAGACTCTCCTCGTTGACGCATATGATAACGGTAAGTACCTCGGTGCTTATGTAATCACAGAAAAGGTCGAGTACGGCGGATCAACACTTATGAATGATATGAACAACCTCGACGACGGTAATGTGCTCGCTAACTCTGTTTTCGTTCCTGGCACTGACCCTGATGACGAAGAATTCCTCTATGAGTTCGATACAGATGACCTTGACGATGGTACTGAAACTACTATGACAGTAGGCGGTCAGACATATAATTATAAATACTACGCTACATACGATCGTCCTGAATATAAAGATGAAAACGGTAATGTTGTTGCAGCTGTTAACGACCTTCCTTTCAATTCACCTGAAGACTTTGATACTGAGTACAACTATCTCCTCGAGCACGAGCTCTTTAACAGATACGAGGCTGAGGCTTCATGGTTTGTAACCCCTAAGGGTCAGGCAGTAGTTGTTAAATATCCTGAGTTTGCTACACAGGAAGAAATGAAATGGATTATTACTCAGTACGCTACTATGGAGCAGGCTGTTTACGCAAGCGGTGAGGAAGACCTCAACGAAATCGGTCAGCTTATCGACGTTGAGTCATTTGCTAAGATGTACCTCATTCAGGAGCTTTCTATGAACCTAGACTCTTGTGCAACATCTTACTATATCCACAACGAGTTCAGAAACGGTGAGAGTATTCTCGTTGCAGGTCCTGTATGGGACTACGACTGGGCATTCGGTGCTTACGCTAAGGACCTCAAGTTTATCTACAACGGTTCTTCTGTTGAAAACAGTGTTAACATGTCCAGTCCTAATACACAGATGTTTGTTAAGCAAAAGGCTTTGCAAACTGACTCTGATGACTATACAAAAGAAAGCAACTATAACCTCCAGGCTAAGCTTGCACACAACGACGCGTTCTGGACAGAGTGTCAGCGTATCTGGACTAACCAGATGTCCGGTCTGCTCTTCAATTACATCAAAGACGATGAAAATGACGAGGGTGTCATCATCGACACTTGGATGCCTGCGTTTGAATCAGCTGTAGATATGAACAACGCTCGCTGGGGTTCATATACTTTCACTGGTGATGATTGGGGTACAAAGGTTACTTCTGACTACGAACCATACTCATGTGACTTCATGGTAGGTAACACAGGTACATCGGGCAGTGCTTCTAAGTGCTACGCTAACACTGTCTACTACTTAAACGACTGGCTCAAGACCCGTCGTAACTACATGAGTAGTTCAACTGGCGGTGGCCTCTACAACGAGGAACTTTTAGTTTCATATACCGTAGAGGATGTAACATTCACAGCATCTCAGAGTGACGCTGTGGTTTCTATCAAACCATCTGCTACTGTTACTCTTGACGGTGTGGCACTTGACGGTGCTGATGTAAGCTTCACAGTTTATGTAGACGGTAATGCGTACAAAACATTCACATTTGCAGATGAAGCTGCTGTTACTCTTGAAGAAGGTGCAAAGAGCGAAATCTACATCGTAGTATTCCCAACTGCTGATCCTTCTGTTACAGGTAAATCAGATACACAGGAATTTGAGTACGGATACATCGCTCCTGATGTTAACTTCACAGTTAAGTTCAAGTCATCCAGTTCTTCACGTTATGTACCAAAAGTTACAGTAAACGGCACAGAGTGCACTATGACTCAGAGTGGCGACGCTATCGGTAAGAATAAGACAGGTACTCAGCAGTACTACTGGTATGAGGCTACTGTAAGCGTTAAAGAAGGTGAAGGCGCTACACTCTTGTTCACAAACGATTACTCAATGCGTGCAACTACAACAATCTCCAGCGTAGTATCTGAAAAAGAATACTACTTCGCTGTAGATAATATGAACAGCGGTTCTGTTGTAGTAGACCTCACAGAAGCAGATGAGTATGTAAGAAACTTTACTAAGTCTTCAACTCATATGGTTTACAACGAGGCTACAGATGCTGGCGTTGCTACAACATCACTCAACGGTGTTATCTACAAGATGGGTGATGCTGATGAGGACAACACAGTTTCTGTATTAGACTCAACAACTATCCAGCTTGCACTGGTTGGAAAGACAGAGCTTTCAGATACTGCAACTGCTCTTTCTGACTTTGACCTTGACTCAACAACATCTATTATGGATGCAACAAATGTTCAGGTTTACTTAGCAAACGGAGTCTAAATTAATAAACGCACTAAAGCGGGGGCCGTACGCTCCCGCTTTTTGTATGAAAACAGTTGTGATTTCTAAGAAAAATACAGGTAATTATTGACAATGGTCGCTGTAGGTTCTAAACTACATATAGTATCTAATAAATGCGTTGCTGTGTCTTGAAACAGCAACAGATTCGTGGTGATTTAATGGCTAAGAAAGCTTTATCAAGAGAACTGATTATATCAACTGCTTTTGGGATGGTTGACGAAGATGGACTGGATAAATTTTCTGTGCGTTCATTGGCTGCTAACTTGGGTTGTCAGGCGTCTTCCTTGTACAATCATATAAAAAATGAACATGATATTCTTTTAGAGGTAGCAAAGCTTGCTGCCAAGGCGTATGTGGACCATGTCGAGGAGTATGTAAAAGGAGTTCCTTTGGAAGAAGTCACTCTGAAATCCGCAGATGCGTTCAGAGTGTTTTTGAAGGAGCATAGGCATCTTTACTATCTTATGATTGATGAAGATATGATTTATGACCCTGAGTTTGCTCAGTCGCGTGAGATATTTACTGCGCCGATTTATATGATTCTTAAAATATATGGAATCGAAGATAAAGCTACAATGGACCATTTGTATGTCGCTATGCGAGTTATTACACACGGCTTTGCGACTCTTGATGCGCTAGGAGTGTTTGACCATCTTTCTGTCGACGCTGTCCATAGCTACCATGTTTTGTGCCAGGGCATCATCGACAAGATGATAGAGTTCGGCAAAAAAGAAAAATTGTAGGGGCGATTATCAATCGTCCGCGTGCAAAGGACCGATAAAAGCCCTCCTTGTGCAAAGGAGGGGGACCGCGAATAGCGGTGGAAGGATTGTCAAAAGGAAAGGTTCTATGAACATAAACGCGTGAATAAAACAATCCCTCAGTCACTCGCACCTTGTGACAGCTCCCTTTACTCAAGGGAGCCTTTTCTCTTTCTCAGTTTCGCTAACGCTCAACAGCTCCCTCAATCAGAGGGAGCCTTTTTTATACATCATCCTATATGTTTTAATTGTAGGGGAGTCCCTTTGTGGACTCCCGCATAATATACGCATTTCTGTTTTCGGGAGGGCGTGGAAACCCTCCCCTACAAATGTTATACAAACGCTGATGTTGTATTGTTGGGGGCTGTGTGCCCTCTCGTAAAAAATGCAGGACTAGCGGGCGCTTTTTTGCCAATAATAGCTTTGGGTGATGTTATGGAAGAACTGCCGAGTAAAGCTAAAGCTGTGGTCGGAATTTACGGAGCGGCGGCGACGCTTGCGCAGACATCGGCTGCATTTTTCGGCTTTGACAGAGAGGATTTCATCGTGATTTTGGTGTCGCTTTTCATAGCGGGTGCTGTCGGGTCGTATGTCTACATCGTGCTGTTTTTCAGGCACTATCGGTATTTCATTTCCGATGGTGTGATAATAATAAAAAAAGGCGCCCTCTTCAAAAGAAGGCACCTTATATATATCGATAAAATCAGCACTATCACTATCCACGAGAGCTTTCTGCATAGATGGTTTAAGCTGTGCACGATTTATTTTCACGCTCAGGGCAGTGTGGTGAGGCTTTCGTTCGTACCGATTGAAAAATCAGATAAGCTTCAGGAAATTCTTGATAGCAGAAATAGATTTGTCAGCAGCTAAAGTACGAAATTCCATGAAGTCCATAAACTGGTTTTCATCAAAATCATCAGAGATACAGCGCAGTATAGCACAAGGCACACCGTTTCGGTAGCACACCTGAGCGACAGACCCACCCTCCATTTCGCACGCGAGGGCTGAAAATTCACTCGCAATAGCACTGCGCATAGCTTTTTCTGCGACGAAGATATCGCCTGTTGCGATTCGACCAAGCATTACATTTGTGTTTTCTAAATCCTTGCACGCGTCATAAAGCTTCTGCGCAACATCGTGGCTTACAGGAATGTCGATTCTTGTTTCGTCATTGTACTGGATAAGACCTTTCGGGTCGCCCATCTGAGTGCCGTCGAAATCGTGTTGAACACAGTCTTTTGAAATAACGATATCGCCGATTTTAAGCTCTCTTGAAATCGAGCCTGCGATACCTGAATTGATGATTACATCAGGGGAGAATTTATCAATCATAATCTGGGTGCTCATAGCGGCGTTTACCTTGCCGATACCGCACTCGGTCATAACGACTTCTTTGCCGTTTACAGTACCGTAGATGTACTTCATCTTAGCAAAAGTTTCTTCCTTTTTATTGTCGAGCAGTTTAGCGATTCCCTCGACCTCAATCGAGAGCGCACAAATAATACCAATCATAGTAAATCTCCAAATCTATGTTATTCTAAATTTTTAGTCTGATACATCACTGCTGTGATACCCGCGAGCGGTGCTGTCTGAGCGCGCAGGATTCGTGCTCCCAGAGTAGTCGGGATAACCCCGTTTTCTTTGAGCAGTTTTATTTCACTTTCTTCGAATCCGCCCTCAGGGCCGACAAACATAGAAAGTGTTTTAGTGTTTTCGCTCACTATATCCCTGAGCTTTTCTCCGCCACATTCGTAGAAAACGATTGAGCACTCACAGTCTTTGCACTTTACAGCGGCTTTTTTTAATGTGAGCACATCTGTGACAGCGGGAATGATACCGCGACGCGATTGACTCGCCGCATTTTCGGCGATTTTCTGCCACCGAGAAACCTTCTTTTTCATCTGCTTTTCATCAGGACGGGAGATGCATCGGGAGGTCAGCACGGGCACAATTTCGTGCACACCCAGCTCCACTGATTTTTGAACAATATCGTCCATTTTGTCGCCCTTTGTCAGCGCCATAAAAAGCGTGATTTTCACGCTCGGCTCCTGCTCACATAGGGTACAGCTGAGTATCTTTACGATAACGCTGTCAGTGGGGAAAGACTCTATAATACAGTCGTGTCGTCTGCCGTCGAGAGTGCACAGCGTGAGCTCTTCACCCACTTTCATTCTCAGTGATTTTGAGATATGTTTAGCGTCCTCGCCTGTTATTTCAAATTTATCGCCCGTTATCACGGGTGTGAAAAACCATGCCATATGTATTCTCCAATGTAAATGTTAAAAAAATAATAACAGATTGCGTCAGTAATTGCAATAATTTCAGATATTTGGTAATATGAGTTTGTAAACAAGTTTTGTAGGGGACGGTCTCTGTGCCGTCTTGCGAGCGTAGTCATCTATAATAGATAAGGAGAAGAATATGAAAGCACAGGAATTTTTAGAGCTTTTAGAAAAAGAGAATATAAATATCGATGAGCTCTCTGCACTTTTGGTAGAGGCGCTTTCGAAAAAAGGACTCAAAATCGCGACTGCCGAGAGCTGTACGGGCGGGCTAATTTCAAAAATGATAACCGATATCAGCGGTTCGTCATCGGTTTTTGACTGCGGTGTGTGCACCTACGCTAATCACATAAAAAACAAGCTCTTAGGCGTAAAGGAAGAAACTCTTTCGACCTACGGTGCGGTGTCTGACAAAACTGCTCAGGAAATGGCGCGCGGAGTCAGGCTTTTAAGCGGGGCGGATATCGGAATTTCAACCACAGGAATTGCCGGCCCTATGGGTGGTTCACAGTATAAGCCCGTCGGTCTGGTTTACATTGGTGTCAGCACAGAAAAAGGGCTGATTTCCCACAAGGTGATGTTAGCTCAGGGCAGAGAGCCAAATCGTTCCCAAATCAGAAAGCTCGCCGCCTGCTGTGCGCTATATTACGCTTTGCACGAAATTGAGGAAATATAGTAAAAAAGTATTGTCTTTTGTACCTTTATATGGTATTATAATGCTGTATGTTTTACCTTGGGGTAGAACATCTGTAACTTTTTAAAATTTTTTTAAAATAAAAATGACAGGAGTTGATTTTATGGCCAGAGTTGCCGGAATACTCATGCCAATTACTTCCCTTAGTTCACCTTACGGAATTGGTACTATCGGAAAAGAAGCAAGAAAATTCGCCGACTTTCTGAAAGCTTCAGGTCAGAAGATCTGGCAGATCCTGCCTGTAGGTCCGACCAGCTACGGTGATTCACCGTACCAGTCTTTCTCTACCTACGCAGGTAACCCTTATATGATTGACCTGGATACACTTGTTGAGCAAAAGCTTCTGAAGAAGTCGGATATTTCAAAGTACGACTGGGGCAGTGACAACGGTTACATCGATTACGAGAAAATCTACAACAGCCGTTTTGAGGTACTGCATATTGCGTACAAGAATTTCAAAGAAAACGAAGAGCAAAAAGCGTTCAATTCCTTCAAGCGCAAGAATGCCGCTTGGATTAAGGACTACGCTCTTTACATGGCTGTCAAGAAAGGCTTTGACATGCAGGCTTGGACACAGTGGCCTGACGAAGCTATCAAGTTAAGAGAAGAAGCAGCTGTCAAAAAGTACGAGCGTAAATATAAAGACGAAATTGACTTCTGGAAGTGGGTTCAGTTTGAATTCTACACCCAGTGGGAGGATTTCAGAGCTTATGTAAACTCACTTGGCATCGAGATTTTAGGCGATATGCCTATCTATGTTGCGCTCGACAGCGCTGACACCTGGGCTAACCCTGAGGTTTTCTGGCTTGATGAAAACAGAGAGCCTGTTTGTGTAGCGGGATGTCCTCCTGATTATTTCTCTGAAACAGGTCAGCTCTGGGGTAACCCGCTGTACGACTGGGAATACCTAAAGAGCACAGGCTATGAGTGGTGGATTAAGCGTGTTGAAGCTGCATCCAAGCTTTTCGACATCACAAGAATCGACCATTTCAGAGCTTTCGACACATATTACGCTATCCCTTATCCTGCTGAAAATGCTATCGGCGGTGAGTGGAAAATCGGCCCTGGTATGGACTTCTTCAATAAAATGAAAGAAGCACTCGGAGATGTTCCGATTGTTGCGGAAGACTTAGGCGAGCTTTTCGACAGCGTTACTAAGCTTCTTAATGATTCAGGTTATCCGGGCATGAAGGTCCTCACATTCGGCTTTGGCGATGGTTGGGACAACGACTTCTTACCTCACAGATACACAGAAAACTGTGTTGTATACACAGGAACTCACGACAACGATACTGTAAACGGCTGGCTTTCGACTGCTCCACAGGCTGAAATCGACTTTGCTAAGCAGTACTGCAATATCTACGACGGCGACGATTTCTGCTGGAAACTCATCGAAACCTGCTACAGTAGTATCGCTAACTACTGTATCGTTCAGATGCAGGATGTTCTGGGCTTAGGTTCAGAAGCTCGAATCAACATTCCGTCAACTTTAGGCGGAAACTGGACATGGAGATTAGATCCTACGATGCTTACTAAAGAAGTATCAGACAGACTATATAATTTAGCTAAAACACACTCACGACTGGAGGAGAACTAAAATGGGTATTACAATGGAACAGCTTACCACTATTTCACAGAGCGAGTACTGCAAAAAGCCTAAAGAGTTAACTTTGGAGCAGCTTCACTTTGTACTTGGTAAGGCTATCATGGGCGAAATCGCTGACAACTGGCAGAAGAGTAAGAAAAAGCACAGCTCAAACAGAAGAGCTTACTACTTCTCTGCTGAATTCCTTATGGGTAGAATGGTGTACAACAACCTCTACTGCTTAGGTATGCTTGACGATGTTAAGGCTTTACTCAAGAGCAAGGGTATGGACATCAATGCTTTCGAAGATGTTGAGGATATGGCGCTTGGTAACGGCGGTCTTGGTCGTCTTGCTGCTTGCTTCCTTGACTCAGCTGCTACACAGGAAGTTCCACTTGATGGCTACGGAATCCGTTACAAGTACGGTCTTTTCAAACAGCTCATTGAAGACGGCTATCAGGTTGAGGTTGCTGACAACTGGCAGAAGTTTGAGGACCCATGGTGCGTTAGAAGACTCGACGAGGCAGTTACAGTTAAGTACGCTGACTCATCAGTAGTAGCTGTGCCTTACGATATGGCTATTATCGGCTACGGCACAAAGAACATCAACACACTTAGACTCTGGCAGGCTGAGCCTGTTGAAGAGTTTGACTTCATCGCGTTCAACAACGGTCAGTACGACCAGTCAGTTAAATCTAAGAATGACGCTGAGAACATCTCTAAGGTTCTTTATCCTAACGACAACACTTACGAAGGTAAGGTGCTTAGACTCAAGCAGCAGTACTTCTTCTGCTCAGCTTCACTTCAGGATATCATCAAGAGATACAAGGCTAAGTACGGCAACGACTTCTCACACTTTAGTGAGCACGCTGCTATTCAGCTCAACGATACTCACCCTGTTTGCTCTATCCCTGAGCTTATCAGACTTTTAGGTTTAGAGGGTATCTCATTTGAAGAAGCATTCCAGATTGCTCAGAAGACTTTTGCTTACACTAACCACACAGTTATGGCTGAGGCTCTTGAGAAGTGGGATATCTACCTCATGAGAAATGTTATTCCTGAGGTTTACCACATCATCGAGCTTATTAACGAGCGCCTTTGGAACGACTTCAAGGGCAGAGGTATGTCTGACGATGTTATTCGTAATATGTGTATTCTTTCTGACGAAAGAGTTCATATGGCTAGACTTGCTATCTACGGCTCTTCATATGTAAACGGCGTTGCTTGGATTCACACTGAGATTCTTAAGAACGATGTTCTTAACGACTGGTACAAGATTTACCCTGAGCGTTTCCAGAACAAGACAAACGGTATCACTCAGCGTAGATGGCTCGGCCTTTGTAACCCTGAGCTTTCTGAGTTTATCACACAGAGAGTTGGCGACGGCTGGCAGAGAGATATGGCTAAGGTTGATAAGCTCGCACAGTGTATTGATAAGGACGCTGTAAAGGCATTCAGTAAGATTAAAGCTACAAAGAAAAAGCAGCTTGCTGCTTATGTCAAGAAGATGGAAGGCAAGGACATCAATCCTAAGTTCATCTTCGATGTACAGGTTAAGCGTCTGCACGAGTACAAGCGTCAGCTCTTAAATGCTTTCTCTATCATGTGGATTTACTTTATGATTAAAGACGGCAAGTTGCCTGATTTTGAGCCGACATGCTTCATCTTCGGTGCTAAGGCTGCTCCTGGTTACCGTAGAGCTAAGGCTATCATCAAGTACATCAACGAAATCGCTGAGCTCGTTAACAACGACCCTGATACAAAGGACAAGCTCCAGGTTATCTTCGTTTCTAACTACAATGTTTCTTACGCTGAGAAAATCGTTGTTGCTGCTGATGTTTCAGAGCAGATTTCTACAGCAGGTACAGAGGCTTCAGGTACAGGTAACATGAAGTTCATGTTCAACGGTGCTGTAACACTCGGTACTTACGACGGTGCTAATGTTGAGATTACTCAGGCTGCAGGCGAAGAGAACGAGTACATCTTCGGCGGCAGAGTTGAGGATATCGAAAACCTCAAGCGTAACGGTTACGATCCAAAGGCTATCTACATGACTAACCCAATGCTTAAGAGAGTTGTTGACACTCTTATTGACGGCACATTCGATGACGATGGTGCTCAGGGTGAGGGTAGCTTCGCTGAACTCCACAACGGTCTTGTAAACGGCACACACTGGCACATCGCTGACCACTACTTCCTGTTCTACGATCTCCCGATGTATGTTGAAGCTAAGCTTCAGGTTAACAAGGACTACAAGGACAAGATGCTCTTTGGTACAAAGTGTCTACAGAATATTGCTCACTGCTCACAGTTTAGCTCTGACAGAACAATCCTTCAGTATGCTAAGGAACTGTGGATGGTTAAGTAATCAACCAATATATATTATGCTTATCCCCTGCTCTATGAGTGGGGGATTTTTGCGTGTTTTTGTAGGATTTGTCAAAAAACAAAGCAATTTTTCTACACTCTCAAAAGGCTATTTTGTTGACTTTGAAAATGCTCAATGCTATTATAATAATGTATAAATATATTGGAGGATTAATTATGAAAAAATTACTTTCTATCCTGTTAGCACTTATCATTACAATGTCAGCTTTTATGGGACTCGGTTTTTCTGTTTCTGCTGAAGATGCAGATGTACTTTCCCTCACTGTAAACGGGGTTACAACTGACATCCCTGTGGGCGAAACCTTCACCTACACCTATGCTCTGACTGATATGAAATCCATGTGTATGGAGGCTTCGGTTACCTATGACAGCGATTATCTCGCAGTAACTAAAGTCAGCGAAGATGACGAAGATGCTTATGATGCATTTTTAGAGGAAACTTTCCCTAAGGTTAGCGGTACTGCTGTTGTTAACCTTGATTTAGAGGATGAGATTCTCTACAACTTCACTAGAAACAATCCATACACCTTCAGCGGCGAAGAGGCTGTTGCTATATTTGAATTCACAGTTTTAGCTGCTGGTGAGAGCACCATCGCTACAGAAGTTATTGAGCTCGGCGGTGAAAACCGTGATTATTACATCGACAAGACTCCTGAAGGTTCTGTTTTTGTGAAGGACTTTACCTACGCTGAGTATGTTACATACGAAGCATCAGAAGAGCCTACTGAAATACCAACAGATAAACCAACAGAGGAACCTACAGAGGAGCCAACAGAGGAGCCAACAGAGGAACCAACAGAGGAGCCAACAGAGGAACCTACAGAGGAACCAACAGAAGCACCAACTGACGCTCCTGCTAAACCAACTAAGGTTGAAAATATCGTTGTAGATCCTGCATCATCAACAGCTGTTCTTACTTGGGACGCCGTAGAGGGTGCAACAAAATACTGGATTTACAAGGAAAAAGACGGAAATTATGTAGCATATACTTCTTCAACTACTAACAAAGCTACAGTCGGCACTTTGGTAGGCGATACAACATATCAGATTAAGGTTATAGCTGCTTTCTCCGACGGTACAATGCAGAAGCTTTCTGACGCAGATGTTGTAGAATTTACAACTAAAGCTCCTGTTGTGGTTGACGGTCTTATGGCTACACCCGATGTAACATCAGTTAAGCTTTCATGGAATGCAGTAGAAGGCGCGCAGAAGTACTGGATTTACAAAGCTTTTGAAGAAAATGGTCCTTTCTATGTATACGATGCAACTACAGAACTTAACTACACAGTAAAACATCTTCAGCCGGATACAACCTACTACTTCAAGGTTATCCCTGCTATTTTATCAAACGGCTTGTTATCACTCGGCGAAGCTGACGCAGCTCAGAAATTGGAAGCTACTACAGCAACCGGCGAAAGCATCACAGTAGAAATCACTAGCCTCACATCAACAACAGCAACCATCAGCTGGCCGAAGTTTGAGAATGTTGTGAAGTACTGGGTAATTTTCTCAACAACTACAATGAGCACAACAAATCTTGATAATTGGACAACATGGGCAGAAACAACTGATACAACTTACACATTTAAGTGGAGAGAACCAGGCAAGTACTATTTCTTCTCAGTAGTAGCTCTGTACAATGACGCTGAAACAGGCCAACAGGCAACAGTCAAATACTTAGCTGACGGCGCAAGAATACCTTATTCAGACAGCAACTTTATCACTTTCACTCCAGTAGATGAAGACACAGTAACACTTACTTGGCCAGAAGACACAGGTGCAACAAAAGTATGGGCTTCATACTATGATGAAAACGGTAAAGAAACTATCTTAAAGAGCACAACAACAAATACAGTTACACTCGATATCGCAAATTACGAAAACTACAGCTTTGGCTTAAACGCACTTGACTCAACAGGTAATGTCGGATACTTAACACCTGCAGGTGGCGAAAAGTATCATAACTAAGAGCTGAGCGCCGTAGCCCTCGAGATAACAAAAAAAGCTGAGCCGACCAAAGGACAATTTATGTCCGACGGGCGGGACTTTGGTAGGAGTTGTTTTGAGGAGCAGCGTGGGTGAGCGAAGCTTGACAGCTAAGAGTCAAGGCTCATAGCAAACCCGCATAAATACTCGATTTTTAACATCAGCCTCCCCTGAAAAAGGGGAGGTTTTTTGTCTTTTATCGCACAGTTTTTAAAACCCGAGGATAAATTTTGGGAATATCAATGTAAAAAAACCGTCGTGAGAGTTATACAAAACAGAGGTCACTTCTTAGTACAATATGCCGACAAAAACTTCGTGTCTTAAAGATGGTGTTGTGATTTTATTCAAACATCTCTCCTGTTTGTTGGTGGTTTTGACTAAGATACTTTTGAAAAGTTTAGTGCTTATATCCGTTGTTTTTTGAGGTGGCGGTGTTGTAGAATAGTAGCATAATGAAAAATATTGGTTTTCACCTTATTCAACTTTAGGAGAGATTGATGATGAAAAAATTTCTGAGCATCGTGCTCGCACTTTGTATTACGCTGTCTTGTGTGATTGCTGTTGATTTCACAGCAGTTGATACACAGGCATCAGTTGTTGACAGTGCTACTCTTTCTGCAAGCACTGCGCCACAGAGCAGTATTCAGGGTAGTGCTATTTTACACTGCTTCAACTGGTCTTACAATAACATCAAGAATAACCTGCAGGCTATCAAGGACGCAGGCTACACAGCTGTACAGACATCTCCTGTTCAGCAGCCAAAGGACTACAACGGTTCATGGCGTGACCAGAAAAACCAGTGGTGGAAGCTTTATCAGCCACTTAACTTTTCTATTTCAAACCACACCTGGCTTGGTAGTAAGTCAGACCTCCAGTCACTTTGCTCCACAGCTGAGTCTATGGGCATCAAGGTTATCGTTGACGTTGTTGCAAACCACCTTTCAGGTAACGGTGGTGGAGGATACGGCTCACTTGACGGCAATGTAGACGGCTCACTCAAAAGATGGGAATATTACCACGACTATAACGATGGTGCTAACGACGGTAGCCGTTACGCGATGACAATGGGTCACATCGGTATGCCAGACCTTAACACAGGTCACCCTGATGTTCAGAATATCGTAAAGAACTTCCTTGTTGAGTGTGTAAATATCGGTGTTGACGGATTCCGTTTTGACGCTGCTAAACACATCGAGTTACCAACAGACGACGGCAACAGAAGTGATTTCTGGCCGAATGTTTTAAACGGTGCGCAGAACGCTTCACCTAATGAAATCTATTTCTACGGCGAGATATTAAACGGCTGTGGTACAGATATTTCTAACTATACAAGATATATGAGCATCACGGATAACTTCACAAGTGACGCTATTCTCATGGCAACCTGCAACAGCAATGTTTCAGGTATGGCAAATTCAAACTACGCTAAGGGCGCAGCTGCTAACAAAAATGTGCTCTGGGTTGAATCCCACGATACATATATGGGCGAATCCGGTTCAGGCGGTATGGGTAATACTTCAGGCGTTTCAGATGACAAAATCATCAAAGCCTGGGCTATGATAGGCTCCCGTGCAGAAGCTTCTTCACTGTTCTTTGCCCGTCCTGCTTACAATATGGGCGACGCAAGTTCAAACACTACTTATAAGTCAAAGCCGGTCGCTGAAGTCAACAAGTTCAAAAACTACTTTGACGGACAGAGCGAGTACTTAGGAGCTGACGGTTCAATCGCTTATAATGTCAGAGGAAACTGTGGTGTTGTTCTTGTTAACGCACACGGCACCTCAACATCTGTCAATATTAATGTTCCTAATATGGCAAATGGTACATATAAAGACTATGTAACAGGAAATTCCTTCACTGTTTCTAATGGCAGAATTTCTGGTAACATCGGCTCATCAGGTGTTGCAGTTGTGTATAACCAGAACTCAACACCTCAGCCGACAACTCCTCCGACTCAGGCTCCGACAGCTGCTCCTACAAATCCACCTACACAGCCTGTGGAGAAATACCTCGTCGGCGATGTTAACTCAGACGACAATGTTTCTGTTACAGACGCAACATTTGTGCAGAGATTTGTTTCAAAGTCAACTGCTTTCACAGAAAAACAGCAGCGCTATGCTGACGCAGATTTAAACGGTGAAGTCAATGTTGTAGACGCTACTCTGATTCAGCAGTATGTGGCAGGTTTGAGCAAAGAGGGCTCATACTGCGGAAAATATGTTGAGAGTGAGAGCGTTGTCGACCCGACCGTTGCTCCTACTCAGCCTGCACTTCCTGTTGGCAACTATATCTACTACAATAACACTCAGGGTTGGTCTACTGTCAAGATTTACTACTGGTCAGATTCAGATACCAATATGGTTTCTTGGCCGGGCAAAGATATGACTTCTTTTGGCGACAACGTTTACGCAGCAGAAATTCCTTCTTCCGCTCAGTATGTAATTTTTAATAACGGCAGTTCACAGACTTCAAATATCACTCTTCAAGGTGTAAACAAGATTTACACCGACGGCAACTGGAGCGATTATGGTAATGTAACACAGCCTACGGTCGCTCCGACACAGTCGCCGGTTGATATTCCTGTGGTTGACGGTACATACATCTACTACAAGAACAACGACAACTGGGGAGAGGTCAAGGTCCACTACTGGGGCGGCTCTTCTGAGAGCTCATGGCCGGGTGTTCATATGGAGCCTGTCGGCAACAATGTTTACAGAGCTCAGATTCCTCAGGACGCAACAATGGTTGTATTCAATAACAACAACCAGGGTGCGCAGTCTGCTGACATTTCACTCCAGGGCTTCGGCAAAATTTTTGACAACGGCAATTGGAGTGTTTATAACGGATAGCACTCTAATCATAAAATATGACAAGATTTGGAAAGTTTATGGCGATTTCTTATCTTTTTCGAAGAAATTCTTGGTCGAAAAGTCTAAAAATGAGAACCGTGAATTTACAAATTGAACATCAATGACTCAAAGCGGGGGCAGTTTTTGCTCCCGCTTTTCACATTCCTTTTAGAATCACTAAGCGTTTTGTACAATAGCTGAAGAAAAAGTTTAGTGCTTATAGCCGTTGAGATTTCAATATCTTTTATAGTAAAATATAATAGCAAAATAAAATGATTCTCAAACCACGAAAGAGAGGACAAGGTTATGTTGAAAAGGTTATTAAGTTTAGCGCTTGCGTTGTGTATGATGTTCAGTTGTTTTATTACTACTGACTTCTTTACAGTTGAAACACAGGCGGCTACAAATAATTATGGTCTTACAGAAGATGTTCAAAACGGCCAGATTCTCCAGTGCTTTAACTGGTCCTTTAACAATATAAAGAACAATATGGCTAAAATCGCCGCGCAGGGATTTTCAGCTATCCAGACTTCTCCTATTCAGGCTTCAAAAGAGTCTACTAAAGAAAGCTGGAGCACCTGCACTAACTCTTTCTGGGTTTACTACCAGCCGATAAGCTTCTCGATTGAGACAAACTCCCGCAGTGCGCTTGGTACAAAAACAGAGTTCAAGGCTATGTGCGAAGAAGCTGAAAAGTACGGCATCAAGGTTATTGTTGATGCTGTTTTCAATCACCTTGCTAATGAAAGTGCGGACAATACTGTGTCATCTCAGATTACTTCTGATATCAGAAACGACTCTTCTTGCTGGCACTCTACCACAACCAACATCAGCAACTATTCAAACCGCTATGATGTTACTCACTACTGCTTAGGCGGTCTTCCTGATTTAAACACAGGCTATAGCAAAATCCAGAACTACGCTACAAGCTTCTTAAAAGAATGTATCGACTGCGGTGCTGACGGCTTTAGATTCGATGCCGCTAAGCACATCGAAACACCATCTGATTCTTATGGCACGGGCAGTGATTTCTGGCCAAATGTTTTGAATGCGGCTACTGCTTACGCTGAAGATACCTACGGCTTTACACCATACTACTATGGCGAAATGCTCGATAGCACAGGCGGAGTGGATATGTCCGCATATACACAGTATATGAGCGTTACCTGCAACGCTTCAAGTAACGACATTCGTAACTGCGTGAATTCAGGAAACGCAGGCGGTGCGGCTAATTCTGCTATCTACAACGGCGCGGCGCCTAAATACACAGTTCAGTGGAACGAATCCCACGACACTTACTGTGAGGGTAGTTCAAGCTATGTATCCGACACTAACTTAAAGAAAACATGGGCTATTGTCGGCTCGCGTGCAGAAGTCTGCGGCATGTATCTTGCTCGTCCAAGTTCAGGCTCTACAATGCTCGGTAACGCTGACACAACAGCGTGGGCAGACAAAGAGGTCAAAGCTATAAACCAGTTCAAGAACGCCTTTGTCGGTCAGAGTGAATATTTCGCATCCTCAGGTAGTATCGCCTACGTCGAGAGAGGAACATCAGGCGTTGTTTTAGTCAATGTCGGCGGTTCTTCAACTTCTGTTTCGGTTACCGCTAACAAAATGGCAAGCGGTACATACACAGACCAGATTTCAGGCAACACCTTTACTGTTTCAGGTGGTAAAATTTCAGGCAACATCGGCTCAACCGGTATCGCCGTTGTTTATAACGCTGATGAGATAGAAGTCCCGACTGAAACTCCGACTCAAGCGGCTACATCTGCTCCTGTATCAGGCGAAACAAAAACTGTTTATGTGGGTGTTGTTAAATACATCACAGATTTTCTTCCGACTCTCCACTACTGGAATGACGAAGGCGTATTCGGTGACGCAACACTTACAGCAACAGGAGAAACTGCTCAGTACGCAGTAGGCTCAGACTACTGGTCAAACGAAGAAAAAACCTTCTATATTTATCAAGCTCAGATTCCTGTTGAAGCAACAGAATACAAGACCTACAACGCAGAATCTGCTGATTGTTGGGCTGAAGAATCTGTAGAATACGCAGAAAACCAGATTACACTTGTCTTTGAATACAGTGATCTGTACCACAACATCACAGCTTCCTACAATCCTGATGAGGACCCGACAGAGGAAGAAACAATAGAGCCAACCGAAGAAGAAACCGAAGAACCGACTGAGGCAGAAACTGATCCGACAGAGGAAGTAACAGACCCTACAGAAGAAGAAACTGAAAAAGAAACATCAGTTTCAGTTGAGAAAGGCTACTACATGGTAGGTACACTCAACGGGGAAGACTGCTGGACTGTTGATGAAAATTCGTCTGACAGAATGCTGACTTTAGGCGATGACGGTATCTATACCCTCGACTGGACATTCTACGGTGGCGACGCACTCAAGGTCGTTTACTTTGACGGCAATGATATCACAAATTGGTACAAAGACCTTTCGAGCAGTACCTACAAAATCGGAGCAACCTCAAACAAAGTAGGCGATTGCACAGTTTACTTCACCCCTGACGGAAACTCAGACTGGTCTTACACTTATCTCACAGTACAGCCAAAGACAGTTGAAGAAACAGAGGCTCCAACCGAAGAAGTAACCGTGGCTCCAACTAAGGTAGAAAACATCAAAGCTGAGCCTGCTGCATCAAACGCAGTGCTCACCTGGGATGCAGTTGACGGAGCTACAAAATACTGGGTATATAAATATAACGAAAGTGCTAATTCCTGGGGTGTTTATACTTCAACTACAGCCACTAAGGTAACTGTCGGCAGTCTTTTAGGTAGTACAACATATCAGGTGAAGGTTATAGCTACACTAAGTGATGGCTCAACTATGAAATTATCTGATGCTACAGCAGTAGAATTTACAACACTAGAACCTGTAGTAGTAGATACACTCAAAGCTACTCCGTCAACAACATCAGCAGAGCTTACATGGGAAGCAGTTGAGGGCGCACAGAAATACTGGATTTATAAAGCGTTTGAAGAAAACGGTCCTTTCTATGTGTATGACTCAACAACAGAGCTTAACTACACAGTAAAGCATCTTCAGGCTGAAACAACTTACTACTTCAAGGTTGTACCAGCGATACTTTCAAACGGCTTGTTAGCATTGGGTGAAAAAGATGCTTGTCCTGATATCGAGGTAACAACAACATCGGGTGATATCATCACAACAGTTATCACAGATGTAACTTCGACTACAGCTACAATCAGCTGGCCTGCATATGAAAATGCTGTTAAGTACTGGGTTATTTACTCAACAACTACAAAGAGTACATCAAATCTTGATAATTGGACAACATGGTCATCGACAACAGACACAACCTACACAATCAAGTGGAGAGAACCAGGCAAGTACTACTTCTTCTCAGTAGTAGCTTTGTATGATGACGAGGAAACAGGCTCACAGGTAACCGTTAACTACATCGGTGCAGGCACAAGAATGCCGTATTCAGACGAAAACTTCATCACCTTCACTCCTGTTGATGAGGACACAGTAACTCTCACTTGGCCGGAAGATACAGGTGCTACAAAAACATGGGTTTCATACTTCGATGAAAGCGGAAAAGAAACTGTAGTTACAAGCACAACAACAAATACTGTTACTCTTGATATTAAGAACTATCAGAACTACAGCTTCGGCTTAAACGCGCTTGACTCAACAGGTAATGTCGGTTACTTAACACCAAAGGGTGGAGAAAAGTATCACAACTAAGAGCCGAGACTCGGAGCCCTCGAGATAACGACGAAAAGCAGAACCGACCACAGGACATTTCGTGTCCGACGGGCGGGGCTCGAGTAGGAGTTATTCCGAGGATCAGCGCAGAGTAACGAGGCTTGATATCGCTGTCGCAGACCTATATCTTGTCGAGCAATCGAGCCGTTCAAATTTCTCATAACTCTTGACAATTACTATTGTCTGTGCTAAACTAGTCTACAGTTGAATAAAGTATATGTAAAGAGTGGGTCTTGCAGGACCCGCTCTTTTACATTGTTAGAGGTGATTTATTTGGCAAATGCTAAGAAAAAAGGCACAGCGTCGGTTGTGTGGGAGCTAGTTGAGCCTATAGTAAAAGACTTTGGTTTAAGGCTCTGGGATGTGCGCTATGTCAAAGAGGGCGCTCAGTGGTTTCTGCGCGTATTCATTGACAAGGACGGCGGTGTGGATATAGTTGACTGCGAGAATGTATCCCGCGCTATCGACAAGCCACTCGACGAGCTCGACCCGATTACTGACAACTATATTTTAGAGGTCAGCTCACCGGGCATTGAACGCGAGCTGATTTTAGATTCACACTTTGAAGAGTTCATTGGTGCTGACATTATGGTCAAGATGATTCGCCCGCTTGAAGGTATCGGCAAAGAGTTCAAAGGTGTGCTCAAAGCATATAGTGACGGTATGGTCACGATAGAAGACCACAGCGGTGAAAATGAAGTCGTCATAGCTAAGAAAGACACAGCGTATATCAAGCTCGACGATTTTGATATATAAGGTTTTAATTAACATCACATAAAAGGGAGAGATTAACAAAAATGGCTAGTAACAAAGAATTATTTTTAGCATTACAGCTTCTCGAAAAGGAAAAGGGTATTCCGGTTGACTACATGATTTCTCAGATTAAGAAAGCTATCGTTTCAGCGTGCAGAAATCTCTACGGCGGAAACGAAAATGTAGACATCAAAATGGACCCTGAGAAGAACGCATTCGGGGTAAAACTCATCAAAACAGTTGTCGAAGAGGTTGAGGACGAAAATTTCGAAATCTCACTTGAAGACGCAAAGGTTATCTCAAAGCGTGCCGCTGTTGGCAAAGAGCTCGGCATCCCGCTTGAGCCTAAGAAATTCGGCAGAATCGCTGTGCAGACAGCCCGTTCAGTTATCCGTCAGGGAATTAGGGACGGCGAGAAGGGTCAGATGCTCATCGAGTTCCAGTCAAAACAGCAGGAAATCGCAACCGCTACTATCGAGCGAGTTGACCCTGTTACAGGCAACGCTGTTATCCGTTTCGGCAAGGCAGAAGCTATTCTTCCAAAGGCTGAGCAGATTCCGGGCGAGGAGCTCGTTTCAGGCGATACAGTCAAGATTTATGTAGCAGGTGTGAAAGAAGGCGACCGCGGTCCACGCGCTATCATCTCCAGAACTCACCCTGATTTTGTAAAGAGATTGTTCGAAAAGGAAGTTCCTGAGATTTTTGACGGCATCGTTGAGATTAAGTCAGTTTCCCGTGAAGCTGGCTCCCGTACAAAAATGGCTGTTTATTCATCAGACAGCGAGGTTGACGCGGTCGGTGCTTGTATCGGTACCCGTGGTGCTCGAGTTAACGCTATCGTTGACGAGCTCTGCGGTGAGAAAATCGACATCGTGCTCTACAGCGAAGAACCAGAGCAGTATGTTTGTGCAGCACTTTCTCCTGCATCAGTAGTAAAAGTTGAGGTTATTGATATGGAGGCTAAGGCGTGCAAGGCTACAGTTCCTGATTCACAGCTTTCCCTAGCTATCGGTAACAAAGGTCAGAATGTTCGTCTTGCGGCTAAACTCACAGGCTGGAAGATTGATATCCGCCCTGAGTCTGGCTTCTGGGGCGAAGATACAGAGGACGAATCAGAAGAAGCTTAATAGATTTATTTAGCAAAGGAGAAAACTATGGCAACAAGAAAGATTCCGCTTAGAAAATGCACAGGCTGTAATGAAATGAAAGAAAAGCGTGAGCTGGTGCGTGTCGTGAAAAACAAAGACGGCGAAGTTTCTCTTGATTTAAGTGGCAAAAAGCCCGGTCGAGGCGCATATATCTGTAAAGATATAGAGTGCCTGAAAAAGGCTAGAAAAGCTAAGAGAATCGAGCGAGCTTTAGATTGTCAGATTTCTCCACAGCTTTACGATACAATGGAAAAGGAGATAGAAAATGACTGACAAGCTCTTGTCGCTACTGGGGCTGTGCCGCAGAGCGGGCAGAATAGTCCTTGGAAACGACCCTGTAGTCGATTCTATCAATCAGAAAAAAGCAAAGCTTGTTATTATAGCGTCCGATTGTTCAAAAAATACCGCAAAGGGCGTGCTCACTACAGCTCACAGAGTAGGTGTAAAAGTGTATGTAGTGCCGTATACTAAAGAGGAAATCTCACTTTGTGTCGGCAAGTACACCGCGGTACTGAGTATTTTAGACGACGGCTTTGCTAAAAAAGCAGAAACGCTGATTTTAAAGGAGGAATAATGCATGGCTATGATGATTAAATACAAAGTCAAAGAAGTTGCTACTGACCTTAATGTGCCTGCAAAAGATGTTATCGCGGTGCTCGAGGAGTACTGCAAGGTCAGCAAGAAAACTATGACCTCACTCGAAGAGAGCGAGCTAGATGTAATTTTTGATTACTATACACAGAAAAACGCTGTCGAAAACTTCAACGCTTACTTTGCAGTAAGAGAAAAGGCGATTGAAAAGGCTGAACAGGAAGTAGTACAGCGTAAAGAGGAAGAAAAGCGCAAGAGAGAGGAAGCTAAGGACAGCCTCCGCCCAGAAAGCGCAAAGAAAGCTAACAAGCCTCAGGCAGAAGCTAAGAAGGAAGCTCCTAAAAAGGCTGAATCTCCAAAGGTTGAAAAGGAAGTTGACCTTAAATCCGAGATTAAATCTCGCAGAGGTCAGGGCCGAGTTATCGACACTTCTGCTGTTGAAATCAACGTTGACAGATACAACGAGAAGTACGACCGTATGGCTTTCGAGAAGGTTAAAAACGAAAACCAGATGTCTTCAAAGAAGCAGAAAATCAATCAGCGCTCATCAAAAAACCGCCGTCAGGGCAAGCGCGAAACAGAGCAGGAGAGATTAAAGCGTATCGCTGCTGAGCGTAAGGCTAAGCAGATGACTATACAGATTCCTGACGAAATCGTTATCTCTGAGCTTGCTTTAAGACTCAAGGCTACAGTTGCCGAGGTTGTTAAGAAGGCATTTTTGATGGGTACAATGGTTACTCAGAACGATGTTGTTGACTTTGACACAGCCTCCCTCATCGCGATGGAATTCCACGCAAAGGTAGAAAAGGAGGTCGTTGTGACAATCGAAGAGAGAATCATCGACGACAGCGAAGACGACGATGCAAATCTAGTAGAGCGTGCTCCGGTAGTAGTTGTTATGGGTCACGTTGACCACGGTAAGACTTCACTTCTTGACTGTATCCGTAACGCTCATGTTACAGCTACTGAAGCAGGCGGTATCACTCAGCACATCGGTGCTTACAGAGTGCACATAAACGACAGAGATATCACCTTCCTTGATACACCTGGTCACGAAGCTTTCACTACAATGAGAGCGCGTGGTGCTATGGCTACAGATATCGCAATCTTAGTAGTTGCTGCTGATGACGGTATTATGCCTCAGACAGTTGAAGCTATCAACCACGCAAAGGCTGCTGGTGTTTCCATCATCGTTGCTATCAACAAGATGGATAAGGTCGGCGCTAACCCTGAGCAGATTAAACAGCAGCTCACAGAGTACGAGCTCATTCCTGAGGAATGGGGCGGAGATACACCTATCGTTCCTGTATCAGCTAAGACTCAGATGGGTATCGACGAGCTTCTTGAAATGGTACTTTTAGTTGCTGATATGAAAGAGCTCAAGGCTAATCCTAACCGTGCTGGTAAGGGTATCGTTATCGAAGCAAGACTTGATAAGGGCAGAGGCCCTATCGCTACTATCCTTGTCCAGAATGGTACACTGCGTCAGGGCGACACAGTTGTAGCCGGTACAACTGTCGGTCATGTCAGAGTTATGCTTGATGACAAGGGCAGAAAAGTTAAAGAAGCAGGTCCGTCAGTTCCTGTTGAGATTACAGGTCTTTCAGAAGTTCCTACAGGCGGCGACATCTTCAATGTAGTTTCTGACGAGCGTTTAGCCCGTGAGCTTGTTGAACAGAGAAAGACAGCGATAAAAGAAGAGCAGTTTAACGCTCAGACTAAGGTTACTCTTGATAACCTCTTTGACCATATGAAGCTTGGCGAAGTCAAGGAGCTCAAAATCATCGTTAAAGCCGATGTTCAGGGCTCTGTTGAAGCTGTAAGACAGTCGCTCGAGAAGCTTTCTAACGAAGAAGTCAGAGTTAACATTATCCACGGTGCAGTTGGTGCGGTAAACGAAAGTGATGTTATGCTTGCTAACGCATCAAATGCTATCATCGTCGGCTTTAATGTTCGTCCTGATGCTACAGCTCAGGCTAACGCAGAGCGTGACGGCGTAGATATGCGTATGTACCGCATCATCTATGATTGTATCGAAGAAATCGAGTCAGCTATGAAGGGTATGCTCGCTCCAAAAACAAGAGAAGTTATCCTTGGTACAGCTGAAGTCAGAAATATTATCCGTATCAAATCTATCGGCAATATCGCAGGCTCATACATCAAGAGCGGTAAGATTCAGCGTGGAGCAGGTGTCAGAGTAGTCAGAGATGGTATCATCATCGCTGATGACACAATTGCTTCACTCCAGCGTTTCAAAGATTCCGTCAAGGAAGTCGCTGAAGGCTACGAATGCGGTATCGGCCTTGAAAAATACGCAGACATCAAAGAAGGCGACATCTTCGAGGTATTCACTATCGAAGAATATCGTGAGGACTAATTATGGCTAATCATAGAATGGGACGAACAACAGAGGACATCAAGCGTGAGCTCTCGGCGATTTTCAGAGAGCTCAAAGACCCTCGCGTAACAGAGGTATTTCTCTCTATCGTGCGCGTTGAGGTCACTAATGATTTGTCCTACTGCACAGTATTCGTCAGCTCCTTAGAGGGTATCGAGAAAACAAAGAACGCGTGCAAAGGTTTAGACTCAGCTTCCGGCTTTATCCGCAGAGAGCTTGGCCACAGACTAAAGCTCAGACATGTGCCGTCGCTTATTTTCACCGCTACCGACTCTATCGAGTACAGTGCTGAAATCTCGAGAATTCTCAATTCTCTTGACATTAAGGAGAGCGAAGATGAAGAAGATAACACTATCTGAAGCGTCAAAGCTTCTCTTAAATAACGACAAATTTCATATTCTGACTCACCGCTATCCTGACGGAGATACTTTAGGCTGTGCTTTTGCGCTTTGCTACGCACTGCGCGGTATGGGCAAGAAAGCGAATGTTATTATAAGCGGTAATCTGCCGTCAAAATTCACTTATCTTGCGAAAAACTACAGCGAACAGGACTTTTCATATGAATATGTAGTGAGCGTTGATATCGCGGCACCGTCACTGCTCGGCGAGCTTCAGGAGGAATATGAGAACAAAATCGACTTGTGTCTAGACCACCACGGCTCAAACTCAATGAAAGCGAAGAATATCTTTGTCGATGCAAGTTGCGCTGCTGCGTGTGAGATTATTTATGTGCTGATAAAAGAAATGCGCGCTAAATTCACCCGCGACATCACAAACGCTATCTACACCGGTATTTCCACTGACACAGGCTGTTTCTGCTACACAAACACAACCGCCCAGACTCACCGAATCGCCGCTGACATCATCAGCTTAGGCTGTGATTTCACCGAGATTAACCGCATAAACTTCGAAACAAAAACCAGAGCGAAAATCAAAATGGAACGTATGGTTTACGATACAATGGAGTTTTACTGTGGCGGAAAGTGCGCGATTATCTACACGACACTTGCTATGCAGAAAGCACTTTGTGCGGGCGATGACGAGATGGAGGGGCTGGCTTCCATTCCGCGTCAGGTCGAGGGTGTAAAAATCGGCATCACCATGCGTGAGAAAGAGGACGGCACCTTCAAGGTTTCCGTCCGTACAAACGACGGAATAAACGCGTCGGATTTCTGCGCACGCTTTGGCGGAGGCGGTCATGTAGCGGCTTCGGGTTGTTCTATCAAAGGCGACTTGAAAACCGTCAAATATATGCTAATAAGAGCGGCTGAAGAGGTACTATGAACGGCGTAGTTGTTATAAACAAAGAGCAGGAGTTTACCTCGTTTGATGTGGTCGCTGTGGTGAGAAAAACGCTAAGTACGAAGAAAGTCGGTCACTGCGGAACGCTTGACCCGAATGCTACGGGAGTGCTCCCCGTGCTTTTAGGAAACGCGACAAAGGCGCAGGATATTATCCCTAATCACGACAAAAGCTACAAAGCAAAATTTAAGTTCGGACTAACTTCTGATACGCTTGATATCTGGGGAAAGGTCACTGAATGTAACGGCGATTTTGTCACAAAGGAGAAGCTTATAAAAGCGATGGAGAAGTTTGTCGGTGAGATAATGCAGGTTCCGCCGATGTACTCAGCGGTGCAAAAAGACGGAGTCAGACTCTACGATTTAGCCCGTCAGGGGATAGAAGTAGAGCGTGAGGCCAGACCCATCACCATTTATTCGCTTACACTAGACAGCTTTGACGAAAAAACGCAGGAGGGAATACTATCAGTCTCCTGCTCAAAGGGTACATACATCCGCAGCCTGATAGACGATATAGCAAAGAGCATGGGTACAAACGCGGTTATGACCGAGCTAGTAAGAACCTCTGCGTGTGGTTTCACTCTAGAAGATGCGATTACTTTGGACGAACTCAAAGCGCTCACCGAAAACGGAAAAATTGAGGATAGAATTCTTTCTACCGAAAGCCTTTTTGTGAATTACAGAGAGCTCAGAGTGAGCGAGAAGCAGGCAGTGAGGTTTTACAACGGAAATGCGCTTGATATTTCTCGCACCGCTTTGCGCGATATGAGCTTTGAAAACGGCGAAATCTTCCGAGTGAAGGATATAGAGGGCGCTTTTTTGGGACTGGGTATCACAGACACCGACAAAGGCGTTTTGAAAATTTACAAACATTTTGAAAAATAAAAGGACTCCCGAAAAAGGAGTCCTTTTTTATGTTTCAATATAAAGTTTATCAAGCTCCCATTTTACGGGATTTTCATCGATGTATGTGTAGTGCTCAATGTAATCACGCTCGTTGCGGATAATGTGGTCGATGAATAATTTTTGCCATATGCTGTGACCAATTTGCTTTGATACATATCCCTTCATCTGTTGTATGACCCGCGATATCGTAGGGGCGACCAGTGGTCGTCCGTCAATGTCGCCTTCTATGCTTAGTAAAAGGTGTATGTGATTAGGCATTACAACATAATTGTCAATTTTAATATTAGGATAGTGTATTGGTATTTTGAGTATTGCATCATCAACAATTTTTCCGTATGCAGATAACCTTGTATCATTTGGACGACCACTGGTCGCCCCTACATTGTTCCACAATAACGGCTTCTTATCCTTAACGCACACTGTAATAAAATACACGCCTGATGATGAATAATCGTATTCTTTCAGGCGGATTTGTTTTCTTTCCTTGTGCTCCATATTATTGACTGTTATTTAACTTCCTCGACTTCGTTTGAGGTGAGAAATTTCACACTGCGCTCAACGGAGTCTTTAGAGTTTTTCCAGTCACCGCCTGCGTTACGATAGTCAAACATCGTTGTAAAATGGGTGACATCACCATAAAGCGTATCAAGGTAGTTTTTACATAGCGCGTTTGTGATTTCGCAGAAGGCTTTCATATCCTTTGCTTTTATACCGCCTTTTGAAGATGCTCCGCGGTGGAGTAGCTCATAGTGATTAAGGCAGATGTACTCCTGCTTTTTTAAGAGTTCTCTGAAGTTTTCGTCATTTGAAAACTGGACAAAAAATGTGCCTAAAAGGTGGTTGATATCAAAGTCAATTCTGTCGCATACATAACACGAGGTTCTGGCGTTTCTGATAGCATCAAGCTGGGATTTAGACGGCTTACTTGACTCTGCTTTTGGGAGCATATGGTCGTTTATATACTGAAGTCTAGTCTGCATCAAAAGTGCATTTGAAAGCTTCGGACCTGAACTTAGCATCATTTCGTAGTGGTGGTGACAAAAGCCCTTTTCATTTGTGATGACTCTGATGTTAGGCGCCATCATCGCAGCTCCTGTGATGTACTCGACATACTGCTTTTCGATTAAATCACGCATTCTGCAGATAGGGCAACCGCCGACTTCATTGAATATATCGTTAATCGGAATGGTACAGATAGTTTCTTTCATTTTTACTCCACCTTTGTTTTGTGTTCCACACATTGACATACACTTAGTATAGCATATTATTTTTCATTGTGGTATACTTAATTCAGATTTTGTGAAAAGGGTTTTGTTATGGGAAAGTTAGTTTTTGAAAATGTGAGTCCGTTTGATTTAGCGCAGACACTCGACTGCGGACAGTCTTTTAGGTGGAATGAAAATAGCGACGGCACTTTCACAGGGGTTGTCAAAGGTATAGTAGCGACCGCTAAGTACGAAAATGGGGAGCTTACTATAGAGAGTGGCTTTGAGCTTTCAGAGAAAATGTGGGAAAGCTACTTTGATTTGGGTCTTGACTACGGGAAAATCAGGGACGATTTGTCGAAAATGCACCCTGTGCTCAAAGAAGCCTCAGAATACGCGGGCGGTATCCGCATTTTAAATCAAGAGCCGTTTGAAGCGCTGATTACTTTCATCATCTCGCAGAATAATAATATCAGCAGAATAAAAGGAATAGTACAGAGGCTGTGCGAGAATTTCGGCGAGAAAATAGATGAAACACACTACGCTTTTCCGGGTGCTGAAAGGCTCTCCAGTCTTTCGGTCGATGACTTAGCCGTTATCCGCGCGGGGTTTAGGCACCGCTACATAATAGACGCGGCAAAGCGCGTTCATTCAGGCGAAATCGACCTAAGTAAACTACGAACTATGGACTACCTTGATGCTCAGAAAGAGCTGATGAAAATAACAGGAGTCGGGGTTAAGGTCGCTGACTGCGTACTGCTCTACGGACTTCACCGACTCGAGTCGTTTCCGCTTGATGTATGGATGAAGCGCGCGCTTTCTGTTTTGTTCGAGGGCTATAAAGGCGACGAGTTCGGTTTATACGGCGGAATCGCCCAGCAGTATATTTTCCATTATTCCAGACATCACAAAGAATTGTTTGATTAAAAAAATTGTAGGGGTTGGCGACCTCGACGACCCGCGTGCGAAGCACCCATAAATATAACACCCGCATAATCTCACCTTTACTGCTCACACTACTATCGAGGTGAATATTATGAACGACGAAAAAATGCTTAATCTGATTTCAAAAAATGCCGAGATGGGTGTTGTCGGAATCGACGCTGTGAGAGATTACGCAAGCGGCGATAAATTCAAAAAGGAGTTAAGTGCCCAGCGCGAGGAGTACAATAAAATCTACAAATCTGCGCGAAATATGCTGCTAGAGAACGGCTGTGATGTATCCCATCCGAGTGCTATGGCGAAGATGTCAACAGAGATGATGTCTAGGATGAAAACGCTCACTGACCCGACGGACTCAAAAATCGCCGAGATGATGCTTCAGGGCAGTGCGATGGGAGTCGCAAAGGTTATTAGAAACTCAAACGAATACGACGGCAACAACGGGGAAATCCGCGATTTAGCCGATAAGCTCAGAGAAACCGAAGAATACAACATCGAAAATATGAAACGCTATCTGTAAAAAAAGCCTGACAGTTTTTCTGTCAGGCTTAATTTTATACTATCTTTGCACAAAGCTTTACGGTGTAGTCGTAAACTTCATACTTTTCGTAGTCTTCTTCTGTTTTTTCATCGACAGCATAGTTGTCACCGGTAAAAAAATACTCCTCTTTTGTGCCGGTTATTTCACAGTCAACATAAACTTCTAGGGTTTTTGTGAGCTGTTTTCCGTTTTCGAAAGTGCAAGTAACATAGATTTCTGTGTCCTTGTACATCTCGTTTAAAAAGTTTTCAATAGTAGTCTCAAAGTAATCTTCACTTTCAAGCTCTTTTTGAGGGTCAGGCTTGAAAGCAGACAGACTAGTCAGATTTTCAATAAGCTCTCTGTGAGCTTCTTCGTCATAAGGGCGTAGAACACTCATAGCAACCCAATCGCCCTCGTAGTACTTTCCGATAGGAACTATCTGGTTGTTATAGTCAAGAGTTATACTTTCAAAATATTTGAAGCTGTCCTGCATGCCGACGGTTTTTTCTTTGATTTCATTTTGTAAAGTGAGCAGTTTATAGGTTACACCTTCGCCAACCTCAAAGAAGCCGTTGCTTATTTCAAATTTTACACTTTCGATGCTTTCACCTTCGACATTTAGCGAAAAGAACACATTCGTTGAAATTTTTGGGTTGTCTGTGGTTTTTTCGCCCGAGTCAAGCATAGGTGCAACTTCAGAAAAATCCAGACCGAAGAAACCAGACTGAGCAGCAGTCAAATCAGAAATTGGGGTGAAATCTGTGTCTGAAAGTGTAGTTTCTGCGTTTGCGGTGATAGTAAAATTGTTGCTGTTGCCGAATGGTATAATGAAAATAGTCAGAACGATTATTACACAAAGACACGCAGCCATTACAGGAGCAAATTTTAAAACGGGTTTTCTTTTGTCAGTTTGTGAAGAAAGTAACTCTAGTGTGCTTTTTTTGAAGTTTTCAGATGCTGAGATTTTTCTTAGCATATTTTTATACTCATTCATAGTAGTCCTCCTCCAGTAGCTTTTTCAGCTTTTCTCTGCCTCTTTTCAAGAGTGAGGTAACATTTCCAGTTGTGGTGTGGAGAATTTTAGCAATCTCGCTTGCCTTGTATCCCTCGTAGTAGTGGAGATACAGCGCGTCACGGTATTTGCTGTCAAGTGAGCGTATTTCGTTTAGTATACTTCGTTCATTTGCGGTGAATACTGGCTCATTAGGATTTTTGTATATTTCATCAAGATACTCAACATTAAGTTTACCTTTTTTACGGTGAAAAGAATTGCATTTGTTTATGGTCGTTTTGATTATGTAGGCTTTCTCGTGCTCTTTAGTAAAGTTTTTCATATCCTTTTTTATCACACTGAGAAAAACTTCCTGAGCGATATCCTGTGCATCGTGCATATTAGCTGTGTGCTGGTATGCAATGCGCAGTATCATATCCGAGTAAGTTTCTACGATTCGATTTATATTGCAGACGTCTTGCATTTTTTAGCCCCCTTTCACCATTAATACGCTAAAAAGATAAGTTTTGTTGCATTATATCAAAATTAATTTTGCTTGTCGATTTTTGTTTTTCTTTACTTCGCCAAAAAGTGGTTGAAATTGCATTTCAGGTGTGCTATATTTGTATTTGATTTTTCGATTTTTATTTTTTAGATAAGGAGTGAGCGGATTGGAAAATAAAGAAAAAAGCGAGAGCAAAGTGAATAAGAAGGCGCTGTGGTGGTCGCTTTTGTGGTCAAATGTCGCGATGGGACTCGTGCTACTCCTTACTTTCCTGTTTTTGCGCTATATTTATCAGTCGTTACTGACCGTCACCATCGTTGATATTGCGATAAATCCGCTGGTTATAGTCCTTGGTTATGTTGTGGGAATGTTACTACTCTGGCTGATTATCTACAAATACGAAACAAAAGAGGATACATATCCAGGTGGCAGTGAAAACCACAATATTTATTAAACATTTCTGTTTTCGAGAGGGCGTGGAAACCCTCCCTGTAGAAACGCAGAATAAAAACCGTAGGGGCGACCAGCGGTCGTCCGCGTGCGTAGCACCCATATATAAAGAAAAGCTCAGGCAGAATTCTCTACCTGAGCATTTTTGTTTTTGAAATTATTTGATTTTTCTAGCTTCTATGTAGTAACGCTTGTCGTGAGCGTGACCCATAGAAAAAGTTTTTCTAGGAAGTGAGCCGTCGGATTTAACAGCAGGGAATAAATCGCTCTTGCCCATACCAAGGAAGATAAAGCCTAAGGTGTTTTCTTCCTTACACAAATCGTAGACAACATCTTCGCCGTGGATATAGTCGATTTTCACCTGAGGATTTTCTTTTAAGTACTCGTCGATGAATACCTGCAAAGTGCCCACAGGAAGCTCTGCGGTAGCTTTCACTGTGATGTGTTCACTGCCGTTTTTAGTAACACACTCAAAGTCGTGGGTGTTATCATCACTTGAAACTGCGTGAGCCTCCATAAATTTATTCATAAAGTCATCAGCATCGATGTTGAACATAACTCGATAGATAGGCTCAAACTCAATAGACGCGTCGTGGATGTTCACTATCTCAACTAAAGCGTAGCGATTGAGCGGTGTCGGGTTTTGGCGATAGCATTCCTTAGCGGTAGCTAACGAGTGGTTACCGTCACCGACTGCGAAAAGCATATCGTTTTCGTTTCCTGAAAGAAGACTCTCTAAAGCGTTCTGAACCTTAACCTGAGTGTCTTTATCGATGAAATAACCCTCGATATGTCCGCCACCTTCCATCAAATCGAAGTTGTACGCTTCTTTAAATTCAGGCTTTTTGTCCGATAACGGCTCGATGACACTGCGCTCTTTATCGTCAATCAGAAGCATAACATGAGGCATCTCAAGTGGTGCGTCCTTGCGGATAGCGACACGCGGAGGAATTCTCTCGAGCACTGTCTGCTCAGTAGCGCGGATAAGAGCGTTGGTGCCCTTAGAGTAGTCATAGTCCTCTAAATCTATAACGCCGACTACACCGAGTCGCTTTGTGCCGTTTGACTCACGCTCAACATAAATCATCGCATCATCAAAGGTGTCAAAAACACCGCTTTCAAGATACTTTTCCATATTTGAGTTGATAGAGTTGATGTAAGGAGTGTTGTCCTCACTCAGATAAATCTCAGGCAAAATGATGTGAAGAGCCGACGGATTGTCTCCGACATATTTTTCTACGCTGTCCCAGTAGCTCTGTTCAGAAGTGTACTGGTCGCACGCAACAACCGACCACTTTTTGAATCCTTCTTTAGGGAGCAGAATAGAAGCAGGGTTAAAATGATATTTCATAGTAAGCCTCCGAAAGTTTTGCTACAAATAAGGATATCACAAAGATAGTCTTTCTGCAACATTTTTGTTGTATACTCTTGATAATTTGTCGAAACAGGTATACTATAATGAAGGTGATTTTATGAAAAAGCTTATTATGACCGACCTTGATTGCACGCTTTTGCCGATGAATCAGGACGAGTACATAAAGATATATATAAACGAAATAGCAAAGATGTTTTACGAGCGCGGATATGACGGCAAGGCTGTCGCTACCGCTACGATGAAAGCGTCATATATGATGGCTAAAAACGACGGCAGTCGCATAAACGCAGAGGTTTTTGAAGAAGCGTTTTTAGCACTTGTCAAAGAAGACGCGGAAAAACTCATCGAGATTTTCCCCGAAGTTTACGGCGATAGATATAACGCTATCAAAACTGTGACCAGACCCAACCCGTTTATCAAGGAAATTGTAGAGCTGATGAGAGAAAAAGCTCAGTTTGTGGTCGTTGCGACTCAGCCGATGTTCCCACTCGAAGCGGTTGAAAAACGACTTTCATGGATAGGGCTTTTGCCCTCACAGTTTGATGACATCACTGTGTATGATAAATCTACTTTCTGTAAGCCAAATGTCGGCTACTACAAGGAAATTATGGATAAGTTCGGCGCAACACCCAGTGAAACCGTGATGTTTGGCAACGATGTCAATGAAGACATTTTGCCGTGCAAACAGCTTGGAATAGACACCTTCTTACTCCTCGACGGACTTATTAACACTCAAAATCACGATATTTCGGATATCCGTCAGGGAGACTATCTTGATATGATAGCGTACCTCAAATCACTCTGATAAAAAACATATGCACCGTGGAAAATCACAAGGGTTTTGAAAAGCAAATTTGCACACGATGGCGATTTTTCATCTTATTGCTTATTTTTTGAATAAACAAGTGCAGAGTTTACCAGAAAACATACCAATTTTACCAGATACATTTTTAGCCTCTAAAATATGTTATTTTTTATGTAAACAAATCTATCTTTAGGAAAGGATAACGATGGTTTATATACAGCTTATGTGAGTGGAAATAGTAGACTATTATTAAAAGTATTTAAGGAGGTACTATATGAAAAAATTGCTTTGCTGTATCTTAGCTTTGCTGGTATTTATTCCGATGTTTGTAGTAGGGGTTAATGCTACAACTTTGGAAGAAGAACTGTCAAAACAGATGTTTGATTATTTTGAGGGCGATGAGTGGGATCTATCTTATCATCCACCAGAATTGCCATACATTATTATATACGATTATGTAGAGGTCGATGATATCGTTATATTTTCTGCTATCGCTACTTGGCGCGGTGTTGATTTTGCAGAAGTTGTTGAGAGATATGGCGATTGCTGTGTTCATTCCGGGGGAACTCTCTATCCTTCTCATACAGGTATGTTTGTTAGAAAAGATGGTGAAATTTATACATTAAAAGAAGCTTGGGATAACGGCATATTAACCGATTTATCACCTGCTGTAGGCTTTTGTATGCCTAAGGTGTATAGTGTTGGTGATGTTGATTTAGATTTTTATGTATCAATTTTAGATGCAACTTTGATTCAAAGAAGAGTGGCACAACTAGGCAGCATTAGCTTGCGCGAAACTGCTGATGTAGACGACGACGGTGATGTAACCGTCCTCGACGCAACCGCTATCCAGATGAAGCTTGCAAAAGTAGAAGCATAAAATCTCATATAATAATCAACCCCGCAGGGTAATTCCTGCGGGGTAATTTTGTGCGTAAAACCAATGTTTTGTTAACCTATATAACGCTTTCGCTTTTTAAGAAAATCTTGTTTTTTCTATATAGTCAGTTGAGTCGTTGTAGCTTTCTAAAAAGTCGAGTATTTCTTTCTCGCTGTCACTTACGAAAAACAGGTCTAAGTTGCTTTCTCTGAGGAAGTTTTGCTCAACCCCGTTTTTGAGAAAGCTTAATAAATCGTCATAGTAGCCGTTAGTGTTCAGTATCGCTATCGGCTTTTTGTGGCGGTCGAGTGAACGCAGGGTGAGGATTTCGAAGAACTCTTCGAAAGTGCCTATTCCACCCGGAGTGACAACGAAAGCGTCGCTTTTTTCTTCCATAAGCGCCTTTCGCTCTCTCATAGTCTGAGTTTTTATCAGCTCGTCACATTTATTGTAGAGTGCACCGTCAACGTTGAAAAACTCCGGAGCGATGCCAACGATGTAGCCGTTGTGCTCTTTTACTCCCCTAGCAGTTGCGCCCATCAGTCCGCTAGCTCCTCCGCCAAATATTAGGCAGTGCCCGCGTTTTGACATCTCTCTGCCAAGAGCTTCGCCTGCCAAAATAAACGACTTATCAATCTCGTTACTTGCCGCGCCATATACACAAATTTTCATAGATTATCTGCCTCCGACTTATATGCACATTTCAAAGATTTTTTCTACATCGCTTGGAGTAAGTTTCACAAAGCCGTCGATGATATCACCCTCGCACGCTTTATCTGCCATAAGAGTGAAGTTTTCTCTGCCGATGCCGATTTTTGTGAAAGTGCTGTCGAGCTTAAGCTCGTTAAAGAAGAAGTCGCTGAGCTTATCAATAGCAAGTCTAGCGATTTCCATTTTAGGGAGAGTTTTGTCGATGTCAAAGACATTCACACCAAAATCGACATATTTATCGACATTTTCTTCACTTAGGCAATAGGTCAAGAATCTCGGGGTGAGAATAGCAAGACCCAAGCCGTGGGTGATGTCATAAATCGCTGATAGCTCGTGTTCTATCGGATGACAGCTCCACTGATGAGTTTTGCCTCCTGTGACAAAGGTGTTGATTGCCCATGAGGACGCCCACATCAGGTTAGCACGCGCCTCATAGTCGGTCGGATTTTTGATAGCTATTGGAGCGAACTTGATGACAGTTTTCAAAAGTCCCTCCATAAAGCGGTCGAGCATATACATATCGCGCTCTTTCGCAAAGTAAACCTCCAAGATGTGGCTGATGATATCCGCCGCACCGCACGCTGTCTGGTACGCTGACACAGAGTAGGTCAAGGTCGGGTCCAGGAAGGAAGCTTTTGGGAGAAGGGGTTTTGCGAGTCTGCCGATTTTGTCCTTTGTTTCAGGGTTTGAGATGACGCCTCCGCAGTTCATTTCTGAACCTGTTGCAGAAAGTGTGAGCACAGTAAGTACCGGAAGAGCATCAGATACATCTGCCCAAGTTGAGAAGAAGTCCCACGCGTCGTGCTCAACCTTAGCTGCTGCGGCTATCCACTTTGTGCAGTCGAGCGTTGAACCGCCGCCCACAGCGAGCAGAACATCAATGTTGTTTTCTTTGCAGATTTTAGCACCCTCTCTGACAGAGTCAACCCTCGGGTTAGGCTCGATGCCTGAAAGCTCAAAAAGCTCAAGACCTGCCTTTTTGATTTGCTCAACTACCGTGTCGTAGAGTCCCATTTTCTTGATAGAACCCCCGCCGTAGCACAAAAGCACTCTTTTTCCGTATTTTTCAAGCTCTGTGGACAGGTTATCCACCGCGTTTTCTCCGAAATAAATTTTAGTAGGTACATCGTAAATAAAGCTGTTCATAATATCCTCCTTAATCTATAATTAATCTCTTTCAAACTGGCTGTTATAAAGCTCAGCGTAAAATCCGCCTTGGGAAAGTAGCTTTTCGTGAGTGCCGACAGAGTCGATATCACCGTCTTTGAGCACTATTATCAGGTCGGAATTTTTGATGGTTGAGAGTCTGTGAGCGATGACAAATGAAGTGCGGTCACTGGTGAGCTTATCCATAGCTGACTGGATAATTCGTTCTGTGCGGGTGTCTACTGAACTTGTCGCTTCGTCGAGTATAAGAAGCGGAGCGTTTTCAATCATAGCACGCGCTATGGTGAGCTGTTGCTTTTGACCCAGTGACAGCGAGGTTTTGTCGTCGAGCACTGTGTCGTAGCCTTTAGGTAAAGTGTGGATAAAGTGGTGGATACCGACCGCTTTACACGCGCGTTCAAGCTCTTCATCACTTACATTTTCTTTAGAATAAACGAGGTTTTCTCTCACTGTTCCCTCAAAAAGCCAGGTGTCCTGAAGCACCATACAGAAAAGCTCGTGGACATTTTCTCGAGTTAAGCTGTTGATAGGAATGTCGTCAATAAGGATTTCACCGTCGTCGATTTCGTAGAAACGCATCAAAAGATTCACGATAGTTGTCTTTCCTGCACCTGTCGGGCCGACTATAGCGACTTTACTTCCTGCTTTGATTTTAGCGCTGAAGTTTTTGATGATAGTTTTGTCTTTGGTGTAGCCGAATTTCACATTCTTAAATTCCACATCACCTCTGACAGTGTTTACATCGAGCTTAGCGCTTTTGTGAGTTTCGTCTGAAAGCTCTTTAGCGCCTAGATATTCAAAAACTCTTTCTGACGCCGCCGCTGTTGACTGCATACTGGTGAAAGCCTGTGCAATCTGGGAAAGAGGGTTAGTGAAAAGTCTGACATAAACCATAAACGCAACGATAACGCCGAAGGTGATTTTTCCGTTTACTGCGAGCAGAGCACCCACGATACATACTGCGACATAGCCTAGATTGCCGATGAATGTCATTATCGGTTGCATCATACCAGAAAACGCCGAAGCCTTAAACGAGCTATCGCGCAAATGGCGGTTGATTCGCTCAAAGTCAGCTTTTGACTCTTTTTCCGCGTTTTGTACCTTCACTACCAAGTGCCCCGAGTAGATTTCTTCGACATGGCCGTTGATAGCGCCTAAGTGGCGTTGCTGGCGGGTAAAGTGCTTTTGAGAGTGCTTCATAATCTGTGTCATCAGAATAAAGCCTAAAAGCGAAGTCAGCACCGCTGTGAATGCCATAATGTAGTTTGTTATGAACATCATCAGCAGTGAGCCTAAGAATAAAGTGACATTTGACACGAGCATTCCGATGCTCTGGTTAAGTGTCATACCGATTGTGTCTACATCGTTTGTGATTCGTGACAGAACGTCACCGTAGCTTACCTTGTCAAAGTATGAAAAAGGCAGGCGGTTTGTTTTCTCTACGATGTCAGTGCGCAGTTTCTTTGAGAGCTTCTGCGTGACAGTTGCCATGATGAAGTGCTGGGAGAAATTGAGCACCCAGCTTATAGCATAGAGTATGAGCATAATGACAAAGAGTCTTGTCACAGCGTCTGTGTCAACTTTTGTCATAAGTCCCTGTGTTATCAGGTCTGTGATACGCGAGAGAATCTCGGGCCCTATAAGAGAAACGATAGTGCCAATCATAGCGCACGCGATGGCGACTAGCACAAACGGCACGAATTTTTTCGAGTAGTCTATCAGCTTACCCCAGGTTTTCTTGAAGTCCTTTGGCTTTTCGCCGTTGAATCTTCCGCCCGGACCTCCGCGATGAGGGAGAGGAGTTTTCTTTAAATTTTCGCCGACCATAGTCTTTTTCTTTTCAATCATTTTGACAACTCCTCCTCTGACAGCTGGGATAGGGCAATCTCCTTGTAAACCTCGCAGGTTTTAAGTAGTTCTTCGTGCTTGCCCATACCCGCGATTTCACCGTCGTTGAGCACTATGATGAGATCAGCGTCTTTGATAGTGCCGATACGTTGAGCGACTATGATGTTGGTTGTGCCCGAGGTTTCCTCTTTGAGAGTTTTGCGAAGTGTACGGTCGGTTTTGTAGTCGAGAGCGGAGAACGAATCGTCGAAAATGAGTATTTCGGGGTTTCTGCACACAGCTCGCGCGATACATAGTCGCTGACGCTGACCGCCCGATACATTTGTACCGCCCTGAGTGATGTCAGAGTCATAGGAAAACGGCATTTTCTCGACAAAATCCGTTGCCTGAGCGATTTTTACCGCGCGTTTTACATCACTCTCGCGGTAGTCGCTTCTGCCGTTTGAGCCGAAAGCGATATTTGAATTCACTGTTCCCGAGAACAAAAGAGCCTTTTGAGGCACAAAGCCGAGCTTGTTGTGGAGCGATTCGAGTTTATACTCTTTTACATTTATCCCGTCAACCAAAACTTCGCCCTGAGTTGCGTCGTAAAAACGGGGGATAAGGTTAACAAGCGTTGACTTACCGCTTCCTGTGGAGCCGATAATCGCAACGGTTTCGCCTTTTCTTGCTTTAAACGAGATGTTTTTGAGCACAAAGTCTTTAGCGTCAGGGTATTTGAAGCTGACATTTTTAAATTCAACTTCGCCTTTGACTAAGGTGTTTTCTCCACTAAGCTCACCGTCGAAAATAGTCGGAGGAGTGTCTATAACTTCGTTTATTCTCTTAGCCGCAACGACAGCTCTGGGTGCCATAATGAAAATCATATTGAGCACCATAAACGACATGATGACATGAATCGCGTACTGCGAGAATACTATCATTTCGGAAAAGACCTCGACTCTTCCCATGAGTGCTGTCTGGTTTATGATAAACGCACCTAAAAAGTATATGACAAGCGACATACCGTTCATTACTATCATCATAGTAGGTCCCATGATAGCCATAACGCGGTGAGCCGAGAGGTTGTTAGAGGTGATTTCATCATTTGCGTGAGCGAATTTATTTTTCTGATAATTTTCTGCGTTATAAGCTCTTATAACACGCAGACCGGTGAGATTTTCTCTCATAATGCGGTTGATGTTATCGGTGAGCGTCTGAATTTTCTTGAATTTAGGGAGTGCAAAAAAGTAGCAGATAAGAAGCACGATGCATACAACAGCGACGGAAATAACGGTGGTTAAGGTCCACTGATAGTGCTTGCCCGAGATTTTAGTCACTGCCCACACGCTCATCACAGGAGCTTTAATCAGCGCCATCATACCGAAAACGATGACATTCTGCACCTGAGTGATGTCGTTAGTGGAGCGGGTGATGAGGGAGGCGCAGGAGAATTTGTTTATCTGCTCGAGCGAAAACGACTCGACCTTGCTGTAGAGCTTAGACCTAACAGAAAATGAGTAGTCTGCCGCCACCTTCGCCGAAATTATGTGGATAACGATAGAGAGAGCTACAGCAAATAATGCGCAGAGTAGCATCTTTGAGCCTGCTATGAGGATATCGCTCATCGCTGAGCCTTGAGTCTGAGTAAGTGTCGTGATTTCTGCCATATAGTCGGGCATTTTCAACTCTAAAAACACCTGAACTAAAATAACCAGAGCATTCAGTAGCACAAACAGCCAGCTTTTTTTGTCAAAATGCCTTAGTATATCTCTCACTTTGTCTCCTCCTGTCTTAGGTTGTTTTTGATTTTTTCGAGCGTCTCTTTGAAAATACTCAGCTCTTCTTGTGAAATCCCGATGACCATCTTCTGCTCAAGAGATTGCCTGTCAGCTTTGAGCTTATCGGCTGTTTTGAGAGCTTTTTTAGTCAGCACGATTTTCTTGAGCCGTTTGTCGTAGGAAACATCAACGCGTTTGATGTAGTCTTTCTGCTCAAGTACGGTGAGCACCTTGCTCATAGTCGAACGGCGCACCTGAAATTCGCACTCCAAATCGCGCTGGAAAATATCTTCCTCACCATGGTCGTGCAGATAAGCTATTATACACGAACCGGCAAAGGAGATTCCCTCGCATTTTGGGTCTTTTTCATTATTTTCACAAAGCGGGTTTTTTCTTATCTCTCTGTGAATGAGGTTGTTAAGTTCGCAAAGTTGTCTGCCGATGTCCTTTTCTGACATAGTTACCTCTCCTTTTGTTAGCCGTGAAACTGTTTGATATCTAACATTATATATTCTATGCCCCTTGATGTCAACAAATGCCACCTGTGATTTGAGAAAAATGTCAAAAATTGTTGAACATTCAACTTTTTAGTGTTATACTACTACTTAATCTAAAAGAGGTGATTTATATGGTACATATTCTGTACAACCCTAAATCTAACTGTGCGGTGGATATCAGCACCCCGCTGAAAAAGGCGCAGGAGCATTTCAAAAATCAGGAAGTAAAAACTCAAAACTTGCTAGAAATCGAAGATATGAAAGCGTATTTTGATACGCTCGAAAACGACGACGAGGTTGTGCTCTTAGGTGGCGACGGCACTATAAATGTTTTTTGCAACAAGCTCATAGGTTATGAAATAAAAAATAAAATTTATATGTTCAAAGCGGGTTCAGGCAACGATTTTATACGCGATGTGACAAATTGTGACTTTGAAAACACCGATTTAGTGCAGATAAACGAGTATATCGAAAACCTCCCTGTGGTCACAGTAAACTCTAAAGAATATCTTTTCGTAAACAACGTGGGCTTTGGCATTGACGGCAGAGTGTGCACAGCCGCCGAGGAAGAAAAAGCAAAAGGTAAGCAGAGCATAAACTACACAACTTTAGCTATAAAGCTCTTGCTCACACAGTACAAGCCAAACGGCGCAACCGTCACAGTAGACGGCAAAAAGCATAGCTACAAAAGAGTTTGGATGGCTCCTGTTATGAACGGCAGATACTACGGAGGCGGAATGATGCCTTGTCCAAAGCAGGACAGAAAGGGTAACGTGCTCTCACTGTGCGTTGTCCACTCTACAACAGCTTTGCAGACGCTTCTCATTTTCCCGTCTATTTTCAAAGGCGAGCACATAAAGTACACTAAAAAGGTCGAAGTGCTAAAGGGTAAAGAAATCAAAGTCGAGTTTGACTCTGCGCGCGATGTCCAGATAGACGGCGAAACCATTCGCGGAGTTATGGAAATATACGCGAGAAAATATAAGTCGCTCTCACAGCGCGACGAAAAATTTGCAAAAGCAACAGTATAATAATGAAGTGAAAAAGGGGGGCTTTAGCCTCTCTTTTTTTGTCTTATTTATGGCAAAATCCCTAGATTAGCGCTTTACATTGTTAAATTTATGGCAAAAAGCCGAAAAGTTAATTATTTATTGACTTTGGAAAACAGTTGATGTAAAATTTTATTCATATTACGATAAGGAGGAGTGCCATTTTTATGGAAAATTATCTCGTAATTGCCACCTTTGTCGGTGCGGTGTTGGCTATTCTCTTCGCTGTTGTTATGGCTAAGAGAGTATTAGGCTTCGACGAAGGCACAGAAAAAATGAAGAAAATCTCCGCTTCTATCCGTCAGGGTGCTAACGCGTACCTCAAAAGACAGTACACTATCGTTTCTGTTTTCTTCGGTGCGATGTTTATCATTCTCTGCGTGATGGCAGCATTCTCTATGCTCACTTGGTATGTTCCGTTTGCGTTCATCACAGGTGGTCTGTTCTCAGGTCTTTCGGGCTTTGTAGGCATGAAGATTGCTACTGCCGCTAATGCAAGAACTGCTAATGCCTGCAGAACAGGTCTTAACAAGGGTCTGAGAGTTGCCTTCTCGGCAGGTTCAGTAATGGGCTTTACCGTAGTAGGCTTAGGACTTTTGGACATCTCTATCTGGTTTGCACTTCTAAAGTACGCTTTTGGCTGTACAGCTTCTGAAATCACTTCAGCTATGCTTACTTTCGGTATGGGTGCTTCATCAATGGCTCTGTTTGCCAGAGTTGGTGGCGGTATCTTCACAAAAGCCGCTGACGTTGGTGCTGACCTTGTTGGTAAGGTTGAAGCAGGTATCCCTGAGGACGACCCGCGTAACCCTGCTTGTATCGCTGATAACGTAGGCGATAACGTAGGTGACGTAGCTGGTATGGGTGCTGACCTTTACGAGTCATATGTCGGCTCTGTTATTTCAGCTTCAGCACTCGGTGTTGCCGCTTTTGGTGGCGAAATCAAGGCTATGGCTATTCCTATGCTCATCGCGGCTGTTGGTATTTTGTGCTCAATTTTCGGTACATTCTTAGTACGCACTAAGGAAAACGCTACTCAGAAGATGCTACTGAAGTCACTTTCACGCGGTACTAATTTCTCCGCTGTTTTAATTGCTCTAGTAGCTTTCCCAATCATTTACTTTGTTTTAGGCAAAGAGAACCTCGGCTTCTACTTTGCTATCATCGCAGGACTTTTAGCGGGTGTGCTTATTGGTCTTTCAACCGAGTATTTTACATCTGATTCGTACAAGCCTACCAAAAACCTCGCTTCTAAATCAGAAACAGGTTCTGCTACTATTATCATCGGTGGCTTAGGTCTTGGTATGCTTTCAACTATTCTTCCGATTGTTATCGTTGGTGCTTGTGTACTCGTTGCTTACTTTGTATCAGCAGGCAACTTAACTGAAGTAGGCGGTGCTTCTGCCGGTCTTTACGGTATCGCGCTTGCCGCTGTTGGTATGCTTTCAACACTCGGTATCACTTTAGCTACTGATGCTTACGGCCCTGTTGCTGATAACGCAGGCGGTATCGCTGAGATGTCAGGTCTTGAGCCTGAAGTAAGACAGCGTACTGACGCTCTTGACTCTTTAGGCAACACAACTGCCGCTACAGGTAAGGGCTTTGCTATCGGTTCAGCTGCACTCACAGCGCTCGCACTCGTTGCTTCTTACATCGAGAAGGCTCAGGAAGTTGGCTCAGATGTAGATTTCTCTACATTCACTGTTATGGACCCACTCGTACTCGTTGGTTTATTCATCGGTGCTTGCTTACCGTTTGTATTCGCAGCGCTTACTATGGACGCTGTAGGCAGAGCTGCTCAGTCAGTTGTTATCGAAGTAAGACGCCAGTTTAAGGCTATCAAAGGACTTATCGACGGCAAGGCTGACGCAGACTACGCAAGATGCGTTGACCTGTGCACAAAGTCAAGCTTAAAGGAAATGATTCTTCCAACTATCGTTGCTGTTGTAACACCTGTTGTAGTTGGTCTTATCTTAGGCGTTAAGGGCGTAGTTGGTATGCTTGCAGGCGCTACTGTCACAGGCTTCTTGCTCGCAGTATTTATGTCTAACTCTGGCGGTGCCTGGGATAACGCAAAGAAGTACATCGAGTCAGGTGTACACGGCGGTAAGGGCAGTGACCAGCACAAGGCTGCTGTCGTTGGTGACACAGTTGGTGACCCGTTCAAGGATACATCAGGCCCTGCTATCAACATCCTCATCAAGCTGCTCTCTATGGTATCTATCGTATTCGCGGCTTTAGTTGTTAACTTCTCAATCTTAGGCTGATAGGTATTTTTTTGACAGCTCAATAGTAATATTACACAAACAGCGTGTGGATTTTTCTACACGCTGTTTTTTTGTACTCGTTGAAAAACTAAACCGATAGGAGTATAATTAGAAGTACGAAAACACTCGGAGGTGTTATTATGAAAAAGCTTATCAGCTTACTTCTTGTACTGATTTTAGTCATGTCTTGCTCGGTGAGCTCTATCTGCGCTTACTCTGTCACAGAGGAAGAAAAGACTGAGATTGCTGTGCTCAACGAATCAGAAAGTCCGATAGAAAAGCTCGAGTTTGAGCCTATAACCATCATCGAAGGAACAAATAGTGAATTTCACAACGGTAACGACTGGGAAACAGGCGAGTACTATGAGTATTATTGGTATTTTCCTGAAAATTTGATTAAGTACACTATCACCTGGAGTGACGGCACGGTTACAAGTGGCAGTGACGCAAATGTTGTGTATGACGGTCAAAGCCATCGTATCGATATAGACACAAATCAGTCTAGCAGTGACCCGTGGACAGTCGGAAATACCTACACAATAACAGCACAGCTGTTGGGGGTAACTGAAGAAATACCTGTTTCTATCGTAAAAGCTCCGATAAAGAATATGGAAATCAAGCCATTTGTTCTCACAGAAAAAATCCACAGCATCCAATCCGGAAGTTACTATCCGCTTTATGATTATGTGGACTACGCTATCACCTGGGAGGACGGCAGAACTACTATTGGCAAGGGTAGTAGTGTTTCTTATAACGGAAAGAAGTACTACTTTTCTACCAGAAGCAACCAGTCTGATATCGATTGGGAAGCAGGTAATACCTATACAACAACAGTGGCGCTGATGGGAGTGACCACAGAAGTCCCTGTTACAATCGAGGAGTGCCCTGTAGAAAATGTGACCTTGATAAAAGACCCTGACAAAACTCACTACGAACAAGGTCAGTGGGTTAACCCAGAGGGAGCGGTGCTGAGGGTTGATTATTCTGACGGCACATACGAAGATATGACAATAGGAAACTGCAGGTATACCCTGATTGCCTTAGCCACAACCCATATGCAGAGATATGATTGTGATTTACAGCTGGTAGTACAAAATCCTTTCGCTGAGAAAGAGTCGTATATCGGCAGTATCCTGGGATTTGATATCGAGTTTCCTTCTGTTTACAGCACCCGTACCATAACTCAAAGAGAAATACAAAACGACGGCTATGAGCTTATTATTACAGATACCTACAGCGACGGTCAGCAGAAAACCCGAAAAGCTGTTTCGTATACCTACAGAGAAGCTTATACTGACAGCGACTATATAGTGCATTACTATGTGCTACTTAAAACCGATGACGGAGTGTACTTTGTACAAATATGCAGAAACTATTTTGGCGAAGAGGTTTATATCAGTAGCGCAGATGTTGTGTCTAACACTATCAGCAACTGCCCTTGGTTTGATTTACAGCAAAGAGTGAGAGTGGTTAACAGAGCTATTAATGTGCTCAGTCCTTCAGATTTTGACGGTGAAATCACAGAAGATAACATCGATGATTTAGTAAGCATAGCTATTTATGCCAAGGGTTTGCAGAATGATTATCAAGCTGTGATAAAGGAAACACAGTATAAAGGAGAGAGCATAAAGTCAGCTTTCTATGATGTTTACGGTGTGATTCCTGACCTTACACTCAGCGAAGGCTACAACGCTGACAATGATACTTATACTACGGCTATTTCAAGAATCACCTCATCAGCACCTGACCCGTCATTCACTGTTGAATACACAGACGATGTGATGAATGTGTATGTAGAAAAGCAAAAGCTACATATGAGCTTTGATAAAGATATGTATCTAAATAGCTTCTACTACGAAAAGCCTGAATATCTGATAGGTGACGCGGATGGAGATGGTGAGCTTTCTGTGCTCGATGCTTCTCTTATCCAGATGTATCTTGTCGGCAAGAAGACTCTCGAGGGAGTCGCACTCAAAGCTGCTGACGCTGACTTAGATGGCGAAGTTTCCGTAATGGATGCTTCACTTATCCAGATGGTTCTGGTCGGCAAAAAGCAAATATAAATAGTTATATTACACAAACGGCGTGTGGGTTTTTCTACACGCTGTTTTTTTGTACTCGTTGAAAAACTAAACCGATAGGAGTATAATATTGGTAATAAATTCATACGGAGGTACACTATGAAAAGAATAATTTCAATACTGCTGGCACTCGTAATGATGCTCGGCACAGTTATGGTAGCTTCAGCTGCTGAGTCTGCACAGGAGATTGAGGACGAGCCGATAGTTACAGCAAACGAACTTCATTTCGACGCAAATTCCGCGTCCTGGAATAATTTCAGGAAAGTTTACTGTCACATCTGGGAGTACGGCGGGGACTCTTTTTATGCATGGCAGTCAAGGAGTGAGCAGTGCAACGATGAAGACGGCGACGGTGTGTGGACATACGATTTAGACGCTAAGTATATTACACTTGAAGAAGGCAAACTCTACGGGGTTATTTTTGCAAATGAAAACGGACTACAGACATATACACTGTTGTTTGATTCTTCTGTAGTCGGCGATACAGCTTACTGCAAGGAAGGCTACTATGAGCATCCTGAGGACGACACAAAAATAGCAAGACAAACATTCTGGAAGAATCAGGACCCTGAGGTGTTCGGTCCTGAAATGCGTATAACCACTACAGGTAATGTCGTCGGCACCTGTATTCCGTACACAACAACAGCTTATGAAATGTTCAGGGATTTTCTCTGTGATTATCTCGATTACGCGAGAAGATACTCGAATAAAAACGACCAGAAGCTTTTTGATGATATCGGTCATGCGCTTAAGCTAAAGAAAGAAGAAGTCGTAGCAGCTGTCGAAGAAACAGACGCCTTCGTCAAGTGGCGCGCAAGCGAATCTGATTTAGAGTCAGAAAGCGCAGATGTGGCTGAGCCTGACAACGCTGTTGAGGTAGAGTCTTTGCCACAGCTGTCACAAAGCGAAAGCAAAATCTGCATAGATACTAAAGAGCTGTCATATGCTGACAGAATAACCTATGTTGAGAGCCTTGTTACCTGTTATTCGGTAAACAGAAAAGTAGACTGTACAGACAGTGGCGACGGAGTTTATTATATTGACTTAGCGGATACTGATGTTGTACCTGAAGAAGATGAAGTATACAGAGTGCTTTTTTACATATATCTCTCACACGAGGATTACGGTGAAGGCTATACAGGTCCGGTTCCTATTCTGATAGAGTATCACGAAATCTTTGTCAACAACACTTATCTGGGCTACACAGCAAAGCTTTCAGATGACAATACCGTAAGCTGGGAAGGTGTCACCCCTGATTTTGTAGCGGGCGATGTAAACGGCGACTCACAAGTAACGGTAGTTGACGCGACTCTGATTCAGCGACTTGTCGCAAAGAGCGAACAGTTCTCAGAAACTCAGCTGAAATCAGCTGATGTAAACAATGACGGTGAAGTTACCGTAATAGATGCAACTATACTTCAGCGCTTTGTCGCAAAGATAATCGACAAGCTCTGATGTTAGCAAAAACGACTAAACGGCGTGTGGGTTTTTCTACACGCTGTTTTTGTTTAGTAAGAGCGTGCTCTTTTGCTGTTATTTAGCCGTAGAGGAGCTATTAGCCTGCTCTAAGTATATTTCAAACTTATCAGAGAAAAGCTCCTTGGGGCAAAGCAGAGAGCGTTTCTCGCTGTCACTCTCCCACTCACTGCATTTGTGTTTAATCACGCTGAAAAAGTCAGCTATCTTGTAGCCGTCATGTAGCCTCTTTACAATCAGCCTTTGAGTAGAGATATCGTCACAGCTGAAATCAACCCCAGCCGAATTGTTCAAAGAATTAACAATCAGTTCAATCTTATGTTTATCAATCGCATCTATTCTTAAAGAATCTGAAGATGCGTTTTCTTTTTCTTCTTCTTTTTCATTGTCTTTTTCTTTTTCTTCTTCTTTCTCTTCTTCTTTTTCTTCTTCTTGGTAGCTTTCGTATTCGTTTGTATACGATGGTAAAGAATCGTATTCGCTGTCACTCTTCTGATAACGCTTTTTTACATTTTGTCTGTATTTCTCACACTTTTCCTGATACTTTGCGAAATCTCTGTCAATCTGAGCTTTCATCACGTCAAATGGCATAGCTACAAGCGGGTCAGAAAACTCGCGGTCCTCCTTGCGGTTTGCGTAGGAAAACAGTGCCTTCCACAGTGCGCCCGCCTGTTCGTCATCAAGGTGACTTAAAAGCGTTTCGTTGTCGAGATAGCACTGGAAATAGCACGGGGTAGATGTTTTTTTCACTATATACACTTCCTTTTAGTTTCAGTTTCGGGCAAAAATACCCTTCCACTTATAGCGAAAAAACGAGAAAAATTGCATAGTTTTATGCAATTTATGAGAAAGTTTTTCAAAGTTTTTATTTGCAGGGGAGGATTTTGTGCCCTACAATTGGTACATATAGGTTGATTATATTAGGTAACATGACCTCGCTCACTTTGAAATTTGAAAGGCTCGATTGCTCGGCTCTTAAAATATCAAGCCTCGTTCAATCTCGCATCTCTTTCAAATTTCTACTGTTCCTCGACCTCTTGCTAAAATCAAGAAATAAATCATATTCTTGATTTTTTAACGCGAGGACTCGCTCACTTTGAAATTTGAAAGGCTCGATTGCTCGGCTCTTAAAATAGAACAACTGTTCGAATATTTCGCTTTGAGAATTAACTATTACAGACTGAAATCTTTTTTCCGTTATTAGAATTAACTATTACAAAGCGCACTTTTTATTATCCTAACGGGAATTAACGATGAAGAAAATGTAAGTCGGATATATAAAGGTGTAACTGGAGTTTTGTCTACCGTTCTGCTAAAATTAAAGCATAGAGGGAGAGAGAATAATCCCTGAAAAATCTGATTTTTATACTCTAATTACACTAAGTTGAAGACAACTCATTTATATATACATTTTAGGATTTAAGAAGGAGGATGATATTGTGCGTATCAATGTTATGGGCGAAAAAGTATCGGACACGATAGTAAACATGTACGTAAACGAGCTTGTAAAAGCTCATCCCGAGAAGAGGATATCTGCCGTAGATATCATCGTTGAGGGAGATTTTCTGAAGGTCAGGTGCAAGTACGAGAATCTTGACCGCATCGCATGAAAAAAGCCTCCTGAGTAATCAGGAGGTTTTTGCTTTTTATATTGACTTTTTTGGTGGCTCAATATATAATTGAGCTTAGTAAAAGGGAGTAGGAAGCAGTTTTTACTGCGGTTTGGTTCGTCATCTCGTAGAAATACCGGATCATACCCGAAACATTTGTTTTGAGACGAGACTTTTGCTGCGATTAGCGCAGTAGAAGTCTTTTTTTGTGCGCTGAGCAACGAGGCGTGATATCGTCCTCACGGGCTGTACTCGATGCAAAGAAAGAGTTCTTTGCGTTCTCGTGTCGCCGTTCGTCCTCTCCCCAAAATCGCAGATTTCGGGGTCCCCTAATTGCGCTGAGGCTCACAGCTTTCAAATTTGAAATAGAAGAGAGAACGAGCGAGGCGTGATAGTTTATGAGATGAGCGTTTGAACTTTTCAAACTCAAAATGCGTCTATTTGTATTGCGCCCGGAATTGAGGGAAAACTAAATTTGGAGATTATTATGATTGTAGTTAATTTTTTGCTGTTGCTTTTAGGTTTTGTTTTACTTATCAAGGGAGCGGATTTCTTCGTTGACGGAAGCTCGTCGGTCGCAAAGCTGCTGAAAGTTCCGTCAGTTGTAATCGGACTGACAATTGTTGCGATGGGAACGAGTGCTCCTGAGGCGGCTGTCAGCATCACAGCAGGAATCGCCGGCAGTAATGAAATCGCTGTGAGTAATGTTGTCGGCTCTAATATTTTCAATATGCTGGTGGTAGTCGGAGTGTGCGCGGCTATAAAGCCGTTTGAGCTCGATAAAACTATTCTAAAGCGCGACTTTCCTGTGAATATTGTTGCCAATGTTATTTTGCTTTGTATGATGCTTGTGGGCAGTGTTCTGAGCAGATTTAACGGAATACTGTTGCTTGCGCTGATGGTGACATATATTGCTTTTCTGGTTGTTTCTGCGATTAAGAACAGGGAGGAAAGCGATGAGCAGATAAAGACTCTTTCGCCTGTTATGAGTGGGGTTTATATAGTCGGAGGTTTAGCGGCGGTTATTTTCGGCGGGGACTTGGTCGTTGATAACGCTACCGTTATAGCACAGGCTGCGGGCTGGAGCGAAACCTTCATCGGACTCACTATCATCGCTATCGGCACATCGCTCCCTGAGCTTGTCACAAGCATCGTGGCATCGAAAAAGGGCGACAGCGGATTAGCGCTTGGAAATGTAGTCGGCTCCAACATATTCAACATCTTGTTTATCTTAGGACTGTCGAGCTCGATTTCTCCGATAGCGGTTGATTCACGTGCGGTGACTAATATGATACTCCTGCTGGTTCTGACAACTCTGATGTATCTTACATGCATTATGCGCAAAAAGCTCGGCAGAGTCGAAGGTATCTCGATGGTGCTCATTTATGTGGCATACACAGCTTACCTGCTTTATGTCGGATAAATAAAAGTTCATAGCTAAAAGTAAAGCTCCCCTTGGAAATCCAAGAGGAGCTTTTGTTATGCTTTAAAGCTTATTTTGTTTTGTTAGTGCCGATACCTAAACCGTCGTCGTACTTAGCAACGAATCTTTGGATGTATGTTGCGTCTGCAACTGTGAGGTCACCGTCGCCGTTTACATCGCCGGCTAACTCATTGAGTAAAGGAGTGCTAATCTTAGCAGCTTTCATCTGAATGTAAGTTGCATCTGTTACAGTAACATCACCACTGGAATCAACGTCACCAACGAGGTAAGTCTCAGAACCTGTGCAGATGTTGTCTGCCTTGTCGAGTACGAAGTAGTCGTACTGAACATTGTTGTCAGGTCTGTACCGCTCTGAACCGTAGGTGTGAGTATCCTGTGACATATTTGAGTCAAAGTTATTAGCTTTGTCGTATTTAACAACGATTGTGTGAGCACCCTTTGTGAGGTCAATTAGCAGGTGTGTACTTGTCTGGAAGTCGTAGTTTACAACAGGGAATACAAGTGCGCCTACATCTTTGCCGTCAACAAATACTGAACGGATAGCAGCATTTGAACAAGAAGTCGGGTCGTTTGAGCTGTAGTCGTTGTAGCAAGCGAAGAAGAGGTACTGACCTGCTTCTTCAACATTTACATTGATTGTGAGAGCTCTGTCAACATTAGCAGAGAATACATCAGTAACAACTGACTTTCCGCTTACTGTTGCTTTAGAGAGGTTTGTGAGTGTGCAGTTTTCAGCCTCAATCTTGATTCTATCAGGGCTTACAACGATTGGTCTGCTCATTTCACTCCATACGCCGTCCTTTGATACAACAACTACTGAATAAGCGCCGTAAACTGTAGGGTCGATTGTGTAAGAGTTAGTAGCGCAGTCGATGTATTCTGCACCTGTCCATACCTTGTATGTACAGCCAGCCTGTGCACCCCAAGAAAGTGTGTTTCCTGTAAGCTTAGCAACAGGCATCTTAGGGCTGATAACATGGTTTTTCTCGTCGTTGAGGTTTACTGTTTCGTCGTCGTATTCATTTTCACTTTCAGCAACAACGATGTCGATTTTGTAGTCACCCTTTGCGCCGAATGGGAGAGTGTAAGATGTGCCTACATTCTCACCGTTAACTGTGATAGAAACGATGTTACTACCCTTACCTGTGAGAGAAAGGTCGATAGTAGCGTCACAGTAGGTGTAGTCGCTTAAGTAGAACGGACCTTCCATCCACTGTGGAACATATGGTTCAAAAGTGATACCGTCAAGGTCGTATACCATACCAAACAGAACCTTGTAGTAACCTGAAAGTGTAGCAGCGATTGACCACAGCTGGTGGTTAACGTGGATACCTTCACCTGTTGTGAAGTCTACAACCTCTTTGTTAACGAGTGAAGTAGCGGCTGCTGTGATACATGAGTTCCAGATTTCTTCAGAAAGCTCATCGTAGCCATGCTGAGCACCAGCGAGCATCAGCTGTGCTTCCCAACCCGGCCATACGCCACGGTTGTGATAGATTCTGTCTTTGTGCTCGAGGTCACCCTGCTTGTTAGGGTAAACAACGTTTGCACCATAAGTTACGAGTGGGTAGTTAGTAGCGATAGAATCGAGCTGTTCTTCTGAACCGATGCCAAACCATAAAGCGTAGCCGTTAGCGATACAGTCAATCTTGTATGCAAGCGGTGCGCCCATGTAGCTTGGATATTCCCAAGCTGCGTAAGCACCTAACTCATCGTGCCACAGTCTCTCGGTAACAGCCTCATAAAGAGCGTCGTACTTAGCCTGAAGCTCTGCGATATCAGCGTCTTTGCCCAAAATCTCAGCAGACTTAATCATTCTGTCGAGCACGCCGAGATAAATCATATTAACAGAAGCAGCCTTACCCTCTGCGATGTTAGCGAGAGATTCCTCAACCTCGTTGCCCATCCAGTCAGGATATGTCTGTGAACGCCAGTCAAGACCGCAGGTTTCGCCCTTGATAAGACCTGACTCAGTGTCATAAACTGTGTTGTAGTCCTGCTCGATATTTGCAAGACAGATGTCGTAGAAGTACTCAAGAACAGACTCGTCGCCTGTTGAAAGGTAGATTTCCCATACTGAGAGGTATGTGATAATCTTGTCGGTTGATACAGGGTAAGAACCGCCTGTACCTGTGTCTTCTTCAAATACCTTGAAGCCGTCAAAGTGAACAACCTTTTCTTTAGCGCAGTTAAGTGAAATTTCAGGATAGATAGCAGCTAAAGAGAATTCGCACGCCATAGCTGTATCTCTTGTCCATACCTTCTGCCAGGTTTCACCTGTGTAGAAAGCTGTGCCGAATTCCGACTGGAACTTGTTGATAACTGTTTCTTCCATAGAGAGGTTGTAAACAGCCTCAGCTAAAGGAGTGTTAGGAGCTGTAAACTTAGGCATATCAGAAGTATCTTTCTTCTGTGTCCAGGTTTTAGCAGTGCCCGAAGTAGTTGATGTGATAGATGTCGGGGAGTTAACGGTAACTGTACCCTTTGTATCGTCAACGCCGTCAGGTCTTAGTGTGTAAGAATAGCCGTAAACATAGTCAAGGTCGATTGCAAACTGTGAGCTTAAGTAGAAAGCAGGGTAGTGATCAGCCTGAACTTCGCCGTTCTGTTTCTCTGTGTTGAGAGAAAGAAGAGTTGAACCGAGGCAGTAGATGCGGTAGTTACCTGTAGAGTTATCTACAAACCACTTGCCGTTTTCGTCCTTGTTACCATCAGCTGAAGCTAAAACTGTAGCACCTGCAACACTCTGAGGAACATAGAGGTAGTTATTTGTATCAGCATTCTGAATGTAACAGCAAGGTGTGCCGTTTTCAGTTTCAGCAGGAATGAAATTCCATGTTGTGTTAGCTGAAGAGAAGCCTGCGTCGTTAATGCTGATGTAACTTAACTTGCCGTCCTTTTCGCAGAGTATCTGGTCAGCGTGGTCGCCCCATGCGCTCTGGATAGAAATGCCGTTTTGAGCTTTGTCGAATTTATAGAGGTTTCTTGTGTCGCCTGTAAGTACAGTTGCGTTGAATGCACCTGTCAGAGCGTTGACTTCAAAGAGAACCTGGCTTTCTTTTGAAAGTGTGATTTTTGCGTTGTCGCCACCCGGAACAGCCCATGACCAGTCTTCCACTGCGAGCTTGTACTCGTGTGTACCAGCAGGGAGAGTCTTGACAAGGTAGAAGTTGTTGTTGCCCATACTTGTCAACTTGTTTTCGTTTTTTGCAGGCCACATCTCGCCGTCAAAAGAGCCCCTCAGATAGATATCTGCAGTAGGAGCACTGACAACCTCTGTGTTGTATGTGCTGTTGTTCGGGTTGAAAATAAATCTTACTAAGCCGTCTGAGCTGAGCTTGAGAACAGCGTTGTTGCCCGAAGGAACACTCCATGCCCAGTCCTCGCCTGAGAACTTGTACTCATAGGTACCGGCAGTTAAAGATTTAGTGATTGAGTAAGTGCCGTTTCCGCTATCTGTCAACAGATATGCAGAGTCAGCACTCCAGTTGTTGAAATTGCCTTTAAGATAGTATGGCGGAGCAGGTGCAGCAGCTGCTGAAAGTGGCATAATCATCACTGAAACAAGCAGTAATGTCAGCACAAGCACAACCGAAACTACCTTAGAAAGCAGGGTTTTTGTTGTTTTCATAAGTTTACCTCCGTATATTAGTAGTCTAATTATACAGAAAATGTGAACAATTTGCAATAGATTTTCCCGATAATTTAGGTGGTTTTTGATATATTTCACAAAAATTTCCTGTTTTCCTTTTGAGTAGCTACAGGTTGTGGTTTCTTTTTTAAAGTGCACAATTTGTAGGACAGCTTTACAGCACAAAATAAAACGCCCACCATTTTCAGGTGAGCGTAATATTATAAGTATGCTTTATGCTTCGAATTTCTTATTCTTAGTCATGGCTTTGATAACAAAGAGTGTAGCTACTGTGAGAACGACACCGATTGGAAGCACGATGTACCATGACTGAATGAAGCCTGCTAAGATGTAGCAAACGAAAGAAATGCCTGCAACAGTGATAGCGTATGGAATCTGAGTTGATACGTGGTTTAAGTGGTCGCACTGAGCACCTGCTGATGACATGATAGTTGTATCAGAAATCGGTGAACAATGGTCACCACATACAGCACCTGCAAGACAAGCTGACATACTGATAATCATCAGCGGATTGCTTGGATCTGCAGCGAAGAGGTATGTAACGATTGGAATGAGAATACCGAATGTACCCCATGATGTACCTGTAGCAAATGCGAGCACACATGCTACTAAGAAGATGATAGCAGGCAGGAAGTTCTGGAGTGCAGGAGCAGCGTTAGCCATCAAATCGCCAACATAGTACTTAGCACCGAGTAAGCCTGTCATGTTCTTGAGCGCTGTAGCAAATGTGAGGATGAGGATAGCAGGAACCATCGCGATAAAGCCCTTTGGAACAGCTTCCATAGAATCTTTGAAAGAAATAACGCCTCTGCAGATAAGGTATGCAATAGCAACAACTAAAGCGATAAGACCGCCCCATGGAAGACCAACGGTTGCGTCTGTGTTAGCAAATGCGTCGATAAATGATGCGCCGTCTAAGATACCGCCGTTGTAAACAAGTGCGAATACGCAAATTGCGATGAGGATAACTACAGGGAGAATGAGGTCAATAACCTTACCCTTAGGGTTAGCATCTTCCTCCTCAGTTTCCTGCTTTTCGCCGCAGAAGAGGTCGCCGTACTCTCTTGCTTTATATTCGTGCATAGCCATCTTGCCATAGTCAAAGCCCATAACAACGATAGCGATGATGAATACGAAAGTTAAGAGTGAGTAGAAGTTGTACGGAATAGCAGAAATGAACAGGTCAAGACCCTTGCCGTCTTCTGCGTATGAAGAAACTGCTGCTGCCCATGAAGAGATAGGAGCTATCATACATACAGGAGCTGCTGTAGCGTCGATGATGTACGCAAGCTTAGAACGTGAAATCTTGTGAGCATCTGTGACAGGGCGCATAACTGAGCCTACTGTCAGGCAGTTGAAATAGTCGTCGATGAAAATGAGTACACCCAAAACGAAAGTTGAAAGTAAAGCGCCAACCTTAGTTTTGATGTGCTTAGCCGCCCACTTACCAAATGCAGCAGAGCCGCCTGCCTTGTTAACAAGAGCAACGAGAATACCGAGCTCTACAAGGAAGATAAAGATACCTGCGGTGTCTGAGACAGCACTGATAAGACCGTCGTTTATTACGGTGTCCATAGTGCCTAAGAAAGAAAACTTTGAGTAAATCAGACCGCCTGTAACGATACCAACGAAAAGTGAAGAGTAAACTTCCTTAGTGATGAGCGCAAGTCCGATAGCGATGATTGGTGGAAGAAGTGCCCACAGTGTACCCTGAACAGCGCCTTCGCCCGCGCAGGTTTCGCACGCAACATCGTCCACTAAACCTGTGCCTGAGCAGTCCATACAGGAAACTGTGCCCAAATATCCGCCTGATACTGCAGCGTAAACGAGCAGACCTACGATAACAAGCGCAGCAACCGCAAGGACAATCTTGTTTGTCTTTGACATAATAATGTCCCCCTCTTAAATTTTTCAAAGTAAAAACAAAAACCGCGGCTAAAGTGCCACGGCTAAATCTCACTTAACCAAAATAGCACTCCACCTGCATAGGTGACAGTGTGATGCATATTCTGCAACACACCAGCCCCGACCCTCTGCGAAAGCAGTCGGGACTTCGGCGGTGATTCCTTTCATACACGCCCAAAATCCGCGCATAGCGTGAACTACTCTTAAGCACCGCGCCTCTATTTTTGTTAAGAGTGAGTAAAAGAAATCTGCTCACTCTATGCTACGATTATAGCAAAATTCGTCGCATAGTCAAGCATTTTGTGTTTTCTGGAAACTTATTGTAACAATTAGTAATATTTATGTAAAAGAAAGGAGCCCACCGCTTTGGTAAGCTCCTTAAAATTTACTTATAACTTTTAAATTCCTTTATCAGCTCGTTAATCTGCTGGGTGAATTTCTGCAAATCCTTGTTCGGGATACCTGAAAGCTCTTTTGCGGCAGATGAGAGTCGCTTTGTGCTCTCGATAAAGTTGTGATAAAAAGCGTTGCCTTGTGCCTTTTGCTCATAAGTTCTGCGCTCTATTCTCTTACCCTGAGCTTCGTTTATAAAGGCACTGTTTTTCAGGTCGTATGTTGTACCGCTGAATGGTGCGTATGCATCATAGCCGAGTTCTTTGAGCTCACTCACAAAGTTATCAGCGGCGTTTTCGTCGCCGTGGTTAACAAAAACTTTCTGTGGTTTGTTTTCAAAACCACTAAGCCACCTTATGAGTCCGTTTTTGTCCGCGTGACCGCTGACTCCCTGAAGGGTGCAGATTTCTGCATTGACAGCGATTTCGTCGCCGAATAGTCTGACTGACTCTGCTCCGTCGTGGATAAGTCTGCCCAGCGTGCCGACTGCCTGATAGCCGACAAAAAGCACGGTGCACTCTTTTCTCCAGAGGTTATATTTGAGGTGGTGACACACTCTGCCTGCCTCGCACATACCGCTTGCCGAAATGATGACCTTAGGGGTGCGGTCAGAATTGAGCTTCATCGACTCTTCAGTTGAAATATAGGTGTGCAGATTAGAGAAAACAAGCGGGTTATCGCCGTTTTTCATCACTGAGAGAATTTCGTCGTCCAGACAGTCCATATCGCATTGCTGATAGATGCTCGTAGCTTCGTTTGCAAGCGGAGAGTCAACATAGACAGGAAAATCCCCGACAGTGTTTTCTATCATTTTCGAGTTTTTTATCTCTCTGATGAAGTAGAGCATTTCCTGAGTTCTGCCCACAGCAAAGGACGGAATAATCAGATTTCCTCCGCGTGAGAGTGTGCGCTCTATGTGAGAAGCAAGAGTGCTGATGGTGTCGATTCGTCTTTCCTGATGAAGTCTGTCGCCGTAGGTTGATTCAATCACGACATAGTCAGCACTTTCTACAGTGTTCGGGTCCTTGATGATAGGCTGGTTAGTGTTGCCGACATCGCCCGAGAACACGATTTTCTTAGTAACCCCGTTCTCACTTAGCCACAGCTCAATACACGCACTGCCAAGCAGATGTCCGACATCAGTAAAACGCACCGCGAGATTCTCACTCAGCGTTATCACGCGTGAGTATTCGCATCGTCTGAAAAGCTTGCACACACCCTGAGCGTCCTCTAAGGTGTACAAAGGCTCGACCATAGCCTTGCCCGCACGCTTTTTCTTTCGGTTTTTATATTTAGCCTCGCTTTCCTGAATATGCGCGCAATCTCTGAGCATTATGTCGCACAAATTAGCAGTTTCGTTGGTAGAAAGGATTTCGCCACAAAAGCCGTTTTTGTAAAGTAGCGGGAGATGACCCGAGTGGTCAACGTGAGCGTGGGTGAGAAAGACAGTGTCTATCTCATTTTCAGGTACCGGCAGAGGAGCATTTTCAAAGACATTACTGCCCTGCTCCATACCGTAGTCAACTAAAATTTTGTGGTTGCCAACTTCAATGTAGGTGCAGCTGCCCGTTACTTCGTGAGCGGCACCGATGAACATAATTTTCATAGTATCACCCTTTATGTGTTGAAGAATAAATTCAGTATTTTAAGGAGCTTCCTCCGATAAATTCACGCAAAAGCGAGCTTTCAGGGACTAGACTCTGGTCGAGCTTATAAGCCTTTGAAAGCACAGTTTTTAAAGTCAGCACATCGTTTGTCTGAGGCAAAGTTTCAAGCGACTTTAGGATAAGTGAGCTGTAGATGTTGAGCTCATACGGTACAACGGTGTCGATAGAGTAGTTGCACCTTCCCATAAACGGCTTTATAAACTTATCTTCACCCTCGTTTACGCTGTCGTACATATTGAAGGTATCTAAGATATCCCTGTCTCTTGTTTCCTGGTCCCTTATCATTCGTCTGGCAAGACGGATTACTCTTGAACGCAGTTCTTCGTTTTCAGTCACAAACTGACTTCTTATACTGACATAAAACCTCGCGCAGTTTTCGTCAGGAGTGGTGATGACCTCGGGATTTAGCGCGTGAGTGCCCTCAAAAATGATGATTTCGCCCTCTTTTCGCTTTAAAGTCCAGCCCGAAAATTCGCGTTTACAGGTAGTGAAGTTGTATCTCGGAATGTCAACGCCGACGCACTCTAAAATACATTTTATCTGCATATTGAGGTAGTCTTTGTCGAGTCGGTCGGGGGATTCAAGGTCAAGCTTACCGTCTTTAGCGAGTTTAAACTCCTCGTCATTTAGCTCACGAAAATAGTTGTCAAGCGAGATGGTGTGAGTTTCAAAGCCCCAGCCGTCAAGTAACGCTTCAAGCTTCATCGCGGTGGTGGTTTTGCCAGAGCCCGACGGGCCTGAAATCAGCACAATCGGTGCAGTTTCTGAGTTTTCTGCGATGCTTTTAGCAATCTTTTCAAGCTGAGTGTTGTATTCATTTTCGCAGAAATCTATGAACTTTTTCGGGTTGTTTTTAATCTGATAGTTTATGTCCTCGAGATAATATTTCATATAAACACCTCTTTTTCATATATATTTTACCACGATAACATTCAGAAAATATATATAAAATGTAAAGTCTTCGAATTTTACTCTGCTTTGATGTATCCGCCGACTACCTTGAATTTTTCGTTTTCATTTTCACCTTTTATAGCTTTTGCTTTTCTTAGCCTGTGAGTTTTTTCACCGTCACTGTACAGCACATCAAAGCCGTAAAACGCCCTTAGTATTCTGTCAGCTTTCTCAAAGTCAGTGTTTTTATCTATTATATAGTCGTTTTCATCAGGAGTGCTGAGGTATTCGCCCTCGCCCTGAGTAGTTGCGTGTTGATAGTAATTGTCAAAGTCGCTTAACAGCTCTTTTACCATCTGAGGTAGCAAAGCGTAGATTTTTTCCATAAAGGAGTCAAGATTCTCATCGTTAGAAAGCTCAAACTCCCTTTGCATAATAATTTTTCCCGTGTCAAAGCTTTCCTCCATTATGTGAAAGGTCACTCCGCTTTTTTTGTCGCAATTTAATATTGAAAGAGGCATCGGCCACGAGCCACGACCCTTAGGCAGTAAGGACGGGTGCACATTTATCATCTTGAGGTTTTCCAAAATCGGCATACGATAGTAGTACGCCGCGCAGAAAAGTGCCTCGACACCGTCATTTTTAAGCGAAACTAAATCCTCGAGCGTTATCTTATCATAGGTTATCGGGATATCGTGAGCATGGGCAAATTCAGTCACCTTGAGGTTGAATTCTGTCACATTATCCACCTTGTTTGAAAAGATTTTAACTATTTCGCACCCGTTTTTGTAAAGTGATTCAAGCATCGGGTAGAATAAATCAAACCCCGCATACGCAATTTTCACACCTACCCCTCCTTTTTTACTATACTATTAATACTATACCACTCACCGTAAAGTTTATCAATCACAGAAATTCACTTGCTATTGACTTTACTTTATAATTGCGATAAAATGTACCTAGACTATTATAGGAGGTCACTACTATGGAACATATCAAGACTATCGAAACTCGTAATCTTTGCGAAAGCGCGAAGAAAGGCGGCTGTGGCGAGTGCCAGACATCTTGTCAGTCTGCTTGCAAAACAAGCTGCGGTATTGCTAACCAGAAGTGTGAGAGCACAAAGGAGAGCAAGTAATTGCTAAAGAAAAAGCGCCGCCTAGAGCGGCGTTTTTTATTGATATAGTTTTGCGGTAAAGAGGAGTAATTATGATACATCAGTATAAACTCGGCGGGTACAACATCGTGCTAGATATCTGCTCGGGAGCAGTCCACGCAGTAGACGAGGTAGCGTACGACATCATAGAGATGTTTTCAGATAACGACAAAAAAACCATTATTTCTACTATTGAGAAAAAGTACGCTGACAGAAAAGATATAACAAAAGAAGATATAGAGGAATGCTACGCTCAGGTAGAATCCCTAAAAGAAAATGGCAAACTCTTCGTTGAGGATACCTTCGAGCCGATGGCAGGAGAGCTAAAGCGCAAGACCGCAGGAGTAGTAAAAGCGCTGTGTCTGCACATAGCTCACACCTGTAATTTAAACTGTGCTTACTGCTTTGCTAGTCAGGGAAAGTATCAGGGCGAGCGCGCGCTGATGAGCTTTGAAGTTGGAAAAAGAGCGCTTGATTTTCTAATTGAAAATTCAGGTAGCAGAAGAAACTTAGAGGTCGACTTCTTCGGCGGTGAACCGCTGATGAATTTCGAGGTTGTCAAACAGCTTGTAGAATACGCCCGTTCAATTGAAAAAGAAAAGGGCAAGAACTTCCGCTTTACTCTTACCACAAACGGCGTGCTGATTGACGACGATGTAATCGACTTTGCCAATCGCGAGATGAGCAATGTCGTGCTCAGCTTAGACGGTCGAAAGGAAGTCCACGATAAATTCAGAGTCGACTACTCTGGCAACGGAAGCTGGGAGAAAATCGTCCCGAAATTCAAAAAGCTCGTCGATTCTAGAGGTGGCAAGGACTACTATATGCGTGGCACCTTCACTCACCACAACCCAGACTTCTTAGAAGACATCAAAACTATGCTCGACTTAGGTTTTACTGAGCTTTCTATGGAGCCTGTTGTCTGTGCGGAGAGTGACCCTTCCGCTCTTACATATGATGATTTACCTGTTGTGCTTGAGCAGTACGAAAAGCTTTCTGAGCTGATGATAAAACGCAGAAAAGAGGGCAAGCCGTTCGCTTTCTATCACTATATGATAGATTTGCAGGGCGGTCCGTGCATCTATAAGCGAATTTCAGGCTGTGGCTCAGGAACAGAATATATGGCAGTCACTCCGTGGGGTGACCTTTATCCGTGCCACCAGTTCGTTGGTGACGAAAAATATCTGCTTGGCAACATCTTCGACGGTGTGAAAAACACCGCTATTCAGGAAGAGTTCTTGGAGTGTAATGTTTATAGCCGGGAAGAGTGTAGAGACTGCTGGGCGCGTCTTTACTGCTCAGGTGGTTGCGCTGCTAACGCGTACCACGCGACAGGCTCTGTAAAAGGCGTGTACAAATACGGCTGTGAGCTCTTCAAAAAGCGTATGGAATGCGCAATCATGGCAGAAGTCGACAGACTTTTATCATAGATTTCAAATTGTAGGGGGAGTGTCTCTGTGACCTCTTTCGTGTATGATATCGACAAACCACAAATTGTAGGGGACGAGATTCCCCTCGTAGGGGAAATGTCTGAAGGACAAAAGGGTATGGGCGAAGCCGTACCGACCTCGACGTCCCGCGTGCGTGAGCACCAAAAGAGGATATTATGAACACACCTATCTGTGACTTTGTGAAAAGTTATGATGATAAAAACTGCATAAGAGCGCATATGCCGGGCCACAAGGGCGAGAGCGTTTTAGGTTTTGAGCACCTTGATATCACCGAGATAAAGGGTGCTGACTCTCTCTTTGAAGCCTCATCTGTTATCAAAGAAAGCGAAGAAAACGCGGGTTCCCTTTTTGATGCGTGTACGTTCTATTCAACAGAGGGTTCGTCGCTGTGCATCAGAGCGATGCTTTATTTAAGCCTGCTTTACGCAAAAAAAGAGGGGAAAGCCCCGCTTATTTTAGCAGGAAGAAACGCGCACAAAACCTTTTTGTCCGCAGTAGCACTGCTCAATTTAGAGGTCGAGTGGCTTTACGGCGAAGGGGAAAGCTACCTTTCCTGTGATATTAACGCTGACACTTTAGATAAAAAGCTCTCTAAAATGCAGGAAAAGCCCGCCGCTGTGTATCTGACAAGTCCCGATTATCTTGGCAATATGCTCGACATAAAGGCGATTTCAAAAGTCTGCAGAAAGCACGATGTGCTGCTTCTTGTTGACAACGCTCACGGGGCGTACCTGAAGTTTCTTGAAAAGACACTCCACCCGCTTGATTTGGGAGCTACGATGTGCTGTGACTCAGCACACAAAACCCTCCCCGTGCTGACTGGAGGCGCGTATCTTCATATCTCAAAGTCAGCTGATGAGCTGTTTAAAGATAAGGCAAAGTCTGCCTTGTCGCTTTTTGCGTCAACTTCTCCGTCGTATTTGATACTCCAGTCGCTTGACAAAGCGAACGAGTATTTAATAAACGGCTATAAAGAAAGGCTTTTCTCGTTTGCAGAAAAGGTGAGTAGCTTAAAAGAAACGCTCAAAAACAACGGCTACACCCTGGTCGGTGACGAACCGCTGAAAGTGACTATTGCTACTAAAGCCTACGGCTACAAAGGGGTTGAGCTCTCCGAAATCCTCAGAGAGAAAAACATCGAGTGCGAGTTTTCTGACCCTGACTTTTTAGTGCTGATGCTCAGTGAATCGATGAGCGAGAGCGACCTTCTAAAAATAAAGTCCGCACTGCTTACTATAGAAAAGCGTGGTGAGATTACGGACACACCACCCGTGCTTTCTAAACCACAAAGAGTGATGAGTATTCGCGATGCTGTGCTGTCACTCTCAAAAACTGTCTTTGTCAAACACAGTGTGGGGAAAGTTTTAGCTTCAGCGAATGTTTCCTGCCCGCCCGCAGTACCTATCGTTGTGAGCGGTGAGAGGATAGACGAGTCTGCCCTTTCTGCCTTTTCCTACTACGGAATCGAAAAATGCGAAATAATCAAAGATAAATGCTGAACGATGAGCACCCGAGAAAGAAAAATTCTCGGGTGTTTTTATTTTTCTATTGACACGTTTGTCTACAAATGATAGACTTTAGTTGTAAAATTAGTAAATAGAGAGAGGTTTACTATGAAAAATTACACTTTAGGTGCGCTTGAATCGCGCTTTGCGGACATCGTTTGGGAGAATGCTCCTTTAACTACGGCAGAGCTTGTAAAAATGAGCGAAAAGGAGTTTTCGTGGAAACGCACCACCACCTACACCGTGCTAAAACGCCTTTGTAACGGAGGACTTTTTGCGCTTAACAACGGCGAGATAACCGTTGTTATGAGCAGAGATGAGTTTTACTCAACGCAGAGCGAGTGCTATGTGAAGGAAAACTTCGGCGGTTCTCTGCCTGCGTTTTTGTCAGCGTTTACCTCAAACCGCAAGCTGACTTCATCAGAAGTTGAAGAAATCAAAAAGATGATTAAAACCTACGAGGATAAATAAAATGAGAGAAATTTTCCTAAGCGTTCTTAATCTCAGCGTACAGGCATCTTTTTTGATAGTTGCTGTACTGCTACTGAGATTAATGCTCAAAAACTCGCCGAAATGGGTGAGATACATACTCTGGGGAATGGTAGCACTCAGACTACTCGTGCCGTTTTCGTTTGAGAGCAGGCTGAGCGTTCTGCCAAATGCGCAGAAAATCGACAGCACATCATTAAGCTCGACTTCCTATGTCAGCACCACTTATGCTGTAGCAGACACCACCGCTTCGACTACGCAAAGCGTTGATGTGATTACACTTCTCAGCTACATCTGGGTTTTCGGCGTGACTGTGATGCTGTGCTATATGCTACTTAGCTTTCTGAAAGTCCACCGTATGGTGAAAGAGAGCGTGAAATTAAGAGATAATATCTACATCTGCGACCATGTAGATAGTCCGTTTGTACTGGGAATGGTAAGTCCAAAGATTTACTTGAATTCGTCGCTTAGCAAAAGCGAATGTCGCTACATCATTGCTCACGAACAAACACACATTCGCCACCGCGATAATATATGGAAGCCTCTCGGCTTTTTTACACTTTGTCTGTATTGGTTCAACCCGCTTGTGTGGGTGTCGTACTTTTTGTTTGTCAAAGATGTCGAGCTTTTCTGCGACGAAAGCGTTGTGAAAACGCTTTCTAAAACAGGAAAGAAAAAGTACTCATCAGTACTACTCTCTTGCAGTGTTTCAAAAGCCACAGTTCCCGCGTGCCCTCTTGCTTTCGCTGAAAACGGCGTAAAAAGCAGGGTGAAAAATATCATAAGCTACAAAAAGCCCGCGCTTTATGTAGTAGTTATTTCGGTAATTCTTTGCGTAATAACGATGGTTTTCTTTATGACAAGTCCCGTCTCCGCAAAAGAAACGGGGAAGTCGGAAGTTGCTAAAACACAGGTCGAAACTCAAGCGGTGACAGAAGCTTTGACCGAAGCTCCTAGTGAAAAACCGACCGAGCCACCTACAGAAACTCCAACCGAGCCACCTACAGAAAAACCAACACAGAAACCGACAGAAGTAACGGATACTTTGAAAACACAGACAGCATCATCAGGAAATTCGGGAGTGAATGAGAATAATTATGACTATGAAAATTACATAGATTACGGAAAATCCGATTCTGACACAACGGTCAGTTACAACGGTGGTTTTTGGTCTAATCCTGATGAAGAGGAATATATCGAATATGAAATTGTGAACAAACTATACTCATCAGGCAACACTCAATCACTTTACAATAATACAGTTTTGGAAGCAAAAGGATATGATAGCTCACAGAAGGAAATCACCTATAGTGATGTGGTGAATTCAATTTACTACTGAGTGTAAATTTCAATCAGAATTTGGAGGAATATTAATGAATATTGCAAAAACAAAAACAACTCGTGTAATATCATTGATTTTATGTGTATTAACGCTTATTTCGGTGCTTATGTCAGCACCATTGCGCGTTCGCGCATTTGAAGGCGAAACGATTGTAATTGATGGTATGGTTTTTGGATATCATAGTAGTTCGAATGATTTAGGTTTGAGATATATAACTAACCCTGAATTGTTGCCGGAAGAATTGGTAATCCCTTCAGCAATTGATGGCCTTCCAGTAGTTTCGATAAGCAGCAAAGCGTTTGAAAGCACCCAAACAAAGCCAATAAATATCAAGAGTGTAGTCATTCCTGAAGGAATAGGCTATTTGGGTATGATGACCTTTATGAATTGTAAGAAACTCGAGAGTGTTACATTACCTGAATCTCTCAAAGAAATTGCGCGTGAGGCTTTCTATGGTTGCGAATCCTTAAAAACCATAAATCTACCTGACAATCTGACAAAAATAGGTGAATATGCGTTCTCCGACTGTTCTTCTCTTACGGGTATAGATTTACCACAGAACATCACTTCACTTGGTTCGTCGTGTTTTATGAATTGTTCTTCTATTGAGTCTGTTGCTATACCAAAAAGCTGTAGTTATCTGGGGGATCGTTCGTTTTATGGATGTACAAATCTGAAGACCGTAGATGTTGATGAGGATGCACAATTCAGCACTTATATGTATGCTACTTTTGAGAATTGCACAAGTCTTCAAACTATCAGTGTTCCTGCAAAACTCAGTTCTATCGGATACAAAGCTTTCAAAAACTGCTCTTCCTTACATACAGTAAATTTTGCGCCAAATGAGAAACTTCGTACAATTGAAATCGAGGCTTTTAAAGACTGTGAAAATCTTGAATCGATTAATATTGAAAACGCAAAAAATCTAGAAACTATAGATACAGAAGCTTTTATGAACTGTAAAAGCCTCAAGGCAATCAATTTCGAGAAAGCTACGAAGTTAAAGAGAATCGGTAGTGGGGCTTTTTACGGTTGCGAAAGTCTTGAACGCGTGTACATTCCTGATAATATAGGTGGTATTTCCGATCAGACTTTCTACAACTGCTATAGCCTCAAAGAGGTTGTATTATCTAAAAATAATGCTTTGAGCACCGTAGGCGAAGAAGCATTCAAGAACTGCGTTTCCTTAACATCTTTTATCTTTCCTAAATCAATCTACAGAATAGGCGACAGGGCTTTTGAAAATTGTTATTATCTTTCTTATGTCAAACTTGGCAGAGAACTCAATTATCTAGGAGAGTTCGCCTTTGTTAACTGTGCGATGACAGAAATTGTACTACCCCAGTATATTAATGCTATGGGATACTACAGCGTTGGCTTTTTAGCTGATGAAGAATATGTATACTGGATTCCTGACTTCACAATTTACGGGGAATATGGAACGGTTGCACATATTTATGCGGATACATTCGATATAAATTTCAAGCTGAAACAGCCTGATTTGCACTCAGTAACCAATAAAGCAAACGGAATCGAGATTATCTTCTGGACACTGCCTCGTACCCAAGGAAAATACCGCGTCTACAGAAAAACTGCGGGTACTTCGTGGACAGCTCTGGGAGATGCTACAGTCGGATCGTTTATGGACACCACCGCTGTTGCAGGCACAAAGTATACCTACACTGTGAAATTTATCGGAAACGATGGCACAACAAGCCTCTACGATAAAGACGGACTTTCCATCACCCGCTTGAAAACTCCGTCTGTATCAAAGATTGAGGATACCATTGACGGTGCAAAAATCACTTGGGGCGCTGTTGCAGGAGCTACTAAATACCGTGCTTATGTAAAGACCCCTAACGGCTGGAAAGGTTTAGGCGACACAAGCTCTACATCAATAGTTCACACCGATGCCGTATCAGGTACAACCTATACCTATACAGTAAAAGCTTTTGACAGTGACGGGTCAGAAAGCACTCATAACTCAACCGGCTGGAGTCATAAATTTATCGCTGTTCCAAAGTTGGACACACCAATTATCAAGAACGCTGAAGTGACAAACAGCGGAATAAAACTTACTTGGGATAAAGTAGCAGGTGCTGAAAACTACCGCGTCTTTATCAAAAACGGCTCTTCGTGGAAAGGCCTTTCGACCGTTAGCGGTGCTACTACCAGCTATATTGATAAAACCGCGACAGCCGGCAACACCTACACCTATACAATCAGATGTATGGATAGTAACGGTAACCCTGTCAGCGATTACGACAAAGAGGGCTTTACGGTCAGATGCCTTGAAACACCACAGATAACAGGCTTTGAAAACATCGACGGTGGTACTGTTATCACTTGGAATGAGGTAGAGGGTGCAGAGAAGTATCGCTTATATGTGAAGAAAGACGGTAGCTGGAAAATGCTCTCTGATGTAGAGGGTACAAGCTATACTCACTTAGACCTTGTTGAGGGCACTGAGTACACCTACACCATCAGATGTGTGTCTGAGGATTCGAAAATATTTGAAAGCGGCTTTGACAGCGCAGGCTTTAGCAATATTTATGAAAAACCTGAAATCACGGTGCTTATAGGCGACGCTGATTTAGACGGCGAGCTATCCGTGATGGACGCATCCCTTATACAGATGTACCTTGTCGGCAAAAAGACTATTGAGGGTGACGCACTCATAGCCGCTGATGCTGATGAAGACGGCGAAATTTCAGTAATGGACGCTTCCCTTATCCAGATGATTTTAGTAGGCAAAAAATAAAGAAAACAGCTAAGTTTAATGATATTAGAGGTAAATATGAACAGATTTAAAATGGTCACAAAACGAGCATTAAGCATCTTTTTATGTATGGTAATGCTACTGACGGTTATGTTCTCTGTACCACTCAGCGTTAATGCTGAAACAGCCGAAATACAGGCAGAGCCAAAAGTAGAAGTTGTAGAAAACAATGATGAGAACATAAGTTGCGATACAACAGTAGAAAACAAAGAACAAACTATCAACATAGTAAAGGAAGAAAAAGCCGACATTTCAGATATTGGTACCGATACTGTAAACGAATTCGAAGTGGACGGTATTAAATATGCTGATATTGATGATGTTAGCGTAAAGGTTATTGGATATAATAAAGAACTCCTCCCTGAAGATTTGGTTATCCCTGAAACAGTAGAGGGCAAAACCGTAACAGAAATCGGAGAGCGTGCTTTTTTCAAAACAAATATAAAAAGTGTCATTGTGCCTCAAACTGTTACAACAATAGGTCAGTCTGCTTTCAGTACGATTCTTTCTTTAACAAGCGCAACAATTCTCGGTAACATAACAGAGATAAGTAATGGCGTGTTTTATTATTGCCCTCATCTTAGTGAAGTAAGTTTACCTGACTCAATAAAACATATCGGCGACGAGGCGTTTGGTACTTGCAGACTTGAGAACTTCCAGTTACCAAAGAATCTGGAAACTATAGGTTCATACGCTTTCAGAGGTTGCGGTATGACACAGTTGACAATTCCTGCCAGCTTGCACACAATAGGCAATCATGGTTTTGATGGGCTTTATAACTTAACAAAGGTAATATTTGAAGAGAGAACTACCTTGCTGTCTTTGGGAGAGTATGCTTTTTCAAGTTGTAAGAAAATCACATCATTTGATTTAACTAATTGCAGTAAATTGGGTGCATATGCATTTCAGGGCTGTATAGGTTTTACTTCTATGACTTTGCCAGAGAATGTTGATATATCTACAGGATACGGTGCGTTTTATGGCTGTACAAATCTGAAAACAGTTACATTATCTGAAAATATGACTGCTATTCCAAGCGCTTTCTTCTATGGCTGTACAAAACTCCAAAGTATCCAAGGAAGCGATATAACAAGCATTGGTGGTAAAGCATTTTTCGCATGCAAGAGCATTACAGAATATAATTTCCCTTATTGTACTAGCATTGGCTCTGAGGCTTTTTTTAGTTGTCATGGACTTACTAATGTAGTTTTTCCTGATAATATTGATATCTCTTTAGGAAACGGTGTATTTTCCGAATGTTCTTATCTGAAATCAATTACTTTGCCTAGAAATATGACCGAAATTCCTGATGAGTTCTTTTATAATTGTCATAGCCTTGAAAGTATTCAGGGTAACAAGATGACAAGTGTCGGAAAAGAAGCTTTTACAAACTGCCGAAAGCTCACAAGTTTCGATTTCTCTTATTGTACCAATATTGGTAGCAGTGCATTTTCTAATTGTAAAGGACTTACTGATGTAGCGTTTCCTGAAAATATTGATGTAACTATAGGTAGCAGTGCTTTTTCAGGGTGCACTAATCTGAAAACCGTTAAATTACCTGACAGCACCGATGCCATTGTGAGCTCTTGTTTTTCAGATTGTTCAAGCCTTGAAACTGTACAGGGAGGCAAGATAACAAGAGTTGGTAACAGTGCTTTTATAAACTGCAGCAGTTTACTCAACTTTGATTTTGCAAATTGTACCGCTGTTAATTCATCTGCGTTTTCCGGTTGCACAAGTCTTCAGGGTGTACAGGCAAACAAGATAGAAAAAATCTGGGATAAAGCTTTTGAAAACTGCAGTAGTATTGAAAGCTTTGATTTCAGTTTTTGTACCAGTATTGGTGACAGTGCATTTAAGGGTTGCGCAGGTCTTGCTGCTGTAACTTTACCTGAGAATATCATTATAGGAGATAGCGTATTTTCAGGTTGTACCGGTATGAAAACAGCTAAACTTCCTGATAGTATGGACACTATTCCGGATAGCTGCTTCAGAGATTGCACAAGCCTTGAAAGCATAGAAACAGGCGAGATAAAAGTCGTTAAAAATGCGGCTTTTTATAATTGTAATAATCTTGCAAATGCAAGTTTTGCTAAAGATAACAGTATAACTACAGTTGATGAAAAGGCGTTTGAGAATTGCTATATGCTTACAGAATTTGCTCTGCATAAAGTAAAGTATATATACGCCAGTGCGTTTGAAAACTGTACCAGTCTTATTAATGTCGATTTAGAGAAAAACACAACTCTTGTATCAATAAAATCTGAGGCTTTCTATAACTGCTTCTCTCTGGAGGAAATTAATATACCTTCCAGTTGTGAGAGAATCAATGATAACGCTTTTCAGAACTGCTACAACCTCAAGAGCGTTGATATTCAGGACGGTCTGCTGTCAGTAGGCGAGTTTGCTTTTTATAACTGCCTGAGCCTGCCTGAGATTTACATTCCTGAAAGTGTAAAAGAAATCGGCGGTTGTGCATTTGGTTGCTTTGATTACAATGACGAGATTTACTCATTCTCGGATTTCGTTGTTGTCGGTAGCCCTGATTCACTCGCTCAGGAGTATGCAGAAGCCTACGGCGTAACCTACGAATACGGTCTTCCTGCACCAACACTGAGTAGTATCACAAACACCACCGACGGCATCAAAATCAGTTTCGAGAAGCTCTCAGGTGTTAGTGGCAAGTACCGAGTATACCGCAAAACAGACGGAACCTCCTGGACAAAGCTTGCTGATATCACAAGTGATACCTACACCGACAAGACCGCTGAGTCAGGCGTTTACTACACCTACACAGTCAAGTTCATCGGTAATGACGGCATAAACAGCCGTTATGACAAGCAGGGTATCACAATAATGCGTATCGCAAATCCTGCAGTAACAAGTATCAAGAATACTGAGGAGGGTGCAAAAATCACCTGGGATAAAGTCGACGGAGCTACTGTGTACAGAGTATACTACAAAACTTCATCTGACTGGGTGTCACTTGGAGATACAAGAGAAACCTCATTCACCCACACAGGCATCGACTCAAATTCTACATACACATATACTCTCAGAGCGTATTATCCTGAGGGCTACAGCTCATTTAACTCAAAGGGCTGGACAAACACATTCATCGCTACTCCATACATCACAAAAGCCGAGGTTACAAACAACGGCATAAAGCTTAACTGGGATAAAGTTGACGGAGCTTCAAGCTACCGTGTGTTTATCAATAACGGCACTTCATGGAAGGGTCTTGCGACCGTCAGCGGTAACAGCTACGTTGACAAAACCGCAACTGCAGGTGAAAGCTACACTTACACAATCAGAGCTCTTGACTCAAACGGCAACTTTGTCAGCGATTACGACAAAGAGGGCTTTGTAGTCAGATACTTTGAAACACCACAGATAACAGGCTTTGAAAACATCGACGATGGTACTGTTATCACTTGGAATGGGGTAGAGGGAGCAGAGAAGTATCGCTTGTATGTGAAGAAAGACGGTAGCTGGAAAATGCTCGCTGATGTAGAGGGTACAAGCTATACTCACTTAGACCTTGTTGAGGGCACTGAGTACACCTACACCATCAGGTGTATAACAGAGGACTCAAAGACGCTCGAAAGCGGATTTGACAGCACAGGCTTTAGCAATATTTATGAAAAACCTGAAATCACGGTGCTTATAGGCGACGCTGATTTAGACGGCGAGCTTTCCGTACTCGATGCGTCACTGATTCAGATGTATCTCGTTGGCAAGAAGACTCTCGAGGGCGACGCACTCATAGCCGCTGATGCTGATGAAGACGGCGAAATTTCAGTAATGGATGCTTCACTTATCCAGATGATTTTAGTAGGCAAAAAATAAAGAAAACAGCTCTCCTTTTTGGAGGGCTGTTTTTTGTGTAGAGTGAGTTATGTATTTATATCGTGTCAAAAAGTGTGTGCAGGTTTTCGTCGGAATATTCGATTTCTGATGAAAAAAGCCGGGCGATTTCGACCTGCGTTTCAAAGCAAAATTCACCTGTCAAAGTGAAAATCATCGCACCGATAGAGTATAGCAGATAGTACGAAAAAGCGGTGAATCTTGCGCGCTTTTGAGCCTCATAAATATCAGGAGCATTTGCAAAATGGCGGTAAATAAGATACACCAAAAACTGCTCGTATTCGTATTCTCTGTCGCTCATATATCCGCTGAATTTTTCAAAGTCGATTACACTTTCGTTTTTGATAAGTGCGTTTAAAATGTCGCTCCAGCTACGGTCAAGTAGCTCGAGAGAAAGTAGCATTTTGCACCAGACGCTGAGCGGTCTGTCAAAAAACTCAGTGTCGCAAAGGGTCAGCATATCGTTCACGCGGTTTTTGAGTGACTTTTCTCTGTTTTGTAAAGTGGAGATGATTTCATCGCGCAAAAGGATAATTTCATCGTCGGTTTTGAGCTTTCCGATGAGGGCTGTTTTCTCTTTTTTACCTAGTATCATCCTGCCTGCTTCTTCACAGCACAGCCCTAAACCGCTTTCTATTCTGTCTGGCAGTTCGTTGTGAAATCTCGGGTGCTCTTTGCAGATATCGCACAGGTGGTCTTCGCCTAAAGTGGTGATTATATCACACAGGTTGTAACTGTTTAAAAACGGACATCGCTCATTCTCACTAAGCTTAAAGTGCGGGGTGTCTTTTCGCTCGATGTTTTCTTTGAGCCTGTTTTTGAAATCGCCCGTCACGCTGTCGTAAAAATCGAGGGTACTTTCGTCGATGTCAATCTCCCAGCCGATACAGCAGTTGTGACGGCATTTATCAGCGATGCATCTGAAATTTTTATAGTAATCAGGGTAGATGTGCATAGTTTACCTACCTTTTTGTCTATACTTTATATTTGTGTTTGTTCGGTTTTGCTAATTAATATCTGAATGTATCAACTGCTTTGCTATCTCGAAAGCATTTTCCTGAGAAGCACTTGTCTGCAAAGACGAATAGCCATACGCTTCAAAGCGGTCTGGGTTATCAGGTAAAATGAAAGCAAATGAGCCGTAAAGGCACATCAGACCTAAAAGTATAAAACCTGCGATGATGTTTTTCTTGTATTTATAGCCTTTCTTTTTGAGGACAAAGCCTAAAATTATCGACGCTATCGGCACAGGAGTGAACAAAAACAGCACCCAGAAATTCTTGTGTAACCCAAAGCTGTCGCCTGTCATAAAATCTGCTACTATAAAGCCGACGAAAAAAACAACGAAGCTCAGTAAAAACAGAATCAATGAGCTCATAGTCCACTTGTCGTAGCATTTTAATTGCTTGACTTTACTCGGGTTAGCGTACATAAAGCCGTAAATCGCGGAATATGAGGGCAATAGCTCTCTTTTCAGAATGAAAGTCTGGTTTTGTACATAAAGCTCGATAAACTCGTTTGATTCTCTGATTAGCTTAATGTCAGAAAAGTTTATTTGTTGAAAACGCGTGAGCTCACCGTTTCTGAAGATTTCCACCGTGATGTAGTTTTCATAGACCTTGTAGCTGTAAAAACACTGCGGAACTTTCTCCAAGCTTTCCGCTTTGCCTTTTTTCAGATTCAGAAAAGCTTTTATGTAAACAACAGAGAAAATAGATAAAAAAGCTATCAGAAAACCGAGCATGGGCAGAAACATCCCGTCAGATAATCCGCAAATAGCGAGATACAGCACAATAATCGCGATAATGATAACATTTCTTATAAGAGGGTATTTTGCGTTGTTATATAGTCGCTCAACATCTTCTTTATTAAGAGTGAAGCTGTAGCTTTCAATTTCAGATATATTGTTTTCCATAGTCAGACCTCCCTACGATAAAGTAAAAGCTTGTTCGCTCTTTATTATCCTACAGGGCAGGTGATGAGAATGTTGTCCACGATTTTTACGCTGTAGCGGTCGTACTCACCGTCGCAGTTTGGGTAGTGGTCAACAGTTTCTGTCACAGGAAACCTCACGCAGATTTCGCCGCTCTTGACTGAGCAGTAAATACTGCTGAAAAGACGATCGCTTTGCGCCTTGTCTTCTTTGATTTTTTCGCCGTCTTCTTTTTCAAAAACCGCATTGCCGTGCGCATCAGCTAAAAGCACAATATCTTCCTTTTCAAAGAAAACTGTCAGCGACTTTTTATTTTCATAGTCGATTTCGAAATTTTTCTCGTAAACGCTTTTACTGCTGTCATAAATGTAGTCGTATTTCATTTTCCGCACTCCCTTTAGTTTCTGAGTACAGTATACTGCAAAACTGTTTTTTATTCAACAGCGAACTTAACAGCGATGACACATTTTTGACTTAAGATAGGAGCGCTTCACCCCAAGGCACCGTTGTCTTATATAGTAATGCAGTATTTACAAATCGGCTTTGCGATAGTATACTTTATACAGGATAAAAATTTCGGAGGCAATTTTATGAAGAAGATAATTTCGCTATTACTTTCTGTTATTATGCTTTGCAGTGTGGTTTATGTTGTGCCATTTTCAGCGTTTGCAAAGGAGTCTGATGTAGCACAGTCTTCCTTACAACCTGTTATTACGGTTGAATCCGTAAAGCTCAATCCGTATATGGGCAGCTACGGCGAGATTGTACTTAAGGTTACAGGAGCTACCAATGTAACTTATCAATGGCAGGCAGGTTATTATGACAGCGTGTTGGCCCCTGTAGATCTTGATGATAACGACTATTATATCGGAACAAAAACAAACCATTTTAAGATTCTGGCATCAGGACAACTTGATGATCTTGAGTTCCGTTGCAAGATTACCTATGACGGCGGTTCTACTTATAGTCAGATTTTCCATTTCACATTCCTTGACCCTAAGGTAATCAGCAGAGCATACGTTGTAGGTGTGGATGCTCCTGCTTTTGGATGCTGCCCAAAATACGCAACTGATGAGATTCTGAGTAAACAATACGACTTGGATTCAATGGTGTGGTATGGACCAATAAATGACTCATCTGCTCCTGAGATGAAGAGTACTGATGTTTACCTTGAAGGTAAGTATAAATGCCGATTTTATCTTGATCCTGCACAGGGTTATACTTTCAATGAAAATTCTGATTGTAGTGTGGATGGCATTATTTGCAATGTGTATTCTGAAAAGAGAGACGACGGAACAACTGCTTATTATGCAGACCGTGTTTACACAGTAGCTTATAAGGGAACCGTTCCTGAGGGAATTCTTGCTTTTGAGTGGAAAAATCCGTCTGATACAGCACCTACTGTTAATTTAGGCAATGCATACCTTGGTACTGATTCGATGGACATTCCGTTTGAGTTTAAAATCAAGGCTTTGCCTAGAAATATGGCGATAGCTGATTATACTGTTTATGGAAGCACGTATATTCAGGTTGATGGTAAAGGTGTTTATTATACACATACGGGCGATAGAGTTAATCTTAAAGATGTGGCAACCGTTCCGGGAAGATATTATATCTACCATGAGCTTTTCCTTCTTGATCCCGAGGGAAATGAGATAGCCACGGAGTCTGTGTGTTATTTGGTAAATGTCTATACACCGATATTCATCATGGATTTGTCAGTGGAGATTGATGAGCCTGTAGCGGGTCTTGATGCGGAAATAGCTTTTTTGAACAAAACAGAAGGCTGTGTTGTCGACAATATGTATTGGTATGACATAACCGACGGAAAACACATCGAACTTTCTGAATCCGATGTTTTCGAAAAAGGTCATACATATCAGGCAGAGGTATGGGTTAAAGCAAATGAAGGTTGTTTCTTTAGGACCGATTCAGACGGTATATTGAGTATAAATGCAAGAATAAACGGTGAAGATGCAGAGGTTTTGCTTGCTTCTTCTGACAAAGTAGCAGGATTCACACTTGATTTCACTATCCCAAATGATGACTTTATGTTAGGCGATGTAGACGGTGACTCGAAAGTATCTGTTATGGACGCAACAGCAGTTCAGCGCCATGTCGCACAGCTTGCTACTATCCCTGAAGACAGACTCGTTTGTGCTGATACCGACAAAGACGGCAAGGTTTCTGTCATGGATGCAACCATGATTCAAAGATTTGTCGCACAGCTTATTCCTTCTTTATAAGTCGCAGAGTATTGTATATGTAATAATTCAGGAGTGATACTTATGTTTGGGTTTATATCATCTCTGTTTAGCTGTAACAGCAAACCCGAATACCCCTTTGACACACAAAAGGCGTATTGCTATCACCGTCAGGGAGTGATAGCGGGCGGTAACTGTCTGATAGAGCTTTCTGACACACAGATAGTGCAGTATTACTCTTACCCTGTGCCTGTGCCCGAAAATGAATGTGGTATGAAAGACAGGGGTGCGGACATTTACTTTGTCGGACTTACACCCGGCAAGGTCGAGGTAACGCTAACCTATACATACCCTACCTGCGAGAGTGAATCAGAAACCCTTGTGCTGACAGTAGCACAGGACCTCTCTGTCACAAAGCCCTGAAGTGTCGAGTCCTTTACATCTTTACGATAAAACGAAAAGCACCCACTGATAAGGTGGGTGCTTTCTGTTTTATGGTACGAGTGCAGATAACGAATTTATTATGATATAGGTGTTATCGACAGCATATTTACACTTCTTGTGTGTTGTTCTTCACAGACGGCTTTTTGAGAAATTTATAAAGACATACTATAAGTGAAACAAGTGCTGTAAGACCACTGATGATTTCACATTCATAGGAAGAAAAAGCTCCGGGTTCTCCTGGAATAGGAGTGCTCTCGCCACCCGTAACGAAAAACATTATTGTAGAGATAGTTGACATAATTAATTGAACTACTATAACGGCAAATAGTGGAAGAAGCATAATAATATATAATGCTTTCTTATCCTTGTTTCTTAATTTGGTAGCAACTAAAGCCCAGACTGCAGCGGCAAGTCCGATGGTTGTCCAAAAAATAAAATCACCAATTTCATAAGTAGTCAGCGATTTGTACAAACCGTCATCAATCATAGGATCTGTCATAAAAAAATAAACTCGAATAAAGAAGGTGTACAGGTAATAGAAAAAATCTAATCCTATAAAAAACAGAAGTAAATCTCTGAATTGTTGTTTAGGTGCTACATCCCTTTTGATAACGAGCAGAATAATTGCAGCATATATCGCCAGTTGTGCCATTATTTCAGAAAAGTCGATTATTGATTTTCCTTGGTATGTGATGTCGTTAACATCTCCGAGAATTTGCTGGAGCAATCCCAGAATTCCGCCAATCCATAGATATTTCGTGAATGTTAAGAATTTTTTCATACCTTTGACCATCACTTTCTATAAGATAATTTAAGTATATATCACTGTTGCGGATATGTCAATTATTGCAAGTATGCTATAGCATTAAGCAGATAAGCCGATTTCTTCATTGCCTGACATGAAAATCTGACAATTTCTGTACCTGATGAACACGAAGCTTTCCTAAGCCTACTAACTTCCGCAAAAGATTCTACCGAATCCTTGATGGAGCAGGCATAGAACACAAAGGTCTGCACTCTTTATGACACACCATCGCAACCAACCTTGTGAATGGAGTAAAACAACCTGATGGTACAGTAAAAAGCCTTACACCAAAAGAAGTCGCAGACCTCCTCGGACACAGTACTTCGCAGATAACAGAAATGTATTACGTCAAAAGGGATAACTCAAGGCTTGTGGGTATAACCGATAACTTCGAATTCTAAGAATTATGTTGTATGTTCATAAAATTTGTGCTAAACTTATAGTGTCGACTAATTAAATATGCAAAGTGGTGTTTTTGCCTATAGGGATACCATACTCTTTTTATACCATTACTGAATTCTGTTTGAATTTGACAAAAATGCAAATTCCAATATGACAGAATTCGGTTAATACCATTTTGCATAATTAGTTTGGCGACTATCGGAGTTTGCGTTTTTTGT
>JAFQRC010000001.1 GCA_017410265.1 Ruminococcus sp. | reverse complement strand
TATATTGGTAAAAATCTCCACTGATTTTTATAGTACCTGCAGATAGCGTATTATATCTCACATTATTAGTTTGACTTTGCATAACGAAGTCACCTTTAACAATAACTAGATCATCATTATATTTCATTTTTATGCTACCATAAGAAGAAGTGAAATCGCCATTTGAAAGCTTTGTTTGAATGCGGTAATCTTTTCCGACGTTTAGCGTTCCGTGGTTTATGACCATATCTCCACTTGATTGAATTAGGTTGCCGTGAACAGTAAGAGTGTAGCCGTTGAGATCAAGTGTACCACTACTTAAGTATAGGTCACCATAAACCTGGCGATTTGAGGTTAAGGTCAGACTTTTATTGATAATAGTTTCACCATAATCAATATCAAAACTAGAATCTCCGCTTCCTACGCTTATAGGAGCAGAAACACTACCATATTTGGTGGTTGGTGGACTTGTGTACTTTACAGAAGAATGGTTTCTGCTACAGGATGCTATTTCTTTGCCGTCTTCAAAGTGTGCGTATAGACGAGCGGGACTGTTGTTTTCGTGAAATACAGAAAGAGAATCACTGAATGTTTTCTTAACGATAGTTGCACTATATCCTAATGTAACATACCACCACGATTTTATCGTTGTACATACTTTAGGGGATTTTCCGTCAGTATATGTGTTGGAGTCTATAGTAGCTTTGGCTCCAGAGGACGCGTAAACTTCGCCTTTGAGCAGATTGATGAGATTAACTTTTGCATATAGTTTCAAACCTATATCAATAGAAACATTGGCGACTATAGTAAAGCTTTTTTTGGCGAAATTTTTGATCATACGACAACCACCAACTTTTGTGTAGTCGATACCTACAGAAAACATAGTGTCGTAATTGAGCGTTAAGTTGCCTTGGGTAGAAACATAGATTGAAATGGCTACTTTTCCTACACCAGGAACGGAATAACTAGCTAAATCAATAGAGCACGAGTCTCCGATAGCACTAAGCAAATCTGATGATGACGCACTGGTTGAAATATAAGCATCACCATTAAGCTGTACCATATAATGATCTGCTTTCTTGTCAGCAATATAACTAACAGAGAGATTAGAGAGGGCAACCGTTAAGCTGACATTTATATCTCCAAGGTTTAAGCTTTTGGAAAGAGTTTTGGATTTGACAGCTTTTGAGCCCTCCAGTCCAAGTGCCGACAGATCTGCAGACGTGCCAGTTGAAGCGGTTGCCTTGCTATTATAGGTTAAGTCTTCCAGCTCTTCATCTACCAGTTTTACGCCTTCTGCAAGCTCAAAGTAACTGTCAATAACTTCTGTTGTGCCTTGCGCATCAGCACTTACAATAGCTTCATCATATACTGTATCTACAGTAGCAATGGTAGTTACGTTACCTGATGTCGTTACAGATTCTGCTGTATATATATCCGGTATGCCGTTTATGTATACAGCAAAGGTGTCTCCTTCGTTGATGGTTTTGCTGTAGTTTGTAATAGTAACGGTACCATTTGAATCAATAACGGCAGGGATATTGGCTGGAATAACGATAACATCTTCAGCGTATGTATACTCACTCTCGTAGTCAGGGTCAACTATCTGACCTTCTAAAACTGAGGCAGCATCCTTCATCATCGCTGTGATTTCTGTATCAGTTATCTCAAGGTCAGGACGGAAAAGGGTTCCTGCTAAAGTTACCCAACCACGATTAACGGCTACCTGCGCGCTGTCGGGGTCAGAACAAAGCTCGTAGTCAGTAAATGTATACTCTGTGCCTCCTTCAAGCTGATAGCCCAGACAGAAATTAAGAGTCGATACCGCAAAATCTCTGTTTACAGGGTCATCGGGCTTGAGCTCTTCTCCGGCAGGAATATTGACTACACCGAACTCTACTGCTAAGATGATGTCTTCGTAATAATTATGAGATTCATCTAAATCAGAAAAGTAGTTGTCAGGCATAGCCTCTTCTTCAACATACATATCGAATGTCTCTACCAGATTGTGAAGCCACTCGGCTCTTGTCAGCGCATTATCGACACCAAGGATAATGCCGTCTTCAACTTCAGCTGCAGATGCAGATAATGCTATCGCAGGAAGTGAAGTAAGCATTATCAGCAACGACAAAACAACACTTATAATTCTTTTCATCATTGATCCTCCTCAAGATTAAACTCTTACCTTACAATTATAGCACTTTAACATATTCGTAACTATTAGCAAAAGTCACACATTTATATTCGTGTTTTTGTTGAAGTTGTCTTTCTTCAACTCATTTTATATAAAGTATTTGTTCAAACAAAAGCTTTGCATAATATTCATATCACAAACAAAATGCCCAGACTATGAAATCAGCTTCATAATCAGGGCATTAGTTTTACTATAAATAAATCTGACTAAAATTCAGTTATCAGCTTTGCGACAAAGCGCTGGATAGTAGTAGCGTCAACTACTGTAATTTCGCCGTCTTTGTATGTGTCAGCTGCTAAAAGCTGGGTCAATTCAAGGGTTGTAAGCTTAGCGACATGGCGCTGAACGAGAGTTGCGTCCACTACGCTTACTTTGCCGTCACCGTCAACATCGCCGAGCATTATGTCGTCCGAAGCTTTGCATGGTGCGAAGTCGTAATAAAACTCAACAAACTTATCATCGTGAGAGCCGAATGCATTTGCCTGCTCACCGTTTATAGCACCAGTAGCTTCGTTGTAACCGTCTACCATATAGAATGTGGTGTTACCTTCAGCTACTACACCTACTGCAACACGATATTTTCTGCCAGCCTCAAATTTCGAATCGGCATCAAGCTTTACAGCCTTTGAATCTGTGATATCGTACCACGAAACCTCGTCCACATTACAGCCGTTTGTATAGCAGTAAGCTTCCATATCAGGAGTTTTGCCAGCAATAGGCTCGACCACTTCTCCTATGTCTACAAAGGACACCACCTGTGGTGCGTTCAGTGTATAAGTAACAGAAAGCATCGCAGCTATCTCTGCGCCAGGTAAAACGACTTCTGCATTCTTTCCACCCACAGTAGCGGTGATATCAATCCAGCCGTCTGAATCTGTCTTAAATTTGTAATCATCGTGTGTTCTCAGCCACACCTCAAGCTCATATGTATGGCCTGCAAGGAAAACATCTGTTTCTTTGAGGTTAATGTGTTCTGATGTTGTTACATCCGTCCAGTACACGCCGTTTATGTAGTACATTGCTGTATCTGCAACAGTAAAATCAGGGGTTGCACCTACGCTTGGTACTGTGACTCCTGTCACATCAACGTGTGAAACCTCTCGTCTTTTATCGCCGAAAGCATAGCATATTCTTGCATAGTATTTATTATTTTTACCAGCTGTTTCAGTTGTAGCTTTATTACCATTTACATAACCTACAAGTTCACAATTATCATTGACATCTGTAGGGAAATATGTATCGCCTAAAGCTTCAATCACGATATTTATCTCGTAAACATGACCTTCTTCGAATTTATCGCTAAAATTCATAAAAGTCTGTGTTGTGTAGTCGTACCAAGCAACACCCTCGATATAGTAAGGGGAGTCGCTATCGCCGAAAGTAACACCTTCAGTTAAAAGCTCAGGATAGAAATCAGGGTACTCACCCGGGACAGGCTCGGTGACATCCAACTCTACTTCGTTTATAATCGGGTTTTCATAGCAAGGTTCAAAAGTGTATTCTACAAACTGTCTGTACTTTCCATAATCTTCATCGATAGTAGCTGTTTCACCATTTACTGTTGCCTTTACAAGTGGACTATTATCCTCGTCAACTCTGAACTCATAGCCGTCTGATGCGCATAAAAGTATGCTTATAGTATAAACATGACCTTCGATAAATGTTTCATCAGGCTGTACAACACTCTGTGTTGTTTCGTCATACCACCACTGCCCGTTTATAACATCATAATCGTCATCGATCTGTTCATCAAGATAGTATGCGTCTGTATTAAGCTTAACATCGTATTTTGGGGTTTCTCCAACATAAGGAGTCTGGACATTTGTCAGATTAATGTCATAAATGATTATTGCGTCTTTTGAGTTAGCTGCAAAAGCACAGAGTGTTGAGGATACAAGGAGCATCACAACGAGTGCCAAGCACAAAACGGTTTTAAATATTCTTTTCATAGTCTTTAACCTTTCAAAAACAAATTCTCTGATTAAAACTCAGTAATCAGCTTTGCGACAAAGCGCTGGATAGTAGTTGCGTCAACTACTGTAATTTCGCCGTCTTTGTATGTGTCAGCTGCTAAAAGCTGAGTTGCTTCAAGGGTTGTAAGCTTAGCAACATGGCGCTGAACGAGAGTTGCGTCCACTACGCTTACTTTACCGTCGCCGTCAACATCGCCGAGAAGATATTCTTCCGGATCCTGTGACTCTGTCGGTTTTTCTTCATCACTTAATGTATATGTCACAGTAAGTATTGCTGCAATTTCATTACCAATAGCCTCTGCTTCTTTGCCACCTATTGTAGCGGTAATGTCAAGCCAATCGTCTGAATCTGTACTGAATTTATATCCATCATTTGCTCGAAGCCATACCTGAAGCTCGTATGTATGTCCTGCTTCGAAAACATCTGTTTCTTTGAGGTTAATATGTGATGAGGTTGTAACATCTGTCCAGTAAACACCGTTAATGTAATACATCTGGGTATCATCAACCGAGAAGTCGGGTTTAGCTCCTACACTTGGAGCGGTAACTCCTGCGACTTCAACTGAAGCTATAGGAGGATTTGGTTTGAATTCTTCGTAGTGAATCGCGATTACATCCTCAAGCTCTTTTCCATCATCTGTTGTGATAAGGCAGCGGATGTAGAGTGTTGTATCTTCCTGTGGTCGAAAGTCAAAACGGAAAGGTAGTACACTTCCTCTGTAATCACCGAGCTCTGACCATAGGGTATTCTTGCCGTCGAAATGCTCTTGATCACTCATATACCACGAAACTGTTTTTACATTATCTGTGTTTTCAACCCACAAAAGAGGAGATTCTTCTATAGCTGCAGGAACTTCAATCGTATCAGTATAGCTCAGGATAGCATCAAACATCTCCTGGTTATTCTGATAAACAGCACCTTTTTTGCTGTAGAAGGATACTTCCATTTTCATCAATTCTATACTCAGGCGGTCAGTAAGGGTTAGGTCCTCACTACCTATCATAGTAGGAGGAGTTATTTCATAGTAGTAGCCTTTTTTGCCCTCGTACTCGATTGTAGTGAGATTTTTGCTTACGCCTTCAAGATAATCCTGGTCCCTACTATTAAGGCATTTATAGTAGGTTGTACCACCTGCAACGAAAACATTACCCCAACCGTTGTTACAGTAAGCAAAGCCTGCGTACTCATCATCAGGCTGTGCTATATAAAACTCGCCGTCAAAAACATAAACGCTAGGATACATACAACCATATGACGAAAAATCACTGAAAGATGAAACCTCAAAGTTAGAGATTTTTCCGTAGAATGTACCATCATAGATATTACAGTGTGGCACATCGTACATATATGCGTTATGGCGTAGCTCAATAGTATCTCCGCCAAAGGCGGTGTGAGAATCAAACACACCATCAAAAATTTCGAGGTAACCTGTTTCTGCTAAAAAGACAACACCGCCACCAACCTGATACGGAGTTTTTATCTCAAAATTACCACCATAGATATCGACATTACCGTTAGCAATGATAACAGAGCTTGTGCCCGCGTAGTTGCCACTACTGAATATCATCGCACCGCTTTTCTCATCTGATGAATCATAAACATAAAAGTTTGCGCCGTTATTCACTCTAATGAGACATGCATCAACACCTCTTGTAGAACGACTCAAGGTGTAGCCATTTAAGTCAAGCGCACAATTAGTAAACAGGCTGAGTATAAGCTCATTATCGTTATCGTTGTCATCGATGATAATATCGTTTTGTAAGATTAAATACTCACCATTTTGCGAATTGTAAAGCAGGTTTTTGAGTTGCTGATAGTCAGTAACAAGTATCTGATAGCCGGTTTGAGCTAAACCAATCTCTTTAGCTGAAACTAAGGTTGACAGCATCGAAAACGAGCCTACGACAATCAGAATACATAAAATCACAGACAGAAGTCTTTTCATAAAACAATTCCTCCATAGGGTAAAACATCTTATCAGAAGCCTTTTACTGTGAAGACAATCAGCTCTGTTGCAGATCTGTCTTCGCGCTCCTCTGTCATTATTGTAACAATACTTCCGTCAGAAAGCAATGCTGAATTGCAGAACCATGGATAAGATGTTGAGAATAAGTCGCTGTCTGAGATTTCAGCGACGAATTTGCCGTTGTTATCCCACAAAAGAACATCTCTCATATTACCATCAAAGCCGATATAGCCGTTTTTGCTCTGTGCCATAAATGTGATGCTGCCTAAGCTCTCGCCCTCAGCGTCACACAGTGTGGTCTTAAGCTTGCCGTCTGCGCCGTAAACGAAAACCTTGTGGTTTGAATCAGCGTCGCTACCGCAAACATAGATATTGTTCTCATCAACATTCAGATGCATAATTGTATCTACTTCTGCAAAATTCATAGCAGTAGCTGTGTATGTACCGCCACTGAATGTAATTTTCTCGCACTCGCTTGATGTGAAATAGTCGATACCCCAGCTGCCTGATGGGTGCATAGCAAGGTCATCGATATCTTCATAAGTTGCTGAAACTGTGTCGTTTTTCAGGCAAACGATATCGTTCATTGAGCCACTCAGCCACAGTGTTCCGTCACTTGTAGCCTCAACGCTTGTATAATCGTCCTCATCAAGTGTGATTGTGTTTACAAAAGTTAATTTGCCACCTGAGAGTGTGTACTTTCTGAGTTCACCGTCTACAAGAAGGTAAACAGTATCTTTAACAGCAGCTACTGAATGGTCAAATGTTTCATAGGTTGAGATGTACTCATCAAGTTCAATCCAGTTAGACTCAATAGTGAGAGAACCTGCCGGAGCACTCTTAGCACTTGCTGAGAATGGAGTTCCCTCCCACTCCCATGGACCATCTTCGTTGCCGATATCGGTTAAGTTAAATTTAATTCCGTTTAAGAGGTCTGCGATACGAGCATCAGATGAATCATCAGCATCGATATCAATCTCCACTGTTGCACCGGCATTTTCGATACGGTTGAAATACTTGAGAGTGTAGCCATCATCATATTTGAGTAAATCTACTCCGCCGATGCTGACAGTCTCGTACTTTTTGTTGACTTCATACTCATACTGGTCAAAGCCGTAATATACGAGGTCTTCTCTGAAATCGTAAGGCTCGTCAATTGAAACCTCGATTTCAGCTTCAATGAGGTAATACTCAGAGTCTTCAGGGTCAGGAATCTGTAGAAGGACACTGCAGTAGTCTTCTTCGTTTGATGTTTCTTCTTCATAGTAAGTCCAGACACCTGCGTCATAGTTAAGGGTAAATAACCCTGTTTCAATTGCAGAACCACCTGTTGGTGTGTCTGTAGTGTTGTCATCCTTGCCGCCACAAGCGGTCAAAGAAAGAAGCATAACAAGTACAAGTGCTAATGCTAATAATTTTTTCATAATAAATCTCCTCGCTGTATGTATTTTCACTGTGTTTTTAGGGGTACAACTTATGGCAGTTTAATCATCTTTAGTTTCTGTCTGTGTTGTCACATTATCCTGAAAATCATAGACCATTCCGTCTTTATCCCGGACAATCATAATGTTTTTCACATAATAAACTACTCCGATTATAACCGCTAAAATCAAAAGAACGACTAAAGCAATAATAATTTTGCCTTTCATCAGTTACCTCTTTGAGTACCGCAGGATTCACAGAATTTACCAGATTCGTTCTTTGCTCCGCAGTTTGTGCAAAACCACGACTGTGACACAGGAGCCGCAGGCTGTGCAGGCTGGTTGTAGCCCTGGTTTACAGGCTGAGCATAACCCTGATTCATAGGCTGAGCGTAACCTTGATTCATTGGCTGAGCGTAGCCCTGATTCATAGGCTGGTTGAAGCCGTTATTAAAGCCGACATTCGCGCTTTGTGTAAGGGTATTGGTAACCTGCATAGCCATCTGCTGATAGCGGTTATACTCCAAAGTGCCCAGTCCGTCAACCTGGGAGCTGTTGAGTCTGACTTCGATTTCATCAAAGTACGGATTGTTGACTTTGATTTCGAGAATAAAATTGTAGTAGAAATTATATCTCGGAGGGTTGTAGCTTCTTCTTTCGCCATCCCTACCCTCGATATAAATCTCATCTCTGTCTTCGTCAATTCTGAGGTTACAGCTCATCACACTTGAAATCGGAATAACATCAGGATTCTCTTCGCTCCAGTTACCCGGAGTTCTGCGTGACACAACAAAGTTTCCTTTCATAGTATCAACATAAATCTTTTCGTTGTCACCGTAAGTCATCGCAGGAGAAAAAGATGCCAAAACCTGCTTGTTCTGTTCTCTGTAGGCAAGCTGATTCTTGATTTCGGCAACTGTCGAGCGTCTTCTGTCACTGAAATGCGGTGACAGCTTTTTTGCGCAATCCTTGCACATATTTCCGTCTTCGAGTTTTCTGTTGCCTAAAAGACCAATTTTACCTCCACAGATATCACAATACTTCTTATCAAAAAGTCCCATAATAAACCTCCTTAAAATTAAGATGTATTATATTACATTAATATCATTTTACTTTTTCTCCCGTTGTAATTTAAGTAGCCCTACGGGATAATTTGTGTAATATAGGGCTACCATTAGGGCTACCATGCCAAAAAAGCTCATATATTTTAGTTTATGTTGCACAAAGAATGTGCATCCACCCAATCTCATCACGAAAATTGACACTAACTGCGATTTATGATATATTTATCTAAAGTTTGAGAAAAAGGAGGAATAATATGACCGCTCTTTATGGTGTTGTTTTTATCGTATCACTTCTGATGATAGGAGTATATTTTTTAGTCGATAAAAAGCGTGATGTGTGGATGCTGCTCATCTTTTCTTGCGTCGCTATATGCGATCTTGGTTATTTCCTCTTATCTGTATCAAAAACGCTGGATTTCGCACTATGGGCTAACAGGGTAGCGTATTTAGGAAATGTGTTCCTGCCGTATTCAATCCTCATGATGATTATGAATCTGTGCAGACTAAGTTATCCTAAACTTCTACCGCGTGCGTTGATAGCTGTCAATATCGTGATGCTGTTCATCGTAACAAGTGGCGGGTACCTCCCGATATACTATAAGGACATTTCGTTTGAAATATCAAACGGAGTCGGCGTGCTCATCAAGGAATATGGTCCACTCCACAATCTGTACAAGGTTTTCTTGTTCGGCTACTTTGCCGGTATGATAGCTGTTATCATATATACATCTCTGAAAAAGACTGTCGTATCTATAAAGCACTCGGTTTTTCTTGCGTTTGTCGTTATCGGAAATATCGTTATCTGGCTTATAGAAAACAGCATAAACGCAGGCTTTGAATTTATGTCGGTATCTTACATAATCACCGAAGGGCTTATCCTCTTCCTCTACGGAATACTTCAGGATTACGGTCTGACTGATGTACACACCCTTGTTCAAGACGGTGATACGCTAATTAGGGATTCATCTCTTAACGATTACAGCGAAAACAGTACTGAAATCAGATTCCTAAACGTCGAACAGATTAATAGTTTCTTTGAAAACCATTGTGGTGTGAGTTGCCTTTCTGCCAGAGAAAAAGAGGTTTTGAGATTGATACTGCAAAACAAAAAACGTAAGGATATAGCTATCGAGCTGTTTGTTACAGAAAGTACAATCAAAAAGCACACCTCCAGCATTTACAAAAAGCTCGGTATCGGTAGCCGCTCAGAGCTTTTTGAGATGACAAAAAACTATATAGGATAACCTTTGCATTCGCTTTACTGAATAATCAAACTACACATCCCATTCGGCTCAAAATGCTGAGTGGGATTTCTTTTTATCCTTGTATTTCATACATCTACCACGCAAAAGCTCTGAGCTTCAGCAAATACTATAACCGACTCGCTTGACTGTTTTATAATAAAAAGATAAAATAAGGGTACTTGTTTTTTGAGGAGAAATTATGAAAAGAACTTTGATGTGTATAGCTTCGCTTGTGCTATGCCTCTTGTTGCTGATACCCGCGAATATAGTAACTGCAGACGCAGCAGACGATTTCTATGATACTGCAACTATGGTCGCTATCAGAAACCACATAGAAAAAGACGGCAAATTCGGAAACCATGTCACCGTACAAGGTGCCTGCACAGACCAAAAATACGCTTATATCGCCGTGAACAACGGCTACACTACAATTTTAAAATATGATGTAAACACCTGGGAGCTAAAGAAAAAAAGCGAGCCTCTTGCCCTAGACCACGCAAATGATATGACCTATAACCCAAATTCGGATTTGTTGGTTGTGGCAAACAACTCGCCAAATTTCGACACAATTTCTTTTGTTGACCCCGAAACTCTGACTATTGTCAAAACACAGAAAATCAAGTACAAAATCTACTCTATCAGCTACAACTCAAAGTACAACAAATATGTCTGCGGACTTAGTGGTGGCTACGACTTCATCATTCTCGACAACAAATTCAAGAAAATTGAAAAATACGAGGGCTATAAAAGCGGATTGCTAAGACAGGGCTGTGACTGTGATGACGACTACCTGTATTTTGTTCAAAGCGGTAGTGGCGGTAATCTTATCGTCATTTACGACTGGTCAGGAAAGCTCGTTGACACGGTTTCCGTGAATAAATCCTACGAGGTCGAGAATATTTTTCATGTAGGCAAAACATTTTTCACAACATTGCACTACTATGGAAACTATATTTACAGGCTGGGGCTAAATGACTCAACTGCTATCAAATTTACTATCAAATACGATAAAAACGGTGGTAGCGGTAGTATGGAAAATCAGACTGTCACCTACGGCAAAGAGCAAAAGCTGACAAAATGTGCTTTCGAAAAAGAGAACTACTTTTTCGGCGGTTGGATTATGACCAGAAACAGCTACAAAACAACCAGCGGAAAGAAAACTCCGTATAGTAAAACAGAGTGGCTTTCTTCAAAAGATTTGTACGAATACTCACTTTATGCTGACAATTCCAAAGTCAGCAAGACAACAAATCTTGGTAACATCACAGCAAAGGCGTTCTGGATAGCTGAAAAATACACCGTAAATTACGATAACAACGGTGGTGAGGGTGAGCTTCCACCGCGCACTGTCGGGTACGATGAGATATTCAAAATCGATACTCACAACATGACAAGACAAGGCTACATTTTCACAGGTTGGACAGCTATCAGGGATTTTGATAACAAGGTCTACGGTTTCCAAAAAGACCAGACTACTCCGAGCTGGCTCAAAGAAAAAGATGTAGAAACGCCGTATGTTTTCTCTGACTCTCAGGAGGTTTCAAAGCTCACCTATGATGGGGCTGTTACCTTCAGAGCTCACTGGCAACTAGCGTTCAACTTTTCAAATGATGCGACAGAGCTTTTAAGCTATGTCGGCACTGATGAAAATGTCGTTTTCCCTGCTGAATTTGACAAGGTAAGCAAAATTGCCGAAGAAGCTTTCAAGGACAACCAGACGATGTGCTGTGTCACAATTCCTGCTACTATCGACACCGTCGGAAAAAATGCTTTTCTCGGTTGTGATGCGTTGAGAGAAATACACTTTGACCACTCGTTACCTAAGAATGTTGAGCGCTCTGCATTTGACTCAAGCTTGTTGAAGCGGTGCTACCTGAAAAACGAAAAAGAGGAAATCTTCATCGGAATGTACGCAAGTGATATTTCGTACAACTTTCTTGTTAATATTTGCGATTTATTTTTCTTATAAAGAACAAACCCATCAGCTTTAACGATAGCTGATGGGTTGTTTATTTTGTCTAAAACTATATTTCGACATTGGAAAAGGTGATTTCTAAATCTGCAAAAGCTGGTTCCAGCTTTTCTAAAATCCCACTCGCTGAGTCAAAATACGCACGGTATTTTCCGGCATCAGTAAATCCCGAATAAACATCACAGCCACTTTCACTTTGTTCGAAAACAAGTTGTGTGGAATTCAACGAAACAAGCGAATCTATCAACACATCAAATGGGTCAAACGATGGCAGATAATCGCTGTCCGCGGTACATTTCATGGCATGGTATTCAATATACAGGTTAGAATTCACCCGCTCATATGAAAGTTCTTTTAATTCTTTTGGAGAATTTACGATCACTCTCACATTATCTGCTGAAATTGATTCTACCGTAGCGTTTATGGTGTTATCAGCTGTTATTATTTCTGCATCAGCTGAAAAAATGGTCACGGGTGTTACTGCACCCGCTTTTTCACAACCACAGAAAATAAGCATAAAAAAAGAAATCGCAAGAAGCGACGCTATCAGTTTTTTCATAAAAACCTCCGAAATTATCTCTCTTGCAATTCCTGTATTTTTAGTATTTACTTTTCAAGTTCTTTGAACACTTGTGGCAAAAAGCTCACTATGTCTGACGGTAGCATCGAGGTTTTTGATAGCTCTTTTGCTGCCAAATCACCCGACATCCCGTGGATAAACACTCCGCAACACGATGCCTCAAAAACTCCTACTCCCTGAGCTATAAGCGAGCCTATAATTCCCGAGAGCACATCGCCCGAGCCACCTTTCGCCATACCCACATTTCCTGTCGGATTGATGAAAGTGTTCTCGCCGTTTGTGACTACTGTGTCCTTTCCTTTGAGGACTACTGTAACACCGTACTCTTTTGCAAATTTTTCTGCTACCTCTACCCTGTTTTCCTGAATATACTCAACACTCAAAGATGTCAGTCGCGACATCTCCTTCGGGTGAGGAGTGAGTACAACATCAGAGTTCACACTTTTTAGTATATTTATATTCCTTGAAAGTGCATTTATGCCATCAGCGTCTATGAGTATCGGTTTTATATTCGCCATTACAAATTCTCTGACAAAGTGAGTAGTTTCATCACACATTTTCAGTCCGCAACCAATTACTACAGCACTACAGCTCTTTGAATTATCCAAAAGAAAATCAAGAGATGTAATATCAACAGTACCGCTGTCGCTGTCTTTGACAGGAAGATACACTGCCTCAAAAACTGATGACGCTACTATAGGATAAATACTCTGAGGCAAGGCAACTTTGAGAAGTCCTACTCCGCTTTTAAGCGCAGAAAGTGACGACAGTACACACGCACCTGCCATAGAATAGCTTCCACTGATATTAAGCAAAGTGCCCATCGTGCCCTTGTTAGCGTCTATGGGTCTTTTAGGTAAATTTTCTTTTACAAAATCCTGCGTTAAAGTTTTCATAGCTTATTTTTTAGAAAGATAGAGCTTTCTTGCAACATCGTGCTTTAAATATGGTCTGATACCCTCGAGCGTTTTTTCTTTTGGAGAAAATACAACAGCACATTTGCCTTTTGCTTCAGAGTGGAATGTGAAAACGAAGTTATCTTCGCTGTAGTCGGTAGCACCTAAATTGTAAATTTTATTAAAACTACGCTTGCTCATTTCGTCGTCGCTGTATTTGAAAATATCGTCGATAGTCTTGATATCAAGCTTTATGACATTTTTGCGGTTGCGCTTAGCGATAATCTTATCAACTCTGAATGTACCACCGAGCGAGGAATATTCGTACTCGATGTTAAGACCCGTAATAAACATCCACGCGCCGTAAATGCAGAAAAGACCAACAAAAAGAGCGATATAGATAACATATGCCTGCTTTAAAATCATAGCAAGTGCGAAAATCGTCACAGGAATCATTATCGCGCCAATGATGATGAGAAAAATGTTCACATAGTACTTCGGGTTTTTCTCTCTTTTTACAACCTGTTCTACTAAAATATCCATAACTAACCGACCTTCCGTAAACTTATACTGTTACAATAGCACAAAGCTGAGGATTTTTCAATAAAACTCTTGCAAAATTTACACATTAGTGATAAAATCAGGAGGATAACACAATGACAAAGGAAGTAACTGTCAAACGGTTTTTGCAAAGAGATTTTCCGCCACGGGCTGAAAGCGGAGGACCAAAATCTGGCAGCGAAGTTCCCTTTCGAGTGGCAAGGCTGAAATTTTTACAGTAGGCTTTGACGGTTGACACCGTTACATGTTACCTTGAGTGTCCGTTAATACGGAAATTAGGGTGGTACCGCGGAATTTCTCCCGTCCCTTTTGTGGACGGGATTTTTTTATTTTATCGGAGGAATTTATGAGAGAACAGATTGAACAGCTGAAGCTTAATCTGAAAGAAGAATTAGCTTTGGTAAACGACTTACAGGAACTTGACAACATCAGAGTCAAGTACCTTGGAAAGAAAGGTCTTATCACCGACCTTTTAAAAGGTATGAAAGATTTATCAAATGACGAGAGAAAGGCTGTCGGCGCACTTGTCAACGAACTCAAGCAGGAAGCTTCAAACAGCATCACAGACAAAATCGAGGAGTTAAAACAGGCTCAGATTAAAAAAGAAATCGAGAGTATGCCTGTTTTCGATGTTTCACTTCCTACTAATCTTGACAGAGGCTCATACCACCCGATTACGCTTGTACAGCGTGAGTGTGAGAGCATCTTCAAATCAATGGGCTTTACTGTTGAGGACTACTCAGAGGTTGTTACTGACTACGAGTGCTTCGAGTCAGTTAACATTCCTAAAAATCACCCTGCAAGAGATATGCAGGACACATACTACTTAGAAAACGGTCAGCTCTTAAAGAGCCAGACTTCTGCTGCACAGAATGCAATTCTTAAGAAATACGGCGATGCGCTCAAAAAAGAAGGTAAGCCTATCAAGGCTATCTTCCCGGGCAGATGCTTCAGAAACGAAGCTACTGACGCGTGTCACGAAAACACCTTCTTCCAGATGGAAGGTATGATGGTAGACAAGGATATTTCTATCTCTAATCTCATCTACTTTATGAAAACAATGCTTTCTGAAGTTTTCAAAAAGGATATCAAAGTAAGACTCAGACCGGGTTTCTTCCCGTTTGTTGAACCGGGCTTCGAGCTTGACATCAGCTGTCTTATCTGCGGTGGCGAGGGCTGTCCTTCATGTAAGCACTCAGGTTGGCTCGAGCTTTGCCCATGTGGTATGATTCACCCTGAGGTACTGCGCGAGGGTGGTATCGACCCTGATGAGTACACAGGCTTTGCATTTGGCTTGGGTCTTACACGACTTGCTATGATGAAATACGGCGTAAAAGATATCAGAGATTTAAACTCGGGTAGCCTTAAAGCGCTTTCACAGTTTACTGACGACGAATAAGGAGGGATTACACTATGTTTATTTCTATGAACTGGATTAAGGACTTCGTGGATTTAGAAGGACTTGATACACTAAAGCTTATTTCACAGTTTTCCCTCTCTACTGCTGAGGTTGAAAACGAAATTTTCTTCAAAGGCTCTGATATCAGCGGAATCGTTGTCGCAGAAATCAAATCTGTCGAAGACCACCCTGAATCAAAGAAGCTTCATCTCTTAAAGGTTGATGCAGGCGACGGCAAATTAACCGATGTTGTCTGTGGTGCACCGAATGTAAGAGTTGGTATGAAGACCGCTTTTGCTAAGGTTGGTGCTCAGATTGGTGATATCACTATCGCTCCTCGTCCGCTAGCTGGCTTTGAGTCATTTGGTATGTGCTGCTCTGAAGCAGAGCTCGGCATTTCTGACGACAACTCAGGCATTATGGACATCGATCCTACGGTAGCTAATGGCACAGATGTTAAAGATATCTTCGCTATTGATGACATCGTTTTCGAGGTTGACAACAAATCACTCACTAACCGCCCTGACTTATGGAGCCACTACGGTATAGCAAGAGAATTTTCTGCTATTTCCGGCAGACCGCTCAAGGCTCTCGATATCGATGACCTTAGTAAATACAACGACCTGCCACAGGTTGATATGAAAATTGAGGACCCGCTGTGCCAGAGATATTCATGCTTACAGTTTGAAAACATCAAGAGGACTGTCAGCCCTGTCAATATGAAAATCCGTCTTTTCTACTGTGGTATGCGTTCTATCAACTTCTTAGCTGATATGACTAACTATCTCATGCTTGAGGTTGGTCAGCCAATGCACGCTTTCGACTCAAGAAAAGTCGGCAAAATCAGAATCAAGAGATTTGACGCTCCTCAGACTTTCACTACACTCGACTCTGTTGAGCGCAACATCGACGAGAACACTCTTATGATATGCAACGACAACACTCCTGTTGCTATCGCAGGTATTATGGGTGGCTTGGATTCAGAAATCGTAGAGGACACTACAACTCTTACATTGGAGTCAGCTACATTCGACGCTGCTTCTATCCGTAAATCAACTGTCAGACTCTCTCACAGAACTGACGCTTCTATCCGTTACGAAAAGTCACTCGACCCTGAGCTTACTACACTTGCTATCGCTAGATTTGTAAAGCTATTAAAAGACTACGACGAGGGCGTTACTATCGTGTCAAGCCTTACTGACGAGTACGCTTTTCACTATCCTGAAGTAACACTCAACTTTGACAAAGCTTATGTTGACAAGTACACAGGTATAGAAATTTCAAACGACACTATTATCAACACTCTTAATAAGCTCGGCTTTACTGCTACAGTCAGCTCAGACGATTTCACTGTTAAAGTACCGTCATGGAGAGCTACAAAGGATGTTACTATCAAAGCTGATATCATCGAAGAAATCACCCGTATTTACGGCTACGACAACTTTGATGTAAACACAGCTAAGTCTCCTCTCTTCCCTGTCAATATGGAGCAGGAAAAGTGTGACGAAGAGCGCGTTAAGGATATGCTCGTCAAGCGTTACAACCTCCACGAGGTTCACTCATATGTATGGAACTACTTTGATGAGCTCAAGGCTTTAGGCATCGAAAACAAAGGTGTTATCAAGTTACTCAACGCTTCTAACCCTAATATCGAAACTATCAGAGAAAGCCTCATTCCGACTCAGCTCTGTCAGGTGAAGACAAATGTCGGCTTCGCACCAAACTTCGGTATTTTCGAAATCGGTCGCGCTGTCACAGGAATTGACGAGAACAATCTCTGTATAGAGAAAAAGTTCTTAGGCACTACACTTTACAGCAAGACAAAAGATGTAAAGACACTTTATTTCGAGCTCAAAGACATCATCGAAACTGTTGTTGACGAGTTAAAGCATAAGACGGTTGCTTTTGAAAAAGCAGAGCCTAGATCAAACTATGAGCATCCTATCAACTACAACGCTATCATATGTGACTCAAAAGAGCTCGGCTTTATCGGTATTGCTCACCCGACAGTTAGCAAAAACATCGACAAGCGTGCTGCTATCGTATTCATGCAGATTGATATGGAAGTGCTCGCTTCCATCAAAAACGACTCTATTTCTTATGTTGAGCCATCAAAGTTCCCGAGTATGGACATCGACCTTTCTTTCGTAACAGATACTTTCGCACCTATCAAAAAAGCTATAGAAAAGCAAAACTGCGAGCTTATCAAGAAAATCGAGGTTGTGGATATCTACGAGGACGAAAGCTCAAAGAGTATCACAACACGCCTTACTTTCTCTCACCCTGAAAAGACTCTAAAGCGTGAGGAAGTACAGGATGTCGCTAACGCTATTATTGACGACCTGAAAACTCAGGGAATCTCTCTAAAGGGTTAATCGTTAAATAACACTTGAATTAATTTTCGCTATATGGTACAATGCTTTTAATCGGAGGTGTTTCCATGTTAGATAAAACTATGATTTTCTCCCTCGGCGGAGACAGAGATGATGAAATTAAAACTGCGCTGACTACAGTTTATGATGCTCTGCGTAAAAAGGGCTACAACCCTATCAACCAGATTGTCGGCTATATTCTTTCAGAGGACCCGACCTACATCACTACCTACAACAACGCGCGCAATATCATCAGCAAGATTGATAGAGATGACCTTTTGGAAGCACTTGTAAAATCTTACCTTAACATCTGAGAAAGGATTGAATACAGTGGCTGAAAAAGAGTTTTCCACCTATAAGGGCAAGCCTCTCGTACGCTGTGGTGACGAGCTTTACTACGGCAGTATGGAGGAACGCTTTGTAATAAGAATGCAGATTAAGACTAAAAAGGAAGTCAACGGCTTACAGGTTGCTGATAAGGTTGCTATCCAGCTCCTTTGCACTGACCCTGATTTAAGCCCGAGAAAACAGCTTGTTAAAGCAAGTGAGAAGAATGGTCTGTATCTTGCACTCGATATTGCAGATGTATGGCTCGAAAGAGCACTCAAAATGTAATCTATAACACTAAAGCCTGAGGATATCCTCAGGCTTTTTGTTTTGTAACAAAAAACAGAAAATTTTTCAAAACAGTGAAACACTTTATAGGGTTTCAGGCGTTTTATTAGTAGAAGGGTTAACTTTTATTATATTTCTAATTCGGAATTATATTTAAGCGCTTGTTATTTTTCACAAATAAATATAAATTATTTAGTGATGTATCACAGTTGATGCGTTTTTCTGCTGTGATTATAATAAAAGTAGAGAATAAAACACAGGAGGCGATTTTATGAAAAAAATATTATGCATATTTATTGCTATGTTGATGATGGTTACTTCTCTATGCATAACACCTATAGGTGCTGCTAAACAGCTTTACAGCTACAGAGTGCTTGATGACAACACTGTCGAAATCCTACGATATAACGGCAAAGATACTGTTGTTAAGATACCGGAGACTATTGACTCTATGCCTGTTACAAGCCTTGGTCACGCAGCGTTTTACACCTGTAATGATGTGACAGAGGTCACAATACCTCAAAGTGTTACAAGCATCGGTACGCGTGCATTTGATGGATGCGAGAGTCTTAAAACGATAAACATCCCCGAAACTGTGGAATTTATAGATGATATGGCTTTCTACTATTGCTCAGCGCTTGAAAACATCACCCTCCCTTACGGAATAGAATCAATCGGCGAAATGGCTTTTTGTCGTTGTTACAACCTTAAACAACTTACTATACCGGACAGCGTAAAAACCATTGGCGAATATGCTTTCCTTGATTGTAACGCGCTTGAAAATGTAACGATGTCCAAGAATTTAGAAACGATTGGTCCATCCGCATTTAGCGGTTGTAAAGCACTCAAAGAAATCACTCTTCCTGATACTTTGAAATCTATCGAACACCGAGCTTTCTACAATTGCAAATCACTCACATCAATTCATATCCCAAGCAATGTTTCATCAATCAGCTTTGATGTATTTAGCTACTGTGACTCAATAGAACAAATCACAGTTAATGAAAACAACAATTTTTTTGATGCAAGAAACAACTCAAATGCACTTATAGAAACAAAAACAAACAAGCTTTTAAGAGGCTGTACAGATACCATTATCCCTGAGAGCGTTGTAGAAATTGGCACCGCAGCATTCACAAATCGTAAATTTGAAACCATTGAAATTCCAGATTCGGTTACAAAAATCGGTCGCGAAGCATTTAGATATTGTGAAAACCTAAAAGAAATTACCTTGCCTGAAAATCTTGAAACAGTAAGCGAATATATGTTTAGTGAATGCATCAATCTTGAAACTGTCAACTTTGGAAATGTTACATATATCAGCGAATATGCTTTTTATAAATGCGAAAAATTAACCAATGTAAAACTTCCAAAAAATCTTAGAAGCATTGGTTGGGGAGCGTTTACAAACTGTAAATCTTTAACAGAGTTAACTTTACCGCGTGCTACACAAACTACTGGATATTATGCATTTGACGGTTCAGCACTCACAGACCTTTACGTCTTAAATCCAATGTGTCACATTATGGTTGATGGATTAATTTATCCTCCTTGTCCGAGTATGCCTTTATCAACAGTAATCTACGGATATGAAAATTCACTAGCCCAGTCATATGCACAAGAATTTGGCAACGAATTTGTAGTGCTTGACGAGTATATACTCGGCGATGCAGACAGTGACGGTGAAGTTTCTGTAATGGATGCTTCTTTAATCCAGATGTACTTAGTTGGCGAGAAAGAAATCTCTGACGAAGCTTTTTTCGCTGCAGATGCAGACTGTGATAGCGAGATTTCTGTATTGGATGCATCACTTATCCAGATGTACTTGGTAGGCAAAATGGAACTCGGATAAAATATTCTGAGCAAATATCTGTATATATAAAGAGTAGCACCCGCGAAAAATTCGCGGGTGCTTTGCTTGTGTTTATTATTCTAATTTAGAATTCTAATATAGAATTATTATTCTTTGCTGAAAACATACTCACTGTCTTTGTAATCGCACAGCACCTTGTCGTTTTCGGTGAATGTGCCATCGAGGAGTTTTTCGGAGAGCTTATCTTCGATGTTTGATACAATCGCTCTGCGTAGCGGTCGTGCTCCATAGGTTTCGTCAAAGCCTTCGTCTGCGATTTTCTCAACAACCGCATCGGTAAACTCAAGGTCGATTTTCAATGTCTTCACGCGGTTTGAAAGATTTTTCAGCATCTTGCCCGCAATCTCCTTGATTTCATCTTTAGTAAGCTTTGAGAAAACGATGATATCGTCAACACGATTCAAAAACTCGGGACGGAAAACCTTTTTCAGCTCAGCGATAACGGTTTCTTTGATGTTAGAATTATCGCTTGCGTTTTCGGTAAAGCCTAAGCTGTGCTGTTTATCAACGATTAGTCGTGCGCCGACGTTCGAGGTCATAATGATGACGGTGTTCTTGAAGTCAACCGTGCGACCTTGAGAATCTGTGAGGCGACCGTCTTCTAAAATTTGTAAAAGCATATTAAAAACATCGGGGTGAGCTTTCTCAATTTCGTCAAAGAGTACCACAGAATACGGCTTGCGTCGTACCTTTTCAGTAAGCTGACCGCCCTCCTCATAACCTACATATCCCGGAGGTGAGCCGACAAGTCGCGACACAGTGTGCTTTTCCATATACTCACTCATATCAAGTCTGAGCATCGCGTTTTCATCACCAAACATAGCGCTGGCTAAAGCTTTGCACAGCTCGGTTTTTCCGACACCTGTCGGTCCTAAGAATATGAACGAGCCCATCGGACGGTTAGGGTCTTTTATCCCTGCTCTACCGCGTCTGATAGCTTTCGCAACTGCTGTAACCGCCTCACTCTGACCGACTACTCTGTCGTGGAGAATAGCTTCCATATTTAGGAGTCTGTCTGACTCTTCTTTTGTCAGTTCGACTACAGGAATTTTCGTCCAGTCGGAGATTATTTTTGCGATATCTTCTTTTACAACCTCGCCGTTTACACCGTTTGAGCTTTCCTGCCACTTGGTTTTCAGCTCTTCCAGCTCCGCTTTTGTAGCTTTCTGCTCATCGCGGATTTTCGCTGCACGCTCAAAGTCCTGTTCGTTGACAGCACTTGACTTCTCCTGCTCGAGCGACTCGACCTTTTCTTCGAGGTCTTTGATTTCAGGAGGTGCGGTGAGAGTGCTGAGTCTGACTTTCGAAGCCGCCTCGTCAATCAAATCGATTGCTTTGTCGGGCAGGTAGCGGTCTGCGATATATCGCGAGGATAGCTCAACTGCTGACTCTATTGCTTCATCTGTGATTTTAACCTTGTGGTGAGCTTCGTATCTGTCGCGCAAGCCCTTGAGGATTGCTACTGCGTCTTCCTTATTCGGCTCAAGCACGGTAACAGGCTGGAATCTTCGCTCAAGTGCCGCATCTTTTTCGATGTATTTTCTGTATTCCTCGAGAGTTGTCGCGCCGATTACCTGAAAATCACCTCGCGCTAAGCTAGGCTTCAAAATATTCGCCGCATCAGCAGAGCCCTCTGCTGAACCTGCTCCGATAATAGTGTGGAGCTCGTCGATAAAAAGAATAATATCATCGGACTTTTTGACTTCATCTATAGCATTTTTTATTCTGTCCTCAAAGTCACCGCGGTATTTAGTACCCGCTATCATTGAGGTTAAGTCAAGTGAGAATACACGCTTTGTTTTTAAATGTTCAGGCACCTCGCCGTTAGCGATTTTCAGCGCTAAACCCTCTGCTACAGCAGTTTTGCCGACACCGGGTTCACCAATCAGTACAGGGTTGTTCTTAGTTCTACGCGACAAAATCTGGATAATTCGCGCTATCTCATCATCACGACCAATAACAGGGTCAATCTCGCCCTTTTCAGCACTTTCGCTGAGATCTCTACCGTACTGAGAGAGAGTTTTTGTATCTGACTTTGATTTCACGGTACCGTTCTTTTGGTCAGTGTAGCCGTACTGAGCATCCTCAGCAGAACCGTTTTCGTCGTTAAGACTTGCTTTGAGCGCAGTTATTACCGAAACAGGGTTAATCCCCAATTCGCTTAAAAACCGCACAGCATAGCTGTCACGCTCGGAAAGGAGCGATATAAGCAAATGCTCTGTGCCGACATAGTTGTGTCCCATTTTCGCAGAATTAAGGACAGCCATCTGCATCACGCGTTTTGTACGCGGTGTAAAATCATCGGGTGTCAGCACGGTAGTGTTACCCTTTCCGATTGAATCAGCGATGTGGTTATAAAGCGTGTCTTCATTAAGTCCACATTCTTTCAGTACCACCGCCGCAACGCCTGTGTTTTCTTTAACTAAACCTAACAAAATATGTTCTGTGCCCACATAAGTGTGGCCAAGCTCCTGCGCAAACGTCAGCGCTAAGTTCAAGGCAGTGTTAGCCTTGCTCGTAAAACCTTTGAAATTGTACATTTACATTACCTTCCTTTCACATATATTTTTGACTGTAATTACTATAAATATAAAATCAGTTGAGTCTTTCTCTGAGAAAATCCGCACGCTTTATGTCACGCTCTCTGACAGTAATATCATCACCGTAGCGTTCCAAGATACTGGCAGGCTGAATTTCGCAGATGAGCCTGTCAATGCTATCGGTGGAAAGCGAGTCGATAAGCTTATGCGCAACACCTAGTCGTATATTGGAAAGCAGATTCATCGCCTCACTGTGGTTGATAAGTCGTGCGGTTTTGAGGATTCCAAGACTACGCGAAACAGTGTCAACAACTTCAATATCTGACAGAATTCTGTCCCTTGCTTTCACTTCCTGAGTGACAAGCTCTGTTGTGATATTCTTAAGATTATCAATAGCTGATTTCTCGCTGATACCCAGTGACACCTGATTTGAAAGCTGATATAGTGCTCCCGCAGGTTCAGTACTCTCGCCGTAAATACCACGGATAGTAAGACCGAGTTTTGAGAGATTTGAGCTGATTCTTCCTAGCGCACGGCTTTTTTGAAGAGCAGGCAGATGAAGCATAACGGAAGCTCTCATACCCGTGCCTAAGTTGGTCGGGCACTGTGTGAGGTAACCGAGCTTTTCTGAGAAAGCAAACTTCAGTTTTTCTGACAGCTTTGTATCGATTTCGTCAGCGAGTGCAAAAGCTTCACTTAGGCACAGACCGCTTTTTATCACCTGAAGACGAATGTGGTCTTCCTCGTTTAACATAACGCTGACTTCTCTGTCCTTACTCAAAAGCAGAGTTTTCCCAACAGGAGAAGAGATAAACTCAGGACTTATCAGGTGCTGTTCCACTAAGGATACAGCCTGAGTTTTAGTGAGGTTTTCCATATCAATTCTGTCAAAATCCATAATAGATTTTGCTACCTCTGATACCTTATCGCACAGAGCTTTCTTATCTTTTTCAGAAAGTCTTGTTGGAAACGGGAAGTCCTCTAAGTTTCGTGCAAGACGGATTCTGGTTGATACTGCTACTTCGCTCATTTTGACTCCTCCATTTCCTTTATTTTATCCCTAAGCTCTGCGGCAAGCTCGAAGTTCTGCTCCTCAATTGAAGCCTGAAGCTCAACTTTGAGTTTATCGAGAGCTGATGCTTCGCTTTTAATTTCCGGTATTTCTGCCTCAACTTTTTCGACTAATTTCGGGCGTTTGCCGCAGTGAGTGGTGTTGCCGTGGATTCTTCTTATCGACGGCATAAGCTCTGACAAAAAGAGCTCGTAGCAGTTAGCGCAACCCACCTGACCAGATTTAGCGATATCGTGATAGGTGCTAGAACACACAGAGCAACGGGTTGTCTGGCTTTTTTCAGGCAGAGCATTTGAGAAAAATGAACCTAAAATCGAATTGAAATCAGAGTGCATATCAGAAAAGAGATTTGTGTAACCCATCTCTTTTGCGCACTCACTACACAGCATATACTCCTCGTACTCTCCGTTTACAACAGACTTTACATGGGTATTTGCTTCGTTTTTCTTACATTTCTGACACAACATATAAATTCCTCCTTACACTAGAGTTAACAACATATTTTTGAAAATCGATGCCCTGAGATAATCGCGATACTGCTGAGGAATATCAAGGTATGAGCGTTCACTCATAGCAGCAGCCAAGAGGCGCGCGGTGCTCTCGTTTATTATTGACCGTGAGAGCATATTGTTAATCATAATTTCTGCGCTGACCTTATCAAGGCGCTTGCCGATTGAATTCACGATATGCATAATCGCGTTCTGTGGCGCTGTGTTGATTCTTGTAATGCGGATGTATCCGCCACCGCCTCGCCTACTCTCAACAATATATCCCTGCTCGGGAGTAAATCGCGAGGTTATTACATAGTTAATCTGGCTCGGCACACAGCCTAAGACAGACGCAAGCTCGTTTCGCTGAATCTCAGCGTTGCCGTCGCGCTCGTCTAACATCTCCGAAATATACTGAGCTACTATATCACTCATACGCATAACATCAATTCCTTATACTTTGGATTTACAAAAAGTCTTTTGATTTGATAAATCTTTGACTTTGTTTGACCTTTAATTATATTATAAACGAAAGTCAAAGAAAGTCAAGGTCTAATTTTACTTTTAAAAAATTGTTAACAATTACCCCTAAAACAGAATAAGCCCGCCTGCTTTCACAGACGGGCTCTATCCTATATTAAGTTAATTAGTATTTTAATCCGCTAGTCCTGCTATCTTTCTCTGGATAGCTGTTGCGTCAAATACTGTAATCTCGCCATCTTCGTCGAAGTCAGCAAACTGATATTTTATTTCAGCATCTCTGAATCCTGCGAGATATCTTTGAACATAAGCTGCATCGAGAATTGTGATTTTCTTATCGCCGTTTACATCGCCGTATATCTCTTCGTACTTTTCAAGTCGGAAATGCTTTGACGAGTACCAGGATATTTTTCTCAGGTCTTCATCATCTATTATTCCCGACTCGTACGCTTCGTCTAAATCGTACAACACAGCCTCTTTCAGAATCTGCGGAAGTGGTCTTTGTGGCACATATAATAAGTAATCACCGATTCGCTGTTCAACAACATCACAGGTATATCCATAATTTGATACAAAAAACCTAACAAGCTTCTTTGTTTCATCTATTGTTTCATGATCTGTTATATGTATATCTTCCTTAGATATACTATCGTTATTATAATCCTCTTTCACTGCCTCTAACATTTCATCAGAAACAGCTATCACCTCTTCAGGTAACTCAACTAAGACTGGAAGCTTTGTTCCACTTTTCTCAATAACCAGATTCTCAAGCAACGCTCTATCAAAAGCACCGTTGGAGTGAATATTAATCAACACATCACCAACAGCAATCTTATATGTACAATCCGTACTGCCATCGTCCCAACCGATATCACATACAACATAACGATAACCTGAAATTTCTCCGGTATATAGCGCACCATCGTCAGGATTTGATTCAAGTCTGTCGAGTGATGCTGTTACAACATCTTCTGTAAGATCATAATACACTTGTATTCCAACATCAGTATAGCCGTTATTTTTAACGTAAGAGCTATAGGTATGGTCAATTCCGTAGTTATACCTACTCTCACCACAACAGAGTAAATCCATTGTATAATCAGGATTATCAATAGTAACAACAATAAAATCCTTCTGCATTAGTTCATAGCCTTTTGGCTCTACAACTAATCCACCATACGAATACTGAACGTTTGGATAGATTTTTGTGTACTCATCAATCCAGGCTTGCATCTCGTCAATGTTTTCAAAAAACTCATCATGTGCATGAGCTGCAAAAGCGGTCAAGTGCATACTCAAAATAAGCGATAACACTATAAAAACAGATAATATTCTTAATCTCTTCATAATCTCGCCTCCTAAATTTTTATTTCCTATATAGAATATTGCTGTATATTCCTTCACTAATAAAACGCCTGAGAACGCCAAAATGTTTCACTCATAAGAAAAAATTTTGATACATTCAAATACATTTTACCACACTTTCATTTTAGCACACAAAATTCAGATAAAACAGCGGTAAAATACACAAATATTCCAACAAGTACTTATGCAAAGCTACGAAGCTACATACAGCACACAAAATAAAAAAGGCTGTCCCGAAAGGAACAGCCTCTAAAAACAATAATATTGATAGATGATTTTACAGCACTTTGCGTAAAAAGTCCTTAGTACGCTCCTGCTGAGGGTTACCGAAAACTTCTTCGGGTGTGCCCTGTTCACAGATAACGCCCTCGTCCATAAACAGCACTCTGTCAGCAACTTCTCTGGCAAAGCCCATTTCGTGAGTAACGACAACCATCGTCATACCCTCTGCAGCAAGCTCTTTCATAACCTGCAGAACTTCACCGACCATCTCAGGGTCAAGCGCAGAAGTTGGCTCATCAAAGAGCATAATATCAGGGTTCATAGCGAGCGCTCTGGCAATAGCCACACGCTGTTTCTGACCACCTGAAAGCTGGTGAGGATAAGCATCTGCTTTATCAGCAAGACCTACTCTCTCAAGCAAAGCCATAGCCTTTTCCTTAGCCTGTGCTTTGTTCATAATCTTGAGCTCAACAGGTGCGAACATAATGTTCTTTAGTACACTCATATGAGCAAAGAGATTGAACTGCTGAAACACCATACCGATATTTTCTCTGACTTTGTTGATATCAGTCTTCTTATCGGAAATCAGATAACCGTCAACGATAATATCGCCCTTTGTAGACTCTTCGAGCTTATTGAGGCAACGAAGGAGCGTTGACTTACCTGAACCTGACGGTCCGATAAGGCACACAACCTCGCCCTCTGAAACAGTCATATCAATTCCTTTTAACACTTCCAGTTTACCAAAATATTTGTGTAGGTTGGTAACTTTTACTTTACTTGGTTCTGTCATAACTAACCTTCTTCTCAACATATTTTGAAAGAATCATCAACAATGAGATGATTATGAGGTAGAGCACACCGATGATGATGTAAACCTCAAAGAAACGGTATGTGCTGGCTGAATACTGCTTTGCCTGGTTACAAAGCTCAGCGAGCGAAATAACAGAAAGAATGGAAGTGTCTTTGATTGTGATAATAAACTGGTTAACGATAGACGGAATAGTGATTTTAAACGCCTGAGGTAAAACAACCTTGAACATAGTCTTACCTGACGGAATACCAAGACTACGGGAAGCTTCAACCTGTCCGTTGTCAACCGCCTGGATACCACTTCTGAAGATTTCAGAAAGGTACGCACCGGCATTCAGGCTAAGTGTAATAACACCTGCCAAAAATTCGGAAATAACGAAAGCAGGGTTAAACTGCTGAACAACAATCGGAATACCATAGTATACGATGAACGCCTGAACAATCATAGGAGTACCACGGATAATCCATACATAAACTGCAGAAATAGCGTTCAGAATCTTAAGTTTAGAAAGGCCCATAAGACAAGAAACAAGACCGATAACCATACCTATAGCGATAGATATGAGAGAAATCTCAACAGTCAGCTTCAAGCCCTGCATAAGCATAGGCCATGCCTGTTTAAGCACTAAAGCAAAATCCATAAAATCATCTCTAATCAAAATTTTAGCACGGTAAAATTACCGTGCTAAATCGGTAGTTTTAATAAGTAAAAATAAACGGGAATAAATTACATTCCGTATTTAGCAAGAATCTCGTCGTACTTGCCGTTTGCCTTGATGTTAGCAAGACCTGCGTTGAACATCTCGATAAGCTCAGCGTTCTGACCCTTCTTAACAGCAAAGCCATAGAAGCTTGGATTAATCTTCTCGCCAACAGTCTTGAGCTCTACGCCGTTCTTGATAGCGTCGCCGATAACTGTGTAGTCCTCAAAGCAAGCGTCACAGTTGCCGTTGATGATAGCCTGATACTGCTCGTTAGAACCCTCGAAAGCCTTTGTTGTGTAGCCGTACTGGTCTTTGTTTGAGTTAGCGTACTCAGCGCCCATTGTACCGTTCTTTGTAGCAACAACCTTGCCAGCTAAGTCATCAAGTGAATCGATGTCACTGTCCTTAGCAACAACCATTACCTGACCGTCTTCGAAGTAACCTTCAGAGAAATCGAAGATTTCTTTTCTCTCGTCTGTGATTGTCATACCTGCGATAACAGCGTCAGCCTGACCAGCCTGAACCTTAGCAAGAGCAGGGTCAAAACCAACATTCATCATGTTGTACTCAAAGCCCTGATCCTCAGCAACAGCAGCCATGATATCCATATCGATACCAACATACTCGCCTGTTTCAGAGTCGTATGACTCGAATGGAGCAAAAGCGTTGTCAGAAACAATTGTGTAAACCTTAGCCTCGTCAGCTGTAGCATCAGTTGTTGTGCCACAAGCAGCTAAAGATGCTACCATAAGGATAGCAAGAATAAGCGCAAAAATCTTTTTCATTTTCATATCTCCTTTAAAAATAAACTAAGCATCCATTTTAGGATACAAATAACACATTGATTATACTACAAACTGAAAAACTTGTCAATTAAAACTTTTGTATGCTAAAGTGGTAAAAGACAAAAAAACAGCCGACTGCAAAACACAGTCGGCTGATTTTCAGCTTAATATAAAATTACAGCTCAGCGAAGTACTTGATAGTTCTTACCATCTGTGATGTGTAAGAGTTCTCGTTGTCATACCATGAAACAACCTGAACCTGAGTTGTGTTTGTCTCAGGCATATATGTTGCCATAGTCTGAGTAGCATCGAAAAGTGAGCCGTATGTCATACCGATAACGTCAGAAGAAACGATTTCGTCCTCGTTGTAGCCGTATGACTCAGAAGCAGCAGCCTTCATAGCAGCGTTGATCTGCTCTTTTGTAACCTCACCCTTAACAACAGCTGTAAGGATAGTTGTAGAACCTGTTGGAACAGGAACACGCTGAGCAGCGCCGATGAGCTTGCCGTTTAACTCTGGGATAACAAGACCGATAGCCTTAGCAGCACCTGTTGAGTTAGGAACGATATTTACAGCACCAGCTCTAGCTCTTCTTAAGTCACCCTTTCTGTGAGGACCGTCGAGGATCATCTGGTCGCCTGTGTAAGCGTGGATTGTAGCCATGATACCGCTCTGGATTTCAGCTAGGTCGTTTAATGCCTTAGCCATAGGAGCGAGACAGTTTGTTGTACAAGAAGCAGCTGAAATAATCTGGTCGTCAGCTGTGAGGATACCCTCGTTAACTGAGAATACAACTGTCTTGAGGTCGTTGCCTGCAGGAGCAGAAATAACAACCTTCTTAGCACCAGCGTTGATGTGTGCCATTGACTTTTCTTTTGAGCAGTAGAAACCTGTACACTCTAAAACTACGTCTACACCGAGCTCGCCCCAAGGAATGTTGTTTGCGTCAGGCTCTTTGTAGATTGTGATCTCTTTACCGTCTACTACGATAGAGCTCTCTTTAGCCTCTACCTTGTCAGCGAGAGCGTATTTGCCCTGAGCTGAGTCGTACTTAAGAAGATGAGCGAGCATCTTAGGAGCTGTAAGGTCGTTGATAGCAACTACCTCATAACCCTCTGCTGAGAACATCTGTCTGAATGCAAGTCTACCGATTCTACCAAAACCGTTAATACCTACTTTTACTGCCATTGGAATTACCTCCTAAAAAATATGTTAACTTTGGACTATACCAATAGTTAGTATATACCTTTATCATTTTACTACTCTTTTTAATATAAATCAAGTAGATTTTACCAATTGATAAATTTTTGTCAAAATATACATAATCGCTCTACAATGTGCTTTTCTTTTGCTTATTATCATATAATTCGCTGAATAGTGCCGAAGCGATAACAAGCACTGCGCCAAGTAATGTAAAAAAGCTCAGACTTTCGCGCAGAACAAGTGCAGATAACAGCACCGCAACAACAGGGTCTATGTATGCAAAAACAGCTACATTCTGGCTCGTTACATTTTTGAGTGATTTGAAGTACAAAGTATATGCAACACCTGTATGAACAACACCGACTATTATTAGCAAAACTACCGTCTGCGTTGAAAAAACAAGCTCTTCTTTACTTGTAGTAAACAGGCAGTAAACAAGCATAACAACAGAAGACGCCGCAAACTGAGTGATAGCTTTATCAAGCGGCTGAGTTTTATGAAGTCGCTTGTTGACAATAACTGTGACAGCGTAAACCACAGCTGCCAAAAGTCCTAAGAGCACACCGACCGCTCCCCTCTCTCCTACACCCGACTCACCGAATACACCCGACACACACACTACTCCGAAAAGTGACACTAAAACGCACAGCACTTTAACAAAAGTCAGTCGCTCTTTGAAAATAAGCGGAGAAAGCGCAACAACAATCATCGGTCCGATGTTGTAGCAGATAGTAGAGGTCGCAACACTTACATAGTTATACGACTCGAAAAGCAAAATCCAGTTTATGCCAAGCAACGCACCGTTGATGCACAAGGTTAAAAACTCACTTTTCATATTCTTAATATCAAATTTTCTGCCCATACACAGCTTAACAACTATCAAAAACAGCATACCGACTATAGAACGGTCAAAAGCAATCACTCCACTGTTAAATGGAATGAGCTTTACAAAAACGCCGATACTGCCCCACACTAAAAAAGCAGAGGCAAGCTCGATTTTTGCTTTAACTGAGGTTTTCATATAAACTCCAAAACAATGGCACCCTTATTCAGAGTGCCACAATAATTATTTCTGATACAATTTCTTTGTCTGATAATATGGCTCACAGGTGAGGTTGATACCGAGCTTTTTGAACATCATAGTGTCAACCTGTGACAAAATTACTGACGAATGAGCCTCTAGTCCCCTAAGTTTCTCGAGCTGGTCCATCGCCTTCTGAGCGTGTTCGCTGGTGACAGCCGAGATAGAAAGTGCTAAGAGCACCTCGTCTATGTGAAGTCGAGGGTTAACATTGCCAAGATGATGAGTCTTGAGTTTCTGGATAGGCTCGATAACCTCAGGCGAAATGAGGTGAACGCTGTCATCAATGCCACCCATAGTCTTCAGCGCATTTAAAAGCATAGCGGCACAGGCGCCTAAAAGTGACGAGGTTTTTCCTGTCACAATTGTGCCGTCACTAAGCTCGATAGCAGCCGCAGGAGCTCCTGTTTCTTCAGCCTTTTTCACGGCAGGAGCTATAACCGCTCTGTCGGCACTGGTGAGCTTGCTCTGTTTCATAATAAGTTCGAGCGCATAGACCTCGCTGTCAGGTGAGTTACCCTTTTTGTTATTACAAAGAGCGTTATAGTAACGGCGGATAATCTCCTGATTAGCCGCATCTATGACAGCCTCGTCGTCAACAATACAATTGCCGACCATATTAACACCCATATCAGTCGGTGACTTGTACGGTGATTCACCCAGAATCTGCTCAAAAATAGTGTTGAGCACAGGGAAAATCTCGATATCACGGTTGTAGTTTACGGTGGTTTCGCCGTAAGCATCAAGGTGGAACGGGTCAATCATATTGACATCGTTTAAGTCGGCAGTAGCCGCTTCGTAAGCAACATTTACAGGGTGCTTGAGTGGTAAATTCCAGATTGGGAAAGTCTCAAATTTAGCATAGCCTGCTCTGATACCGCGTTTATTTTCGTGATATAGCTGAGAAAGGCACACAGCCATCTTACCACTACCCGGACCTGGTGCAGTAATAACAACGAGCTCTCTTTCTGTTTCTATAAAGTCGTTCTTTCCGTAACCATCATCAGATACGATAAGGTCGATATCCTGAGGATAGCGTTCGATAGAAAAATGGTGATAAACCTTAATTCCGTTTTCCTCGAGCTTTTTCTGGAATTTCACCGCTGCCTGCTGGTCAGCATAGCGGGTGAGCACAACACTTCCTACATACAGACCGATACTCTTGAAAACATCGATAAGGCGCAAGGTATCAAGGTCGTAGGTGATGCCTAAGTCGCCTCTGACTTTATTCTTCTCTATATCGTCAGCGTTGACAACAATAACAATCTCAGCCTGCTCTTTGAGCTGTAAAAGCATCTGAAGCTTACTGTCAGGCTTAAAGCCCGGAAGCACACGGGATGCGTGGTAATCATCAAAAAGCTTGCCACCGAATTCAAGGTAGAGCTTACCGCCGAATTTAGAGATTCTGTCTCGGATATGCTGGGACTGCATACTCAAATATTTGTCATTATCAAAGCCAATCTTCATATCATTCACCTGCTAATAGAAAATACACTATTAGATATATCACACAAAGCACTAAAAATTATAGCAAATTAGAAATATAAAGATTTTTTTAGAAAAAAACAGCGTCCGAAAGGCAATCCCCTCGGACGCTTTATTCTCTGATTTATTATTCTAAATTAGAATTTTATCACTTGTTTTTGAAGCATTTTTTGTCAAAGCTCGGGTTGAACTGGTAGTAGTTCTTTGAATCGAGCTTGTCGGTTAGTATTCTAAGATTTTCGCCGAAACGCTGATAGTGCACAACCTCTCGCGCTCTTAAGAAACGGATAGGGTCCTTGACATCAGGGTCATCGCACAGACGCAGGATGTTATCGTAGGTGGTACGAGCCTTCTGCTCAGCCGCCATATCCTCGTGCAAATCTGTAATTGGGTCGCCCTTTGACTGCAGATATGCCGCTGTAAACGGAACACCTGCCGCAGACGACGGATAAATACCTGTTGTGTGGTCTACAAAGTAAGCGTCAAAGCCTGACTTCTTAATCTCTTCTTCAGAGAGATTTCTAGTAAGCTGATAAACGATAGTGCCGACCATTTCCAGATGGTTGAGCTCCTCTACACCTATAGAGGAATAAAAATGATTATCAGATGTTACTTTGACTGTATAAAAAATGTCTTTCATACGATATTAAGCCGAAACATATAATCTTATATCACCTGTTAACGGAGGCAGACGCACTTGATAAATAATCCGAATGATTTACACATAAGCAAAGAGGAAAGAGCTTCTCTGATGTTTCAGCTTACAAAATTCATCACAGATACACTTGATATGCAAAGCATAAAAAAGGAGTCAGACAGTGTACAAAACGAAGACCACCAATCCTGATAATATCACTTTTAAAACACAGGACAACAAACCTCATAATGTCTGTGCATACTGTCGTGTTTCAACTGTTGAAGAAGACCAGAAAAACTCGCTTGCTTCCCAGAAAAACTTCTTTGAAAAATATTTCGAGAGAAAAAGCAACTGGGTTAATATCGGAATTTTTGCAGACGAGGGGTTAAGTGGAACTTCTCTTGAAAAAAGAGAAGATTTCAAAAAAATGCTGAGCTATGCTCATCGGGGAAAGGTGGAAATTATCCTGACAAAAGAGGTGTCCCGTTTTTCAAGAAATGTACTTGATTTACTGAAAATAGTAGAAGAGCTGAGAAATATTGGTGTATACATCTGGTTTCTGGCTGATGATATAAACACACAAGATGACCACTATCGCGAAAAACTGACTCAGATAGCACTCAACGCTGAACAGGAAAGCCTGAGAACCTCCCGTCGTGTAAAATGGGGTCAGCAGCAACAAATGGAAAACGGAGTAGTTTTCGGCCGCAGAAGAATGTACGGCTACAACATCGTAAACGATAAAAGCGGAAAACAACATTTCGAAGTAGTTGAGGATGAAGCCAGAATTATAAGACAAATATTCGAGCTGTACGCAAGTGGCGAAGGAACCTTCACAATTGCAGAAAAACTGACAAAAGCAGATATCAGACCAATGCAATACAAAAACGGTTGGTCAAGCACTGTTATTCTCCGTATTTTAAGAAACGAAAAATATGTGGGTGACCTTGAACAGGGAAAGACTTACACTCCCGACGCACTCACCCATAAGAAAAAGTACAATCGCGGTCAATCGTACAGAGTACATACCACAGACCATCATCCCGAAAGCGCTATAATAGACCGCGATTTGTGGAACAGGGTACAAAAACTACTCAAAGAAAAAGAAGCTCAAAAAAAGCCTCGGACAATGCACTCGGGAAAATACTGGTTAAGCGGAAAAATCACCTGCGGCTTATGCAACAAGAGATATGTCAGCATAAAAAAAGCACACCCTAATCTTCCCTACAAAGCCTGGATATGTGCAGAAAAAAACAGAAACGGTAGGTACAAACAGGCAGAAACCCTCTCTGGCGAGAAAGTCTATGTAGGTTGCAACGCTCTCAGGGTGAACGACAAGGTACTGAAAACCATCCTTTACGACATAATATCAGAGGTTATTAACCCGATGAAAGAAGAAATTCTCACCGCTATTCTCAAAAAAGCAGAAAATGAATTTTTACCTGAGAGTAATGACACAACAATAGCAGACATCGAAAGAAGACTAAGCGACATAAATAAAGAGCTCAGAACACTAACTGACAAAATGATTAAAGAGCTAATACCTTTAGACATATATATTGAACTCAAAAGTGATAAAGAAAAAGAGAAAAATGCTTTGCAAAATCAAATCAAAGAGCTTAGTAAACCACAAAACAAAGCTGGTGAAAGCACCTTTCTTAAAATAGTGAAATCAAAAACAGATGAGATAATCTCGTTAGATAACGAAACCCTTAACCTTAACTTTTATGAGAGGATAATTAAAAAAATAGTTGTTCATCCACTGAATATTCTGGAATTTCACTTTTCGTTTATGAGCGCTCCTATATATCTGCAGTACAAGACAAAAGGCAGGGCAGATAACTACACAGCCGAGTTTGATGTTCTAAAAAAAGAAGAGGTTATCTCTCTCCTTAAATCCGCACCGAAAAATGAATAAGAAGTCAGAAAAAGTATTCTAAAAGTTTTCTGACAATAAAAATAACGGATACCCAAGCGGATATCCGTTATTCTCATTTATTAAATAGATTTTGTATACTAAATGACTTATATTTCAGCTTTCCTTATACGGATCAGAGCTTAGAAATATACATCTGGATAGCAGTAGCATCAAAGATATTTACGATACCGTTGCCATCGAAATCAGCAACTTCGAGAGCTGCATCGCTGAGAGTTTCGAGCTTAGCGATATGTCTCTGGATGTAAGTTGCGTCAAATACATTTACTTTGCCGTCAAAGTTAACGTCACCGATGATAGTGTCTTCGAGGAGCCATACCTGTGCGCCGTAGAATGGGTTAGCTGTACCGATGCAAAGACCGTTATCTGTGATAGCGAATACGCGAGAACCGTAGTTGTAACGATCGCCCATACCGTCACGTGTCAATGTATCGAAGTTGATACCATCATGGCTTACAAAGAGGTCATAACCTTCTTCAGACTTGCTCATGTAGCATAAGCAACCTACGAAGTAACCGAAGTTCTGAACCTTTTCATTAGCAAAGAATGCGTCGATTCTTTCCTTAGCTTCAGCTGAGAGATAATCTCTAACCTTGATGTACTGATCCTTGAGTTCGAGGAGAAGATCATAGAACTTCTGTCTGTACTCTAAAGTAACATCAGAATCCTCAAAGTATACGCTGAGGTCTTCGAGAGTATCAAGGTTATCCTCGATAGCTGCGAGCTCAACGCTTGCGCCTGTAGCAGCGATATCCTTATCACTTGCAGGAACGCCTAAAGACTCGAGAACCTGTCTGATATAGTCAAGCTGTGACATCCACTCTTCTTTTGTCATCTCGAAGATATCGCCGTTTGTGAACTGTGCGATAGGACGAACAAGACCTGTAACATCAAATGTACCTAAGAAGAGCTTTCCATCGTAGCTTGCCATACGCCATACATACTGGTTCATGTTGCTACCAAAACCTGCGCCCATGTTACCGATAGGACCTTCAGGGAATACTTCATTAGCTTCGCCTGCTACCATCTCGATGTTGTTGTCAGCATCAAGTCTCCATAAGCAAACTGGAGAGCTGAGGTCTTTGTAAAGATCCTCAAAGCTGCCCTTTAAGATAGATGGAAGAGCGATCATTGGATCGTTGAAACCACCGATGTAGAGATAGCCGTCATGTACTGCAAGGTTAGCAGCGCCTGAACGGTCTGAACCTAAACCGAATGGATATTCAGCGCCATCAGCCTCATTACCAACGATGAGGTCATATGTCCATTCACCATTTTCATCAACTTCACCGCTGAAGAGAGCGAATGGCTGCTTGCTACCGTTTTTACCTGTAACTACAGAGATGTAGAGTTTGCCGTTGTACTCAACGAGATCCCAGATGCTACCGCCGAAAATGCTGTCCATATAGTGGTAAGCAGGGTAGTCAAAGAGATCTTCCTGTGTGCAAATAACTTCGAAAGAATCCTGACCAGCGCTTGGGTCGCTTGAAGCTACCATGTAAGCACCGTCATCACCGATAAGTGTAGCAACCAACATATCCTTGTATGTTGTAAGACCACGGATACCTGTTGAAACAGAAGGATCTGTTGTAGTCTCGCTGTAGCATACGATGTTTGCTGCGTCAGCGTTTTCAGGATCAATCTCGAGAATGTAAGGCTGGTTAGCTGTTGCTGCAGCAAAATAAAGCTTATCATTGAGCTTTGTAGCAGCACGGAAACCAACCACACCATCGTAAGTTTCTACAACTTCTGTTTCGTATGTTTTTGTGTTGATCTTAGCAATAACGCTTCTTGGAGGAGTGTCAACTTCTCCCTCGTCGCCTGTGTAGAGCTTGCCGTTGAATAAAGCATCAACATAGAGCTTGAGATTAGCAAAATCCAGACCCTTTTCATTTGCGATAACCTTTAATGCTGTGTAAACAACGCCAAAGCTGGTGCCTACATAAACATAGTCACCATAACCTACAGAAGACCAAGCGTAGTTCTGTGATCTGTCGCCAATAAGACCGTCAACTTCGCCTTCGCCTGCCTCAGGCATAGAAATCTTAGTCGCTGTGTAACCATTCTCACATTCATATGTAATAGGAGCATTCTGTGCTGAAACACCAACAGTAACAGAAAGAACCATTACAAGAGCGAGAACAATCGCTAAAAATCTTTTCATATTATTTCCTCCTTGAAAAATATCAATTTCTGGCATCTATATATTAACACTAAATTCTCACAAAATCAAACCAAATTATAACAAACTTAAAAAACACTTTTTGTGCATCTTGCACAATTTATTTATAATTAGGCAAAAATTCAACCGAAGCAAGCCGTGTTTTTTGCAAATTTTACCACTACAAAGGCAACTTCAGAGGAGAAACTCAAAAAAATGTTGATATAGTATTTGTTTTGTTGTATAATACAATATATTGTTTTGATATATATTACATTATAATGTAGTATAGAGTAATAAATTAAACATATCTTCCGCTTTAATTTTAAAGGAGGGAAAATGAAAATGAAAATTTCTGATAATAAGGTCTGGTTGAAATATTATTCAAAGGAAGCTTTGAGCGAAAAATTCCCCCAGTGTACCGCATATCAGTATCTGAGAGAACGCAACAAAGATCGTCTGGACAAGCCTGCACTTCACTATTACGGCTCTGACATTACCCACCGCGAGCTTTGGCAACGCATCGAAGAATGTGCCAGTGCTTTTGTTGCTATGGGTGTAAAGAAAGGTGATATCGTATCATTTTTGTCTGTTGCCGTTCCTGAAACAATAGCCGCTGTTTATGCTCTCAACAAAATCGGTGCCGCAGCTAACACTATTGACCCGAGAATGGATATCAACACTATCAAGAAGATGATAAATGCATCAGATTCTAACATTCTTGTCACAATTGATGTCGCTTTCCCTAAGGTTGAAAAAATCAAAAACGAAATCAACCCTGACATAATCATTGTTCAGTCTGCCGCAAATTCACTGCCGTTTTTCAAGAAAATCGCTATGAAGCTTGCTGTAAAGACAAATATTGAATATAGCGATAATCTGATGAAGTGGAGCACCTTCCTTAGTAAAGGTGAGGGTGTCAAAGCTGAGGAAGTACCATATGAAGGCGATGCTACCGTTGCTATTACATACACAGGCGGTACTACAGGTATTCCAAAAGGCACAATGCTCACAAACGATTCTATGAACGCAGTTGTTATCAACTTTATGTATTGTGATGCGTATATGAACGATAACGACAGATATCTTGGTATCATTCCGATATTCTCTGCTTATGGAATGGTTTGCGGTATGCATATGCCGCTTTGTATGAGACATACCCTTGTTCCGATACCAAAGTTTGTTCCAAACACAATCGGTAAGCTTGTTAAACAATTTAAACCTCAGGTTATTATCAGCACTCCTGTGTTTATTGAGTTGCTTATTAACAGCAAAGAGGTTAAGAATATGGACCTTTCGTTCCTTTACACTCTGGCTTCAGGCGGAGACACAATGAACGAAGGTCTGGAAAAGAAGCTTAACGAGTTTATGAAAGAACATAATATGAAGTTCCCGCTCGCACAGGGTTACGGAATGACAGAGCTTTCTGCTGCTGCTTCTTTCTGTGTTAACACTGTGTACAAGCGTGGCAGTGTTGGTATTCCTTCACTGACGACAACCGTCAGCATCTTCGACCCTGAAACAGGTGAAGAGCTCGGATACAACGAAATTGGCGAGGTTTGTGTGACAGGTCCGTCGATGATGAAAGGCTATTTCAATGCCAAAGAGGAAACAGATATCATTATGCGCAAGCATGATGATGGTCAGATGTGGATACACTCGGGCGATATCGGTTATATGGACGACGACGGATTTTTGTTTATCAAAGGTCGCATAAAGCGTATGATAACCCGTTTTGACGGTCACAAGGTCTTCCCTATCAATATGGAGGGTCTCATCAGCGGAAGAAAAGAAGTCAAAAACTGCTCGGTAATCGGTGTTAACGACAAAGAGCATTCTCAAGGCCAGTATCCACTTGCGATAGTAGAGCTTGTTCCCGGCGTTGACAAAGAAACTGCTTGTGCAGAGATTTTTGCATACTGTGATGAACAGCTTGAAGAGCGTGGTAAGCCTGTTGCCGTACTTTCTATGGACGAAATCCCGCTGACAGGTATGGGCAAAAACGACGCTAAAGCGCTGGAAGCAATCTACTCTGACTTTGACTACACCTCATGGAATCCAAAAGCAGATAAATAAGGCTTTAACCCGTATTTACGGTTGAGTATAAAACTGATTACCGCACTTTAGAAAGCTAGTGCGGTAATTCTACTAGGAGGTAAAACTATGAAAAAACTATTCAAACAGAGCATCGCCATTGTGATAGTGCTTTGTCTTTTAGTCGGTATGTGCCCTGCAGTTTTTGCGGCAGAAACCGAAAAAAAGGTTAAGTACATCTCATTCGGTGACTCTATGGCTAACGGCTACGGTCTTACAGGCTACGGCGATGTAAACGGCTATCTGGAAGAATCCCCTGATGCTTATCCTTACAAGCTTGCTGAGCACTTCGGTTGGGACCTTACACACCAGCTCGCTATGAGCGCTATGCGTGCAGAAGACCTGCACTACATCCTCGAGTATGGCAAAGAAGGTGCTTATCCTGGAGATGAGTACACTCAGTCTGAGTTTGTTAACGGTCGTTTCAAAAACGATTGTGGTGGCGTTGAAAACGCTGCTCAGGTATACCAGAGTGCAACAGCTGAAGCTGATGTAATCACACTCGGTATCGGTAATGCAAACTTCGGCGTATTCTTACTCGGACGCATCACCAACGCTTTCGGCGTTTTAGGTGGTGACCCTTCTGCTGATGCATGGATTGATTTTGAAGATGCAATTCAGGAGTGCGACGAGCCGACAAAAGCGTATCTCCGTCAGATTCGTGCTGATTTAAGAGAAAAGCTTTATTCATATGTTCCTGAAGGTTCAGAAGAAATCATCGACCCTATCGAGAATGCTGTTACATATACTGTTGTCAGCTTCATGATGAACTACGCAGGCTGTGTTGAGCGTATCGTTGAACTCAACGAAGATGCTGAGATTATCATCATCGGTCTTATGAACACATTCACCGGTATGGACATTTCATACGAAGGCAACATTATTCCTCTCGGTGAAATCGTTGGCGAAGCTGTTGAGGCTGTCAACATCTACCTTTCAACCCAGCCGGTTGTTCTCCAGCTTCTCGACAAATTCCCTGAGGCTAAATTCTACTACGCTGAATCTCCTGATGTTGATGTTGTAGTAAACACATATGCTGACCAGATTAATAATCCTGATTCAGTTTTGCGTGATCGTGTTATCGAAGAGGTTCAGAAAATGGTATGGCCTATGCTAAACGCTTCGGCTCCGGGCACATATGTTGACATCACACGCGCTGATGTAGAAGCATATGAAACAGCTGTCGCAGGCGGTACATCAGCATACGGTGAGTATTTTGTCGCTAACCAGTCAAAGCTGATGTCTATCACAGTATATCTTGCATTTGAGCAGGCTATCATAGAGTCTACAAAGCTCGAGGTTCTCGACGCAAATGCTTTAATCAAACTTGCAGACGGTATCGGCGGAATTTTCAACGGTGTACAGGAAAAGGTAGAGGCACACATCACAGAAAATGCTCCAAACGACACAGACAACTTAATCCTAGCTGGCACTGTTGTTGCTTACCTCAAGCTCCGTCACTCTATGGATGTCGCTGTAGAGGATGTATATAAAACAATAGCTCTACCGGACGGTATGAGTTATGTACTCACAGAAGACGAAACAATCTTTGGTCTGCTCAATCTCTTTGCAAGAATGCTTGTTGGTAACGGTATCGGCTGTCACCCAAGTGCTGCAGGTCACGATTCTCTGACAGCGGCTATTGTTGATTCATACGAAAACGGCTATATGGCTTCTGAGGCTTCTTACGAGAAGATTAATATTGCTATCGAGAAGGTTCTCACAGCTCTTGAAAAATACGGTCCACAGGATTCAAACCACTACAAAGTAACTGACGATTCATATTATGTTGCTATCGGTGACGGCTCCGCTGTATCAACTGATTACAACGATTATGTTAAGCAGTTTGCTAAAGAAAACTACCTTGATTACAAGAATCTCGCACAGAGCGGTCTTCTGATTCAGGACGCAGGTGCTATCGTTGCACAAAACGCAGCTGACATCGCAAAAGCTGACCTCATCACTGTGGGCTTCAGTAATGTGACACTTATGGAAAAAGCACTCGAAGCAGCACTAGCAGGTGTTGCAGGTCAGGCTCCTTCTTACGACTGGAGCACTCTGGTTACAGAAGAAGGCGTAGTTTATGTTGAGAATATCCTTCAGGTGGTTCGTGAAGAAATTATCGCATCAGGCATCAGCGGTACTTTCGAATATTCCATCGGCGGAATCTTTACATTCGAAGTTGACACAACTAATTTCATTCTTGATGTAATCGAAAACTATGCTTACAACGCTCTTGCTTACGCTATGGCAATGCCTGAGTTTGTCAACTCTATCCTTGCTATCAACCCTGACGCTAAGGTGCTCGTTGTTGGTACATACAATCCGTTTGAGGGCAGAAGCCTTGAGTTCAACGGAAAAACACTCGCTATCGGCGATATACTCGATGAGGTTGTCAAAGCAACTACAATCCATGACAGAGCATACAGCGCACTCACAGAAAATGTAATTTTCGTAGAAGCTGAGGATGTTGAAAATGTAAACAACGGCGAGCCTATGGATATCGTTGAGTTTGCAGGTGCTGTTATGGCTAAGCATGGTCTGTATCCGAATCAGGCAGGTCACACATACATCAAAGACCAGCTTATTAACGCTCTCGATATCGAGATGGCAAAGACTGCTATAATCGGAGATGTTACACTTGACGGCGAAGTATCTGTATTCGACGCTACAGAAATTCAGCGTCATGTTGCTAAGCTCAGCGATTTATCAGACGAACAGCTCAAGCTTGCTGATGTAGACTTCAACGGTATCGTGAATGTTGTGGATGCTACTATCGTACAGAGATATGTCGCAAACATTATCACAGAATTCTGATTCATCTGATAAGAAACGCTTAGTATAAGTAAATAGCACTCACCCCTGAAGGCAACTGCTTTCAGGGGTGTTTTTTATGCTCTATGGTATTCTGCGAAAAATATGTAATGTAAAAACACTTTGAATACAGCCGTACATCAATGCATAAGATAATCAATTTTATTCCTCAGTACCTATATCAGTCAGTGTTGCCTTAAGCTCTTTGACAGGCATACTGTAACGCTGGGACAGGTAACGCATAGAAGCCGCGAGCTCCCCATCAGGACCGCCGAACTGGCTGATGATAACCTTTGCAAGCTGAGGGTTAGGGCGTTTAATCTTTACTGGGTATTGCAGTTGTTTTTCGTATACAAACATCAGTCATCCTCCTCCAAATCCCACGGCCATGGGTTATTTATCCACAAAAACTTGTTTGCAAACTCTCCGCTTCTGGCTGTCAGCGGACCAAATCTGCTCTCGAATTCTTTTACGAGTGGTTTTAATATCGCTTTGTACTCCTCGTACTTAGAGAGTGCCATTTCATCACGTGGGTGGGTGTCAAGGTAAAGCTGAAGGTCTTTTAAATAAAACTTGTATGTGCCGATTTTTTTGAGCATTATTTCACGCTGAGTCATCTGAGTCCCTCACAATCTTTGGGACAGAACGGCTTATTCAAATCTTCGAAAATCGTGCCGCACTCGTAGCCATGCATAGGGCTGTACATCTTCGGTGAATTCTGCTGGAACGGTACATACGCCATAGCGTAAGCTGTATCAGACGGAAATCTAGAGAGTCCGTACTGATACATCAGTTTTTCAATAGTATCCAAAATTCATTTCTCCTTAGTATTCTTTGGCTTAAACAATAAAGCCTACTGCATAATATGCTAAGGAAAGCTTTGTTGTTAAAGTAATGCACAAAAAATGAGCAGGCCGTAAGACCTGCTCGTTTTTTAAGTTATTCAATTATGGATTCCAAGTACCAACGCTCTTCTTACCTGATGTTTCAGGATTAGCGATGTAATAACCAATCTTTGTACTTGTTGTATCAATAACGATATCTACAGTCTGGTTAGCGTCGCCACTTGCACCACTGTTGAAGATGATGTTCTGGTAAACTGATGGATCGATAGTTACTTTGTAAACATCCTGACCCATATCGTTCTTGCTGTCCCATGTCATCTGAGCGCCAGGCCATGTCATGTTAGTAGCACCCCAGCAGTAGTAGTTGACTTTACTCCAACCGATGTTGTTTGTAAAGTAGATGTCAATTGAATCAGGAACCGGAATCTCGATAGTCTCTTCGTAGTCCTTGATTACTTCGTAAGCTGACTCAAATGCTTCGTAAGCTTCGTCGATGAGCTCAGGCTCAGCCTGAGGATTGAGAGTTACAGCCTTGTATGTATCAAGAGCAACACCGGCAGCCTTGTAGCCTTCGTCATCCTTATAGTAATCAGATGGAAGTGCAACATACTTACCAGAAAGTGTGTTGTACATATCGATGAGCTCTGAGAATGTATGCTCGCCTGTAGGAGTCTGTCCGCCACCGAGCTTCTCGCCTACGTTTGCAGTACCTGAGAGCTGAGCTACGAATCTCTGGATGTATGTAGCGTCTGTAATGTTAATATCACCGTCTTTGTTAGCATCAGCAGCCTTGAGTGAGTTAGCAGCCAAAGTCTGAAGCTGAGCGACATATCTCTGAGTAAATGTAGCGTCCATTACAGCTACTGTGCCGTCGAGGTCAACGTCACCGATTGTGATAGCATCACCAGGTGTGTCAGGATCTGAACCGTCATAGAGGTAAACAACATTTGTTGTACCAGCTTTGAAGAAGTTAGAAGCGTTAGCAGGTGTAATGTAACCGCCGAGCTCTGGCTTAGCTGATGTGCTGTACATACCGTTAGATGTAATCTTCTCGTATGACTTAATCTGATCAGGAGCGAGCTGCTTACCTGTAGCGAGGTCGATGTAGCTTGTTACAACCTTACATGAGAATGTGAGGATCTTATCCTTGATCCAAGCTTCCTCAGAAACTTCGTAACCTGCTTCACCCTGGCCAGGCTCCTGCTGAACACCACTTACTGCGCCCGATGGGTGGAACATTACTCTACAGGACTGAACATTAGGAATAGTAACTGTGTACCAGTTATCGCCAAGTGCTGTGTCTTTAGCCATGTTACCTGCTTTGTTGTCTGTCCACTTGCCGAGTGGTTCTTCAGTTGATGTGTCATAGTAAGCGTAACACTGGATAATTGTGTTGTTCCAGTTCGGATGAGAGTTGTAGTAGTGAACTACAGTCTTAGTATGTGTAAGAGCGTTGTAGTAGTAGTTAAACACAAGTGGAGCAGAAGCATCGAATGTGCCTACAGTGCCTGCAGGATACTTAGTAGTATCGAGTGAGTAACCCTGAACACCTGTAGCAGGGATAGAGAACTCATCGCCATCACGGAGTCTGTACTTGATGTAAGGACGAACCTTCTCGCCTGATTTAGAGTCGAGGAAGTTAACTGTCAGGTAGTTAGAATCAATGTATCTTGTGTAGTAGAACTTAACTGTTATATTCTGGTTAGCAACAGCTTCACCTGAAAGCTTACCTGTTGAGCTGTCATACTTGTCGAGTTTGTGGTCAAAGAGGATATTTGTGTCTGTAATAGCACGATATGTCTGACCAACCTTGTACTTAGCTGTGTTTGACTTCTCGAGCTTGTAAGAGCCTGAAGCTGAATCGCGCACATAGTGCTCAGCTATGAGTGTTGTATAGCCCGATGCTGGCTTGTTATATGTACCCTGAACAAGGATAGCACCTGAATGAGCAGGAGCTGTGTAAGAGCCAGAAGCTGTGCCTAGTGATTCAAGACCTGCTTTGTCAGCGTTAGCTACAACAGTCCATGTACCTGCAGGAAGTGTAACTGTCTTTGAGTCTGTCTTGCTGTTATTCATGATAACAAGAATCTTGCTCCACTCGCCTGCTGTTGTGTTGTTTACTGAGTAAGCAACAGGATCCTTAGCAGAAATAGTTGTGATAGTATCAGCCTTAGCGTCTGTGAACGGGGTGAATGCCTGACGAATCTGCTGGAGTCCTGCATAATAGTCAGCTTCACCGCCCCATTTTTCGAGACGGGTCCAGTCGATAGCATTGATGTTATCAGATGTACGATAAGAGTTACCGTCACCGTACTTTGTACGAGCAAACTCAGTACCTGCATTCATGAACGGAATACCCTGAGCTGTCATAACAGAAACTAATGATAACTTGAGCTGATCAGCAACCTCTTTGTAGTATGTATTAGCTACAGTCTGGTTGAGGTTGTAGAGGTTCTCAAGGTCTTTATTTGTTGTGAAAGTATAACCATACTTTGACTTAAGGTCATCCTGGTTAGTTTTGAGGAGCTTATCGTAAAGTGTGAGGTTATCATGGTTATCAAGATAGTTAAGCGCTTTTGAAGTAGCTGTTGTTCTGAAGTATGTGAAGTTAGCTTTAGCAGCATCTAAGATAGCAGCGTTTGTTGTGTCGCCCTGTGCAAACGCACCTGATGTACCTGTGATGAGAGATTCAGAACCCTTTAAGTTCTCAGCATATGTCTGGTTGAAACCACCGATACGGTCGTTGAGCTTAGAGAAGTTAGAGTTTGTAGCACCGTTTGCGATACCAGCGTCGCCGCCTGCCCATGGTTCACCCCACATGAGGATACCCTTGTCAATCTTATCAAGCTCTGCTCTTGCTGCGTTTAATGTATCGCAGTCGAGTGCGCCCATAAGGTCGAAACGGAAACCGTCAATGTGGTACTCTTCTACCCAGTATTTGAGAGATTCAACAACATACTTAGATGTCATAGCTTTCTCTGTTGACAAGCAGTTACCAAGACCAGAACCGTTGTAGTAGTCCTGAGCACTTGACATTCTGTGGTAGTACTGAGGAACAGTCTTAGCGAGAGCTGAGCCCTCGAGTACATATGTGTGGTTGTAAACAACGTCCATTACAACTGCGATGCCTCTGTCGTGGCAAGCCTGAACGAGCTGCTTGAACTCTTTGATTCTAGCGTTACCGTCGTAGCAGTCAGTAGCGTATGCACCGTCAGGAACATTGAAGTTAACAGGGTTGTAACCCCAGTTACGCTGTGGATCTGAGTTAGTCTCGTCAATACCCGAGAAGTCAGCGATTGGGAGGAGCTGGATACAGTTGATACCCTGCTCTACGAGATAGTCAACGCAAGTAGCGATATCGCCCTCACCGTTAACTGTTGTGTTACCTTCTGTGAAAGCAAGGTACTTACCTTTATATTCATCAGAAACACCTGATGACTCTGAGATAGAGAAATCACGAACATGAACTTCCCATACTGATGCCTGTGCAGCAGAATCGAAAACAACATGCTTATCATCTTCCCAACCCTCAGGGTCAGTAGAATCGAGGTCAACTACCATTGAACGCTCACCGTTAGCACCGACAGCAGTAGCATATGGGTCCTGTGTTTCAGCTGTGCTACCGTCGATAGTGAGCAGGTATGTGTAGTAAACATCCTTGTAATCACCGCTGAGTGTCAATGTCCAGACACCTGTAGTAGCGTTCTTTGTCATTGCGTGTGTACCGAGCACTGCAGCACCTGACTCAGCATCTGTACCTGTTGAATAAAGCTTAACCATAACAGCAGTAGCTGTTGGTGACCAAACCTTAAAGGTAGTAGAATTCTTTGAGTAAGTAGCACCGAGTCCCTCAGTGTTTTTAGCCGCCTGAGCGTAATCCTCAAGGTGACTCTGGTTGTAGTATCCTGTCTGAGCAGCGTCAACAACAGCAGCAGAAACTGCGAAGCTGACTGATGTAACCATCAAGCAAAGAACAAGAAGACATGAAATAAGTCTGCGTAATTTCATTAAAATTCCTCTCTTTCTAAAAATTAACCGCATAATTTCAGTTGTAGACATTATACCACACTATTTAGAAATAATAAATGAAATTAACGAAATTTAACGGACGCTTTTTGCACAATCTTTTCACTATTTCTTTGTGTATAAATACCAAAAAGAAATCACCGCTTTTAATAATACGCTAGATATTGTGGTCAAAAAAACATCTATCAAAATATTAAAAGCGGTGACTGTATTATTCAATTTTTATATCGGTAAAGCCGACTCCGAAAGCGGTGCCAAGCGAAACGCAGACAGCATTTGTGACATCTTTGAAATACAGCGCGTTCGCTGTACCATCGTGCACAAGTCGGACTTTCACCTTTCTATGAAGTTCGCTCGACAAATCCTCACTCAGAATCTTCGAGTAATCACGCCCAAGAGAAGAAAGCTTTGCGTATCCCCCTCGCACAGAGTTTAACTCTCCGCCTGCGTTGTAGTTTGCTATACTGATGATAATCTCATCAGACAAATCATATCTCCCCACACCCTCTCTGTAGGTGTCAACGATAGTTTTGACCAGATGCTTATGAAGCTTCAGCGCTTCTTCTAAGATGTTTTCGTCGTCTTTTACTCTGCTGACATAAAGTGATTTCGCACTTTCTAGCGGAGTAAAATACGTAATCTCGTCTACTCCCTTTGTGATAACACAGCGTTTTAAGTTAGTGTGACCAAAGTCAAAAACAAGTGAGGTAGAGTTATCTTTCATAAGACGGGCACAGCCCATCACACCAACATATGTCGCATTATCAAAAAGCATAATATTGTATGGCTTAGCCTTTGCTCTGTCAAAAATGCCCTGAATACGCTCTTTGAAGCGTCTGCCAAGCATTGAGCTTGCAAGTCCGCCGACAAAAATCACAGTGTCAAGATTTCCCCAGTATTCCCAGTGCCTATCACTCCAGTCTTCTCGTGCTTCTCTGTTTTCCTTTTCACCGAGTTTTAGCGTCAAAAGGAGAAGCCCGAGTCTGTCACCAAACTTCTTTGCTATTTTATCGGCAAAGCGGTTGTACTTGATATCGTTGCTGATAAGAGCACTGTCGAGAAGTTTCGGCAACATATAATCATCAAAACCCGAAATATCGATATTGTACTCAAGGGCTGTTCTTTTTATCTCATCGACTATAAGCTGAGTCGAAAAGATATCGCGAAAGCTCTTCCCTTCTAAAGAGTTGTCAATCCCAAGTATCGGAGCTTTTGCCATAACCGCTTTGTTAAGCGAGCACAAAGGTGTTAAGTATTCACTTTTTGAGTCTTTGAGATTAGATAAAAAAGGATTGCTCATAGCTTTCTCCTTAGCTTAACAAACTAGCTTCCTGCGGATTCGTACGCTTTGATGCCTCTGTTCCATATCCACACAGATACTATAAACAGAAGGACTGATGCCACAACCGTTCCGCCGATACAAAACAGCGGATTTTCTCCTGTGAGGAAGTAACTCGCAGGATAAAAAGCTGTGAAAGCAAACGGTATTATATATGTAATAAAGGTGCGTACAAACTTATTATATATAGTTGTCGGGTACTTTGAAAAGTCATTTGTCATATAAAACATATGGGTTATGTGACCCGATGCTTTTGTCCAGAAAGCAATCGCAGCTGTTGCGATTTTGATTGAAGTATAAATCAGCGTCGCAAATACAACAGCCACTATAAACAGCGGTATCATATACCATGTGATAGTGAGCTTGAGCTGTATCACGCTGTATACAACCAGAATCAGTCCGATAGCAAGCTCGCCGAAAGCATCAACGCAGAATTTCTCCGCGATTACATAAAACAGGCTGTTTATCGGGCGGGTCAGGTACTTATCGAAATCGCCTTTCCTGACGATGAAATATCCCACACTCCAGAGGTTATCAAACAGCAGATGGTCGATTCCCTTCGGAAGAAGCGAAAAGCCGTAGATGAAAAGTATCTCGTTAAACTCCCAACCGATAAGATTCGGAATCTGGCTGAAAATGATACCTAAAAAAGCAATCTGGATAACCTGACCGAGCAGAAAGCTCACCGCTCCCGTTAAGAAGTCAACCTTGTATTCCATCAGGTTTTTCATATACTGAGCGACAAATATCCGATGAAGTCTTAGCATTCTTTTCATAGCTTAACCTCCCTGTGAACAAAGTCGCTTTACAGCGTGGTTCCATATTACTTTTGAGATAAGTATCATCACACAAAGCCAGAACACCTGCATCGTCATTCTGAGTGCAATTTCAGCTCCAGAATACATTCCCATATATATCATAACGGGTGTATACGAAAGGGACGAAAACGGCAGAAAATTCAACACTGACGCAAGTGCCTTGGGCATAAAAGCAAGTGGAATGGTAGCACCTGAAAGGAAGTTGATGATAACCTCCTTCAGAATATCCGCTCCCCACAGGTTTTTCAGATAAAATGCCATAAAACCGTAGCTTACATTAAAGTAGAAGGATATCAGATACGCAAGCACAAGGCTCACAACATAAAGCAAAAAATGCACCACATCAAACTGACACGCTCCTGTGATTATCCAGCGATACGCTTCAACACCGAGCACAAGCGGTGCGAAAATACATAGTACATTGATTATCTTATTTCCAAGCTCCTGAAATAAAAAGCACATATCAAACGAACACGGCTTTATCATTCGCATAGCAATCGACCCGTCGCGGATTTCTGTGGCGATAGCGTAGGTGCCGTCGGAATAAGTCAGGTAACCTGTCAGGAAAGTGATAAACAAATACACCACCATATCCTCCATAGTAAATCCCATGAAGGTTTCGCTGTCAGTGCTCATAAACACAGCTTTCCACACAAAAAACATAATAAAGCACGACATAATCTCGCCTATGAGAAAGCAGAAAAAGTTCGCTCTGTAGGCTACTGACTCGAGCATTCCTGCACGAGTAAACGGAGAGTAGGTGCGCATAAATTTCTTAAACCTCATCTATGCTCACTTCCCGTCTGTATAGTCTGCGGATAATCTCTTCGATATCCGCGTCTTTTAAGTTAATGTCCTTTACGTGAACTTTCGACAGAGTGTAGGAAAGCATATCTTCAACTGACACTTTATTGCTGTCAAATCTGACAGAAACAGATGCTCCCTCGTTTTTGAGCTCTATGTCGTCAGCACTGAGATTTAAATCAGAAAGGTACTGAAGCTTTGACAAATCTCCTGCACTTTGAAGCTCAAAACCTAAATCACGCATCTGTCCAAACTCGCGTTTCAAATCATTTATTTGTCCGTCAAAAACCTTTTTGCCTTTATCAATCATAACAATTCGATTGCACAAAAGCTCGATGTCAGCCAAATCGTGAGTAGTAAGAATAACCGTTGTACCCTCTTCTGCATTGATTTTCTGGATAGCGTTTCGTATATTATCCTTTACAACAACATCGAGTCCGATGGTAGGCTCATCCAAAAACAGCACCTTCGGGTTATGTAAGAGTGATGCCGCGATGTCAGCACGCATTCGCTGACCAAGTGACAAGGTACGCACAGGACTGGAGATAAAATCCTCAAGCTCAAGCACCTCGTTTAAAAATGCCATTCGCTGTTTGAATTCTTTATCAGGAACATCGTAGATTTCTTTTAACACAGAGTAGGTTTCTCTGAGTGCTAAATCCCACCAAAGCTGAGTACGCTGTCCGAAAACTACGCCGATTTCCTTGACATATTTCTGGCGGTTTTCCTGCGGAATATGCCCGTTTATTTCACAGGTGCCCGATGTCGGAGTCAGAATACCCGTTAGCATTTTAATAACAGTACTCTTACCCGCGCCGTTAGGACCGATAAAGCCGAGCATCTCACCCTTATCGACATGAAAGCTGATACCATCAACCGCTTTGATAATCTCATTATTCGGCTTAAAGAGAGCTTTGATACTGCCTTTAAGTCCCGGCTCTTTGATTGCCTTTTTGAATTCTTTTCTCAAATCATTTACATAAATCATAACATTACCTCCCCATGAGGACCTATAAGTTTAGGATAACATACTGAAAAACATATTTCAATGAAGATTTTTGCGTTTTTGTGTCGAAGTTACACTGTCGCAAAATGTCAACTATACAAATCTTTTGTAACCTAAGTTACAGTTATGTCAAATGCCTTGATTTAGAAAATATATGGTGATAAAATGTCACAGTGACAATTTTTCACCACCGAGGTTCTTATGGCAAAATACTCTTTACTCACGCAAAAACACTACGATGAAAGCATCGGTGACTACATTTCTTATGGCATAATATGTGCTGATAATAACAACACAATAACCGTTGCGGATATTTCGGTTGACAAATTTGCGGTAGAAAAAATAATTGAAAAATTTAATATTTATGAGCTTGATGTGTGTCATCTCTACGATGCAATCGAGGACTTTCTCTATGATTTTGAAATATAAACCGCACTTTAATTTTACTTTATACTGTGGTAGAATAAGTGCGGTGATACTATGATATGCAATCTTTGTCCTAGAAAATGCAACGCATTTCGTGACAGCTCAAAGGCAGAGGGCTTTTGCAGATGTGAAGATAAAATGAAGGTAGCGCGAATCGCTCCTCACCTGTGGGAAGAGCCGTGCATCAGCGGAGAAAACGGCTGTGGAGCAGTGTTTTTCTCAGGCTGTACGCTCAAATGCGTTTACTGCCAGAACTACGAAATCTCTAACGATAATAACGGGCGTTTTATTTCTCCAAAAGAACTATCCAAAAAACTACGAGAGCTCGAAAACGCAGGTGTTCACACGATAGAATTTGTGTCAGCTACCCAGTATGTAGACAAGCTGATTGAAACGCTCAAACTCTACAAACCAAGCGTTCCGCTTATCTACAACAGCTCGGGTTATGAAAGCGTAGAAACGCTAAAAAAGCTCTCAGGATACATCGATGTGTATCTGCCTGACTTTAAATACAGCGACGATACTCTCGCTAAAAAACTCTCAAAATGTGATAACTATACAAGCGTTGCAACAAAAGCTATAAACGAAATGCTCAGACAATGCCCGACACTCGAATTTGATAAAAACGGCATTGTCCAAAAGGGTGTTATCGTCCGTCATCTGGTGCTCCCTAACCACACTAAAAACAGCATCAAAGTTTTAGACATCATCAAAGAAAACTTCGGCGATAATGTGCTATTAAGCCTTATGGGTCAGTACATTCCTTTTGGCAAGGCGAGAGACTATCCTGACATTAACCGAAAAATCACAAAGCGAGAGTACCAAAAGGTACTCGACCACTTACTAAACTTAGAACTCGACGGCTTTGCTCAGGAACTGAAAAGTGCCGATAAGTCATACATTCCAAAGTGGGAATACTAAATAACAAAAGCCATCCGATTTTCTCGGATGGCTTTAATTATGCCCGAAGGCTTATTTACTATTTTATTTTGCAAAGTCAATTGCTCTGCTTTCGCGAATAATATTGACTTTAATCTGGCCAGGATACTCGAGGTCCTCTTCAATCTTCTTACAGATATCTCTAGCAAGAGATGCCATATTATCATCTGTGACAACCTCAGGCTTAACCATAATTCTGATTTCACGACCTGCCTGAATAGCGAATGAAGTTTCAACACCGTTGAATGATGAAGCGACTTCTTCGAGCTTCTGCAGACGCTTGATGTAGTTTTCGAGGTTTTCTCTTCTTGCACCCGGTCTTGCTGCTGAGATAGCGTCAGCTGCCTGTACGATACAAGCAACAACTGTCTTTGCTTCAATATCACCGTGATGAGCGTGGATAGCGTGGATAACAGCGTCGCTTTCCTTGTACTTTCTAGCCATATCAACACCGATTTCGATGTGAGTACCCTCGATTTCGTGGTCAAGAGCCTTACCGATATCGTGAAGAAGACCTGCACGCTTAGCAACTGTCGGGTCCATACCAAGCTCAGACGCAATCATACCTGAAAGGTACGCAACCTCTAAAGAGTGGTTAAGTACATTCTGACCGTAGCTTGTACGATATCTGAGTCTACCGAGAAGTTTGATAAGCTCAGGGTGGATACCGTTGATGCCTGTTTCTAAAACAGCGCGCTCACCCTCGTGCTTAATGGTAGCCTCAACCTCGCGCTTAGCTTTTTCTACCATTTCCTCAACTCTAGCCGGATGAATTCGTCCGTCAGAGATGAGCTTTTCAAGTGAAAGACGGGCAATCTCTCTTCTAACAGGCTCAAAGCTTGAGAGAGTGATAGCCTCAGGTGTATCGTCAATAATGAGGTCAACACCTGTGAGTGTTTCGATAGCGCGGATATTTCTACCCTCTCTACCGATGATACGACCTTTCATTTCGTCGTTTGGCAGCGGAACTACGGATACTGTAGCCTCAGCCACCTGGTCAGCTGCAAGACGCTGGATAGCAAGCGAGATGATGTTTCTTGCTTTCTTTTCCTGCTCGTCCTTGAGCTGCTGCTCGAATTCCATAATTTTCAGAGATTTCTCGTGGCCAAGTTCGAGCTCTAACTGCTCAAGCAAATACGCCTTAGCCTGCTCAACTGTGTAACCCGAAATCCTCTCGAGCATTTCAAACTGACTTTTCTTGATGGTTTCAACCTCAGCGAGTTTCGCTTCGGCTTCTTTCATTTTCTTTGAAATTTTTTCTTCCTTTAACTCGATGTTGTCTAACTTCTTGTCAAGGGATTCTTCCTTTTGTTGGATGCGTCTTTCCTGACGCTGAACCTCCTTACGACGGTCAGAGAGCTCTTTTTCCGCTTCGTTTCTGAGGCGGTGAACTTCGTCCTTACCCTCTAAGATGGCTTCTTTCTTCTTGGCTTCAGCGGTTTTCATCGCGTCTGACACGATACGCTTAGCCTCCTGTTCCGCACTGCCTATTTCAGCTTCAGCGACCTTTTTGCGGTAAGTAGCACCAACAACAGCGCCGACTACGATACCAACGATAGCTGCAGCAACAGTCAACAGGATCTGTAACCATAAGTCCATTTGATTTGACACCTCCTTGATTTTGTTAGTTAAAAACTAATCAAACTCAACTCATGGGTGCCGTTAATATAAGATATTCAGTTTAAATCTATCACCAAAGAAACACCGCGTAAAGCGAAAATAGAGATGATAATAAAAATAATAAAAAATATCTATGAATAACGGCTCTTAAAAGAGTCCAATAAGTGAATAGGAACACGGTCCGTGTGACTTAGTGCTCCAAGCATACACCACATATGCTCATGTTAATTCTAATATATACTAATATAAATGTCAAGGTAATTTGAGCCTTATTTATAAAAAATATTTCATAATAGGAAAAATAAATTCCGTTCTCTTTTAGTCTGAGCTTTGCACAAAGTCGACACCGTATCCGAAAATTCTCACCCTCTTTTTCTGACAAAAAATACTATTTTCTTTGTTCATTATTTCTCTTCCAAAACTTACTTTTAGTCAGTTCTTATGAAAATATCATAAAATCTTGTATAAATTAACAATAAAATTGACAATATTTATAAATTCTGCACTAAAACTTTGTGATTAAAATTGCATTTTTGCTTGAATTTGTACTAAAAAAATGATATTATATTCTCGATATATAATGCAAAATTATATTATTGAATATATCAGAGGAGAGATTTTTCATGAACTATCAGATTTTTGACGAAAGAACCCCTCTCGAGCTGTTCCACGGCGGTGACGCTGTGCGCGCTTACGACTTCTTAGGTGCTCACAAAGTCAACTGGGACGGTAAAGATGGTGTTGTTTTCCGTGTTTGGGCTCCAAACGCACTCACTGTTTCCGTTGTTGGTAACTTCAACAACTGGGACCAGACCGCAAACTATATGTACAAAATCAGCGAAGGCGGTGTATGGGAACTCTTTATCGAGGGACTGTACGACTTCGAGATTTATAAGTACTGTGTAGAAACACCTTGGTTTGAGAAGTTGCTCAAATCTGACCCTTATGCTTTCCATACACAGACCCGTCCTGACAACGCTTCCGTTGTTTACGACCTTAACAACCACATCTGGAACGACAACGAGTGGATTGAGGCTAAAAAGGGCAAGAACCACTTTGAAGAGCCTCTTAACATCTACGAAGTTCACGCAGGTTCATGGAGAAAATACTTAGACGGCAACGTATTCTCATACGAAAAGCTCGCTGACGAGCTCATCCCTTATGTAAAGGAAATGGGTTACACTCACATCGAGTTTATGCCGATGACAGAATATCCGTACGACGGTTCATGGGGCTATCAGGTAACAGGTTACTTTGCTCCTACCTCCCGTTACGGTAACCCTGACCAGTTCATGACATTTATAGACAGATGCCACCAGGAAGGTGTCGGTGTTATCCTTGACTGGGTACCTGCTCACTTCCCTAAGGATGCTCACGGTTTAGGTCGTTTCGACGGTATTCACTGCTATGAGTACGAGGATTCAAGAAAAGGCGAGCACAAAGAGTGGGGTACATATGTATTCGACTACGCTAGATACGAGGTTATCTCTTTCCTAGTATCGTCTGCTATGTTCTGGCTTGAAAAATACCACATCGACGGCATCCGTGTTGACGCTGTTGCTTCTATGCTCTACCTTGACTACAACCGTAACGACGGCGAGTGGGTTGCTAACTGCTTTGGTGGCAGAGAGCACTTAGAGGCTGTTGAATTCTTAAAGAGACTCAACACAGCTGTTCACCTCCACTTCCCTGAGGTTATGATGATTGCTGAAGAAAGTACATCATGGCCAATGGTTTCAAAGCCTGTTTACGACGGCGGTCTTGGCTTTGACTACAAGTGGAATATGGGTTGGATGAACGATATGCTCTCTTACATGTCACTTGACCCGCTGTGGAGACCATATCACCACGACAACATCACATTCAGCTTCCTGTACGCTTTCTCTGAGCACTTCTTACTCCCTATCTCCCACGACGAGGTAGTTTACGGCAAGGGCTCTCTCATCAATAAAATGCCTGGCGACTATAACGACAAGTTCGCAGGTGTCAGAGTATTCCTTTCATATATGATGACTCACCCTGGTAAGAAGCTCACCTTCATGGGTGCAGAGCTCGGTCAGTTTGACGAGTGGAATTCAACCGAAGAGCTCCAGTGGGGCTTACTCCAGTATGAAAGACATCAGCAGTTAAACTCATTCATCAAGGACCTCAACAAACTCTATCTTGACAACAAGTGCATGAGTCAGGTTGACTTTTCTTGGGAAGGCTTTAACTGGATTCACCACGATGACTATCAAAACAGCATCATCGCTTTCCGCCGTATCGATAAGGAAGGCAACAGCCTCATCGTTGTGTGCAACTTCCAGCCTGTCAGAAGAGAAGAATACTCAATCGGTGTTCCTGATTTCGGTGTATACTCTATCGTGCTCAACACTGATGACCCTCAGTACGGCGGTTATGACTGCACAAACAACCCTGAGAAAATCAACGCTTCCGTTGAGCCTATGCACGGTCTTGAGCAGTCAATCAAGCTTTGTGTACCACCAATGGGCGCTATCTTCTTAAAGTGTGTTGACAAGCGCGAGAATCCTAGAGTCAGAGCACAGAAGGAAGCTGAAGAAAGAGCAAGAATCGCTGCTGAAAAGGCTGCTGCCGAAAAGAAAGCAAAGGCTTTGGAAAAGAGAAGAGCTACTTTAGCTAAGAAAAAGGCTGAAAAAGAAGCTGCTAAAAAGGCTGAAGCTGAAGCAAAAGCAGAAGTAAAAGCTGAAGAAAAGCCTAAGAAAAAAGCTACAGCTAAAAAAGCAGAGCCTAAGGCTGAAAAGAAAGCTCCTGCAAAAAAAGCTCCTGCTAAAAAGGATACAAAAGCCGACAAATAAAACTATATTACAATGATAAAATCTGGGCGGGGTAATCACTCCGCCCAAAATCAAATACATATCGGAGGTAAACGCAATGCGCCCTAAAAAAGAAGTCGTTGCCATGCTTCTTGCAGGCGGACAGGGCTCAAGACTCGGCGTGCTCACCAAAAAGCTCGCTAAACCTGCAGTGCCATTCGGCGGTAAATACAGAATCATCGATTTTCCGCTGTCTAACTGCAATAACTCGGGTATTGAGGCTGTCGGTGTGCTGACTCAGTATCAGCCACTTATCCTGAACGAATATGTCGGCAACGGTCAACCGTGGGACCTCGACGGTCTGAACAATGGCGTTACCTGTCTTCAGCCGTATGAGTCAAAGGAAGGCTCCGACTGGTACTCGGGTACTGCCAACGCAATCTATCAGAACATCGACTTTGTAGACAGATATGACCCTGAATATGTTGTTGTTCTTTCAGGTGACCATATCTACAAGATGAACTACGCTGATATGATTAAATATCACAAGAAAAATAACGCGGCTTGTACAATCGCTGTTATAGATGTACCACTTGAAGAGGCTTCACGATTTGGTATCCTCAACACAAACGAAGACGGCTCTATCTATGAGTTCGATGAAAAGCCGGAAGTTCCAAAGAGCACAAATGCTTCTATGGGTATCTATGTTTTCAGCTGGAGCATTATGAAAAAGTACTTAATCGAAGACGAGCTCAAAGAAAACTCAAGCCACGACTTCGGTAAAGACGTCCTCCCTGCTATGCTTAATGCAGGTGAGAAAATGATGGCTTATCCTTTTGAGGGCTACTGGAAGGATGTCGGCACTATCGACAGCCTGTGGGAAGCTAATATGGACCTGCTCGACCCTAAAGTAACTCTCAGCTTAAAGAATGTTTATTCTCGCAACCCTATGATGCCACCACACTATGTCGGAGAAGACGCTGAAATCCAGAACTCAATGCTCGCTGACGGCTGTATTGTTGACGGCAAGCTCGAGTTTTCTATCCTCTTCCCGGGTGTTACTATCGGCAAGGGTGCTGTTATCAATTCTTCTATCATTATGCCGGGTGCTGTTATCAAAGAAGGAGCTAACATTCAGTTCTCTATCATTTCCGAAAACACAGTTATCGGCAAAAACGCTCAGATAGGTAAGAATCCGTCAGATGTAGAAAACCGCGACGACTGGGGTATCACCGTCATCGGCGATGGACTAAATATCGGCGATGATGTTGTCATCGAACCAAAAGCGATGATTGACAAAGATGTGGAGGTGTGATTATGGGATCTAACAGAATTTTAGGCTTAATTTTCGCCAACACATTTGAAGACAATCTTCCTGAACTCACTTCTAGCCGTACTATGGGCTCTGTGCCTTTCGGCGGTAAGTACAGACTGATTGACTTTCCGCTCTCTAATATGAGCAACTCAGGTATCAACAATGTCGGTATCATCACAAAGAGTAACTTTTTGTCTCTTATGGACCACCTTGGAACAGGTAATGCGTGGGATTTAGCTAAACGCAGAAGCGGTCTGACAATTCTCCCACCTTATAAGGAACACAACTTTGACGGCATCGTTGAAACTCTTTACACTCTGCACGGCTTTATTGAACACGGAACCGAAGAATATGTGCTTATTGACCACGCAGGCTGTGTATCAAACTTCAACTACAGAAAACTTCTTGAATATCACGAGCAAAAGGGTGCTGACATCACCTTCATCTACTCAAAGAGAAGCAGAGATTGCGAAACAAAAGCAGAAGGCACCGCGCTTGATATCGACGAAAACGGAAAGGTAATAAAAGCTCTGCTTCCTATTTGTGACAATGATACAACCTATGTTTCAGGTGCATTCTTAATCAAGAAAGATTTGCTGATGAATATGGTGAGAAATCTCGTCGCTGAAAACAAAACCGATTTCACAAGAGATTTCCTCCAGCCTAATGTAGGAAAACTCAATATCTACGCTTACGAAAACACAGGCTACTGCGCTATCATCACCTCAATGAAGGATTACTTCAAAGCAAGCATGGACCTTATGGATCCGGAAGTCAGAGCCCACCTTTTCAACCCTAAGCACCCTATCTACACTAAGGTCAGAGATGACATTCCGAGTCGCTATGGACTAAAAAGCTCAGTCAAGGGTTCTCTCATTGCTCAGGGCTGTACTATTGACGGAATCGTAGAAAACAGTATAATATCAAAGGGCGTTCGCATCGGCAAAGGCGCTCACATCAAAAACTGTATCATTATGCAGGACACCGTTATCGGTGACAACGCTGAGCTGAGCCACATCATCATCGACAAGGATGTAACCGTCGGTGAGGGTAAGACTATCATCGGCTGTGAATCCCACCCGATGTATATCGCTAAGCGCTCAGTTATCTGATTGGAGGAGTTTTTATGAAAATTTTATACTGCGCAAGTGAAGCCAATCCTTTTGCAGGAAGTGGCGGACTTGCTGATGTAGCCGGCTCTTTACCGCACACTTTATGCAGAAAGGGTCAGGACTGCAGAATCGTTATGCCACTGTACGGCACTATCCCACAGGACTTAAAAAACCAGATGAACTTCATCACTAACTTCACTGTTCCTGTTGCGTGGCGTCACCAGTACTGCGGACTTTTCTGGGCAAGATGGAACGACTGTACATACTACTTCATTGACAACGAGTACTACTTTAACCGTAACGCTCTCTACGGCTTCTACGATGACGCTGAAAGATTTGCGTTCTTCTCAAGAGCGATACTCGAGATGCTTCCATACATCGATTTCCATCCGGACATTATCCACACTAACGACTGGCAGACAGCTTTAGTTCCTGTCTACTACTATCTTTTCTATTCCAAGAACCCTTGGTATCACAACATCAAGAGTGTTTTCACTATTCACAACATTCAGTATCAGGGCAAGTACGGCTGGGATGTAAACACAGAGTGCGTCGGTATTCCTGAATCTGAGCAGAAAATCCTTGAGATGGACGGCAAGCTCAATATGCTCAAGGGCGCTATCGAGTGCTCAACTAGAGTTACCACAGTTTCTCCGAGCTACGCTGCTGAGATTAAAGACCCGTGGTACAGCCACGGTCTGCACCATTCGCTAATTCGCAACCACTACAAGCTGTGCGGTATCTTAAACGGAATTGATGGCATGAGCTACGACCCTGCTACAGACTATCAGCTTTACTGCAACTATACTAAGGAAAATATGGGCGGTAAGGGCGAATGTAAACGCGCTTTGCAGGAAAGACTCAACCTCCCACAATCTTGGGACACTCCGATGGTCGCTATGATCACCCGTCTTGTATCTCACAAGGGTCTTGACTTAGTTCGAGGCGGACTCGAGGATTTGCTCAACACCCAGAAAATGCAGTTTGTAATCTTGGGTTCAGGTGATGAAGAGTACGAGCAGTTCTTCCGCGATATGCAGTGGAAGTATCCTGACAGAGTTCGTTTCTGCCAGGGCTTTGTGCCTGAACTTGCTAGAAAGATTTACTCAGGTGCTGATATCTTTTTGATGCCATCTAAGCAGGAGCCTTGCGGTCTGTCCCAGATGATAGCTCTTCGCTACGGCACTATCCCTGTTGTCAGAGAAGTCGGCGGTCTTAAAGACTCTGTCTTTGATTCTTACGACAACTACGGCAACGGCTTCACCTTCAGAAACTACGATATCGCTGATATGTGCAACGCAGTTAAGCGTGCTTTAGCTGGTATCTACGACAACGAAGGTTGGCACCAGCTTATGTGGCGCGCTATGATGAGCGACAACAGCTGGGAGCGCTCCGCTCAGGACTACATCAACGTATATCAAGACACACTTAATTGGCTATAAGAAGCGCCAAGCGTTCAAGCACAACACAACATTCAAGCGACACAGTTTTTTACTGTGTCGCTTTTCTTATATAACAAAAGCAACGCACAAAAAGGTCTTATTCACCTGTATCAAGACGCCCTTTTCCCTTTATAAGGCTTCTCGTTATAATAGACAAATTGAAGCTGAAATTTATGTCTATACTAGCAATTGCAAGTTATCGGTAACGCAAGCTATAATGATATCAGAAAACAAATCGTAAAACGAGAATAAAATAAGATTTTTTCTCAAACTAGTGAAACACTTTGGGCTTCTCAAGTGTTTTATATATGAAAGGAGTTTATTTAGCTGTGAATATTTACGGTGAAATATAAGTGTGAAAACTTTAATATTAAGGAGATGATATTATGAAGAAAGTTTTGAGCGTTATTTTAGTTATGTGTTTACTGTTCTCTTTAACTGCAGTTTCGGTGTTTGCAGATGATACTACGCACGAGAATTTATTTTTAGAAAAGTTTTTAGAACAGTATAAGAATAGTTATGGATACAATGAATATATGTGCCGTGATTATTATAAAGAAGTCTACTATCATTATAACGAAGACGAAAATCTTGAATGGGTGCTTGTCTGGTGTGCTTACATAGATTCACCAAGCTTTAATTATGCAGTTTTTGGTGACCGTGTCTATCTTGGGGGCTATTCTTATCCGCTAGCAACAGGTTATGGCTTATTTGATGTTGAACAAGATAAGTTTTTTGATGTGTGTGATATCGAGGAAACATCAGTATATAGTGAATTCGAGAATGTTTTACATAAAAAGATTGCTAGCTATCCTGTTGGTGATGCAAATATGGATAGAGAATTAGATATATTAGATGCTACATTTATCCAGCGTGCTCTGGTACAGTTGAGTAATTTTGATATACAAGACGACTTTACAGCACCGGGATATCATTCGTTAAGAGGTGAGTTGAGTTACCTTTCCGACTTTAATCGTGACGGTGAGCGCACTATCCTCGACGCAACCGCTATTCAGATGAAGCTTGCAAAAGTAGAAAACACAGCCACTACAGAATAATAAAAATAAATACTCGTTGAGTTGATACAAAAGCCCTGAGCGTGTGCTCAGGGCTTTTACAATGCAGTCTATCTAATGCTCAACTTTTTATATTTCTCTTGACATTTCTTGTGATTTAGTATATTATACCCATGTAATATGAATAAGTGTTCATATGTTCAGTTGTTAATAACACTCAAAGAAAGGGGTATACAATATGTCACACGACCACGAAAAAATTGTCAAAGCAACACTTAAGAATATGCCCGATATGGACACAATTTTCGATTTAGCCGACTTCTTCAAGGTTTTCTCAGACTCAACCAGAATCCGTATAATGTGCGCGCTTTTTGAGCAGGAGCTTTCTGTCTGCTGTATTGCAGAAAGCCTTAATATGGAGCAGTCCACCATCTCCCACCAGCTTCGCATCTTACGCAGAGAAAACCTCGTCAAGGTCAGAAAAGACGGAAAGCAAAGCTACTATTCCCTAGCCGATGACCACATCAAGCTGATTTTCGAAATGGGACTTGAACACATCACGGAGTAATTATGAAGTACACATTTATCTTGGACGGACTCAACTGTGCTCATTGTGCAGGTAAAATTGAAGAAAAAATCACGCTTGATAAGAGATTTTCTAATGTATCATTCAACTTTGCGACAAAAAAGTTGATATTAAACACAGATATTGAAAATCCGAAATTTGAAATTCAGCAGATAGTCGATAGCATTGAAGACGGTGTCACAGTAAAATCCGAGTACTTACCCAAGGCAAAAACCAAAAGAAATTTCAATCTGCCTTTGTATATATCCATCGCACTGTTTGCAGTAGCATTTGTACTGCATCTTTTTGACACAGCGCAGATAGTAGTTATCGTGCTGTCAATAGTAGCGACTCTACTTTCAGGATATAAAATATTCACAAAAGGCATCAAATCCATATTCAAACTTAATATCGACGAAACAACTCTGCTCACAATAGCGGTAATCGCCGCTTTAATACTCGGCGAATTTGTCGAAGCGTGTGCAGTTACCGTGCTGTTTGCACTAGGCGAAATGTTCGAAGAACTTGCTGTCAGCAAATCCCGACGCGATATTTCAAAGCTCTCGAAAATCAAAGCAGACACCGCCTGTATTTACGACGAAAACGGCAATATAGTCGATGTTCCTGCAGAAAAAGTAAGTGTCGGCTCAACAATAGTCATCAAGCCGTACAGTCGTGTACCACTTGACTGCGTTATCACAAAGGGCGAGTCGTACTTTGACACCTCTGCTCTCACTGGAGAGAGTGTTCCGATGTACGCAAAAGCTAAAACAGAGCTTCTAAGCGGTATGCTCAACCAGGAGCATATGGTAGAAGCTATAACAACAAAAGAGCTTTCAGACAGCACTGCTACAAGAATACTAAAGCTCATTGAAGAATCCGCACAAAACAAAGGCAACTCAGAGAAATTCATCTCCCGCTTTGCTAAAGTTTACACACCTATCATCATCGTGCTGTCACTACTGATAGCTGTCGTACCGGGGCTAATCACAGGCGATTTTTCAACCTGGATTTACAGAGCTTTGGTGTGTTTAGTTTCATCGTGTCCATGTGCAATAGTCATCTCTGTACCGCTCGCGTTTTTCTCCGCTATTGGTTCAGCTTCATCTCACGGCGTGCTGATAAAAGGCTCAAAATATGTTGAAGCGTTAAGTAAAGCAAACTGCTGTGCCTTTGATAAAACAGGAACACTAACTACAGGCAAGATGTCCGTGACAAAAATCGAGGCTCTGTCTGATTACAGCGAGGACGAAATCCTCTCTATCGCGGCTTCTACCGAAAGCCTATCACAGCACCCGATAGCAAAAGCTATCAAAGCAGAGGCGCAAAAACGAAATCTCGCGCTTTTAGAGCTGAAGGATTTCAACGAAAAGGCAGGCTTCGGGGTAACAGCCTGTGATAGTAAAAACACCTACAGTTGCGGTAATTTTTCTAAAGACACAGGCGACATCTGTGTGTATATTAACGACAAGCTCATAGGCACGATAACTGTCACAGATACTGTGAGAAAAGAAGCTCCATCTGTGCTCAAAAGACTTAGAAAACTAGGGGCTAATAACCTTGTTATGCTCACAGGTGACAGCAAGGCTGTCGCTGAAAAAACAGCAGAAAGCTTAGGAATAGACCATTGTTACTCAAAGCTTCTACCACAGGATAAGCTTGAAATAATGAAAGAACTTCAAGGTGACAAGAACACCTGTATGTACATTGGTGACGGCATCAACGACGCGCCAACTATGGCTTTGGCAGATGTTTCGGTTGCGATGGGACTTTCTTCTGATGCGGCTATAGAAGCTGCCGATGTGGTGCTGTGCAGTGATTCACTCTCACCTATCACTGATGCTGTTACTATCAGCAGAAAAGCAATCTCTACAGTCAAAGCAAACATCGTATTCGCACTAGCTGTAAAAACTGTTGTCATAGTGCTCGGAGCTTTAGGCTTTGCGCCGATGTGGCTAGCAGTAATCGCCGACACGGGTGTCAGCGTGCTATGCGTTCTGAATTCAGTAAAATTGTTACACAAATAAAAAGCGGAGAGGTCTTCCCTCTCCGTTTTCTTTTAGTAATCTTCTACATCAAATTTTCTGTCTTTGTAGTAGTACTCTCTGTCTTTATCTGTGATTTTTCTGAGTACTCTGCACGGATTTCCGACAGCCACAACATCGCTTTCTATATCCTTAGTGACCACACTGCCCGAGCCGATGACTGAGTTATCCCCAATTGTAACACCGGGATTTATCACAACATTCGCACCAATCCAGACATTATTTCCGATTTTCACTTCGTCAGCATACTCGTATTTTCTGCGTGACAGATAGTGTATCGGGTGACCTGCTGTGGTGATACACACGTTAGGAGCAATCAGCACATTGTCGCCTATAGTGACCTTTGCGCAGTCAAGCACTATGAGATTATAATTTGCGTAAAAATTCTCGCCGATATGCATATTGTAGCCGTAATCACAACGAAACGGCGGCTCGATGTAAATACTCTTCTTTGCGTTTGGCAAAAGTACTTTGAGATATTTATTTCTGCTTTCTAAGTCAGTCGGTGCGCAGTTGTTAAATCGATAGCACAGCTCCTTTGCGCTTAGTCTTTCTTCAAAAAGTCCATCCTCGTTTGATAAATACGGAAGTCCCTTGAGCATTCTGTCTTTTTGAGTCACAAAAACCACCTCTTTTGACAAAATTCTATCACAAACAAGTGGCTTTATCAAGTGCAGAAATTGCTATTGATTTTAACTTTTTAGTGTGCTATAATAAAGCGTAGCGCAAGCCGTATTATTTTTCGCGTAAATAAGCGAGCAACAGGCCCTGTACGATTATGGGCTGTGAACCATGTCAGGCGGGGAACCGAGCAGCATTAAGCAGATTTCGTGATGCGATGCAGTAAGTCTGTTGTTCACTTATTTATGCGAGGGGCCGTACACATCGGCTACGGCTTGCTTTTTTATTAGGAGTGAGATTATGTATCAGGTACTATATCGTAAGTACAGACCTCAGACTTTCGAAGATGTTGTCGGACAGCCTCAGGTTACTGTCACTTTAAAAAATGAATTAAGCTCTGGCAGAATCAACCACGCGTACCTGTTCACAGGCTCACGAGGCACAGGAAAAACCACCTGCGCTAAGATACTGGCCAAAGCGGTCAACTGCCTTAACCTCACTGACTCCAACCCGTGCGGTGTCTGCGAAAACTGCAGGGGAATTGACTCAGGCGAGATACTCGATGTAGTCGAGATGGACGCTGCGTCTAACCGTAAAATCGACAATATCCGCGACATCATCGACGAGGTCGCTTTCACCCCGACGAGAGCTAAGTACCGCGTGTACATCATCGACGAGGTTCATATGCTGACAACAGAAGCTTTCAACGCTCTGCTCAAAACACTCGAAGAGCCTCCGAAACACGTTGTTTTCATTTTAGCAACAACCGAAGTTCACAAACTTCCGTCCACTATCACCTCGCGTTGTCAGCGCTTTGATTTCCACAGAATAAAACCAAGTGACATAGCTTACAGACTACACATCATCGCAAATGAAGAAGGCATCACCCTCACCGACGAAGCCGCTACTCTCATCGCGGTTATTTCTGACGGCGGTATGCGTGACGCTATTTCGCTTTTAGACAGATGCATCGGCATCGCTGAAGACGAGGTTAACGCTCAGGTTGTTAGAAACGCCGCAGGACTTGCGAGCAAGAACTATCTGTTTGAGCTGTGCACCTGCACTATCAATAAAAACCCCGCTAAGGCACTTTCTATCATCGACGAGCTCTATTCCCAGAGCAAGGATGTAGCAAGACTTTGTGACGAATTAGTGTCACATTTCCGCTCTTTAATGCTCATCAAAACCGTGAAAAATCCGCGCGAAATGCTCGCTTTTTCCGACAGAGAATTCGAAGCGGCTCAATCGCAGTGTGACTACCTGTCACTGGCTGATATAGTCTACTTTATGGATGTGCTCTCGCGAGCTTATGAACGTATGGGCAAGGGTGTGAGCTCCCGCACAGAACTCGAGATGGCAGTGGTGAAGCTATGCTCCCCTGAGCTTGACTCAACCACTGAGGCGCTCACTAACAGAGTCGCCGCCCTTGAAAAAGCGGTGAAGATTCTGCAGAGCACGGGTGTCGCTCCTGCTGTTACTGCTCAACCTGGTATAAAGAGCGAGCCTGAGGTTGCAGTTGAGAAAGCTGTGACAAAGGCTGAACCTGTTAAAGAAACCGAAAAAGAGCCTGCCACTGAGCCGGTACAGGAAGAAGTTCTAGAAACTGCTCAGCCTGCTAAAGAAACTGCTGTAGAAGAAGTAGCAACTGATACTATCGAGCAGGTACCAAAAGCCACAGATACTATGCCTGAGAGTGAACCTGTAAAAGTTGAAACAACTCAAGCTCAGGTGCAGAAAAAGCCAGCGGTTGATTTATCCTCAGTTTACGAAAACGCCTCCCCTATGCTCGAGTGGCCCGAGGTCATCAACAACCTAAAACAGTATTCCCGCGCTATTTCAGCGGCTTTTGAGGGCTCTAACGCATATATAAGCGGCGACTACCTGCTGATAGACACAGACCAGGAAATCGCTTTCCAGCTACTCAAAAAGTCAGCACAGCGTGATAATATCCGCAAGGCTGTCTGCGAAATCACAGGAAAAACCTACAAGCTAGGTCCATATAAAAAGCCCGAAGTAAAAGAAAAGAAAGACGATGTGCTGGAAAATTTCATCACTAATCTCAAAAACTCGGGCATCAATGTAACCGAAGAATAACCTAAAAGGAGAAATATTATGAAAGCAAGATTACCACAGGGCTACGGCGGTGGCGGCGCATCAAACTTACAGCAGCTCGCTCGTCAGGCTCAGAAAATGCAGGACGATATGGCTACTGCAACAGAAGAATTAAACGCCAAGGAATATGAGGCTACAGCAGGTGGCAACGCTGTCAAGGTCGTAGTAACAGGTCAGCTCGAGCTTAAATCTATCGAAATCGAGCCTGAGGTTGTTGACCCTGATGATGTTGAGATGCTAAGTGACCTTGTTATGGCGGCAGTCAACGAAGCTCTACGCGCTGCTAACAAAGACAAGGAAGAAACTATGGAGAAAATCTCAGGCGGTCTTAACCTAGGCGCTATGGGTATGGGCGGTTTGTTCTGATGGCAGGATACAGCGTAGCACCGCTCTTAAAGCTTATTGAACAGTTTGAGCGTCTGCCGGGTATCGGCTCAAAGACAGCTCAACGCCTTGCTTACTTCGTGCTTAACATGCCAAAAGAGCAGGCAGTAGAATTTTCAAACGCTATAATTGATGCTCACGAGAAAATCCGTTACTGCGAGGTTTGCTGTAACTTTAGTGAAGGCGAGCTCTGCCCTGTTTGCAAGAGTGACAGAAGAGATAAATCCGTCATCTGCGTAGTCGAAACACCGAGAGATGCTATAGCACTTGAATCTACCCGCGAATTTGACGGTGTGTACCATGTACTGCATGGTGCTATCTCCCCGCTAAACGGCATCGGCCCTGACCAGCTGTACATCAAACAGCTTTTAGCGCGTTTAAATGATGACACCGTAAAGGAAGTTATCATGGCTACTAACCCAACCGTCGAAGGCGAAGCTACCGCGATGTATATCTCTAGGCTTTTAAAACCGATGGGTATAAAAGTCACTCGACTTGCATACGGTATTCCTGTGGGCGGTGACCTTGAGTACGCGGACGAAGTTACTTTAGCGAGAGCTTTAGAAGGCAGGAATGAACTTTAATGAAAGAAAGCATAAAAACTATCGCTCAAAACAAAAAAGCCTTTCACGACTATTTTGTCGAGGAAAAGTACGAGGCAGGAATTGAGCTGTGTGGCACAGAGGTCAAATCTCTCAGACAAGGCAGAGTTAACCTCAAAGACTGCTGGTGCAACATAGTAGACGGCGAAATTTTTGTAAACTCAATGCACATAAGTCCATACGAGCGAGGAAATATATTTAACAAGGACCCGCTCAGAGTGCGAAAGCTTCTGATGCACAAAAAAGAGATAAACAAGCTAGTAGGTCTTACAAAACAGGACGGCTACTCGCTCATCCCTCTCTCCCTTTATTTCAAAGGCAGCAGAGTGAAAGTTGAGCTAGGCCTGTGCAAAGGTAAAAAGCTCTATGATAAACGTGAGGCTATGGCTCAGAAAGCCGCAAAGCGCGATATCGAGCGAGCTCTAAAAGAAAAGCAACGAGGTTGATGTTTTTTTACTCCACATGGGGATGTAAAGGTTTCGACGGGGATCACAAACCTTGGTAAGCGAGTAGTGGTGGGGCACCACTTTAAAAGCTCTAACTTAAAAAATAAACAACAACAATAAAGTTGCTTTAGCTGCTTAATGCAGCTCGCTCCCCTATAGAGCACCACGGCTATAGGCTGAGCGTCGACTAGTGGTTAATGTGAACAGCCCACGCCTTTAAGCTGTCACACACAAAAGGCTACTAAGGCACAAAGCCTGTTGATGGGCGTTGTGTCAAGGGAATGTTAATACACCAACTGCACTCGGAGAAAGCCTTGGGGCGAGGTTTTCGGACAGGAGTTCGATTCTCCTCATCTCCACCAAAAAAGTCGCAATCGTATATACGGTTGCGACTTTTTCATTGTATGCGTTTTGGTAGGAACTCACGATTATTGTATCATATAAAGAGAAAGAGTGAGGGATTAACCTCACTCAGTCAGTTAGAGCTATTCAGTTTTTCTTCCAACCATTTCCTGGTTTCTGTGTAGGAGGCAGTCTATCGCCTTTATCAATACGAACAATACGAGGATTGCTCACTTTACCACCGCGAGGACCGACTTCTAAATATTTACCAGGTTTCTGATTATCAGTACCTGGCTTAATAGGTGTTGCCAATATGCTTTCACTCCTTTCTTAAGAATTACTCTAATTATACCACATATTGCGTCTTTGTCAAATACAACACTATATATTGTATGTTTCAACAAATCGTTGTTACATATTGTATAATTCATTCGTCAAATTAACGAACTTTTGTTCTAACAACAACTACAAACCCAGAGTGTTTTCAACCATTTATAATAAACACTGCACAGAGATTCTTTCCCTGTGCAGTATTGTCTTTTTCTATTCACTTTTTATTGGACAATCTGTGTCTGTACACTCATCACAATTAACACTATCTGATGTACAGCAGAGTAAGTAATCACACTCATCACAGCAACATTCGATCAGAATTCCGTTTTCGTCAAAGTGTTTTCCGTTGCCTTTGCAGTCTTCCCCGTTGTTACCAGGAGTCAGTTCTATCCCTGTAATATCTATAATCATATCATCACCGTATATTAGTTTAGATAATATCTATCTAAAGTCAATAGATAAATTTTATCTATCATATAATACAGTTGGTGATTATATGGATAACAGAATTAAAGATTTACGAGAAGACCGAGACCTCACACAAACACAGGTTGCACAAGCTATCGGCATCACACAAAGAAAATACAGCTATATTGAAACAGGCACTCAACAGCTTACTGACGAAATACTCGTAAAGTTATCTAAATTTTACGGTGTTTCTACTGACTACATTCTCAAATTGTCAGATAAATAAACTTAGATTCATCAGGTGATTTTATGGATACACGCAAGGCAATCGCAAACAGGTTACTACAGTTATGCGAAGAAAAGAATCTATCTGTTAACGCATTAGCTCGCATCTCTGCTGTTCCGCCATCAACACTCAAGAACATCATCAACGGTGGTAGTCAGAACGCAGGAGTTGTTACACTCAAAAAGCTCTGTGACGGCTTAGAGATTTCTCTTTACGACTTTTTTAACACAGATACATTCAAAACACTTGAACAAGAAATAAAATAATAATCAATTGATTTTTCTATTAACGCATCTCTTCCTGAAAAAGAAGATGCGTTTTCTTTTTCTTTTTCATTGTCTTTTTCTTTCTCTTTGTCTTTCTCTTCTTCGTTCTCTTCTTCTTTTTCTTCTTCTTGGCTGCCATCGCTAGCGGTCGGTAGCGGTCGCTTTGAAATTCAAAAAGCTACGGCACTCGGCTCTTAATGTCAAGCCTCGTTGCTCTGCGCTGGTCCTCGGAATAACTCCTACTCGAGCCCCACCCGTCGAACACTTCGTGTTCAGTGGGCGGTTCTGCTCGTCCGTCGTTATCTCGAGGGCTCCGAGCCTCGGCTCTTATAACAGGCGAAAGGCACCCGATTTCTCGAGTGCCTTTTTTGTGAAACATCTTAGTCTTTAAGAAGGAGGATGTTATTTCTCGTTTAATAATTTATTTAACTCTTCCATGAAGGTGTTGATATCCTTGAACTGTCTGTAAACAGACGCAAAGCGGACATATGCCACTTCGTCGATATTCTTCAGCTGGTCCATAGCGAGCTCGCCGATTCTGGTTGAGGTAACCTCGCGATCTAAACTAGCCTGGAGTGAAGACTCGATAGTGTCAACCATCTTTTCAATCTGGTCGATTGATACAGGGCGCTTTTCGCAAGCGTGAAGAAAACCTGCTCGAAGCTTGTTTCTGTCGAAAACTTCTCTTGATTTATCGCGTTTGACAACGATAATCGGAACAGTTTCGATAACCTCGTGAGTAGTGAAACGCTTCTGACAGCTCAAACACTCTCTTCTACGGCGGATACGCTCGCCCTCGTCAGCAGGACGAGAATCGATAACCTTGCTCTCTTCATAACCGCAATACGGACATTTCATAGATACACCCCACATATAGTCGTAATTATTCTCTAGTGAAATTATAACACAATATATAGAATAAACAAGTTATAATTTTGTAACATATAGTTACATCTTGTATATAAATATATAGTTTCGCTTTATCAAATTAAATTTTTAACGCGTTAGCTCAAAAATATGTTGATATTCCATAGTAATATGTGATATAATCTTTATGTTTTATTAAATAAAGCTAAAAACAAAACAAAATATTATATTTTGTTTGAAAGGGGTACATTTATGACTAGTAAAAGAAGTAGCTTTTCCGGCAAGATAGGTTTCGTGCTTGCAGCTGCGGGCTCTGCTGTCGGACTCGGCAACATCTGGCGTTTTCCTTATCTTGCGGCTAAATACGGCGGAGGTATCTTCCTGCTTGTTTATCTTATCTTAGCTGTGACATTTGGCTTTGCGCTGATGACTGCTGAAATCGCTCTGGGTAGAAAAACCGGCAAGAGTGCTATCCACGCTTTCGGTGATTTGAACAAGAAATTCGGTTTCGTTGGTTGGCTAGCGTCCTTGGTTCCGATCATCATTTTACCTTATTATTCGGTTATCGGCGGTTGGGTAGCTAAATATCTCACAGTTTTCGTTTCAGGCGGTGCTTCAGCTTCTGCAGCTGACGACTACTTCACAAACTTTATCAGTAAGCCTTTTGAGCCACTTGGCTGGTTCTTACTATTCATCGGTCTGACCGCTTTAGTTGTACTTTTCGGCGTTGAGAAAGGTATTGAAAAGGTATCTAAGATTATGATGCCTATCCTCGTTGTACTCACTATCGGTATCGCTATTTACTCAATGACGATGCCAGGTGCATGGGAAGGCGTTGTTTACTACTTCAAACCTGACTTCTCTAAATTCTCCGCTACAACAGTACTTGCTGCTATGGGTCAGCTTTTCTACTCGATGAGTCTCGCTATGGGTATTATGATTACCTACGGCTCGTATATGAAGAAAGATGTCAGCATCAATTCATCAGTAGCTCAGATTGAGTGCTTCGACACAGGTATCGCATTCTTAGCTGGCTTGATGGTTATCCCTGCTGTGTTCTCTTTCTCAGGTGGCGACGAAGCAGCTCTCGGCAAAGGCCCTGGACTTATGTTCATCACTCTTCCAAAGGTATTCAACTCTATCCCAGGTGTTATGGGTTCAGTAATCGGCGCACTTTTCTTCGTGCTCGTACTTTTCGCAGCGCTCACTTCTTCAATCTCACTTATGGAAACTGTTGTTTCTATCTTCAGAGATAAGTTCGGTTGGGGCAGAAAGTTCACCTGTCTGCTTGTATTCATCGGTTCAGTGTTGCTGGGTCTTCCGTCATCTCTGGGCTTTGGCGTATGGAGTCACATTAACATCAACGGCAACACCTTCCTTGATATGTTCGACATCTTCTCTAACTCAATCCTCATGCCAATCGTTGCGTTCCTCACCTGTATCTTCATTGGCTTTGTAATCAAGCCACAGACACTTGTTGACGAGGTTGAGGCAGATGGCAAGAAGTTCAAGCGCAAGGGCTTGTTCATTGTTATGATTAAGTACATTGCACCTATCTGCATCGTGCTTATTCTCGTATCTTCAATTCTCGACGTACTCGGCATCGCTAAAATCTAATTTAAGCTTACAGCAAAAGTTAAGGCACTCTGTGATAAACAGAGTGCCTTTTTATTTTAGAATACGAATTGCACGAGTGCCATATATGAAAGTGTGCCTGCGATTATCGACAGCAGGGTGTTTCTTCTCCACACATGAAGTATTACAACCACAGCTCCTGCTATAATGTACGGCAGAAAATGCGAAACTGAATCAAAGCTGATATCCTTAACGCAGTATATAACGAGCATACCGATTATTGCGTACGGCAAAACTTTTCCAAGATAAAGTACAAATTTCGGCGTTGGCTTCTTGCCTGAAAATACAAGAAACGGAAAAGCTCGAAGCAGATAGGTCACTACTGCCATCACTAGCACCAGCAGTATCGAATGTAAGGTAGAATCAGTCATCGTACTTTTCCCTCCTTACATAACGCAAAGCCGTCAGCGCGACTAAAATCACGAGCATCGTCGGGATAAGCATATTCTCATGAAAAATCGCTGTACATAAAACAGCACTCACAACACCGATAACGGCAGGAATGTGGTCCTTGTTGCTCAGCCACTGCTCGACAAATATCGTCAAAAACAGCGCTGTAAGCACAAAGTCAATGCCCTCGCTGTTAAAAGAAACATTAGTCCCGAACACAGCTCCCATAGTACAACCGATTATCCAGTAAATGTGGTCAAACAGCGACACTAAAAAATAGTACAAATGCTTGTTTTCGACATCTTTTACCGCTTCATCGTTACACACTAAGGAGTAAGTTTCGTCGGTCAGCGTGTGAATCAGATATGCTTTTTTCAGTCCTGTGCCCTTGTATTTATCCACCAAAGATATGCCGTAAAACAGGTGGCGCGCGTTGATAATCAGCGTAGCAACTGCCGCAGACATAAGACTGATACCATCGTCTAGAAACTCAACCGCCGCGTACTGACTCGACCCGCCGAACATGGTAACACTCATAAACAGTGCCCATATTCCGCCGAAGCCCTTGGTGCTCAAAAGCACACCAAAGCCAAACCCGAGTGCCAAGTATCCCGCCAGCACGGGTATTGACGCCACAAAGGCTTTTTTAACATCTTTTTTATTCTTCATTATATCCCCTACCATTAGTGCGAGTTAAACACTAAGGGATATTATAGCTTTTTGTTCACAGTTTTTCAACCATAAATTACGCAAAAAGCCACACAAAATCGTGTGGCTTAAATTACTTTATTTCATAGAAAAGGAGTTATTCATAACCGTTGTGCTGTAAAGAAACAGAACATCTGCATTTTCAAAATCAACGAAGTCTACTAGATACTCGCTCATAATGTAGCGTAAATCAACGAGCACTACCTGAGAATAGCCTTCGCACAATAGCGGTGCTAAGGAAGAAGCAAACGAATCTCGGAAAATAATGAGTCGTTTGTCTGTTTGTGCATTTTCGTTATTTATGGTAACTATCGTCTGGTTGCCTGAGAGGAAGAAATCATACGGCTCATCGGTGTCAAGCTTTTTAAAATTATAGATACTCACACCCTCTGCGGTATAGAGATTATCTATAGTGTCATTTGTCAGATAAACAAGTTCATCAGGTGTAACACTTAAATCTGAGCGATGAGCATAGGTACCGTAAAACGGTGTGTCAACAGTGTTTTCTTCATATCTTGTTGTATACTCTCTTCCAGTGCTTTCCAAAATTCTGTTTGCAACATCTACTAAAGCATCCTGTTTTATATGAGGGTCAGTGCGATAGTAGTCAGTTTCACTTAGCAAATCGTAAACATCTATCGCTGTCGCAAAGCTCAGCGACTTGCTCATATAAGAGTAAAACTCGTCGTACTCAGCCTTTTTGTCTGCTAAGTACTTGTACTTATCGGGAATCAGCACAAAGTAGCAGTCGTTAGAGCTAAGATGCTCGTCGTTTATTATGCCAAACAGACGCACCGCGTAATCCGCCATAGTCTGGTTCATCGGTGGCTCTATTTCGACTAAACTGCCGTCGATAAGGATTATGTCCTCTTCAGACGGCTTAGTGCTAGTATCATCAGTCAGCACAAGAAAAACGCACGATAATAAAAGCATCATAACTGCAAATAAGAACGCCGCTTTACGCTTCATGCTTTTCCTCCTTTCTTACTCTGTATAGAAAATTCAGCACGATTTTCACCGTGCTGAAAATAAGTCATTATTCAAATTCCTCAAATTCTTCAAATTCGTCTACGAACTCTTCGCCATAAGCAGGAACCTGACCTTCAGAATCAAACTCGTTTGGTGTCATGATAACGATAACCTTATCACCCTCATCTTCAACTACGAGCTCATCAGCCTCGGTGCAGATGTTCCATCTCAGGTCAGCGTTGTCCTGCAAGTTCTGCTTAAAATCCTTGACATTTGTATCGTCGCTGAGCGTAAAAACATAGCCGATGAAAGGAATAGTGCCGATAGCTGGTCCGAACATAACGCCCTCATCAAAGCCTGTGATTTCAGCGTTACCAAAGCCGTTGAGCAAGCCTTCTTCTACAGGCATAGTAGCTCCCATAAAACCAAGGCTAGGGTCGGTTAAAAGTAAGTCTGCGATTTCCTGAGCGCTCTTATCGGAATTTTCTTCAAATGTCACAACAAGTGGCTCACCAACAGGGCCGTAAGTAGGTCTTTTCTCACCACAAGCAGTAAGAGAAATAACCATCAAAACAGCAAGTAACAAAGCAAATAATCTTTTCATATACATTCTCCTTTATCTTTATTATCTCAATTATAACTGTTTTAATGAGCAATTACAACACTATTCTATAGTTTATTTTTTATTATAAAAAAGCCACCGATAAAAAGTCGGTGGCTCATATAACTTATACTTCAAATCAACCGTAAACTTCTTCCATAGTTGGCACAGGAGTCGGGCGGTTTTTGTCGAAAACTTCCTCTACATCAAACAAGTCTTCAAGTCTTTCAGGAGAGTGCCACATTCTGTAACCGTCGAGATTTCTTCTGCTCATTCTGAAGTAATCATCTCCCTTTTGTTGCCAGTATGGAGTCGAATCCACAGGACAGTAGATTCTGAAGCCTTCGGATGTGAGGTAGTTGAATCTCTCGTTATTTGAATCATAGTTCTCAGTGCCCGCGATATCAGAACCGTTAGGATAAATCATCACATCGGTTTCGCCGACAATAGAGCCGACATAGTTCAGCCACTTGTCAGTGTCTCTTTTTAGATGGTCCATATCCATATACGGAACAGAGTTGTGACCCCATGTGTGTGATGCAAACTCCCAGCCAGTAGCTTTCAGCGCATCAGCAACCTTTTTAGCCTCTGCAACCTCTTTTTCGTAGTCAAAGTCAGGGTTAGCGTCTAAAAACTGAATCTGGTCAGGGTCGAGATTCGGGTCATTTCTGTCAGCGTAAACGCTGTCTGTTCTGTAACCCAGAGCTCCGTTGTAGCCTGTAAGAGCTAAGATACCCTTTCTGCCTCTGTAGGAAAAGTCAGGGTGCTTTTCAACGAAAGAATCTATAAGCGGTACCACATCATAATCGCCGATGAGCTTTTCACCGTCTTTTGTTATGTACTCGTTCTTAACCTTGCCGTTTTCGTCTAAAACAAGCTTTGTAGCTATTCCGTCGCCGTCCTGATAGTGGTAGTAGTTAACATCGTCCTGAGAAAGCACAAACGCCTTTTTATCAGGTGGTAACATAATCTGATGGTCAACTCTGTTGCCCTGCTCATCAAAGGTGCAGATGTCGTGCATACTGACCATGACATAGCCCTTCTGGTACATACTCTCCATCATTTTATTGAACTCGTCAACCGTGGTCATAACCAGATTGTACCCATCAGCTTTAGAGCTATCCTCTTTAAATGCAAGGCTCGGGTCGTAGATAAGCGAATGGAAGAAAACATGGGTAACCTGATCGTGAGGAAATTCAACTAAAGTGAGCTTTTCCTGCTCCCATGATGCGACCTTAGCTTTGAGCTCCTCGTTATTCTCGAAGTCCTCTATCCCCTTTAGTAAAGCGATAGCTGCATCGTAATCGTACTGAGCAGCAGTAATCTCAGCCTGCTTTACTGTAGCTTGCATAATAGCCTCAGGGTTGTTTTCAGAAGCGTCGTTATTATTCTTTGATGCGCCTGCGCTTTTAGAGCACGCGCTGATTCCTGCAATCATTAATACTAAAAGCAGGGTAGCCACCGCTACCACAGCAATCTTTTTCACAGGTAGCTTTTTGATGTCAATTTTCGACTCAACAGGCGGTATACTCTCAGAAAGCTTTTTTTCTTTTTGTTCCTCTCTCTTGCGCAGAGTAATGTTATCGTCGAAATTCTCAAAATTCCATCGTGTATTATTTTCGCTCATCATAAACCTTCTTTTGACATAAAAATTTATAAATCCCCATCAAGCAACATTCTATCACATATTTTTCACTTTACAATATATTTATGAAAGTAGAGCAAAATATGACAACAAAATAAGTCTTTATTATGCTTGAAAGTCAGCATAAAAAAATCAGCACGGTATAAACCGTGCTGAAAAGTAAGTTTTATCAGAATCTTCCGCCGCCACCGCCGTGACTTCTGCCTGAAGATGAAGTGTGTACAGAGGAACCGCCACCACTGCTTGAGTTATTTTCCGCCTTTTTGACTCTGTTTACGGTTCTGTACAAGAACAGCTCGTGAGCACCGGTCACCTGCATACTACCCTGCTTTTCGTAGCTATTAGCGTTTTGCTTGAAGGAAACAGACTTGAGCTGACCTTTCATGATGAGCACAGCAATAAGTCCGACAACCAAGCCTATCACAAGTGAGATAAGAAGACTTGTGAATACAGGGAAGCTGTCATCAGAATCATATGATTCGCCTGATGAGCCGTAATTATCAAACGGCTCTCCGTACTTAGCCTGAGTCACAAAGTCATCACAAAGCTCAGCAAAGGTGACAAAAGCGTCGTAGTAAAATCCGCCTGACAAATCGCTGAGCATCTCGTCGCCGATATACTCAATACCGTAGTCAGTAAGTGCGGTGATACCGTAACCGCAGGTCGAAATGTGCCACTCGCGCTCATCCATAGCAAGCAGTAACAGCGCACCATCGTAGTCACTACCATAGCCGTAACCGTTGTAGTCGTAAAAATCGTCAGCATACGCCTGCGCCGAATAGCCATCAAGCGACTGAACTGTCACTACCACCACATCAAACTGCTGTCTTTCGCTGATTTCATCAAGCAAGCTCAACAGCTCTTCTTCCTCGAAATCTACAAGCAAGTCGGCGTCATCGACAAGTCTAGGTAAAGCACTCTCTGCGCACGCAACTGTAACACATGCAAAGCACAAGAGTATCGCAAATAATAAGCATAAAATTCTCTTTTTCATATCAGCAGTACCTCCTTACAGTATCCACATGAGGTAAGTGACAAGGAAAGAAACCGCTGTCACAGCACCTGTGATAATCGAAAGCCATTTAGTAAACAATTTCTTGTCCATCGGTAAATTACCAACCATTTTACCTGTCTGACCGTTCATCGCAAAAAGATAGTTTTCGCCCTGCCATGAGGTATTCAGTAACCACACAGGATACAGTGCATACCTTGATTTTGAGTTGGACAGATTCACACTTGATGCTTCAGGAGTGACAGTAGCAAAGCCTGTTACAGTGCTTCTGAAAGCTTCTTCAACGCTTTTCTTGATACGCTCATTAGCTCTGCCTACACTCTGCTGAGCATCAACATCGTATTTATCAGCGAGATAACCGGCTAAATACGCGGTCTGGAAATCCACAGCTTCTGCAAAGTTATACGGCTCAACCGACTCCATCAAGTCATCAGGCATTTTAGACGAGCCGTCAACAGGAACTCTCTCAAATCCGATTTTACCCGCACGGAATACAGAGAAAAAGCTTGTTTCAGTATAGTTATACTGGCTGTCGCTCCACATTCTGACTCTGGTTGCCTTGTAGCGGATATTCGCATCAGCATCGGCATCAAACAGCCAGAAAGGTACATAGACACCCTTGATCTCATCAATATGGTTCTGGTCTTTGAAAACCTTCGGAAGCAGAATCTTTCCTTTATAGTGATTCTTCAAAGCCTCTTTAGCCGCATTTTTATCGAGCTTGAACGGAATGACATAGTCAGGCTTTAAAGCACCTGACAGCTGACCCATAAACACAACAGGGTTACCGCAATACGGGCACGAGGTAGCGGCTGTGGTTTCATCACCGATGATTTCACCGCCACAGGAGTTACAGACATATGTACCGAGATTCTCAGTATCAGTCCACTGTTCACTACTCTGGTTTTCCCAGTTCATATTGTCAGCTTTCTCGTTTTGAAGCTCCTGATCATACGCTTTGAGTGTCTCCATCTCAAACTCTGTGTCACAGAACGGGCACTTCATCTTCTGCACAGAAGAGTCAAAGCCGATAGCACCGCCACAACACGGGCATTTGTATTCTTGCATTACTGCCAAGGTTATCTCCCCTCTCAAAAATATTTATAAGGATTTACACTTTCATTTTACCTTAAAATAAAACAGTGGTCAATATTTTTAGTGTATAAATAAAAAAAGAAAAGCTCTAAGTTGCCTCAGAGCTTCTGCGAGTTTAATAATAGTCACTTTTTATTCTGTAGCACTTGTGTATTCGATTTTGAAAGCTTCATCTGAACAGAGGTTGCGTCTAAAACCGAAATCTCGTTATCATCGTCTACATCAGCAGTTTCATACACTTGTATATCACTGAGACTACCAAGCTGTGCTACTCTTCTTTGAATCAATGTTGCATCTAAAACAGACACCTGATAATCTAAATCCACATCGCCTACTTCATAAATCCTTGTGTACTTTGAAAAGCCCACAGCAGGTGATAAATCGTTGATTACACCGCTGTCCCACGCTTCTTTCAGAGTATAGATTTTCCCATCTTTTCTGACAAACATTGCTGTAAAAGACGGATAATTGATTCCTCCTGACCAAACACAGCAATCACCGTATCTTTCCACTATTTCCGCGCAATCTGCCCCCATCCAGACAGCATAAGCATTAAAGATAACTGTGTCGTCAACCTCAACATAAGCTTCTATAAATATGCTCGGTGTATCAGGAGGCAAGTACGATAAATCAACCTCTTCTCCGCCAAAGTACTCAAACATCTGTTCAGACAGTTCTTCCTCTAAGGTTGCAGCACCGGCTCCTATAACAAGCATCGGCATAAGCACCAGCAAAACTAAAATACTAGAAAGTAATTTCTTCATAAAAATCCTCCTTTAAAGAGCACTTCACACCTTCATTTTACCATATGCAAAAAATTATAAATAGTGGCAAAACGCATATAGTTTGTGCTTTAAGGTTGTATATATTGACAGGAAGATTAATCTCCCTTCATAAATAAAACACTTTATTACCCCGAAATAGTTTCATCGGATAGAAATTTTTATGTCTTTTGTGGATATTCCTGATACACAAAAAATAAAAATCAAAAAAGAGCACACAAAAGTGTACTCTTTTTAGTGGCGCACCCGAAGGAATTCGAATCCCCGACCTTCCGCTTAGGAGGCGGACGCTCTATCCTGCTGAGCTACGGGCGCATATATACAGTTGTTAATTTGCTATGTACTTCACTTTAAATACGCAGGGCGACTGCAAAAAATCGCCCTGCGTTATTTCTTTTGTGGAAATTTAATTCACTACGTTTATTCTTAAGAAGAAATATATCTCGTGTTTTTAGTTCTAAATCAGAATTAAACAGGGTGAATCATATTAGCTTTGTCGAGCTTGTCGCCGTTGATACCGCACTGAGCGTTTCTTCTCTTTTCAAAGAAGTCAAGAGCAACTTTCTGGAACATACCGTAGGATAATACATCCTCTTCCTGCTCAATCCACTCAGGAATCTCAGCTCTGAGCTTCTCAAGCTCAGGCTCAAGTAAGTCAGCAGGACGGCAATCAACAGGCTCCATATCGCCAATAATCTTCTTTCTGAACTCTGGATCGATAGGCATCGGTGTTGTACCGTACTTGCCTGCTACCATATCCTTGAACTCCTTAGTGCACATCTTGTAGCGCTCGCCTGTGATGATGTTGAACACAGCCTGTGTGCCGACAATCTGTGAAGTCGGAGTAACAAGTGGTGGATAACCTGAATCCTCTCTTACTCTTGGTACTTCAGCTAAAACTTCGTTAAGCTGATCCTCTTTTCCAGCCTGCTTGAGCTGTGAAAGAAGGTTAGAAAGCATACCACCTGGTACCTGATAGATAAGAGCATTAGCGTCAGTTGCGAGCATCTTCTGGTCAAGTAATCCTGACTCGATGTACTTGTTTCTTAAGGTCATGAAGTAGTCACGGATTCCTGTGAGCTCTTCAAGCTTGATGCCTGTGTCGTACTCACTGCCCATAAGAGCTGCAACCATAGACTCTGTCGGTGCGTGTGATGTACCCAGTGCAAGTGGAGAGATAGCTGTGTCGATAATATCAACACCTGCTTCGATACCTTTGAGTAAGCACATTGAAGCAAGACCTGATGTATAGTGTGTGTGGAGCTGAAGCGGTAAATCAACCTCAGCTTTGATAGCTTTAACAAGGCTCTCTGTAGCGTATGGAGTCAGAAGTGCCGCCATATCCTTGATACAGATTGAGTCAGCACCAGCATCAGCAATACGCTTAGCGTACTCTACATAGTACTCATCAGTGAAAACAGGACCTGTTGTGTAAGAAATAGCAACCTGAGCGTGTGCGCCCTCTTTCTTAGCCGCTTTGATAGCAGTCTGCAGATTTTTTATATCGTTGAGTGCATCGAAAATACGGATGATATCGATACCGTTAGCAACACTGCGCTGTACAAAATACTCAAGCACATCGTCAGCATAGTGACGGTAACCGAGCATATTCTGACCACGGAATAACATCTGAAGCTTTGTGTTCTTGCAGTGGTCCTTTATTGTACGGAGTCTGTGCCATGGGTCTTCGTTTAAGAATCTCAGGCAACTATCAAATGTCGCACCACCCCAGCACTCGAGTGAATAAAAGCCTGCCTTGTCCATCTTATCGAGGATAGGAAGCATCTCATCGAGTGTCATTCGTGTAGCAATCAAAGACTGATGAGCATCACGCAGAGCAGTCTCAGTAATTTTAATCTGTTTTGCCATAATAACTCACCTTTGATTATGATATTGTAACGAGTGTCTGACCTGAGTCAACTGTCTCGCCTTTGTTTACGTTAACTGAAGCAATTGTGCCGTCGTTTGGAGCTTTGATTTCGTTTTCCATCTTCATAGCTTCTAAGATAAGGAGCACATCGCCTGCTTTAACAGCCTGACCGGCAGTTACATTAACTGAGAGAATTGTACCAGGCATCGGAGCAGCAACAGGCTTACCGTCGCCTGTTGGAGCAGGTGCAGCAGCAGGAGCAGCCGGTGCAGGAGCAGCAGCTGGAGCAGCAGTTGGAGCAGGAGCAGGAGCTGCAGCAGTAACTACAGGAGCAGCGCCGTTTACTTCTTCTACCTGAACATCATATGTCTGACCGTTAACGGTGATTCTAAGATTTTTCATAGCAATTTATCCTTTCAATATGTGGAGTTTATTTATCAGATTGTTGAATGCTTTTTAGGGAGAGTTTCTACACGCTTTGAAGAAAGCATCGATAGAGCCTGTCCGACTTTTGTTCTAAGCTCATTGAGTGTTACTACATCGTCAACATAGCCGTTTTGAGCAGCGTTTAGAGCGTTTAATTCTTTTTTCGCAAAATCAGCAGCTACCTCGTCCTGCTCAGAAACTGGAACTTTCATAGCCTCTGCGTCCATAATGAACGCGAGAGCTTTCGGGTTGATAGGAGAAATAACAGCACCCTCGAGTGCAAATCTCATATCAGCACCGCTTGACTCACCTGCAAGAGCGATATAAACTGAGCCGACAGCCTCGCCTTTGATAACAGAGATTTTAGCTGTAGTAGCTTCAGCGTATGCTGCGGTTACTCTGGCAGCACTCTTTAAGGAAGAGAACGCTTTAGCGTCAACTACTGTAACTACAGGGATAGAGAAAGCGTCGCAGAAACGAACAAATTTAGAAATCTTCTGACCTGCTTTGCAGTCAATAACCTCGCCATTTGTAGCAACAAAGCCGACAACCTCGCCGTTCACTCTGCCAAACGCTGTTTTAGCAACCTCTGTGAGTTCTTCATTCACAAATAAAAGTGAATCCGCATCAGCAACTGCACAAACAGCGCACTCAGGATTTTCCTTTACTGCTACTGCGTCGTCAACAGGAGCTGTGTCCAAGTTATTTGATGGGAAATATGTCACTAAATCTCTTGCTTTTTCGATAGCTGAGTCTTTATCTTCAGCAACGATATTAGCGATACCCTTCTTAGCGTTATAAGAAGCAGAAGCTTTCTCAGGAGCAAGCTCGATAGAAAGCTCAGCACCATCTGCCATAATAATAAAATCAGAAGAAGCGGCATTAAGAGCTGTTGTACCAAGACAAGTTCCGAGCACTACGGCAATCTGAGGAACAACACCCGCGATAGAAGAAGCCTTGCCTAAAATTTCGCCGTAAGCGTAAAGCAGGTCATTCTTCTGCTCGAGTCTGCCACCAACGCTGTCGTAAAAACCGACAACAGGAGCACCTGTCACCTTAGCCAGATCGTAAAGTCTGGAAATCTTTTTAGCCTGAGCTTTACTCATCGCACCTGAAGCAACATCAGAATTCTGAGCGAAAGCGTACACAGGAAGACCCATAACAGTACCGTAGCCTGTCACAGCCTCTGCAAAGTCGCTCTCAGACTTCAGCAGTGCATCAGTTTCACAAAAGCTACCGTCATCAAAAAACTTATTAAGAATTTCGACAGCGGAAGTTTTGTTGAGCTCTTCTCTAAGCTTAGAAACATCTGAAAAACTCATTTCATTTCCTCCTAAAAGTATGTTAATTTGCCTGAAATTATATCTAATTTTCGTCATTATATAGTATATCTCAAATCATAGTAAAATACAAGAAAAAAGTGTGCAAAACTTAATTTTTGCACACTTTGAATAACTGCTGAAGATTAGTTGTTAATTTTTTGTCATTTTCCTCAAACGAGAATTTTTTGAGGTTTGGAAATAATTCTTTTTTCGAACATTCAATATAGAAACACGAGTGATTCAGAGCATAGGACGCAAGGCTCTTAATAAGCGCATCAGCTACTGTGTAAGCCTCTCCACTTAATTCTTCTGTAGAATAATAAACCTCAAAACCTACGATGTCAAGCACATATCCGTTCTGAGCAAAAGCGATGTAGCCTTTCTCAATTCCGTCTTCACTGCTCATCAGCACAACAGCGTTTTCGTCCCCGCATTTTTTGAGAATACCCTTATTTTCAGTTGGTTTGATAGTAAGCATAGCACAATTCCTTATCTTTGATTTTTTGTAGGATTCGGGTCGTGAGAAAGTCGCTTTACTTCATCTGCTGACAAATCGCGGTACATACCCTGCTTTAGTCCGCCGAGCTTTACTGTACCGACAGCGATTCTCTTTAGTCTTGCTACCTCTAAACCCAAAGACTCACACATTCTTCTTATCTGGCGGTTTCTGCCCTCTCTGATTACGATTTCGAGCACCACTCTGCCCTCCTGCTTTGTGACAACTCGCACCTGAGCAGGAGCAGTTTTTCTACCATCGAGCACAATACCTGTCTGGAGTTTTTCGACCATTTCTTCAGTAATCGCAGGGCGTACAGTGACTCTGTACACCTTGTTGATATGCTTTTTAGGATGCATAATGTGGTTTGCAAAATCGCCGTCGTTAGTAAGCAGTAACATACCCTCAGAATCTTTATCGAGTCTGCCAATAGGATAAACTCTTTCTTCAATATCCTCGATAAGCTCTTTGATGCATTTTCTGCCACGCTCATCGCTCATCGTGGTGACATAGCCACGCGGTTTATTTAGCATTATGTAGCGATATTTCGGCTTAGCCGCCGCTGTAACTCGCTTACCTTTTACATAAACCTTGTCAGTATACGGGTCAACCTTGTCACCGATAACCGCAACCTTGCCGTTGACTTTGACATTACCGCGTCTTATAAGCTCCTCGCATTTTCTTCGCGAGTCAACCCCACAGTCAGCGAGCATTTTCTGTAATCTCACAAGTTCCTTTTTCATACATTCCTCCACCTGAAGTGAATCAAAACAATCTTCTCATAAAGCGTCTGAAAGCACTTTCTTCAAATCTTTCTATATCAACACTCGGGTACAGCGGATTCTGGGCGATAATCTCACCATCTAAGGTGTAAACCACCATTCCTACGCAACAATCACTTTTTATCGGAGCGTACAAAAACGGTTGAAGATACACCGTGCGCTGTACTCTGTCTTTATCTTCAATTTTCACTACCGCTTTGTCGGTAGCTTTAGTATAAAGCGTGACTTCATCCTTTTGTCCGCCGACTACATCTGCTGTGAAAATTTCGTCACTGTCATCGCTGTCTATAGCGCAGTATTTTTCAAAGCCGTAGTCATACATTTTCTGATGGTCCTGCCAGTCACTCGGAGCGTTAAGCGTAACACAAACTAAGGTTACTCCGTCTTTTCTCGATGCAGATACTAAGCATCTGCCCGCACTTTTTGTGTACCCTGTTTTCCCGCCGATACAGTGTTCATAGAGGCTTAAAAGCCTGTTGTGATTTTGATAAGTCACCTGCTTTTGAGGAGTGAGAAATGACACTGTCATTTCTTTGTTTTTCGTGATTTCACAGAAAGCCTCGTTTTCCAGAGCAGTTGACATCAGCAGTGCCATATCATACGCAGTAGAATAGTGATTTTCATCGTCAAGACCCGATGGTGTGACAAAATGAGTGTTTTTCATCCCGATTTCTCTGCATCTGTTATTCATCAAATCGGAGAAGTTTTCTAAATTTCCACTAATCGCAATTGCCACCGCATTCGCCGCATCGTTGCCCGATGCCATCATCATACCAACAGCTAAGTCGGACAGATGCACAGTGTCGCCGATTTTTAAGTACATCGAGCTACCCTCGGCTATCATAGCTTCATCAAACTCTACAATAGGATCCTCGATATCACACGCTTCTAGAGCTAAAAGCGTGGTCATAATTTTCGTAGTGGAGGCAGGTTTCATAGTCACATTCTCGTTGTGAGCTAAAATCACCTCACCGTTTTCCACACAATACAGTACATAAGCCTGTGCTGATAACGAAAGTTCCTCTGCACAGGCTGTCGCACTAAAATTAAAAACTGAAAGTAAAATAATAAGCAGTACACACACAGCCCGTTTCATAACATCACCAATGGATATATATGAAAAAGGGCAGTACATTATACTTTATACAAACTCGTCGATATCCTTATCAAGGTCACTTGTATCAAGGTCGTCGTTTTTGTCCTTTTTGAAAAGCTCTGTGACCTTATCAACCAAATCAGGCACCATACCCACAACTCTGTCAACGGCGCCGTCGTACTTTTCAATCGGAATGAGCTTGACATTACCTTTGGAAACATACAGAAAAGCGACAGGGTTGATAGTAACACCTGCACCGCTACCGCCACCAAAGCAGTCTTTGTTGTCCTTTTTAGTAGGCAGATCTGAGCCGCCTGATGCAAAGCCGTAGGAAACCTTTGAAACAGGAATGATGGTTGTGCCGTCAGGTGTGGTGATAGGGTCACCGATGATGGTGTTGACATCAATCATTTCCTTGATTTTTTTCATCGTTGTGTCCATTAACGAATTGATTGGATGGTCCATACTGAAATCTCCTTTTTATCTTCTGTATCTGATAACTAACATTTTAAATAAAGCTTTGAGTGCGTATTTCAGCACATAAAAAACGCGGATATAAAACACAGTGTCAGCGAAAATTTTGCCCTTCGCCTCGTCGTCAAAATCAGGCTTTATGTCGATATTGTAGTCGTAGACCTCTTTGACATTATCGCAGATAACCGTCACCGCTGAGTAGAAAACTCCACACAGCTTGCCATATTTAAGCGCGGTATCTGCGGCATCTGTTCCGACTATAGTAATATCCAAGTCAAGCTTTTCGATAACTATATTTGAATAAATACCCTTGGCTGTAGTGCCAATGAGCTTAACTATCTCAGAGAGCATAGAGAGCAGTCCTGACAGACCCTTTTTATCGCTGAGCTTTTTCAACTTAGACGGCTTTTTCTCTTTTTTAGCGGTCTTTTTTGATTGTTCTTTTTTCTTTTTAGGAATTTTCTTTTTCTGCTTTTTCGATTTCTTTTTAGCAGGCACTAAGGTGAATGTCAAAAACAGCACCTTTAGTCTTAGGGACAGTGAGTCTGTGTACTGTGCTGTAAACTTAAGCTTCACAAAACACAGAAGACCAAGCACCAAGAAAAGACAAAGCAGTATATACAAAGCAATCATCAGTAAACCTCAATTACTCAGCAGTTGCCTGTTCAATAATCTCCCCGACTGTCGCGGTGATTGTATCGTCAATATCTTCAGCGTTTTCGCCGTTTGAGCTGTTATCTACTTTTTCACTTTCGAAAATTGACAGCTGAGAGTCGTCCTCATCAAGCGCTTTTTCGTCAGGATTTTGCTGTTTCTGGGGAAGTGGCGGAAGCTCGTCGAGTGATGAAATCGAGAAACATCTGAGGAAATTCTCGGTTGTGCCATATAAAAGCGGACGGCCAGGAAGCTCGAGTCTTCCTTTTTCCTCAATCAAATCTTTTGTGGTAAGTGAGCCGATAACGCCCGAGCAGTCAACGCCTCTGACCTGCTCGATAAACGACTTTGTTACAGGCTGGTTGTACGCAACAACCGCGAGCACTTCCATAGCCGCCTGTGACAGCGGAACATTTCTTCTCAAATCCATCGCTGTACGAATCTGAGGAGCGTAGGCTTTTTTAGAAACCATCTGGTAGCTTTTATCAAGTCTGATGACATTGATACCACGGCTTGATTCCTCGTACTCCTTACACAGCTCGAGCGCGTAATTTTCAGCCTGTTTTTCGGTGATTTCCAAAGTCTGGGCAAGTCTGCTGACAGGGACAGATGTACCTGACGCAAAGAGTATTGCCTCAATGGCGGCTTTGTATTCTTCTCTTGTCATTTACTATCCCTCTCAATCATGGAAACTTTCGCGTCATCACCGTTACCATCGATAACAACACGCTTACCTTTTACTAGCTCTAACACCGCAAGGAAGGTAGCGACAAGCTCGCTTTTCTCTTTGCTTGCGATAAACAGCTCTTTATATGTAACAGTGCGCCCTCTCCAAAGCCTTTTCATAACATGGATAATACGCGAGCTGACTGACACTATCTTTTTAGAAACGATTCCCGCAAACGCGTCCCTCGGAGGCGGGAGTCTGCGCTTTCCTCTGCCAACAGCACCGACATAGGCTAGTGCTATATCTTCACTCTTGTGAATTCTGTTGTAGGTCAAGTCAAATTCAACAGGCGACGGCTCTTTTGAATAAGTATCAAAAGACACCATCGGAGCAAGCATCTTAGCGACTCTTCTGCATTCCTGATATTCAAGGAGCTGACCTGTGAGTTCCTTTTTGAGTTCTTCTGCCTCATCCTCGTATTTCGGAAGCAGCATAACCGACTTGATGTAAACTAGACGCGATGCCATCTCAAGAAACTCAGAGGCAATATCCATATCCTCCTCTTTCATCGCGTTAATCTGCTCCATGTACTGAGAGAGCAGCTCCTCTATACAGATGTCGTAGATATCGATTTTATTTTTAGTGATAAGGCTTAAAAGCAGGTCAAGCGGACCTTCAAAAGCCTCGAATTTATAAGAAAACTTCGCGTTTTCGTCAACAACCGTAGCTTCCTGAGTGTCAGGCAACAAAAGGCTGTCGATATTCTTATTTTCCGCCATTTTGAGCCCTCCTCTCAAAATCAGATTCCCGTAATCAGTTTAAACGGTAACGAACACACTGTGGATACAAATCCGGTCACTGCATTCTGCACAAACGCAAGTGGTATGTCAAGCACACCGACAAACAGTAAAACAATCAGAGTGATTGAAAAAATCTGCTGATACTGATAGAACTTGTACACCCATTTGTCAGGCAGGAAAGCAAAAAGTATCTTAGAGCCGTCGAGCGGTGGAATAGGTAGCAGGTTGAACACCGCCAAAGAACAGTTGATAACAATGTAGTACTCCAGAAACAACGCGATATAATAACCAACCTGCGAAACGATGAATGTAGGAGCAAGATAAATCAGCCCGTAGAAAACAAGGCCACCGACCATAGCTGCCACGATATTCGCAAGCGGTCCTGATAGGGCTACAATCGCCATACCAACCTTAGGATTTTTGAAATTTCTGTCATCGACAGGCACAGGCTTTGCCCAACCAAAGCCAAATAACAGCAAACACAACGCACCCATATAGTCGATGTGTGACAAAGGGTTTAATGACAAGCGACCTCTGTATTTAATCGAAGTATCGCCCAAAAGCGACGCCACCCACGCGTGCGCCCACTCGTGAAACGGCAACACCAGAAAAATAATCATCAGAATAGCAAGAATGTGGATAACAATCCCCATAAAACTGCCGTTTCCGTTAAATAATGCAACAAGTTCACTAAACAAATTTTAGTCCTCCAAAAGGGCAAAAATACCACTTATAATTAATCACCATATATTATACAACAACAGCCTATAAAAAACAAGTAAAAAGAATTTTCAAAAAGGTCTTGCATTTTTATTTGTTTTCTGTTATTATGGACAAGTTAACAAAGCATTTTGTAATATTCACAAGGAGGTGTGGGAAAATGGCAAAATGTGATTTCTGTGGTAAGGATGTTAAATTCGGCATCAAGGTTTCTCACTCACACAGACGTTCAAACAGAACTTGGAAACCGAATGTTCAGCGCGTTAAGGCTATCGTTGACGGTTCTCCAAAGAGAGTACACGCTTGCACCCGTTGCTTACGTTCAGGCAAGGTAACTCGCGCTATCTAAGTTTATCTATGAAAGCTAAGTCTCCGTTTCGACGGGGACTTTTTTCATTATATTAAGCGCTGAACCACCGAGCTTTTCGAATTTCAAAGTGACCGAGCTCTCGCGTTAAAAAATCAAGAATGTAATTTTCTTCTTGATTTTAGCAAGAGAGCGAGGAACAGTGGAAATTCGAAAAAGATGCGAGGTAGGTAAAGCGTGATATCGCTGTAGCAGACCCATAAATTCTGAACCACCGAGCTTTTTTTCATATATCCGTACAACAAAAACGGCGAAGCTTCTGCTCCGCCGTTTTTTTATTTACTCACTTACTAAAGTCCTGCTACTTTTCGCTGGATACAAGTCGCATCCAGAACGCTGATTTCGCCGTCACCGTCGTAGTCACTGATGTATCCGCTCTCGTTATCTTTATGGCTGACATAATGATCAGGATTATGTAGCCGCTCAAGCGACGCTACTACACGCTGGATAACAGTAGCATCCAAAACAGTAACCTTACCGTCGCCGTTGCTGTCCCCTATCGGTATACCGCCACAGAAATTCACAAGGTTTTCTTCGAGTTTGTAGTATTTCTCAGGGGTTTTTCTTAAATCAAAAAGGTCGTAAATCTTATCCTCTTTCACATCATAAAGACCGTACTGATAAACAAATTCAGAGTGTATATTATAGCTGTGCATAACAACATCACCGATACGAAAACCAGTTTGAGCAGTAGCGAACATATTGCTATACGCGTTAATCAGTATGTAGCTGAGCTCTCTATTTTCATCGTAAACCGAACGCTTTTCTCTGTATGTGTAGTTTTTGAAAGAAGAATTGTATGTTTCGATATACTTCATATGAGCATCAGAAACATAGTCCATCAGAACAACCATATCAGACTGCGAAATCTTTTCGATATCCTGCTTCTTGATAGAAACAACGCTGATGCCGTTATTGTGCACGCGGTCGATGTAGTCTACTCCACTCAGGACTTCTCTGAGAAATTTTTCGTGTAATTCATCACAGTAGGCTTTGTATTGCTCCCCCGCTTCTGTCGTACTCACAACCCCGTATTCGTAGAAATCAAAGAAAGTCTTTTCACTGCCGACGAGTGTGAAGAGTACATTGATGAAATCGTCGTTCTTATAAGAGTGTTTTGCTTCTTTCAGAGCCAGAGTAACCTTAGACTTTTCTACATAAATTCCATCGAAAGTGAGCATTTTTTCAAGTTCTTTCTCAGTGAGAATAAGATTATCGTAGGCTTCTTCGAGCGTAAACATTCTCTTGTTAAAATAGATAGCAGGCACAGGACGGGAAGTAGTGATAATATAGCTACCAAGCCCTATCGCAACCATATCGTCAGGGTAAGCGTAATCCCCCGCTCCGTATTTGACAAGGTAGCTATCATTCCCCAAATCCCTCATATACTGTATGAAAATATCGTCTTTTTCAATGGTATAGTCACCGTAATCTTCTCTGACAGCGTTCAGAAAATCATCGCTGATTTCGTATTCTTCAGCTGTCACAGCAACAGCGGACACGCTCAGAATCATCACAACCGCAAGTATTAATGCCAATAATTTTTTCATAAAATCGCCTCCTGTAGTGTTTTAGAGTTTTATTTCTGTTTTGGAATTATATGTAAATCCCTTTCACTACTAAAACACTAAAAAACCCAGAAAAGTTTCACTCATTAAAAATAATTTTCAGAAAGCAAAAACGGCAGAGCTACCCTTAGGATAGTCCTGCCGTTTGTATTACTCGGTTTATTTAAGATTAGCTATCTTGCGCTGAATAACTGTTGCGTCCAATACTGTTGTTTCACCATCATAGTCTACATCAGAGATAGGATAGTTATCATAAAAGTAAATCTCATATTTGTATGGGAGTTCAAAAATGCCATCATTATATCCCGCAAGGTGTCGCTGAATATATGTAGCATCGGTAATCTCTAAGCTACCGCTATTGTCGATATCACCATACAACCTACCTAAATTATTTTCGTCTAATATTTCGACAAAACCCGGGCAAAGCTCGTAAATCTGCTCTAAATTTTTATCCACAAGCGGTATCACTTCATCGCTCTCTTTGACATAAACGCAAAAACCTACACCACAAAAGCTACAACCAGCCACATTAGAAAGCACTCTGTCGCCTATTTTAATGCTAAGAATAGCCTCCCAAGGTGGCGGCATAAACTGGCACCTGATCAGTGCCCAGTCAGGCTCTGCGTTGCCCTCATCACTGAAATGAAAATACATTTCTTCATAGTTGTCCGGCTGATAGTCGTAAAAATGCTCCACAATCCTGTCGTAGTACTTCTCTCCTGAAAGATATAAAGATAAAGTAACCTCAGTTTCCTCAAACTGCAAGTTATCTATAAATTCCTGACTGTATTCATCTTCTGTGTAACATACGATATACTTGTCATCTACAGCAAAACGATACTCACAGTAGGTAGTTTCGCCCTCAGTAAGATTAGCCGCTCTATAGGTATATCCGCAGACTGTACCCATATGTATTTTAGCGGTCTGGTTTTCATGAAACATCCTATCAACTTTTCTTGGAACAAAAAACTCAGGCATATTGTAGTAGGTCAGGAATCTGATGTAGCTATCCGACTCAACTGTTTTGTAAGAAGTGAAAGTATAGTTAACGCCATTGCCGTACTGAGCTTCAGCGATACTGTACTCATACTCTGTGGCATAAGTGTCTTTGAGTGCAGGCAAGACAACTTTCTTGTTAGCAGCAACACAGTTTTTCGGTCTTACTAACGCAAAGTCTGAATAAGAAACATTCGGAAAAGTCTGTGTGTATTCCGCTATACCACTGAGCATAGCTTCTTTGCTCTCAAACAACTGTGAATACGGCGGTTGCGTCGCTCCGACATTCAAAGGCAGTGCAAAAGCAAACAGTAGTAAAGCTAAAATAATACTGATAACCTTTTTCATAATATCAACTCCTATAATAAAACTCAGACAAACTCTTTCACTTATAAAACGCTTGAAACACCCCTATGTGTTTCACTCAAATAAAATTTTATAGCAAAAACGGCAGAAACACCTCTTGGTACTTCTGCCGTTTAGTTCTTATAAAGAAATTTATCTCTAGCGATTAAATCTCAACACACTCAGCCTTAAGACCCTCAGGGAGGTCAGCCTCAGCAGCTGAGATGAGCATTGTGATGTTAGCCTGAGCTTCTTCTGAGAGAGCGTCGAGCTTCTCAACGAAAGCAGCGATGCCGTCTACGCCTTCTTCACAAATCTTGAAAGTTGAATCAACGAAAATGTCAGTAACATCGTAGTTACCTGCGCAGATACCGCTGATAAAACCTAAAAGCATGTTGTAGCCTTTAATTCCGTATACATCTGTATCGATAAGTCTTGCTTTGTGAGTTACATCGTATGTAAGCTTAGCGCCTTTCTCAATAACAACAACGTTGCCCTGAGATTTAGCAACAGCCTCGTTAGCAAGCTGGATGAGTTTCTTTGTTTTGCCTGAGCCTTTTTTACCAATAATTAATGTTACCATAATTATATAGCCTCCTGTATTTAATATGTTGGTTTAGAAGTGCAGTTTAACCACACCTCATCCACCGCTTTCGCGGTCCCCCTTCCCCTTGAGGGGAAAGCAGGATGGATTACTGTAATCTCTTTTCGAGCTCTGCTTTAGCGTCCTCGTAACCAGGCTTGCCAAGTAAAGCGAACATATTCTTCTTGTAAGACTCAACGCCAGGCTGGTTAAACGGATTAACACCGAGGATGTAGCCTGAGATAGCGCAAGCCTTCTCGAAGAAGTATACGAGGTAACCAAGCTCATATTCGCTCATCTCTTTGACATTGAGTACAACATTAGGTACGCCACCGTCGTTGTGAGCGAGCACAGTGCCCTCAAAAGCTTTTCTGTTGACAAAGTCCATTGTTTTACCACTTAGGAAGTTGAGGCCGTCAACATTTTCTTCGTCAGTGCCTAAGGTGATTTCCTTCTTGCACTTGTCAAAGAGAACAACAGTCTCAAAAAGATTACGTCTTCCGTCCTGAATATACTGACCCATAGAGTGTAAGTCTGTTGAGAAGATTACACTTGCAGGGAAAATACCCTTGTTGTCTTTACCTTCAGATTCACCGTAGAGCTGCTTGAACCATTCGTTCATCATAGTAAAGCCCGGCTCGTAGGAAACGAGCACTTCAGTTGACTTACCCTTGCGGTAGAGAATGTTACGGATAGCTGCGTACTTGTAGCAATCGTTAGTAAAGAGATCGGCGTTATCAAACTCGTCCTGAGCTGCCTTTGCGCCATTCATGAGAGCGTCGATGTCAGCACCTGATACAGCGATTGGAAGAAGACCGACAGCTGTGAGAACTGAGTATCTGCCACCTACATCATCAGGAACAACGAATGTTTCGTAGCCCTCTTTGTCAGCGAGCTGCTTGAGTGTTCCTCTTGCCTTATCGGTTGTGCAGTAGATACGCTCCTTAGCGCCTTCTTTGCCGTACTTTTTCTCGAGTAATTCTCTGAATACTCGAAAGGCGATAGCAGGTTCTGTAGTAGTACCAGATTTCGAAATCATATTGATTGAAACATCTTTTCCCTCGCAGATTTCGAGCAGTTCAGCCAAAGCTGTTGAGCTGATTGAGTTACCTGCGTAGTAAATCTGAGGTGTGTCTTTACAGAGAGCGTTGTAGTTAGGGGACTTAATAAACTCAATAGCAGCTCTTGCGCCAAGGTATGAGCCGCCGATACCGATAACTACGAAGATGTCAGTATCCTTCTTGATTTTTTCAGCAGCCTTCTTGATGCGGTCGAATTCTTCTTTGTCGTAATCTGTAGGAAGTGTGAGCCAGCCGATGAAATCGTTGCCCAAACCTTCTCCTGAATGAAGTGCTTCGTGAGCAGCTTTAACCTGAGGTGCGATACCTACGTATTCCTCTTCGCTCACAAAGCCCAGTAAGTGTTTATCACTGAGTGTTGTTGGCATTAGTGATCCTCCTTTAAAATTCCGTAAAAGAAGTATAACAAGTTATAGTTATACTGATGGCATCATTATACAATAAATTGAGTTTTTTTGCAATAGCAATTGAGCTTTCTTTGCTGTATTTTGTAACGATTTTACGACTGAAATTTTGTGCAAATTGTCAGCGAAGAAGAGTTGATTTTCCACATTTATAGTGCAATCAGGGCAGAAAACAGTTCTGCTAACACCGCCGAAAACGACATTTTCTCGACTTCCTCGGTGGTCAGGATATCAAAGCTCGCGACTTCATTTGAATCGAGAGCATATGTCAGCGTGCCGACCTTTGTGCCTTTTTTTACGGGAGCATCTATAGATTCAGAAAGTGTGATAGTCTGCTCGATTTTCTCTCCACTTCCCTTTGTCACCACCATATCTGTCGCGCCGCTACACTCTAGTTTCACCTGCTTTTGCATTCCGTTTTTCACTTCTATTGTACTCAGCTTATTCTCAGTAGCATCGAATTTCAGCACCTCGTAGTTTGCAAAGCCGTAGTCAAGTAGCACAGCCGCATCTTTGAAGCGCTCAGTACCCGTAACAGCTCCCAGTACCACGGCGCAAAGCGACATACCGTTTCTTTCTGCAGTAGCAGAAATACACGAGCCCGCATCCCCTGTTGTTCCTGTTTTGAGCCCTGTGATACCGTCGTAGGATTTGAGCAGTTTATTAGTATTTACTATCTGGGTTTCGCCACCGCGCAAAGTATCAAGCCATATGGTAGTGTAGTCAAAAATCTTTTCGTGTTTCATCAGCTCACACGACATCAGCGCAACATCATACGCACAGGTCAAGTGCCCCTCTTCGTCCAAGCCGTTGCAGTTTTTAAACACGGTGTGCTCCATACCTAGCTCTTTCGCACGCTCGTTCATTCTAGCTACAAATTCATCTTCAGTACCGCACAGATGCTCAGCTAAAGCTACAGCCGCGTCGTTTGCGGAAGCTACCGCGGTCGCTTTTATCATCTCATCTACTGTCATCTGCTCGCCGACTTCTAGCCAGATATCTGACCCGCCCATACTTTTTGCGTGCTCGGAGGTTGTAACAACATCGTCGTAGCCTATAACTCCCTCTTCAATCGCTTCCATAACGATTAACAATGTCATAACCTTTGTGATTGAAGCACAAGCTCTCTCTTCGTGCGGATTTTTCTCAAAAAGAATTTTCTTCGAAGAAGGCTCCATCAAAACTGCCGACGGAGAGCTTATCTCATCTTCGGATAAGGCAAAAACAGAAATCGCACACATCGGCACAATGAGCAACACGCTCAGAATAACAGACACTAATCTTTTTATTAACATAAAAATGCACCTCTTTCATTACTACAAAAGTATGAAAAAGGTGCGGTTTCTATTCTTGTTTTATTCAATCAGACAAACAGCGTGAGCAGAAATGCCCTCGCCACTCCCCGTAAAGCCTAAGTGCTCCTCTGTTGTTGCTTTAACATTCACACAATCTACATCAACCTTGCAGGTATATGCGATGTTCTCGCGCATATTCTCGATAAACGGCTTGAGCTTAGGTGCCTGAGCGATAACCGTAGCGTCGATGTTGACGATTTTGTAGCCCTTTTCTCTGAGCTTTTTCACCACTTCTCTGAGTAGCATCATACTGTCAGCATCTTTGTATCGCTCGTCGGTATCAGGAAAATGGTAGCCGATGTCGTGCATAGCAGCAGCTCCGAGTAACGCGTCCATAATCGCGTGGAGCAGTACATCAGCATCAGAGTGACCTAAGAGTCCTTTTTTGTACGGAATCTGCTCACCACCTAAGATAAGCAATCTGTCTTCTACTAACTTGTGTACATCGTATCCGTGTCCTATTCTCATTGTTTATCCTCCTTTATTTCTTTTAAAGAATTCTGTTAAAGAATTCTGATTTAGAATTATAAATCTCTGCTTTTTAAAATTGCCTGAGCAAAAACGATATCAGTCTGAGTAGTGAGCTTAATATTCTCGCTACTGCCAAGCACTACCTCAACTTTCTCACCAAGTGCTTCAACCATTGAACAATCATCAGTAACGGATAGGTTTTTCTCTGTAGCGTTTTCTATAGCTCTAAGATACAGCTCTCTCTCAAAAACCTGTGGTGTCTGCACCGCTTTTAGTGTCGCTCTGTCAGGAGTGGTGACGATAGTATTATCCTCATTCACTACTTTTATCGTGTCAGTGACCGCTGTGCCGAGCGTCGCCGCCTTTACTTCTAACGCGCGCTCTACTACCTTTTTTATATCATCAGAGTTTACAAGCGGACGCGCTCCGTCGTGAATGGCGAAAAACTGAGAGTTTTTTGAACACGCCTCTACCCCGTTTTTCACGGAATCTGCTCTTGTATCCCCGCCTGTGACGACAGCTCTTACTTTCGAAAAAGAATCAGCAATTGCTTTGATGCTGTCCATATCAATCTCACGGCAAACTACGACAATTTCATTGATAACCTCACACTTTTCAAAAGCGGAAAGCGTGTGATAAATAGTCGGCTTACCACATAATTCGATGAGCTGTTTTGAGATACTGAGTCCCATTCTGGTGGAGTTGCCCGAAGCGGCGATTATTGCACTGACAAAATGTTTCATAACTGCACCTATATTTTATCCGCAATACAAGCGTACTGCGGATAGAGTAAAATTATACGTTTTCTAAAGCCTGAGCAAAATCAGAAATGATATCCTCAACATCTTCGATACCGACAGAAAGTCTGATCATATTAGGCATAATTCCGGCATCCAGTAACTGCTGATCGTTAAGCTGACGGTGAGTTGTAGAAGCAGGATGAAGCACGCAGGTACGCGCATCAGCAACATGAACAACGATTTTAGCAAGCTTTAAGCCTTCCATCATCTTAGCAGCCTCAGCTTTGCCACCCTTGACGCCAAAGGAGATAACACCACAGGTGCCGTTTGGCATATATTTTTTCGCAAGGTCAAAGTATTTATTTGACTCTAACCCTGGGAAGTTAACCCAATCAACCTTCTCGTGATTTGCTAAAAACTCTGCGACCTTTTGAGCATTCTCGCAGTGGCGAGGCATTCTCAGGTGGAGTGTTTCTAAACCTAAGTTGAGAAGGAAAGCATTCTGAGGTGACATCTGTGTACCCAAGTCGCGCATGAGGTGAACTCTGGCTTTAGCGATGTATGCCGCCTTGCCAAAGTGTTCTGTGTATGTTACTCCGTGGTATGTTTCATCAGGAGTTGTGAGCATCGGGTATTTGCCGTTGTTCCAGTCAAAATTACCGCTGTCAACTAAGCATCCGCCGAGAGCTACAGCGTGACCGTCCAGATATTTGGAAGTAGAATGAACGATAATATCTGCGCCCCACTCGAAAGGTCTGCAGTTAACAGGAGTAGCAAAAGTGTTGTCAACAATCAGCGGACAGCCGTGAGCGTGAGCGCACTTTGCGTAAAGCTCAAGGTCACAGACATCAAGTGACGGGTTAGATAAAGTTTCTGTAAATACAGCACGTGTATTTTCTTTAAAAGCATTATTAAGTTCTTCTTCAGACGCTGCAGGGTCCACAAAATCAAACTCAATACCCAAATCGCGGAGAGTCTTGTTAAAGAGATTGAAAGTACCGCCGTAGATAGCAGCAGCACAGATAACATGGTCGCCTGTTTTACAGATATTTGTGATGGAAATAAGAGACGCTGCCTGTCCTGCACTAGTTAGCATCGCACCGACACCGCCCTCTAAAGCGGCGATTTTCTTCTCCACTGCATCTAAAGTAGGGTTAGCAAGTCGTGTGTAGAAAAAGCCGTCTTCTTCTAAGTCAAACAGCTTGCCCATTGTTTCAGCACTGTCATAAGCAAAGGTTGTGCTCTGACAAATCGGCACTACTCTTGCTTCGCCGTTTTTAGGCTCATAGCCTGCCTGTACGCATAATGTATTGATATTCATAAAATCAACCTCCAAATAAGTTCTTGATTAGTTCCATAACATAATCAGTGCCCCAGATAACCAGAGCAACCAAGACGATGAACGCGATAGCCGAAAGCACTCTGACAGCAGTCCGCTTTTTATCGCTCATCTGTATATCATCGTTCTTCAGTTTGAGCTTGTACTCTTCTATGTCAGCTTTAGTTTGCTCTAAAATATCGTCATCGACCTTGCACTCTACTCCTACACTAGCTAAAGCCTCATAAGCTTTAGGTACAGCAGAGTAAGGCACTTCGATTGCGATGTTTAGCAACTTTGCGTCGTAGCCGGTCACTATCTCGTTAGACACGCCGATTTTTCCGTACTGCTTTTCAACAAATGGAATATTAGCGTCATTAAGAGCACCGCAAGCAACACTTCGGTCAACTCCGCCTACTACACATATGAGCACAGGCTCGTTGATATCGTTTATCTCATTATAGCCTTTATTGCAATCGGCACAAACAGCCTCCGCACCGCTACAAAGCTTTCTGCAGCTTGAACAATATTTCATATAACCACCCTTTAACTGATGATATATAAATATATCACAGTTACTCGCTGTTTTCAATAAAACTTTGCAAAAAACAAAAGCCGAGCAAAAATTATGCCCGACTTTCGCTGTTGTTATTCTATTTTAGAATTATTTATTATTCTAATACAGAAATATCTATCTGAACACCGGTTGGAGTTGCTCTCCCTTTAGCCCCAGCTCTACACACTGTGAAATAAGCTCAAAATGCGACACAAGCGAGTTAGGCTTGTTTATCGGGTCATCCTGTGAAAGTGGCACAAAGTACACATTCTTAGTGTTCAAAAGTCGCCCGATATTCTGAGCAGAAGCGCCCAGTCCGTCGTTTGTGGCAACGCACAAAAGCAGAGGGCGGAGCACTCTCAGGTGGGATTTTGCAGCCATGGTGACAGGAGTGTCGGTGATTCCGTTGCAAATTTTACCCAGCGTGTTCCCTGTACATGGTGAAATCAGTAGCAAATCGCACATTTTCTTTGGTCCTATCGGCTCAGCCGAGGTGATTCTATCCACTATCTTTTTCTTTGTAATTTCTTCAATCTCTGATATAAAATCCTTTGCCTTTCCAAAGCGTGTGTCGGTGGTCGATGCGTTTACTGACATAATCGGCAAAACATCATACCCGATTTCGACAAGATTTTTCATTTCTCTGAGTGCTTTAGAAAAGGTACAAAAGGAACCGCACATCGCGTAACCTATGCAAGTTTTTGACACCTGCCATCCTCCTCAAGCATATTAGTTATCGTTTCTTTTATTGTTTCACCCGCAGTTTTCGGAGCGGCTTTTCCGGGGAGTGAAAGTGCGTGGATAGCAAAAATCGAAAGCCTGCTACACGCCTCAAAATCCACGCCGCCCGGATAGGACGCTAAATCTATCACTATCGCGTTTTTTGCGATATGCGACAAAAGGTAAGAATCAAAAACCAGAGCGGGCACTGTGTTGAAAATAATATCAAAAGGTGATTTTTCTAAAAGCGATTTGGTTTCTACAGCGTTATAGCCGTTTAGCTCAATCCACGCAAGGTCGCTCTTTTTTCTGGCACTCACGGTAACATCGGCATTAAGAGCTTTTAGCATAGAGCTCAGCACCTTACCTATCCTGCCGTATCCGCAGACTAAAACACGAGCAGAGCTTATAGTCCCCTCGAATTCACGCATAGCGATTTCGACTGCTCCCTCGGCGGTCGAGAGCGCGTTTTTTACAGCGAATTCTTCTCTTAAAGAATAATCATACACTAATTCTTTATTCAGCGCAGGAGCAACACTAATGAGTCTGTCTTTCATACCGCAGAAAATCTTTTTCCCGCTCATAGCTCTGATAAGCCCATCGTCAATTACTATATCTGACTTTGAAAACGGAGCGTTTAATTTTCCTCCCTTTACGCACGGCAGAGGAAGCACTATAAACTCACTGCAAAGTGCCGCTTCAAGCGGGGTAGTTATCTCCATCTCTGTGTCACTTTTGAGCATATCAAAACCGCCTAAAGCCACTTTCATTCCATCATGTAGAAAAGCCTTTGCACAGAAAAGCTGCCGTTTATCTCCACCGATGAAGCCTACGCTGTTGTACATACTCTCTCACCCTTCAATAATACTACACCACATTTTATGTAACAAAAATATATTTGGTGATACAAAAAGAGCAGACAACTCAATTGCCTGCTCTTTCTATTTCTTTAGTTACAGCCTTTACAGCTATCCTTGCACATAAAGCTTGAACAGTCTGTGCACTCGACTTTTGTCGGGTTTTTCTCGTGAGTTGAAACCTGAATGCTGTCGAGAGAGCAGTAGTTTTCCTTGTCGTTGTGGAATCTGCAGTTGTCTACTGTACAGCGGATACTGCGGTTTGCGTAAGTGTTGTCCATAATTTCACCTTCTTTAATTTTTGGCATACTTAACATACACCATTTTTATTATGGACCCAAAGCTGTGTAATATTCGTCACAAATTCTGCTTTATAAAATATCATATACTGAGGTGATAAAATGAAAATCGTGTTTTTTGTTATTCTTTCTTTTTTAGCGATAGTAGGAATATCGCACATAATTTTTGAGCTTTACTACAGACTCACTAAATTCAACGACGACGATGCTGTTGTGCTTCTTTTTCCAAAAGACGACAAATCGGTTGACTTAGAATTCTCTGTTCGCAGTATTGTAGCAAAAGCACAGAAGCTGGGTGCTTTCAAAAGCATTGTACTTATCAGCGACAATCTCAGTGATTATTCGAAAAAAGAATTATCACTACTTCAGAAAGACTATTCATACTTATCCGTTTTATCAAAAGAGGCTTTCAAAGAAAAAGCAGGGCTGTGAGTTTTCACCGCCCTGCTTTGTTATAGGTACTTTACTGCTTTTTTCTGATAAGAATCAGCGGAGTTGTCTGCTGACCCTGTCCTGTCGGGTTGTCCTTGATAAGACCTAGGAGCTCTTCCTCGGTAAGTGTGATATCCGAAGAATAGCCTAAAATCTCCTGACCTAAATCATTTGCGTCAACTATCATACAGGAGATGCCGAGCTTTTCCTTAATCTCGTCGCAAACGCCTGACGGATTCTCTGGATTTTCGATACCGATGTCACGGTACTCGCTCCACACATGGTCATAAAAACCGTCGAGTCCTGCTACATCACTGCCAACGATTTCGTAGAAAACGCCTTTTTTGCCGAAAACCTTGCACACACCGCCCGCAAATGACGCCCAGAGCACCTTTAAAAGACCGCATTTTGAGATAGCGTACTGCATTTTGATAGTTTCACCAACGCCGACACCTGTGTCAGGGTGGGAAGCAAATTTCGACAAAAGCTTTGCCCAAAAGCCGATTTTGAGCTCATCTCTGCGAACTACCCTGTTCTGGCAAAGAGCGATAATCTTCTCAGCAGAAGACACGATATCCCCCTCTTCATAAAGCGGAGAAACATATTTTTCAAAAATATCGATGTAGCTTTCGCCCTGCTTTACAAAGTGAGTTTTGATAGCGTGGCGCATATAGGTCACACCGTTTACCTCTATTTCAACATTTTTACCTTCGTTTGCAATAAATTCCATTTTTATTCCCCCAAAAGTATATCTTTATTTTTAACAATATGTTATATTATAAAGCACAGAATGTAAAAATTCAATGATTATATTTATTTTTCTATATAGGAATTATTATGAGCATGAACGAAAACAATGAGCTTTATGAACTCAGCGGTCAGGTTGAGTCGATAGTTTTCAGAAACGAAGAAAACGGCTACACCGTTATTGAGCTTATAGGCGAAAACGAAATGATAACCGCTGTCGGCACAATGCCACTGATAAGCGTCGGCGAGCAGGTAAAGCTTTACGGTACATATAAAAACCACCCATCGTACGGACAGCAGTTTGTAGCTACTGCCTGTGAGCGTTCTATGCCCGAAAACTTAGACGGAATACTCAAGTACCTTAGTAGCGGTGCTATAAAAGGTGTCGGTCCTGCCACAGCACAGAGACTTGTCAAAGAATTCGGTGCTGATACTCTGTCAGTGCTTGAAAACGACCCTGTCAGAGTAGCTAAAATCAAAGGTATTTCAACTGACAAAGCACTTGATATCAGCAATCAGCTCAAGCAGGTTGTCGGAATAAGAGAACTGATGGTGTACCTGTCAGGCTTTAATATCAACGCAAAAGCCGCGGTAGCAATCTGGAAATGCTTTGGAAATCTGGCTATCAGGTGTATCGAGGACAACCCTTTTGTTTTGTGTGACGAAAGGCTCAACATCTCTTTTGATACAGCAGACGCGATAGCAAGACATCAGGACCGCTCTTTAGACGACCGTTTCCGTGTCCGCGCGGCACTGAGCCATGTCTTAAATCACAACAAACTAAACGGCCACACCTGTCTGCCATACGACAAGCTCATTGAAGTCACAGCGAAAATGCTGTCTATCGAGCCACTCAGTGTTGAATCCGCTCTGAAAGAAATGCTCGAAGAGGGCTCTTTGATCAGCGAATATATTTCTGAAAAAGAATTTATCTTCGCTTCCTCTATGCACCAGAGCGAAACCTACATCAGCGCGAGAATTCAGATGCTGATGAGATATCCCGCTATGAGAATAGACGGTGTTGACGAAAAAATCGAGTACATCGAGAAAACTGATAACATAAAATACGCAGAGCTTCAGAAAAAAGCTATCAAAGAAGCCTTAACGAAAGGTATGCTTATTTTGACAGGCGGTCCGGGCACAGGTAAAACCACCACTTTGAACGCTATTATACGCTTACTCAAAGAAAACGGACAAAAGGTGTGCCTTTGCGCGCCGACCGGTCGTGCCGCTCAGCGAATGAGTGCGCTGACAAATGAAGAGGCGAAAACCATTCATCGTCTGCTGGAAGTGAGCTTTGACATTGAAGACAGACCTCAATTTAAGAAAAATGAGCACAATATGCTCAACTGCGACGCTATTATCGTAGACGAGGTTTCGATGGTTGACTGTGTGCTGTTCGAGTCACTTATGCGTGCTCTTCCTCTGTCGTGCAGACTGATTTTAGTCGGCGACTGCGACCAGTTGCCGTCGGTCGGTGCGGGTAATGTGCTTTCTGATCTTATCGCAAGCGACACAGTCCCCGTAGTAAAGCTCAAGGAAATTTTCCGCCAGTCACTGAGCAGTCTGATAGTCACAAATGCCCACAAGATAGTAAACGGCGAAACGCCTACCCTGAATGAAACAAACAGCGACTTCTTCTTTATGCAGAAATCAAACACAGAAGACATCGCTTTCACCATAGCCGACCTTTGCACAAGAAGGCTGAAAAACACCTACGGCTACTCTTGTATGAGTGATATCCAGATTCTCTCCCCGACCAGAAAAGGAATACTCGGCACATACGAGCTCAACAACCGTATTCAGAGTATAATTAACCCTAAAGACCCATCAAAGCGCGAGATAAGTGTCAACTACTTTTGCTTGCGTGAGGGCGACAAGGTTATGCAGAATAAAAACAACTATAACATAAACTGGGTGAAGGAAAACGGAGAGTTTGGCGAGGGTATTTTCAACGGAGATATCGGAATTTTAGAGGAAGTTAACCCGTCATCAAAGCTTATAAAAGTCCGCTTTGACGACAAGGTGGCTCTCTACGACGAAGACTCTATTGCTGATTTAGAGCTCTCTTATGCCTGCACAGTTCACAAAAGTCAGGGCAACGAGTTTGAGGCTGTCGTTATGCCGGTGCACCATTTTGCGCCTCAGCTGATGTATCGTAATCTGCTTTACACCGCCGTAACCAGAGCAAAGAAAATGCTCATCTTAGTCGGCGACCAGAGTGCAATAATAAAAATGGTCAACAACAACAAGCGTATTCTGCGCTTTTCAGGACTAAAGGAGTTTCTAACAAGAAGCAAGGATTAGTAAGCTATGATTTTTAGAAAGATTAAGGATAAATTCACCTCATTTTTGTTTTCGAACAGATGCCCTTACTGCTCTAAAGTCATCGAAAACTATGAGCTTTGCTGTCAAAAATGTGAAAAAGCACTACCAAAACACGGTGTGTGTCAGGGTGTAACTGGCGGTTATCGCTCCACCGCTCCGCTTATTTATCGCGGTAGATACAGACGCGCTCTGATAAACTTCAAATTTCACAACAGACAGCACTATTCAAAAGCGTTTGCTAAACTCATGGCAAAAGACATAAAGTGCAGTTATCCTGACATGGTTTTTGATTTTATCACCTATGTTCCAATGCACAAAAAGCCTCTCAAAAAACGAGGCTTCAATCAAAGCGAGCTACTCGCAAAGGAGCTGTCGCAAGAGCTTCATCTCCCGTACATCTGCACCTTAGATAAGATAAAAAACACTAAACCTCAACATACCTTAAATGGCAGGAAAAGACTGGAGAATCTAAAAGGTGCTTTCAGGGTGATCGACAAAAACACGGTGCGTAACCGCTCAGTACTTCTGATAGATGATGTTATCACAACAGGCACTACTCTGGGTGAATGCTCAAAAACTCTGAATAAAGCAAAACCCTCGCACATCTGCTGTGCCGCTCTGCTTACTACAGCTCATTTATATTAACCTTGAAAAATCTTTTAAACTGAGATATAATTTCGGTATATTACGAAAGGTGGTATACAAATGGATATAGCTTTGGATTTAGGTACCGCTAACACCAGAATATGTATTGAACACGACGGAAAAGTAATTGATGAGCCGTCGGTTATATCATACGACAAGCTCACAAATGAAATTCTCACTTTCGGAAGTGAAGCTTATCAGATGCTCGGTCGTACTTCAAACCGCATAGATGTAGTCTTTCCGCTTGAGTCCTCTGTTATCGCAGAGTCAAGCCTTGTAGAAGAGCTCGTGAACATCTTTTTATGCGAAGTGTGCAGCAGTAAGGTTGTTATGCCGAGAGTGCTCGCGTGTATTCCGGGTGAGATAACCGAGGTGCAAAAGCGTGCTATCGTCAACGCTATTTCGAGCTTTGGCGTAAGAAGAGTTCTTCTTTTGGAATCAGCTAAAGCTGCTGCGTTTGGCTGTGGCAAGGATATCATGAGTCCTCACGGCGCGATGGTTGTCGATATGGGCGCAGGCTCTGCGGACATCGCTGTGATGACTTTAGGTGGTGTCAGTGTTGGCAAAACTATCAAAACAGCAGGCAACGCTATGGATGAAGAAATCATTAAATACGCTCGAAGACAGCACAACCTCATAATCGGCAAGGCTATGGCAAGAAGCTGTAAAGAAGCAATCGGAACCGTTATGTACGAAAACGAAGAAAGAACCTTCCGTATTAAGGGCAGAGATGCAGTGCGCGGTCTGCCGAAATTTGTTGATATCAAGTCAAGCGAGATTATGGAAGTTATCTTTGATATCGCTAAGAACATCGCTGTCGCTATAGCTGATGTACTCGAGGACACTCCGCCTGAACTACTTTCCGATATCCACACCGACGGTATCACAATCACTGGTGGCTTGAGCAAGCTCAGAGGTATGCGCGATTTAGTTGAAAACGCGACTAACATCAAAGTCACTACAGCAATAGAGCCTAGTGACTGTGTTGTAAACGGACTTTTCAAGGCTATCGACTACATTGACGAGGCTGAAGCTCAGAAAAACAGTTTAAATCCGCTGATGATGGTTTATTAAAATACATAAAATTACTCCCCGAAATTTTCTTCGGGGAGTTTTTTCATATCATCATTTTTTCTTTTTGTGCTGGATTCTGTAGGACACCCACAGCATCAGCTTTTCGGGAGTGAGTCTGAGTAAAAACTTTCCTGCTTTCATCATAAAGCCTGGTATGATAATCAACTTACCTTTGAGTGCTTTATCGACAGCGAGCTTTGCGACATCTTCGCTTTTGAGTCCCTTTATCACAAAGCCGACATCAGCAACATCTAAAAACTCTGTCTGTATCGGACCCGGACAAAGTATAGAAACTTTCACCTTACTTTTCTTCTCTTTTAGTTCCTGATAAATCGCCTGTGAAAGTCTGTAGACATAGTTTTTCGTAGCGTAATATGTGTTTAACAGCGGGCCTGCCATAAACGATGCAGACGACGCAACATTTAAAATAATTCCGCTGTCACGTTTTACAAAATCATTCAAGAAAAGCTTAGTCAGGATATGCAGAGCTGTGATGTTTGTGTCAATCATCTTAAGCTCTGTGTCAAGGTCAGTGTCGACAAACTCACCCGCTAAGCCAAAGCCCGCGTTGTTAATAAGCATATCAATTTCTACACCCTTTGCTTCCTCGTAAACGCGGTAGCAGTCTTCTTTTTTTGAAAGGTCAGCTGTGATGCACATAACATCAGTATCTTTTAATTCTTCTTTTAAAGAAATAAGTCTTTCTGTTCTTCTGGCTACAACAACTAAATCCCAACCAAGTGACGCAAGGTACCTTGCCATATCTCTGCCTATCCCTGACGATGCTCCTGTAATTAACGCTCTCATAATATAACCCCTACATTCCACAAATATTTTTCCAAATCAACTTTGCCGTCAACAACCTCTACGCCCTCGTCCAAAAGCAGTTTTATCTGCTCGTTTTCTCCGCCGAAAACAAAAGCTTTTGACACTTTTCCTTCGCGGTTTACTACCCTGTGGCAAGGTATTTTGCTCTGGTCGGGATTTACATGCAGTGCATAGCCGACTACTCTCGCCCATCTTTTATTACCCGCGAGCTTTGCAACTAAGCCGTAGGTCGCAACCCTGCCTTTTGGTATCTGGCTGACAATATCGTAGATTTTATCAAATGTATTTTCCACAAAATCACCTTTAAAGTCTGATATTTTTGAATTCATCACCGAGCACATTCTCGACTTCTTTTAGGTGACCTGTGCGCTTGTTTTTCAGTTTATAAAACTGCAGTATTCCGTAACCCGGATACTCGTTGCCCTCGACCATAACAGGGCCGTTTTCAGAAAACGCTACATCCCAGCCGATGTATCTGACCTGAGGAAGTCTTAAGTGAGCTTCTTTTACCATTTCAAAAGCATCTTTTACCCCGCTGATACAAACATCAGAGAATTTCTTCCCTGTCAGCGGGTGGGTATCATAAACAACTGCATAGTCATCGATTACATTACTGTCGATTTTTCCGTCTTCACCAAGGCTGAAATAGAGGTCGTTTGTGCAACCGATAACATCGCTGTCGTCCTGATTGATTCTCAGCGCGTTGCTGACAACATGAGCTTTGCCGTCTTTGTAGACAGTGACTATTCTGAACGAATTCACGACATTCGGGTTAATCTGATTGAGGTCATCGTGCTGAATGATAGCATCCTCGACCAAAAGCTGATTATTCTCAACAAGCTTGTTATACAAAGCCTTCACATCTTCAATTTCAGAAACAGTAATTTTACTAATACCGTGACCGCATTCGCCGTTTGTTTCCTTAGCAAAAACGGTGGTTTTATCGCTCAGGAAATTCTTGAAATCTTCTACTGAGCTTTTTCGCAGATTGATAAAATCACGCTTTAAGTACTCTTTGAAAATCTCGTTGAAAATGAGCTTATCGCCGAGTATTATGCTGTACTGCTCGTCGTTTAGATATTCAATGAGTCTGTAAAAACGCTTTGCGGTTGCAAAGGTCTTTTTTTCTTCTTTGCTAAGCTCAATAAAGTTACCGCGAAAATAGTCAGTGTAGCCTGTGCCCTGAGTAAGAAAATTCCACATCATACTGCACTTGATATAAAACTTACTCTTACCCGAGTTTTTGCTGATAATCTCGATGTGCTTGTCCATTCTGTCGCGGTTGATATCTTTAAATTTATTGAGTAGCCATTTTCCTACTGACATTGCCATAACACATACCTCCCAGAAGTATTATTCCACATAAATTCTCTCGTTATTTTTTCCGATTGAAACTAAAGCTTCAGCCAGTCCTAAATCCGCACTTCGGCTGAACATTCCAAGCGTTATTTTATCTCCGAGCAAGGTGACTTCGTCGGTTATTTTAACACTGTTATCCACCTTGACGGCGCACATATTCATTCCGATTTCGCCGACTACAGGATAGAGCTTTTCGTTTATCTCTACCACTCTGCCGTAGTTTTTGTGTCCTATGCCGTTATTATAGCCGACAGGAAGTATAGCGAGAATCATGTCGCTTTCCGCCTTATACGAAGCGTTATATCCAACAAACTCGCCCGCTTTGACTTTCTTCAAATGCAGTATTCTGCACTTGTAGCTCATAGCAGGAGAAAGCTCGATCTTTACATCTTTTATCGTTTTTGAAAGTCCCCACTTTTTCTGATAGTAGCGGTCGCGAAGCTCTCTTATTTTATTCTTGATACCGCCACCATAAGACTGAGGGCCGATGTTGTAGCCGTACATCAAAAGCCCCATTCGGGTAGTATTTGCTATATCGATTTTTTCGTGAGCTAAAAGCGACACTCCGCTTCCTAAATGCACCATAGGAATCTCACTTAAATCAATCAGCGAGGTGAGCTCTTTGAAACGATTTATCTGGTTATCATAATGCGGGTCGAAAATCCCCGCTGTCGCAAAATGCTGATATATACCCTCGAGCGTATGCTGTGAAGATTTTATCATATCGACAGCTTGTTTTATCTCGTGCTTATCCTTAAAGCCAAGACGATTAAAGCCTGCATCAATCTGCAAATGGAGATTAAAAGAATACTCAGTTTTATACGAAAGCACGGTTTTCAAATGCTCCATATCAGAAATTGCGAGCGTGAGTTTCAGGTTCTGGGCTTCATTTAGCCTGTCAGACTCCACAGGCTCTAAATAAAGCACAGGTGTATCAGAAAGGACTTCTCGAAAAGCTTTCGCTTCTTCAAGGGACGAAACAGCAAAGTAGTTTATTCCGCCTTTGTTAAGTGCCTTCACAGCTTTCATACCGTGACCGTAGCAATCGCCTTTTACAACGCCGATGTAGTTTTTGTACTGTGGGTACTTTTCTACAATCGCTTTCACATTTTCTGAAAGCTTTTTCAAATCTATCTGCACTAGAGAATCAGCCATAAACTCCGCTCTTTTCTGTTTTATTATTCTGTAATAGAATTCTATTATAGAATTCTTTTAAAGAATTAACCCTACATAAATTTTCAACTTGCTTATTATATTCCAAAACACAGAAAATTTCAACTCATAATAAAGACGCAAAAAGAAAAGGAGAACCTTTATTAAGATTCTCCCTATAAATGACGATATTGAAATTACTTATGAATATACATCCTCGATTCCTGCTCTTCACCATCGCCTAAAGCGTAGCAGAAAAATTCCCAGCCGTAGCGCTCGTAAAAACCGGTGTGGTCTGTGAGCAGATATAAAGTAGTGACTCCCATAGCTTTCATATCCTCGACGACGAAGTTCAGCAATGCTCCGGCTACACCCTGTCCGCGGAATTCTTCTTCTACAAACACCGCGCAGACATTAGGAGCTAAATCAGGGCGGTTGTGAAAATCGTTTTCGATAACACCGAGTCCACCTATGATTTTTCCGTCACTCACTGCAACATACCACTGTGGCACAGCGCCCTCGTTTTTGATGCAGTCATTCATACTGTCAAGATACGCTTCTTTTGGTATCCCCCATTTTTGGTTGAACCAAGTAGCGCATTCGTCTATCTTATCAGCATTTTCTCTGATTTTAATAATTTCGTAGTTCATATTAATTCTCCTGTTTTATCAGCAGTGCCACGCTCTCAACATGGGCGGTTCGTGGGAACAAATCAAAAGGTGTTATTTCTTTTACAGAATAATTCTGCTCTTCAAACTGTTTTAAATCACGACCGAGTGTCGCAGGGTCACACGATACATATACAACGCGAGCAGGTCCCATCTCAACTATTATATCGATAAGTTCGGGAGTCAGTCCCTTTCGCGGTGGGTCAACTACAATAACATCAGGAGTGATACCCTCTTTTTTAAGTTCTGCGGCAGCTTTAGTTGCATCACCACAGATAAAACGAGCGTTTTCTATACCGTTATTTTTCGCGTTTTTCTTCGCGTTTTCGATAGCTTTGTCGATTATCTCAACACCGATGAGCTTTTTAGCGTCTCTTGCCATAGAAAGACCTATGGTGCCCGTTCCGCAGTAAAGGTCAAGTAATACTTCATCGCCCTTTAAATCTGCATACTCTCCCGCTTTTTCGTAGAGCCTTTGAGCCTGAGTGCGGTTGACCTGATAAAACGCGAGCGGTGACAGCTCAAACTTCAGTCCACACAGCTCATCTGTGATGCTTTCTTTGCCAAAAACAACTATGTTCTCGTTACCTAAAATAACATTGGTTTTTTCAGTGTTCACATTGATAACAGCACTTTTCACCTGCGGATATTTTTCTTTAATCGCATTAAAGAGTTCTTCCTGATAATCAAATCCCCTGCCGTTAACAACAACGCAGACCATAACTTCGCCTGTTTTCTCGCCGATTCTCAGATACAGATGACGGATTTTACCCGAGTGCTTTTCTTCGTTATATACAAGATACGGGTGCTTTGTGATAAATTCTTTAAAGGTTTCTGAAATCTGTGTGAAAATTTCGGGTGAAAGCAGACAATCATCGCAAGGAGCTATACGGTGGCTATGTCTAGAGTAAAAGCCCATCTCGACTTCGCCGTTTCTGCCTATACCTACGGGAATCTGCGCTTTGTTTCTGTAGCGGTCAACGCCGTCATCAAACGCACCGATGATATCTCTGACCTTTTCACCGTCTACTTTACCGATTCTGGTCACCGCGCCAAAAACCTTCTTGCGCTTGATTTTCAGCTCAGCCTCATAGTTCATGTGACGATATACACAGCCTCCGCAACGGGTAGACACAGGGCATCTGCTCTCAACTCTGTCCTTTGAGGGCTCTATGATACTTTCAATCTTGCCGTAGCATATATTCTTTTTAACCTTGAGGATTTTTACATCGCAGATATCAGAAACCGCAGTATCAGGTACGAACACTACCTGTCCGTCGTATTTTGCGACTCCGCTACCGTCAGAGGTCATATCTACAATCTCAAGTCTGATGATATCATTCTTGTTCAAAATATCAGTCCTTTTAAAACATTTACATAAAAATTATACAGTAACAAGGAAGTTTATTTTTCTATATAATAAAAAAGTAGTAACAAAATTGAAACAGATGTTTATTTTTTCTAAAATAGCAATTATAATACTTATGTATTACATAATAACGAGGGGCAACGATTATGAATTACGATAACTTGCTTGATAATATCAGAAAACTTCACTTCATCGGCATCGGTGGTTCGGGTATGTGTCCGCTGGCTGAGATACTACACAGCGAGGGTTTTGAGCTGACAGGCTCTGACTGTAACGAAAGCGATACTTTGGAGCGTATCAAAGGCTACGGTATCCCTGTTTTCATGGGTCACAAAGCCGAGAATATCACTGACCAGGAGTTAGTTGTTTACACAGCAGCTGTAAAGGAAGATAATCCTGAACTGGTTGAAGCTAAAAAACGCGGTATCCCTTGCCTTGAGCGTTCTATTATGCTCGGTATAGTTACCCGCAGATATAACCGCTCAATCGCAGTTTCAGGTACTCACGGAAAGACTTCAACCACAGCTATGCTTTCTCAGGTGCTGATAGGCAGTGGTTTTGACCCGTCAGCTATCATCGGCGGAAAACTTCCTTTCATCGGTGGCAACTCATATGTCGGTCAGAGTGATATCATCGTGTGCGAGGCTTGCGAGTATGTTGATACTTTCTTGGAGCTCACTCCGTTTATCTCGATTATCCTGAATGTCGACGCTGACCATCTCGACTACTTCAAAGATTTAGACCACATCAAGCGTAGTTTCAACAAGTTTGCAAAACAGACAACAGGCGCTTTAGTTATCAACGGCGACGACGAAAACACAGTCGATGCAGTAAAAGATGTTGATTTACCGAAAATCACTTTCGGCTTTAACTCTACTAACGACTACTACGCCCAAAACCTCACAACAGTCGGCGCGTACTCAAAATTTGACTTTATGAGCAAGGGCGAAAAGCTGTGTGAAATTGAGCTCGTAGTACCGGGTAAGCACAACACCTACAACGCCTTAGCTGCTGCAGCTACTGCCGCGTATTTAGGCGCAACACCTAAGGAAATCTCTGAGAATCTTCACAAATTCACAGGCGTTCACCGCCGTTTTGAAATTTTAGGAAAACCACAGGGCATCACTGTCGCTGACGACTTCGCTCACCATCCGACAGAGCTGACAACTACACTCAATGCCGCTATGGAAATGGGCTTTAACAAAGTATGGGCAGTTTTCCAGCCACATACTTTCTCTCGAACAGCGATGCTACTCGACGATTTCGCAAAGGCTCTCTCAATTCCTGACAAGGCTATCATTTCAGAAATCTTACCTGTCAGAGAAACAAACACCTACAACATCTACAACACCGATTTAGGTGCAAAGGTTGAGGGGTCTGAGTGCATTGACACCTTTGAGGACATCACAAAATACATCTGTGAAAACGCAAAAGAGGGCGATTTAGTCCTCACCATGGGTGGCGGTAATGTTTATATGTGTGCTAATATGATTTTAAAAGCACTCTCAACAGAAGAATAATCAGTTACTAAACGCAAAAAAGGCGGCTCTTTTGAGTCGCCTTTCTTTTTATCTATTCAGGAATTTCTCATTATCCAAATGGATTGAAAATATCGTTATTGCTCTGATTCTGCTGAATCTGAGCGTTCTTTTCAGGTACATACTCGCCGAGTTCAAGCTCGATGGTAGCTGTTTTTGAACCACGCTCAAGCTCAAGCTTCACTTTATCTCCGACGCTCTTACCGTCAAGCGCTTCTTCAACCTCAGAGGATGAGGTGATAGCCTTGCCGTCAACAGACACGATTCTGTCGCCCTGCTGGATACCTGCTTTGTACGCAGCTGAGTCAAACTCTACTGAGTAAACATAGCAGCCTGCTTCATCGTTACCGTAGTAGTACATAGCGTACATTTCGTTAGAAAGGTCGATAAGCTGAACGCCCATTGACACTCTGCCTCTGACATAGCCGTACTCTTTTAAGTCATCTAAAATATCGATAACATCGTTTATCGGAATTGCAAAGCCCAGACCCTCGATTTCTTCGCCTGAAGATTTTGCAACTACAACGCCAACAAGTGCGCCCTGACCGTCGAAAAGTCCACCGCCTGAGTTACCCGGATTGATAGCGGTGTCGGTCTGCAGAAGATTCATTGTTTCGTCGTCAATAACAACATCTCTGTCGAGAGCTGAAATGATACCGTCTGTTACAGTACCGCCGAGCTGACCGAGAGGGTTACCAATAGCGACAGCCTTGTCACCGACCTTGAGCTTATCAGAATCACCGAAGGTAGCGGCTTTGAGGTTAGTAGCATCAATTTTAAGAAGCGCTACATCAACGATGCTGTCTGTACCGACTAAGGTCGCAGGATAGGTCGTTTCATCTCTTAGAGTAACAGTGATGGATGACGCGCCGTCGATAACGTGGTTATTAGTCACGATATAGCCATCACTTGAGATAATAACACCCGAGCCTGCGCCCTGAGAGATGTACTGACCATAGAAAGAGTTTGTAGACATAACCTCTGTGGTAATCTCAACAACCGAGTCAGCAACTTCTTCGGTAATCTGCGAAGTTGACTTATCAGTCAGAGTCTGAGCTGTTTCTTCGTCTATATCAACCTTGTTGACAATCATCGCACCGTTTGTGGAAATTTCAGCGTCAGCTACTTTCAGATGGGTATAAAGCATAGCGCCACCAAAACCTAAAGCTGATGAAAGAAGAATACAAAGCACGAGCATAAATGCTACAAAGCCTGTGGAGAATTTCTTCTTTTCCTTTTTCGGTTTCACAGGAGGAGCTGTGTAGCCGTAAGGATTGTAGCTCCCACTATACGGATTTGAATACTGAGGTGCGCTCTGCTGAGAGTACGCACTATACTGGGAGTTGTACTGATCACTCTGCTGTGAAGCGTACTGACTACTCTGCTGTGAGGCGTACTGACTACTCTGCTGTGAAGAGTAGCCGTTATACTGCGAAGAGTTACCATAGAGGTTTTCTTTTTCACCTGTACCCTTGTAGTGGTACTCAAAATCAGAACTGCTAAAAGGCTTTTCTTCTTTAGCTTCATTTACAGATTCGTTAACTGTTTCGTTGTTTACATTTACTTCTTTTTCCTTTTCGGTAAGCTCGCCGTTTTCTTCAGGCTTTTCACCGAATAATTCTTCATACATATCAGACATAGATATACCTCCTATATACCCTAAAAGTATATACCAAAATATAATCATATACAACCTTTTTGATTGTATGCCTAAAATATAAACTCACGCTCTGACAGAAATTTGACAGAATATTGAACAATTCTTGAACAAAAAATGAGCCTTCCGTTAACGAAAGGCCCATTCCATACGATTATTATTAAAGTACAGAAACGATGAAAACTACCAGAATGATAACAGGGAGTACAAACTTCATATAAGGCATAATCCACTGTGGGTATTTTGCGCCCTCACCTGCGTTTACTTCAGCCATAAAGTTCTTTGCACCCCAGCCGTAGCGTGTAGTACAGAAAAGAACATATACAAGGCTACCGATTGGAAGCAACCAGTTAGAAACAACATGGTCTTCTAAATCCATAAGGTTAAAGCCGAACACCTTGATATCAGCCCAAAGGTTGTTAGAAAGAATACAAGGTAAGCAGAGCACCATCATAAGAGCGATGTTGATAAGACAGATAACCCATCTTTTCTTAATCTTAGTGAGCTCAAGCCAGAATGAAACAATGTTCTCAAAAACAGCGATAACTGTTGACATAGCAGCAAATATCATAAACAGGAAGAAGAGTGTACCGACAATTCTACCGCCTGCCATCTGGTTGAAGATAGAAGAAAGTGTAGTGAACAAGAAGCCTGCGCCTACTGTGCCCGCGTCTGCTGTGACACCGTTGTTGTATGTAAAGCAAGCAGGGAAAACGATAAGACCACTCATAAGTGCTACGAAGGTATCAAGCCCGATGATAGTGCAAGCCTCGCCTAAGAGTCTGCGCTCTCTGCCGATATAGCTACCAAAAATCGCAACAGAGCCGATACCGATAGAAAGTGTGAAGAAAGCCTGTCCCATAGCTGCGGAAACAACAGTGCCGACACCAGCTTCAGCCATTTTTGAGAATGAAGGAATGAGGTAGAACTTCAGCCCCTCAGCAGCGTTTGAAAGTGTGCATGAATAAATACCGAGTCCGATAAGTAGAACAAGCAGAGCTACCATCATAACCTTAGTGATACGCTCAACGCCCTTCTGAAGACCGAGTGCACATACTAAAAAACCGATGATAATAACAGCATATGTGACATAAATGTTAAGCGATGTATCTGTAACTACTCCTCCGAAGACTGAGCCGAGTGACTCAGCATCTTTTATGTCGATAATCGAGCCTGTCAGATACTTGAAGAAATAAATGAACATCCAGCAGGAAATGGTACAGTAGAACATCATCAAAAGATAGTTACCCGCAACACCTGCGTACTTCATAAGATGCCATTTCTGCTTTGGTTTTTCAAGCACATCAAAAGATGTCGCGATGCTTCGCTGACTCGCACGACCTACCGCAAGCTCTGCCATCATAACAGGAAGTCCCAAAAGCAGCAAGAACAAAATGTAAATAATAACGAATGCTGCACCGCCGTATGCGCCCGCGATAATCGGAAAACGATATACATTACCGAGTCCTATAGCGCAACCTGCGGAAATCAAAATAAAGCCCAATCTTGAGCCAAACTTTTCTCTCTCCATAATTTACCTCTCTTTAATTGTTTATAGCTTTAATCCCTTAAAGCGATACACTAAATATATCAAACTGACCAACACAGGTCAAGTCACTTTGATTAAATATCAATAATTTCTACATTTATTTCATCTTTGAACGCCCCCTGAAGCTCAAAGCCTCTGTCTATAAGCTCACTGCTTACATAAACTGTATCTTTATTCGAATTCAGAATTATAACACCAAACTTCTCGCCGTTTTCGTCAGTATTTGCTTTCACATAACCTATCGTCTTTTCAACGCCGAAAACATAAAAAGCGGTTGACAAGGCGTCACCTGCCACAGCGTCTTTTGTCACAATCGTGACGGAAGATATATCGCTGTTACTCGGCTTTCCACTTTCTGTATCAATTATATGGTGGTATCTTTCTCCGTTTTCTTCAAAGTACCGCTGATACGCACCCGAGGTCACAGTGAAAGCCGTGTCAGTTTCAAACACAGCGAAAACCTCTCCCGTGTCAGGATATTCAACACCTATACTGAAGCTGTTATCAGCTTTCGAGTCATAAACAATGACCATACCGCCGAGGTTAATAAGGCCTCTTTGTATCTTACTTTCAGCCATTATACTGTACAATCGCTCTGCGATATATCCTTTAGCGACAGCACCAAGGTCGATACTCATATTCTCTTTTAATGTGACTGTGCTATCATTCAGAGTAATGTTCTCATAACCAACATATTTAAGTGTCTGCCCTATTTCATCATCACTTGGCACCTTGTATTCTTTAGTGTCAAAGCCCCAGAGTTTCACAAGCGGATAGACAGAAACGTCAAACGCTCCGTCTACACTTTCACAAAGCTCTAGAGAGCGAGAAAGAATCGATGCGGTTTCTTCACTGACTTTCACACTTTCGCCTTTTGAGCTGTTGATGTTATAAACATCAGAGTAAGCTTTCGTAGCACTCAGGAGATTTTCAAGGCGAGTTATCTCAGCTTTGCATTTATCAATCGTATTTACGCTAAGTTCTTCGTCGCTATCATAAATCGAAAACGAAATAATGGTATCAAGCGCAAACATCTCATCAGTGGTTTTCTTATCCTTAGTACAAGAACAAAGTGAAAGCATTAATACAGCCACAGCTAAAAATAAAGTAAGTAGCTTTTTCATTTTTCTTCACACTCTTTGTTGTGCTTATCAATTACCATCTGGATATACGGAAGCTCCTCAAAGCCCATTCGCTCGTATAAAGCTTTTGCCTTAGCGTTATCCTCTTCGACCTCGATTCTATATCGTGCGGCAGGAATATTCTCTTTCATAAACTCAAAAAACTGAGTACCCAGCCCGCGGTTGCGGTATTCTTCCTCGATGTAGATTTCTTCAACAGTAACGGACACTCCGCCCGCTTCCTGAGAAAATGTCTTTGACATCATCGCAAAACCGCACGGCTTGCCGTCACATTCGAAAATATAGCACCACACATAGTCGTCACTTCTCATCATCTCGTCAAAGGTGATTTCGTAGTTGACTTTAGGTACAGGTGCGTTGACAACATCTGAGTTGTAGAACAAGTCTACATATTTGTAGTAAAGCTCGCGGTCATTTTCTGTGATTCTTCTTATCATCTTATCACACTCCAAACTTTATTTTATCACATGCTAAAGGAAAAGAAAAGAACAATTTGCCTTATAAGCACTTGTAGGGAGAAAGTCTTTGTGCTATTATAAATATGTATGTAAATTAAATTCACATCAGAGCCTTTGGCGCAATTTTTGAACAGATAAGGTGATATTATGAAAAAGACAGCTTTAATTTTATGTATTATTTTCTGCGTGCTCTTTACTACTGCGTGCAGTGGGCAGGAAGACCCAACCACCGAAACTCTGCCCCACTCTATCCCTGCTACTCAGCCTGTGGTTTTAGAGCCTGAATGGGCAGAAATCGACTGCGACATTTCACTTGTCGACGCTGATACCAGCAACATTCTGCTTATGGCGGAGGATTTTGAGACCTTCGCGGTAGTCGGCACTACAGACGAAGACAGCTATATCGTGCTAAAAACAACTTCTGATGCTGTAAGCATGATGCAAGCTACAAGCTACGTACCAACAAATCTCCAGCTCGTTGTAAACGGCGAAACAAAAGCTGATATAACAATAGATTTTTCTTCTTTCAACGGCGAAATCACCTTCGGTGAAGATATGACTTACGAGAGTCTGTGCGAGCTCGCGAGCATCATCCGCGGTCTTTTCTAAAAAAAGCAGGTGTACTATGAAAAAGAAAAGTTTTCTGAAAGTTTTTCTAAAGACAGTTATTTCTTTAATTCTCGTTGTTGTTATAGTAGCTCTTTCTTATGTAGCCTATCTGTTCATCGACTATGACAGAATTGAAGATAATCAAAAGCTTGAGGTAATCGATAACACCTCTGCTTTAGTGCCTGTTAACAAAGAGCTCAAAACCGTATCCTACAACATCGGCTTCTGTGCTTACACTCAGGATTTCAGCTTCTTTATGGATGGCGGTGAGAGTAGCTGGGCAAAAAGCGAAGATTCTGTAAATACTGTTATTCAGGACATCAACAGCCTTGTCATAAGCGAGGATGCCGACTTTACTTTGATGCAGGAAGTAGACGAAGACTCGACCAGAAGCTACCATGTTGACCAAAAGCAGTTTTTAATTGACAACGCAACAGACAAAGACGCTGTATCTGCTACTAATTTTGACTCATCGTTTCTTTTCTATCCGTTTTTAGAGCCACACGGAAAGTCTGTTTCGGGAATACTGACTCTAAGTAAGTATGATATAAACAGCGCAGTTCGTCGCTCGCTGATGGTCGAAGACTCTATTATGAAATTTTTCGACTTAGACAGATGCTACTGTGTTTCACGACTCAAAACAGAAAACTCAAAGGAGCTTGTGCTCTATAACACTCACCTGTCCGCATATACCTCTGATGGCACTATCGCAACTAAGCAGCTTGAGTTTTTATTACAGGATATGAAAGCAGAGTACGACAAGGGCAACTATGTTGTCTGCGGCGGCGATTTCAACAAAGATTTGCTACAAAACAGCGGTGAGATTTTCGGCGTTTCAGGTGAAGAATACACCTGGGCTCAGGCTTTCCCTCTTGATATGCTAGAGGGTACTTCCCTTTCGCTAATCGCTCCGTTTGATGAGAATAACCCTGTGGCTACCTGTCGCAATACCGACGAGCCTTATAAGGAGCAGGGTCAGTTCAATGTGACTTTAGACGGCTTCATCGTATCAGATAATGTAAAAGTCTCAAAAGCTGATGTTATCAACACAAAATTTATGTACTCGGACCACAATCCGGTATTTATGACATTTTCACTGGAAGGTTAAACTATGGCTGAAAAAACACCCAAAGCTCAGAAAAAACCGCTGTACACTATGCGCAACTCCATCACAAACTACTATCTTCTTGTGATGTTCACTTTCTTTGAGCTTTTTCTGACAAACCAATACGCAAAAGCCAGAGTAGATAAGTATGTTCTCTTTATCGTGCTGACGGTAGCGCTCATAGTCAGTGTATCTGTAATTTCACTTAGCTACAAAATGGACAAAAATGCGCCACCGGAGCAAAGAGTCGTTGAAAACAGACCTTTCTTTGCACTGTCAGTAACTGATGTCGCTATGCTTGTTTTCTTTTTCGGGGCTGTGCTGAGCACTATTTTCAGCGACTATGCACTCGACTCTCTGACGGGCAACTCAGGCAGGAACAACGGACTTATACTGATTTTTCTGTACACTGCGATGTATTTCATCGTTTCGAGATACTACTACTATAAAAGCTACGTTTTCTCGGCTTTTATGGTCTTTGGCTGTCTGATTTCTCTGCTTGCAATACTCCACTTTTTCTACATTGACCCGCTAGGGCTACTTGACGGCTATTCAGAATCTGTCGCTAAGGACTTCGGCTCGACTATCGGAAACAAAAACACAATAGCCGCTTATATGTGTATCTTCCTGCCCAGTGCCGTGATGATGTTTATACTGCAGAAAAACCGCTCTGTTAAGATTCTGTCTGCTGTGTCTGTAGCGTTTGCTTACTGCGGACTTTTAGTTTCAGGCTCAAACAGCGGTTACATTGGCTTTGCGTTTATGCTGTTTTTCATGGCTCTCGTTTTTGTGAGAAAAATTCATCTTCTGAAAGACTTTATGCTCGCGCTGACCATTATGTTCAGCTCAGGCTTATTGCTCAGACTTTTCTCATTTATTTTAAACGATAAGTCAAAGGGCTTTGAAAAAATCGGCGAGATGCTCATTTACAGCAATCTTATTTTCGTTATCATCGCTTTTTGCTTAGTGGCTACTGTGCTACTATTCATTTTCAAAGATAAAGCTTTGATAAACTCAAAAGCGTTCAAAAACACTCTCACTATTATCATTTCGCTCATCGGTGTGGGCGCTGTATCGGTTTTCTCGTACTACTTTTACTACTACAGCTTTGTTGATACCACTACCGACATCGGCGCACTTTCTCAGATTCTGCGTTTTGATGACCGCTGGGGTACTCACAGAGGGTTTATGTGGATAAACGGAGTAAAAGACTTCTTAGACTTTGATTTTCTACACATACTTTTCGGTAGTGGTTGCGACACCTTCTACCATGTTTTCGAGCCTCATTTCGCTGAACTAAGCAGTAGATTCAACAACAGTTCCACAAACTGTATTCACAGTGAATACCTAAACTACCTTGTAACTCAGGGTGTAGTAGGACTTCTAAGTTACCTCACGCTTATCATAGCAACTGTAGTAAGAGCGTTTAAAACAGCTAAACAAAACGAACTTACACTCCTCTTTGTTTTCCCAGTTATCGCATACTGCGCTCAGGCGGTGGTCAATATCTACACCCCGATTGTAACCCCGTTTGTATTCATTTTCATCGCACTAAGTGAATGCATCTGCAGAAACTCTAACCCGATGAATAAACTTTAATAAACAACAATCAAAACCACCAGTTCAACTAGTGATTTGCACTGCCCCTATAAGGGGTTATTACTGGCTCAACCCCTGAAAGGGACACTGAATTGTGATATTGCATTACTTGCCCTACAACCCGTAAACGGGTTGATAAAGCCTTCCCCTTGAGGGGAAGGTGCTGAGCTCTTGCGAAGCGGATGAGGTGAAAGAATATTTTGTTTTATTTTATTACGAACACTTTGTGTTCTACACCTCATCAGTCAGCATACGCTGACAGCTTCCCCTCAAGGGGAAGCCTTATTACGCTCCACTTGTTTATCTTCCCCCGGTAGAACCGGGGGTTTATTTTCACGCCTAAAGGCACCAAACAGAAATCCCACCTGATTTTTTGTCAGGTGGGATTTTTATGCTTATTTCTTTTTGTTAAGCTGTGTCAGTGGAACAACATCGCCGTTTGGAAGCTGTACATCGACATTGTTAAGTTGCTTTTTAAAGCCTGAGCGAAACTGAGTGAGGTACTCTTTGTAAAGCTCTTTCTGAAGCTTCTGCTCTTCCTGTGTCAAGCCCTCTTCTTTCTTTTTCTTTGCAAGTGCATTTATCTTATCGATTAAATCCTGTGTCATTTTCTTTCTCCTTATCTGTTAGAATCCAAATAGTCCTGAAGTATAATCGCCGCCGCTACGGTATCTACCTGAGCTTTGCGCTTTTTTCCTCTCACATCACGCTGTGATAAATACGAGTGGGCTGTGATTGTAGTGCCACGCTCGTCCTGCATAACAGTTTTTATCCCCGTCAATTCTGAAAGCTTACACGCAAACTCGCGGGCAGACTTTGCGCTGTCACCCTCACTACCATCCATATTTTTAGGAAGTCCGACGACTATGAGCTCTGCTTTGTTATCTGTCACAACCTGCGCGACTTTCTCTAAGATTTTAGCAGGGCTTTTTTCTTCTATCATATCAAGAGGCGACGCTAAGAAACCCGTCTTGTCACTTATCGCAAGACCTGTTCTCGCTTTGCCTAAATCAACTGAAATTATTATCATACTTTCTCCTATGTACCCCCACAAGGGTGATTAAATATATTTTAACACAACCGTGACTACTGACAACTGCTTTTTCTGATAAAGCGAAAGATTATTCGTGTCGATTGAATAGTCAGGTAGCAGGTAGTTTACATTATCAATGTATTTGAAAAAATACTGCGGATAAGAAAAGAAAAGGTCGTCAACTGCGTAGTCAAAAGTAAATTCATTTGGCTCTATATAAAAATGAAAGTAACTTTCCTTATTCTCAGCTGATTTTAAAAGACTTTCTTCTATCTCATCAGAGTCGTAGCTTTTCAGGTGCACGCTGTTCTTTTCATAGTAATTCTGCTCTGTTTTCGTGCACTTTGGAATAAAGAAATTTGATGTCAGAGCATTAGTTGTGCCGTCACCACAGATTTCCTCGTCACTCATTTCACTGCTAAGAGGAGAAAACTCATGGTCGTACAAAAGCTGTTTTTCGCTGATATTAAAGTAGTCGTACATAAACGCTTCTTCGTCTTTATCGTCCCATGTTACATCGACATAGTAGTAATCTTCCCCAAGCTGTACCGCGTTCCACATATGAAGCTCGTTTTCACTCACACCGACTATGTTTATGCAGGAAAGACCAGTAGAGTTGCACAAAAGCTGAAAAGCTCTGGAATACCCCTCGCACACAGCCACTCCCTCAACCAGAGCACCGTACGGGTCAAAGGCAGACTCCTTACCTTTCGGGACAGTTACACTACCCGTCAGCGAAGTATCGTACTCACATTTTTTCAGAATATAGTCGTGGGCACTTTTTTCGAGCTCATAGTCGCTGAGTCCATCTTTGAGTGTTGCCAGATACTTGTCGCACTCTGCTTTGAGATTACTTATAGACTCTGTGAGCTTTTCAGGTGACATTCTGCTGTAAAGCTGGACAGCTGTGTAGTTTTTAGACTCATCAATCAAAAAGCCGAAGGTATCAGACAGCCAGAAAACATGTGGATTGTCATCGCCGATAGCTTTGATAGTCAGCCTTATCTGAGCTTGAGTGAGCTGTGCCTCTTCTAAAATTACCTGCTTGCATTTGTACTCACCAGCAGAAAAAGACCTCGGATAAACCAAGTAGCAGTTGTAGTACAGCATATCGTAGAGCTCACGCATTTTGTCGTTTTCGAGATTTTTGTAGGATTCACGGCTGAAAATCGGAGTGTAGTACGGCGAGTAAGAAAACTCACCAAAGTCGATTTCAGTGTATCCAAGCGACACATCTTCGGCTATACCTCTGGGGTTTATAAGCGACGATACGGAATCTATAGCGTCACTGATAGTTAAACAAGAGCTAAGTGAAAAACACAAAACTGTGCACAGCAAAAGTGAAGCCGCTTTAATACATAACTTTCTCATATCGTCACCTCTTTTCTATCCTTTAATATACTATGTAAAATTATTCTCTGTAATCAATCGGCAAGGTTGCCACCGCGTTCAGATCAAGCTCTGCAATATTTCCAGATAAGTACTCGTAGTATCCCTGTGAGCCGACCATAGCAGCGTTATCGCCACAAAGAGAGAGCTGTGGCATATAAAGCTCAAAATCGTTTTCTTTGCACGCTTTTTCAAGCTTATGTCTGAGTAGCGAATTAGCAGAAACACCACCCGCTGTGACAAGAGTTTTGACCCCCAGATCCTTAGCAGCTTTTATGAAGTTTTCGGTAAGGCAGGAAACAACCGCCTTTCTGAAGCTTGCACAAACATCTTCTACAGGCACACTTTCGCCCTTTTGCTCCATATTATGGATGATGTTGATGACAGCAGTTTTGAGTCCCGAAAAAGAAAAATCGTACGGTGCGTCGTCAACCTTCGGACGCGGAAGTTTGAACGCATCGTCATTTCCGTTTTCGGCAATTTTGTCGAGCATAATACCGCCCGGGTACGGGATACCCATAGTGCGCGCGGCTTTGTCAAACGCTTCACCCGCCGCATCATCACGGGTACGACCGATGATTCTCATTTTTGTATAGCTCTCAACCATAACAATATGGCTGTGACCGCCCGATACAACAAGGCACAAAAACGGCGGTTTTAATTCTTTATGAGAAATATAATTAGCAGCTATGTGTGAACGCAGGTGGTGCACAGGCACAAGTGGCTTTTTTGTCGAAAGAGAAAGTCCTTTCGCAAAATTCACTCCGACTAACAGCGCACCGATAAGCCCCGGCGCGTGAGTCACAGCTATCGCGTCAATATCATCGAGCGTAGTGTCTGCTTTACTCAGCGCTTCACTGACAACTCCTACGATAGACTCAGCGTGTCTTCTAGAGGCAATCTCAGGCACAACACCACCGTAGAGCTTGTGTTCTTCAACCTGAGATGCAATCACTGACGAGAGCACCTCTCTGCCGTCTTCTACCACCGCAGCGGCGGTTTCGTCACAACTGCTTTCAATAGATAAAATCTTCATACTAATCCTTCTTAAAATATTTAGTCATCAGCAAGGCATCTTCTGTTGGCCTGCTGTAGTAATTTTTTCTGACTCCTACCCTTTCAAAGCCCATCGCTTCATAAAGCGATATAGCAGGAGCACTTGAACTTCTCACCTCGAGAGTGATAAACGAAAGATCTTTTTCCTGAGCTTTCTCCAGCATTTTTTCAAAGAGCTTTTTAGCAACACCTTTTCTTCGATGTTTTTCATCAACAGCGATATCGAGCAGATTTCCCTCGTCGAGCACTATGTCGAGTATCGCAAATCCTACTACTTCATCCTTTTCGAGTGCTACAAATTTGAAAGATTCGCTTTTACTGAGCTCACTTTCAAAGCTCTCTTTACTCCACGGGTGAGTAAAACAGCTTTCTTCAACTTTCAAAACACCGCTCAGGTGCTCTTTTTCCATATTTTTGATAATCATAGCGTTTTTATCAGCTCTTCTATAGCACTTTCTAAGTCATCAGCACATTTTTTGTACGCAAGCATATCCCCGCCAAACGGATCAGCGATGCCGATTTCGATGTCGTATTTATCGTCAGGCGCTTTTTGTAGCACCTTTATCATATCTCTTGGCACACCTAAGCTTTCAACAAGCAACGACTGGTCGTAGTTCATAGTAACGAACACATCGTAGTCAGAAAGCTTTACATTAGGTAGAAATCTTGCCTTGTGGTTTGACAGGTCAATTCCTCTCTGCGCCATAATATCAATAGCGTTTTTTGCGGCAGGAAGTCCATCAACAGTGGCAACACCCGCAGAACGAGCGTGCATGCTGAGGTTTCTCTCTTCTGCTATTTTGTTAAAAATCGCTTCTGCCATCGGGCTACGGCAGGTATTGCCCGTGCAGATAAAAAGTACATTTTTCATATTTATCCCTTTGCATCGTACCATGTTTCGCCGACAGAAGCTTCGGCAATCAGTGGTACATTAAGTTTCACTGCATTTTCCATTTCTTCTTGTAAAATCATCGCAACACGCATAGACTCAAACATTGGTGCTTCAACGATAAGTTCGTCGTGCACCTGTAAAATAAGTCGTGCAGACAAGTCTTCCTCTTTGAGTCGCTTGTCAACGCGCACCATAGCGATTTTGATAATATCGGCAGCTGTGCCCTGAATAGGAGCATTTCGCGCTACTCTCTCACCAAAAGCTCTGGTCATATGGTTAGATGCTGAAAGCTCAGGCAGGTATCTTCTTCTGCCAAAAATAGTTTCAACATAGCCGTCAGCCTTTGCGCGCTCGATGATATTCTTCATATATGAGTCTATGCCCGAATAGTGAGCAAGATACGACTTGATATAGTTAGATGCCTCTTTGTTTGTAACGCCGATATCCTTAGCAAGAGAAAACGCACCGATACCGTACACGATACCAAAGTTAACGGCTTTTGCTCTGCTTCTCATAACCGAAGTCACCATCTCAAGCGGCATATTGAACACCTGGGAGGCTGTCACAGAGTGAATGTCAACATTGTCAGTAAACGCTTTGCACATATTCTCGTCGTTTGAAATATGTGCGAGCACTCTAAGCTCAATCTGTGAGTAGTCAGCATCTATAAGCACACAGTCGTCCTTTGCTATAAAAAAGCGTCTTAACTCTCTGCCGAGCTCTGTTCTAACAGGAATGTTCTGTAAATTAGGCTCTGTTGAGCTGATACGACCTGTTCTGGTTTCGGTCTGGTTAAACGACGAGTGGATTCGTCCGTCCTCTCTCACTACCTTAATAAGCGAGTCGCAGTAGGTGGACTTTAGTTTAGCAAGCGTACGGTACTGAAGAATCATCGAAATAACAGGATGATACGGCACTAAGCTCTCCAGCACATCGGCATTTGTTGAGTAACCGCTTTTGGTTTTCTTTTTAGCAGGCAGTCCCAAATCCTCAAACAACGCGACTGCCAACTGCTTAGGTGAATTTATATTGAATTCATAGCCAATCTGGTCGTAAATCTCGCGTTCAAGACTATCAACCTGCGCTTTGATTTCTTCGCCGTATTTTTTGATACCTTCGACATCAACCATAAAGCCGATGTTCTCCATTTTTGCGAGCACATTGGCAAGCTTTATTTCGATATCGCTCAAAAGTGAACCCTGATTTGCCTCATCAATTTTACTTTTCAAGGTTTCACACAGCTTTTTCATCGCGTAAACTTCGGTGTACTCGCTGCACTCATCAGTCACTTCAGGCAACTGTATTTCATACTGAGCACACAGCTTTTCTAAATCATAGGACGAAGCGTTCGGATTCAGCAGATAAGCCGCAAGAGTTACATCGAAAGTGAGGTTTTTTATCTCAAAACCGTTTTTGTCAGCGAAAGAAAATAATTCTTTTGAAGAAAATACAAACTTTTCAACCTTCTCATCTTTAAGCACATCAATCAAAAGTGCTGTGTCACTGCACAAAACAACCTTTCTATCTAACACAAAGGCTGTTTTTGTCGGTGTGCGGGTTAGCACATCTTCACCCTCAAAATATGTGTACATGCAAAGTGTAGGGTTATTTTTAAGATGAGATTTTATTTCTTTAATAGAATTATCAGTATCAAGTTCAACAACTTCTATACTCTCAGTTTCTGTTTTTACAGAAAGAGGGGCTTCCTCAACGCCGTCTAATCCGAGCTTTCCTATCAGCGAAAACAGCTCAAGTTTTGCCATCATCGCTTTGGCTGTCGCCTTGTCGCCATCAGTTACGACATAGCTGTCAAGGTCTGTATCAACAGGTGCAGTAAGGCAGATTTCACCGAGCATACGGGATATAAGCGCGTTTTCCTTGCTGTCAATGAGCTTTTTGCGCATATTCTCTTTGATATCGAGCTCGTCAATGTGCTCGTAAATATATTCTACATTCTTGAATTTCTGGATAAGCTCAGTTGCACCTTTCGGACCGATACCCGCAACACCGGGGATATTGTCAGATGAGTCACCCTGAATCGCTTTGATTTCAATCAGCTCTTTCGGTGTAACCCCGTATTCCTCCATAATGGTATCAGGAGTGTAAATCATAGTACCGTTTAAGTTCTTAGCAAGACGCACTGACACCTTGTCTGAAACAAGCTGTAAAGAGTCCCGATCCCCTGTCGCGATAACGCACTCGTCGCCGTTTTGCTCACACGATTTAGAAAGCGTTCCTAAGATATCGTCAGCCTCATAGCCCTCACAGGTTACTATTTTATAGCCCAAAGCTACTAGCAAATCCTTTAGAGGCTGAAGCTGCATATGCAGTTCTTCAGGCATCCCCTTGCGGTTAGCTTTATAAAGAGCGTACGCCTCGTGTCTGAAGGTCTTAGCTTTCAAATCAAACGCGATAGCCACTCTGTCGGGAGTGGTATCATTCTTTATTTTTTCAAGCATAGTAAGAAAACCGTAAATCGCGTTTGTGAACATACCGTCCTTTGTTGTAAGCGGTCTGATTCCGTAAAACGCACGGTTTAGTATCGAATTTCCGTCAACTACTAAAAGTTTCATATCTTATACATCACTTCCACAGTAACGCCGTCACGGCGGTATAATCTTGGTACTCTCTTTGAAACAGAGCACACGATTTCGTAGTTAATAGTATCTCCCCACATAGCTACATCATCAGGAGTAGGCTCTCCGCCTCTGCCGTTACCAAACAGCACTGTTACGTTGCCGATTTCAACCCCCTCAATGTCAGTGACATCAAGTAGCGTCTGGTCCATACAAATTCTGCCGATGATTTTCGCTTTCTGTCCTTTGATGAACATATACCCGTCTTTTGCAAAAGCACGGATATATCCGTCAGCATAACCGACAGGAACTGTAGCTATCTTCATATCTCTGTCTGCAGTAAAGGTTCTGCCATAGCTCACAGTAGTGCCCTTTTTGATTTCCTTTACATATGACACCATGGTTTTCAATCTCATAATCGGCTCTAGTGAGAGCTTGTCCTTTAGTTTCTGTGACGGAGCAAGTCCGTAGAGGATAATGCCAGCTCTGACCATATCAAGCTTAAACTCAGGGTAATCGAGTATGGCTCCCGAATTGGAACAATGAGTGATTTCAAAGCTCACTCCCTGCTCTTTTAAGCTGTCTACAGTGTGCATAAATGCATCGTACTGCTTTTTAGTGTACTGTTTGCCGTCTTCCTTTTCATCAGCAACCGCAAAGTGAGTGAAGATACCTTCTGCTATGAGATTTGGCAGTTCACACGCTTCTTTTATTTCTTTTATAGAATAATCATCTCTGGGGAATTCCTGACACATAAAGCCGAGTCTGCTCATTCCGGTGTCAGCTTTGATGTGGATTTTGCACTTTACCCCTGCTTTTTCACATTCCTCTGAGAGCATAAGCGCGTAGTCTTTGCCGTAAACTGCCTGAGAAATATCGTACTTTGATAGGTCACCACACCTGTTAGCGGGAGTGTAGCCTAAAATCAGCATCGGCTCTTTTATTCCTGCGTCTCTAAGTTCAAGCGCCTCATCAAGATTAGAAACAGCAAAATAGTCACACTTAAGCTCGCTGTAGAGTTTAGCAAGCTCCACAGCACCGTGACCGTAGCCGTCTGCTTTTATTACACAGCAGATTTTAGTGTTCTCTCCTATTTGCTTTTTAATCGCGTGATAATTGTTAATAGCGGCATCCATATTGATTTCTGCCCACAGTCGTCTGGTAAATATCACACACATCACCCCAGTTTACATATTCCTTTATATTATAATATATTTGTTAACTTATTACAATACTTTTATCATTTTAGTATTCGTAGATTGCGTAAAGTTAACTATTGATTTTATTGATTTAATGTGTTAAAATGGTAGAGTATTTTTTATTCACAAAATGGAGGGAATAAAATGACAGAAAAACAAATTATCATTCTTGTTGCCTTTGCGGCTTATATGCTGCTGATGATTCTCATCGGTGCTTTAAGTTCAAAGAACAACAACAACGAGGACTACTTCCTCGCAGGAAGAGGTCTTGGTAGCTGGACAGCAGCGCTTTCAGCACAGGCTTCTGATATGAGTGGATGGCTGCTTATGGGCTTGCCTGGTGCTATCTATGTCGCTGGTACAGGCGAAGTGTGGATTGCTATCGGTCTTTTAATCGGTACTATTCTCAACTGGTACTTAGTCGCAAGAAGGCTCAGAAAGTACACAATCGTTTCAAACAACTCGCTGACTATCCCGAGTTTCTTTGAGAACCGTTTCCACGATAAGTCAGGAGTGCTCAAAATTGTCGCTTCACTTATCATCATCGTGTTCTTTGCGGTTTACACGGCGTCAGCTTTCTCATCAGGTGCTAAGCTTTTCGCTAATGTTTTCGGAAACGGTGCAAACGTAGACACTATGTACCTTATCGGTCTGACAATAGCAGCTATCGTTATCCTTGTTTACACCTTCCTTGGTGGCTTCAAGGCTGTTTGCTACACAGACTTTATTCAGGGTTTACTGATGCTCGTTGCTATTTTAGCTGTTCCGATTATCGCTTACTGCGGTATTACAGGAGAGTTCGGCACAGTTTCTAACTCTCTTTCAGCTCACGGTGTAGTTGACCCTGCAGGTTACCTCTCACTTATGAAAGACGCTGAGGGCAACCCTATCACTGCTGTTTCTATTATTTCTAACTTAGGTTGGGCTTTAGGTTACTTTGGTATGCCTCATATTCTCGTTAGATTTATGGCTATCAAGAGCGACGCTGAAGTTAAAAAGTCAAGAGTTATCGCTATCGTATGGGTTATCCTCTCTCTCGGTGCTGCGTCACTCTTAGGTATCTTCGCTAGAGGTTTCCTAACAGACACTCTCGACAGCTCAACAAGCGAGACAGTATTCATCAAATCTATCCTTCAGATTTTCGATGGCAATTTCGTTCTTATCTTCATTGGCGGCATCTTCCTTTGCGGTATTTTAGCAGCTATTATGTCAACTGCTGATTCTCAGTTACTCGTTACCGCTTCTGCTGTTTCTGAAGATATGTACAAGGGCGCTATCAACAAGAAAGCATCTGATAAAAACGCTCTCTGGGTTGGTAAAATCGCAGTAGTAGTTGTTGCTATCATCGCTTACGCTATAGCACTCGACCCTAACTCATCAATCATGGGTCTTGTATCAAACGCTTGGGCAGGTTTCGGTGCTGCATTTGGTCCGGTTGTACTCCTTTCACTTTTCTGGAAGAGATTCAACCTTCCTGGTGCAGTTGCAGGTATGGCAACAGGCGCAGGCTTAGTTATCTTCTGGGAATACATTCCTGTAGCAGGAGAAACTCTCGCTTCTTCAACAGGTCTTTACTCACTCGTTGTAGGTTTCTTCCTCGCAGCTTTAGTTGCGGTAATTGTTACACTCTGCACAAAAGCTCCGTCTAAGGAAATCACAGAAGAGTTTGACAAAGTTCAGTCTGTTGAAATCTAATCACTACATATTGTTTATAAGCCGACATCTTTTTGGTGTCGGCTTTTCTTTATTTCTCTTTAATTTTCACTTTAGGAATATACAAATACAAAGCTGTAACCGTTGCTTTAGCGCTTTACTCAGCCACAACATCTTGTGGTATATTCTTTATTCGATACAAAATTTTGTTATTATTCCTAATTGCAAAAATAACACCCTGTCAATGGATATATTGTACAAATAAAATATTTTTTATCGTACAAAATAACAATTGATTTTACCCCCTGTATCCGCTATACTGTATAAGCACTTTTAGGGTCACCACAATATATTGTATTCATAGACCCGTTCCGTAACAATTATGTAACTATATAAGGGGGAGCAACAATGATTAACAAAATCGTTAAGCGTGACGGCAGAGCTGTTGAATTCGATTTAGACAAGATTGCACAGGCTATATACAAAGCCGCTCAGGCTATCGGCGGTAACGACTACACCGCAGCAAACGACCTTGCACAGAAAGTCTGCGAATATTTAGAGGCTGAGCAGACTGACGGTACACCTACCGTTGAGCATGTTCAGGACACAGTAGAAAAAGTTCTTATTGAAAACGGCCACGCAAGAACAGCCAAAGAGTTCATTCTCTATCGTGCAGAGCGTACAAGAGTCAGAGAGATGAACACAAAGCTGATGAAAATCTACGAGGACCTTACTTTCAAATCAGCTAAGGATAATGATGTAAAGAGAGAAAACGCTAACATTGACGGCGATACCGCTATGGGCACAATGTTAAAATACGGCAGTGAGGGTGCTAAGCAGTTTTATCAGATGTATATCCTCAATCCTAAGCATGCCAAAGCTCACAGAAATGGTGATATTCATATCCACGACCTCGACTTCTTAACACTTACTACAACCTGCTGTCAGATTGACCTATTAAAGCTTTTTGAGGGCGGTTTTTCAACAGGTCACGGCTTTATCAGAGAGCCTAACGACATCGCTTCCTACTCTGCTTTAGCTTGTATCGCTATTCAGTCCAACCAGAACGACCAGCACGGCGGTCAGTCAGTTCCTAACTTTGACTACGCTATGGCTCCGGGTGTTGCTAAAACATACAGAAAGCTTTACAGAAAGAACATTTTGAGAGCTATTGAGCTCATCGAAGACATCGACGACCCGACACCAGCTCTCTGTGACATCTGCGACAAGGCTGAAGAGCTCACAAACGACAAACCGAAGCTTTTAGCTGGTAAAGACTATATGGCTAAAGAGCTTGAGTTACTCACTGAGGCTTATAGTGAAAAGAGCGCAGGCAAAATTCAGCGTTTCGCTTTAAAGCACGCTGAAAAGGAAATCGACAGAGCTACATATCAGGCTATGGAAGCTTTAGTCCACAACTTAAACACTATGCACTCGCGTGCAGGTGCTCAGATTCCTTTCTCTTCTATCAACTACGGTACTGACACCTCTCCTGAAGGCAGACTTGTTATCAAAAATGTTATGCTCGCTACCGAAAAGGGTCTTGGTAATTCCGAAACTCCTATCTTCCCTATCCACATCTTCAAGGTTAAGGAAGGCGTTAACTACAACGAAGGCGACCCTAACTACGATTTGTTCAAGCTTTCTTTCAGAGTTTCTGCAAAGAGACTTTTCCCTAACTATTCATTCATTGACGCTCCTTATAATCTCCAGTATTACAAAGAGGGCCGTCCTGAAACAGAGATCGCTTATATGGGTTGTCGTACCCGTGTTATCGGTAATGTCCACGACCCTGAGCGCGAGATTACATACGGCAGAGGTAACTTGAGCTTTACATCAATCAACCTCCCGCGTCTTGCTATTTTATCCAACAAAAATGTTGACTTCTTCTTTGAACAGCTTGACAGAATGCTCGATATGGTTATCGACCAGCTTCTTGAGCGTTTCGAAATTCAGTGCCAGAAATGTGTCAGAAACTACCCGTTCCTTATGGGTCAGGGTATCTGGATTGATTCTGATAAGCTCTCTATCGACGACGAAGTAAGAGAAGTATTAAAGCATGGCACACTTTCCTGCGGTTTCATCGGTCTTGCCGAAACACTCAAAGCACTTATCGGCAAGCACCACGGCGAAACTGAGGAAGCTCAGCGCTTAGGCTTAGAAATCATCGGCTTTATGAGAAAGAAGATGGACAAGGCATCCGAGAAATATCAGCTTAACTTCTCACTTCTTGCTACTCCTGCTGAGGGTCTTTCAGGCAGATTTGTACGCATGGACAAGGAGCGTTTCGGCGTTATCCCTGGCGTTACAGACAGAAACTACTACACTAACTCATTCCACATTCCTGTATATTTCAATATCAGCGCATTTGATAAGATTAAGCTCGAGGCTCCTTATCACGCACTCACAAACGCAGGTCACATCTCATATGTTGAGCTTGACGGCGACCCATCTCAGAACCTCGACGCTTTTGAGCAGGTTGTAAGATGTATGAAAGAAGCTGGTATCGGCTACGGCTCAATCAACCACCCGGTTGACAGAGATCCTGTCTGCGGTCACACAGGTATTATCGGAGATGTTTGTCCTAAGTGTGGCAGAAGAGAAGGCTCTGAGGGTGTCGGCTTTGAGCGTATCAGAAGAATCACAGGCTACCTTGTTGGTACTGTTGACCGCTTCAATAACGCTAAAAGAGCTGAAGTCGAAGATAGAGTAAAGCACTCACTCGGCGAGGGCGGACTCTCTAGCGCAGAGGCTGTATAATGGCAAAGCTACGACTCGCAGGTGTAATCAGAGAATCTATCGTTGACGGTCCCGGAATACGAATGACGGTATTCACTCAGGGCTGTCCCCACCACTGCAAAGGATGCCACAACGAGCAAACATGGGATTTTTCTGGCGGATACGACTCTTCAACCGAGCGTATTTTAGAAGAAGCCCAGAAAGACCCGCTTTTAAGAGGACTCACCTTTTCAGGTGGCGAGCCTTTCGCACAGGCTCAGAATATGGCAATTCTTGCGAAAGAAGCGAAAGAAAAGGGCTACGATATCTTCTGTTACACAGGCTACACCTTTGAAAAGCTACTCTCAGAGTTTGACACTCACCCTGAGTACAAAGAGCTGCTTGAGCACTGCGACTGGCTGGTTGACGGCCCGTTTGTGCTCGAAAAACGCTCACTGATGCTCAAGTTCAGAGGCAGCACAAATCAGCGCATACTCGATGTAAAAAAATCACTCGAGTGTGGCTACGCTGTCGAAACCGAAGTTTAATTTATAAAAAACAGAAACCTTACATAGAAAAAGGCTGGCGGAATTTTTTCCGTCAGCCTTTTGCGTTTATCACTCAAAAAATCCACAATATCACCTTGAAATACAAATTCCATAATGATACAATACTTATGTAATAACAATTCAAAGTAAGGAGCGATAATCATGAAAATCAAAAAAATCGTCAGCATAGCACTTTCAATTCTGATACTTTTATCAGCTGTAGTTTTCGCTTTTCCTGCAAGTGCTACATCAACCTCTGAATCGTTGCAGGTTGAGATAAACACAGCTGACAAAAACAGCGTTGCGCCACTTAGCACCTTGAAATCTTACCAGAGCTATCTTGACAAAATAGTGAACTTAAAAGAATTCACAGGTGTAGCTTATGTCACTCAAAACGGATATGTACTGTGCCAGAGTGCAAACGGTATGCAGAGCACTTTAGATAACAAAGAGATGACTATCGACACACTGTTCCCTTTAGGCTCTGTTTCTAAACAGTTCTGCGCAACAGCGGTACTTTTACTTCAAGAGCAAGGAAAACTCAGCGTGCATGACACTATGGAAAAATATTTCCCTGAATACGAAATCGGAAAAGATGTTACAGTACAGAATCTGTTGAATATGACATCAGGTATCCGTGACCATGTAAATCCCGATGCATCTTATAAAGATCACGAAATTCCTACCGATGAGTACTTTTTATACGAAACTGCAACAAGTGCAGAAAACAAAAAGGCAATCACAGACTGGCTTTTTACTCAGCAGCTCAAATTCACTCCGGGTTCTTCTTTCTCATATTCAAACGCAAACTTCTTTCTACTTTCAATAATTGTAGAACAGGTTTCAGATATGAACTATATGGACTTTATCAAGCAGAATATTTTCACTCCGCTTGGTATGACAAATTCTGGTTTTTACGAAGAGCTTTTTAATTCACCTGATTTAGCAGAGCATAGCCTTCCTGATGGTCTACAGCCGTCAGAACCACACTTTCACGGTTTATCTCAGGGTGCAGGTGACCTTGTTTCAAACGCAAAAGATATGGACAAATGGCTGACTTCTATATCTGACCGTACATTACTAAGCGAAGAAAGCTATGAAGAAATGACTACTGATTACGGCTACGACTATGGCTACGGTATTTTTATTGGCTCAAAAGACGGTTCAATATACCACGGTGGCAATATCGCAACATACGAATCCTGCGCACTTACTATCCCTGAAAAAGATATAAATATATTTGTTGTTACTAACAACGTGGTAGCAATGAATAGCAAAAATCTCCCAATGCCTACTTTCGCACAGGGAATTTCAAATAAAATCCGTACATCAATGTTCGGAGATGTTAACGGCGACGGCGATATCACAGTCCTTGATGCCACCGCTATCCAGATGCATGTAGCACAGCTACAAATGCTCACAGACGAGCAGGCAAAGCGTGGCGACACAAACGGCGATGGTGAAGTATCTGTCCTTGATGCTACTGATATTCAGCGCTTAATTGCAAAACTGTAAAATCAAATTCGCATAAAAAAGGCACAGGTTCTCCTGTGTCTTTTTCTTTTACTTTTCGAGTAGTTCTTTCGCTACTGATTTTATTTCTATAAAAGAATTTATAACTCCATCATATTCGTCTACTTCCCCAAAACCGTAACTAGCATAAACAAACGGGATATCTGCTTCTCTAGCGGCGTTTTCATCGCTTTTTGTATCACCCACGAATATCACTTTTTCAAAGCCGTTTCGCTTAATGACAAGTTTTATATTCTCGCCTTTTGAAAGCGGACTCGAACCTGCGCACTCATAGTCAGTGAGCACCTTTTTCAGGTCATAATGCGTCAGAAAAGCGTCTAAATATCCGCTCTGGCAATTACTGACTATCGCAAGACTATATTTCTCTTCGAGAATATTAAGTGTATCAATCACACCGTCGTACATATTAGCACCGTGCTCTCTTAAGTACTTTTGCTCGAGAGAGAAAATCTCAGCAATAAGCTTCTCAGCCTGAGCCTTTTCAACACCTACGAAAAAGTCGTCGATAAACCCCGCCTTATTCTTACCCATAAGAGAAGCCATAATTTCTTTCGTCATCTCAAGCTTCGGGCACTTTTCTTTAAGCACGCTATTCCATATATCAACTACGATATCACTTGTATCCCATAGCGTTCCGTCTAAGTCAAAAATAATCGCGTTCATTTTATCACCCGTGCTTATTATACTACCAATAAAGAAAAATTCAAATCCCTGATTTTTCCTTCCTCCGTCATTTTACACATAATAATCGTGTAATCTTTGTGTAGAATTAAATTTTCACTTATGGTAAAATTATTGTATATGTAAAAGAAAGGGCGAATTTATATGGTAATTAAGGATATTATAGATATTCTGCAGGGCGAAGTTATTTGTGAGGGCGATCTCAATCAGGAAATCAAAACTGCCTGTGGCTCGGATATGATGAGCGATGTTCTCGCTTTTGTAAAGGACCAGTCTGTACTTTTGACAGGTCTTGTGAACCCTCAGGTTGTCCGTACCGCTGAAATGATGGATATGGCGTGCATCGTTTTTGTACGAGGAAAAGAGCCTGACCAGTCTATCATCAACCTCGCAGAGTCCCGCGACATCACTCTCATCAAGACCCGTTTCAGAATGTTCACTGCCTGTGGACTGCTCTACTCAAACGGTCTTTCAGGAGGATGCGAGCTATGAGTTCAATCCATTTAAGATATGAAGTGCCGGGAGATGACTTCACCCGCGCAGGCGAAGCTTCAGGTGCTGTCAAAAAAAGACTCAAAGCACTCGGTTATAACAGCGACGCTATCAGGAGAGTTGCCATAGCTATGTACGAAGCAGAGATAAATATGGTTATTCACGCTGATGGTGGCTACTGCGATGTTGACATTTTCCCTGACAGAGTTGAAATTCTTCTCGCCGATAAAGGTCCCGGTATCCCTGATGTAGAAAAAGCTATGCAGGCGGGATTTTCTACTGCTCCTGACAATGTCCGCAACTTAGGCTTCGGCGCAGGTATGGGTCTTCCTAACATCAAAAAATACACCGACGAAATGCGTATTGAAACAGAAATCGGCGTCGGCACCAACCTTTACTTAACCGTCAAGGTAAACAACTAAACACATATATAACTACTAATTATTTTCGGAGGGCATAGAAACCCTCCCCTACAGAATTTACATAAGAGGTGTGGAAAATGCATAAGTATTTTCACTCCGTAGAGCTCGAGGCAGACAAGTGTTGCGGTTGCACCAACTGTCTGAAGCGTTGCCCTACAGAAGCTATACGCGTTCACGACGGAAAAGCTACTATCCTTTCCGAGCGTTGTATAGACTGCGGTGAGTGTATCCGTATTTGCCCTCACAGAGCAAAGCGTGCCCACTCATCAACTCTCGAAGAAATTGAAAATTACAGAATCAAGGTTGCTATTCCTGCGCCTGCACTTTTCGGCCAGTTTTCTAACCTTGATGACATAGATATCGTCTTAAACGGACTTAGAGCTATCGGCTTCGACGTTATTTTTGAAGTGTCGCGTGCGGCAGAACTTATCTCTGAAGCTACCAGAAAGCTCATCAGAGAGGGCAAGCTCAACACTCCAGTTATCAGCTCAGCCTGCCCCGCTGTAGTCAGACTCATCAAAATCCGTTTTCCTGACTTGTGTGACAATGTTATGCCTGTGCTCGCGCCTATGGAAGTGGCGGCGAGAATGGCAAGAGAAGAAGTCGTTAAACAGACAGGTCTTCCTGACAGCGAAATCGGCGTATTCTTCATCACTCCTTGTGCTGCGAAAGTTACAGAAATCACAAGTCCTACAACAGGCGAAAAGTCCGCGTGCAACGGCGCAATTGCTATATCTAAAATCTATCCTCAGCTTACACAGGCTATGGAACATCTGAAAGTAATCGAACCTATCGCAAACTCGGGACTCATAGGCGTCGGTTGGGCAACCAGTGGCGGTGAAAGTGCCGCTATGCTCGGCGATAAATATCTCGCTGCTGACGGTATTGAAAATGTGCTGAGAGTTTTAGAGGGACTTGAAGACGAGCACATCCGAGATGTTGACTTCGTTGAGCTCAACGCCTGCTCGGGTGGTTGTGTCGGCGGAGTTCTGACTGTCGAAAACCCGTATGTTGCACAGGCGCGAATCCAGAAGCTGAGAAAATACCTCCCTGTTTCACTGAATCATCTCGATGATGACGCAGATATTTCTGAGTTTATGTGGAAAGGTGAACTCGAATTCAGCGGTGAGGGCTTCCGTCTTGACGAAGATATTTTCAAGGCTATGGATAAAATGGAACAGATGGAGAAAATCTGCGCCACTCTGCCTGGTCTTGACTGTGGCTCTTGCGGTGCACCTACCTGTCGTGCTATGGCTGAAGACATTGTCAAAGGTATCGCTAAGGAAACCGACTGTATTCACAAGCTGAAAGCTCAGATTCAGAGCGTTTACAACCAACTAAAAGACACTCTATAAACAATTTTCGGAGTTTACTATGAACATCAAAGAAGCTGTAGAAAAACTCAATTTAAAAATTCTCACTGAAGGTGACCTCAGTCGCGAAATCACCGATTGCTACATCGGAGATTTGCTTTCCTGGGTTATGGGTAGAGCGGGAGAAGACTCCATCTGGCTCACTGTTATGGGTAACATCAACTCAATTGCTGTAGCGACTTTAGCCGATGTTTCCTGCATTGTGCTTGTTGAAAACGCTTCCCTTGATGAGGAAGCTAAAGCTAAAGCTCTATCTCACGATGTAACCATCCTGCAAAGTGAAGAAAACTCCTATCGCCTCGCTACTAAAATCTATGAGCTGTTGAAGTAAGATGAAATACTACTACGATTTACACATACACTCGTGTCTTTCTCCGTGCGGAGATATGGATATGACACCTAATAATATCGTCCAGATGTCAAAACTTCTGGGGCTTAACATCATCGCGCTCACTGACCATAATTCCGTCTTAAACTGCGAAGCTGTGATGAAGCTGGGAAAGCAAAACAACCTGTGCGTAATCCCGGGTATGGAGCTGACAACTATGGAAGAAATCCATGTAGTCTGCCTCTTTCCTACTTTAGAAAAAGCTTTGGAGTTTAACGATTATGTGAAAGCTCACCAGATGCAGTTTCAAAACCGCGAGGATATCTACGGCAGACAGGTTATTATGAACGAGCTTGATGAAGAAATCGGAGAAGTTGAGAATCTTCTGATTTTAGCAACAGATATTTCTGTGATGAATGTAAAAGAGCTTGTAGAAAATTACGACGGCGTGTGCTACCCCGCTCACATCAATCGTGACAGTATGTCAATTTTATCGTCCCTCGGCGAGATTCCGCCCGAGTGCGGTTTTAGAACTGCTGAAGTATCAAGTTCAGGAAATATCGAAGAGCTGAAAAAAGCTCACCCAATACTTAACAATATGCTTATAGTCAGGGACAGCGACGCTCATTATCTACAGAATATGAAAGACGCTGAAAACTACTTTGAGCTTGAAAAGCTGAGCATAGACTCAGTGCTTGATAAACTTAGGAATAACTAACCACAATGATCCGCTCGTATTACACGGGCGGTTTTTTTCTTTTGCAGAATTATTTTAGAAATCCTTTGTGTGTTGTTACAAGCGGTTTTATCGGTTAGCCTTCGCTAACTGTCAAATGTCACAAAAAACTTTGACAAATTTTTGACAAATTTCTAGAAATTCGGGTCAGAATTACGCTTTTTCATATAGACATTCGTGCATTTTCGTGCTATAATTTATGCGTGTGCATATACGAATTTATTTGCTACAATTCACAGTACATAATTTTCTAATCAGGAGGAAAAAAGATGCTTAAAAAAATCAGTAGTATCCCATTTGCGGGTACACCTGAGCAGGAAGCAGAACTCAAGGCTGTCATCGCTAAACACATTGATGACCCGGGTGCTGTTATGCCTGTACTTCAGGAGGCACAGGACATCTACGGTTACTTGCCACAGGAAGTTCAGACTATGATAGCTGAAGGCCTCAATGTTCCACTCGAGGAAGTTTATGGTGTTTCTACTTTCTACTCTCAGTTTGCTCTGTCCCCTAAGGGTAAGTACAACATCTCTGTTTGTATGGGTACAGCTTGTTATGTTAAGGGTTCAGGCGATGTTCTCAACAAGCTCTCTGAAGAGCTCGGTATCGGTGCTGAAGAATGTACTTTAGACGGTAAGTTCTCTCTCACCGCTTGTCGTTGTATCGGTGCTTGCGGTCTTGCTCCGGTTATCACAATCAACGATGACGTTTACGGAAGACTCACAGCAGATATGATTCCGGACATCCTTGCTAAATACAAGGACTAATTTATGAGAGAGTTATCTCTTAATGTTATGGACGTGGCTCAGAACTGCATCACAGCCAAAGCAACGCTCGTCACTATCGAAGTTAACGAGAGTGAAACAGAGGACTATCTTGACATTTATGTCAAGGACAACGGTTGCGGCATGACTAAAGAGCAGGTCGAGTCGGTCATTGACCCATTCTTTACAACACGCAAGACAAGAAAAGTCGGCTTAGGTGTTCCGCTGTTCAAGATGGCAGCTGAGCAAACGGGTGGAAGCTTTAATATCGACTCCACTGTCGATATCGGCACCACACTTTCTGCTCACTTTATAAAGTCGAGTGTTGATATGACCCCCTTAGGTGACATCAACTCGACTGTCAAAATTCTTATCCAGTGCAACCCTGACATCGACTTTGTGTTTACTCACCGCACTGACTGCGGAGAGTTTACTCTCGACACGCGTGAGTTAAGAGAAATCTTGGGTCACGATGTTCCGCTTAATACACCTGATGTGCTTGAGTGGATAGGCGGATTTTTAGAAGAACAATCTGACATTATATACGGAGGTGCAGTAAAATGAAATCTTTAGCTGAATTACAGGCAATCAGAGATAAGGCAAAGTTTGAGCTCAACATGAGAAAAGAGAATCCAAACGCTGTTAAGGTTCTGGTTGGTATGGCTACATGCGGTATCGCTGCAGGTGCTCGCCCTGTCCTCAATGCTTTCACTGAGGAAGTTGCGAAGAGAAATCTGCAGGATGTTACTATCACACAGACAGGTTGCATCGGCATCTGTCAGTTCGAGCCTGTTGTTGAAATCGAAATCCCAGGCGAGGACAAAATCACTTATGTTAAAATGACACCTGAAAAGGTAGCTAAGATTGTTAACGACCACATCGTTAACAGAAATGTAGTTACTGAGTACACAATCGGTGCTTATAAATAAGGAGGACAAATAATGTATCGTTCTAATGTGCTTGTTTGCGGCGGTACCGGATGTACCTCCTCAGACAGTTTAAAAATCGTTGAGAAGCTCAAAGAAGAAATCGCAGCTCGCGGTTTAGAGAAAGAAGTTAATGTTATCACAACAGGTTGCTTTGGTCTTTGTGCTCTCGGCCCAATCGTAGTTATCTACCCTGAGGGAAGTTTTTACTCAATGGTTAAGCTTGAGGATATCCCTGAGATTGTTGAAGAGCATCTCTTAAAGGGTAGAATCGTAACTCGCCTTCTCTATCAGGAGACTGTAGAAGAAGACACTATCAAATCTCTCAACAAAACAGCTTTCTACGCTAAGCAGCAGCGTATCGCACTTCGTAACTGCGGTGTTATCGACCCTGAAAAGATTGATGAATACATCGCTATGGACGGTTACGCAGCTCTTGGTAAAGTATTAACAGAAATGACACCTACTGAGGTTATCGAAACAATCCTTGCTTCAGGCTTACGCGGTCGTGGTGGTGCAGGCTTCCCAACAGGTTTGAAATGGAAGTTCGCTGCAGCAAACGACGCTGACCAGAAGTATGTTTGCTGTAATGCCGACGAAGGTGACCCTGGTGCATTTATGGACCGTTCAATCTTAGAGGGTGACCCACACGCATTACTTGAAGCTATGGCTATCGCAGGTTACGCTATCGGCGCTACAAAGGGTTATGTTTATGTTCGTGCTGAGTACCCAATCGCTGTTAACCGTCTCCAGATTGCTATCGACCAGGCTCACGAGTATGGTCTCCTTGGCGATAACATCTTCGGTACAGATTTCTGCTTTGACATTCAGCTTAGACTTGGCGCAGGTGCATTCGTTTGTGGTGAAGAAACATCTCTCATGACATCTATCGAAGGCAAGCGTGGCGAGCCTAGACCTCGTCCTCCGTTCCCTGCAGTTAAGGGTCTTTACAAAAAGCCAACTATCTTAAACAACGTTGAAACATACGCTAACATTCCTAGAATCATCTTACTCGGTGCTGACTGGTTTAACACTATCGGTACAGAGAAATCTAAGGGTACTAAGGTATTCGCTTTAGGCGGTAAGATTGAGCACACAGGTCTTGTTGAAGTTCCTATGGGTACTACACTTCGAGAAATCGTTGAAGAAATCGGTGGCGGTATTCCAAACGGCAAGAAGTTCAAGGCTGCTCAGACAGGTGGTCCTTCAGGCGGTTGTATCCCACCACAGCACTTAGATATCCCTATTGACTACGACAACCTTCTCGCTATCGGCTCTATGATGGGTTCAGGCGGTCTTATCGTAATGGACGAAACAACATGTATGGTTGATATCGCTAAGTTCTTCTTAGAGTTTACAGTTGACGAGTCCTGCGGTAAGTGTACACCATGCCGTATCGGCACAAAGAGACTTCTCGAAATGCTCGATAAGATCACTAAGGGTCAGGGTACACTCGAGATGATCGATGAGATGGAAGAGCTCTGCCACTACATCAAGGACAACTCACTCTGCGGTCTTGGTCAGACAGCTCCAAACCCTGTATTATCAACACTCCACTACTTCCGTGATGAATATGTTCAGCACGTTGTTGACAAGAAGTGTGTAGCAGGCGTATGTAAGGACCTCCTCGAATTCTCTATCATCAAAGATAAGTGCTTTGGTTGTTCAATGTGTGCTAGACAGTGTCCTGCTGGTGCTATCACTGTTACTGACTACACAGCTCCTGGCAAGAAGAAGCCAGCTTACGAAATCGACACAGCTAAGTGCGTTAAGTGCGGTGCTTGTCTGCCTACATGTAAGTTCGGCGCTATTGTTAAAGGCTAAGAGAAAGGAGATATTATTATGGAAATGCTTAATATTAAAATCAACGGTATGCCTTTCTCTGTTGAGAAAAACACTACTATCCTTGAAGCATGCCACCAGTTCGGTATCAAGATTCCTACTCTGTGCTACCTCAAGGACATCAACGAAATCGGCGCATGCCGTATGTGTCTGTGCGAAGTTAAGGGCGCAAGATCTTTAGTTGCTGCTTGTGTGTACCCTATCGACCGCGAAGGTACTGAAATTTTCACAAACACACCACAGATTCAGAAATACAGAAAAACAACACTCGAACTCATCGTTTCTAACCACGACAAACAGTGTCTTTCTTGCCCTCGTTCTAACAACTGTGAGCTCCAGAAGCTCTGTGTTGAGTACGGCGTAGATGAGTCAAAGTTCAGCGGTGAAGAAACAAAGTATGATATCGACAATACTACACTCCACCTCGTTAGAAACAACAACAAGTGTATCCTTTGCCGCAGATGTTCTGCTGCTTGTAAGAACCAGTATGTTGGCGTTATCGGCGCTAACAACCGTGGTTTCGATACAGAAATCGGTTGTGCATTCAACCAGTCACTCGACGCTGTTTCCTGCGTAGCTTGTGGTCAGTGTACTGCTGTTTGTCCTACAGGCGCATTAGTTGAGCGTGACGAAACTGACGAAGTATTCAAGGCTATCGCTGATCCTACAAAGACAGTTATCGTTCACACAGCACCTTCTATCCGTGCTACACTCGGCGAATGCTTCGATATGCCAATCGGCACAAATGTAACAGGCAAAATGGTTGCAGCTCTCCGTCGCCTTGGCTTTGACAAGGTATTTGACACAAACTTTGCTGCTGACCTTACAATTATGGAAGAAGGTACAGAGTTCTTACAGAGAGTTAAGAACGGCGGCACACTTCCAATGATCACTTCATGTTCACCAGGTTGGATCAAGTTCTGCGAGCACTACTATCCTGAGCTTATTCCTAATCTCTCATCATGTAAGTCACCACAGCAGATGATGGGCGCTATGATTAAGTCATACTACGCTGAGAAGATGGGCATTGACCCTAAGGATATGGTTGTAGTATCCATCATGCCTTGCGTTGCTAAGAAGTTTGAAATCAAGCGTGACGATCAGGGTCACGACGGTCTTGCTGATAACGATTTCGCACTCTCAACAAGAGAGCTCGCTTCTATGATCAAGAAGGCTGGTATCCAGTTCACTTCACTCCCTGACGAAGAATTCGACCCTGTTATGGGTATCGGTTCAGGTGCAGGTACTATCTTCGGTGCTACTGGCGGTGTTATGGAAGCTGCTCTTAGAACAGTTGCTGATATCCTCACTGGCGAAGACCTCGAGCACATTGATTACACTGATGTTCGTGGTATGGAAGACATCAAGGAAGCTACCTACGATGTAGCAGGCATGCAGGTTAAGGTTGCTGTAACTTCAGGTCTTTCAAATGTCGCTAAGCTCCTTGATAAGATTAAATCAGGCGAAGCTGACTACCAGTTCATCGAGGTTATGTGCTGTCCTGGCGGTTGTATCAACGGCGGCGGTCAGCCAATCGTTGACGGCCACACCCGTAACTTCGTTGATGTTAAGGGTCTGCGCGCTGCAGCACTTTACGACGACGATAAGAACCTCACTTACAGAAAGTCACACAAGAACCCTGAAATCAAGGCTCTTTATGACGAGTATCTTGGCGAGCCTGGTTCTCACAAGGCTCACGAGCTCTTACACACATCTTATGTGAAGAGACCAAAGTATTGATTGTAGCAAATCTGATATAAAGAAAGGGCACCGATTTTTCGGTGCTCTTTTATTTTTGCAAGATATATGTTATCATTAGTGCGGTGATACTATGTACTTATGTATACTACGAATACTCGCTGTGATATTTCTTATCTGGTTTATCGCGCCGATATTCAAAAACTACTTTAACCACGGCAACAGGCTGGGGATAGCTATCTGCTTATACATACTTCTCTTTTACACTAACACACCAGTGTTTGAGTATGTCAAAAGCTTCTGCCACTCCTCCCCTGCTCTGACCACTATCTGGAACATCTCAAAATGGCTTATATACGCTTTTGTAGCCTACGCTATAATTATTACACTCGCTATGATAATCGTTTCTCTGATTAAGCCGAAAGAGAAAGCCACCGCTGTTTTGCTTGGCAATCGTGCGACAAAAGACGGTCCGAGTGATTTGCTATATGGCAGGATTATGGCAACTAAAGCTTATCTTGACAGCTCAAAAGACACAGTAGCTGTACTCTCAGGAGGCAAAACGAAGAAAGACTATATCGCAGAAGCAAAGTGCGCATACACTGCTCTAACTAAGCTTGGTGTAAACAGTGACAGACTCATTGTTGAGGACAAGTCAAAAAGCACCTACGAAAATATATTATTCTCGTATAGAATTATTGAAGACTTGCAAAAAGAGAAAAACCTTGCTATCGTATCTGACTCTTTTCATCAGCTACGCGCAAGGTTAATCGTCAGAAAGCTCGGCATAAAAGCAAAAGTCGGAGCAGTTAACGCTCGAACTTCTTTCCTTTATATTCCCAGTTATTTTGTTCGGGAGTGGATTGCCCTTCCTTTTGAACTTTTATTTCGTTTTCGACCACATCGACAATAACTCCTTTGTCGAGTTTCTGGTCACGCTCAGGCATTTCCTGAGGAAACTCATACGGCTTATTATCCATTTTATATCAACTCCTTTGATACTATTATGCTCATCAAAAGAGCGAATATTAAATTTTACGAGGTAAATTATGTTTAGAAAAATGCGTAGATTCAAACAAGAAATAAGCAACGATAAATGCAAAGAAATCATAGAAAAAGAATGGCGCGGAGTGCTATCACTTCTGGGTGACAACGACTATCCCTACGGTGTGCCACTAAACTTTTTATTTGACGAAAATGAAAACGCTATCTACTTTCACTGTGCAAAGGAAGGTCACAAAATCGACGCAATAAATGCTCACGACAAAGCGTGCTTTACAGTGTACGACCAGGGAGTAAAACGCGAAAACCACTGGTCAATGGATTTTAACAGTGTCATCATTTTCGGCAAAATCAGCATCGTCGAAGATAGGGCAATAGCCGAAGAAAAAGTGATTAGCTTAGCTAAAAAGTATTTTCCTGACCACTCTGAAATAGATGCTGAGATGCAAAAGCACTTCAAAAACGCGCTGTGCCTGAAATTAAGCATCGAGCATATCTCGGGCAAAACAGTCAACGAATCGTAAAACATAAAGCCACAGTGCGTCATTTTGGTGCACTGTGGCTTTAAATATATATTTACTCAACTTTTATTATTTTATCAACAGATGCCAGCTGCTCTTTATCGATTTTTGCAAGCTTCATCTGGATAGCGGTTGCGTCTAAGACACTACGCTCACCGTCACGGTTGAAGTCGCTCATATAGTCAAGACTACCTACAAGCCACGATGACGCGATAATCTCATCTTCAGCATGGAAATCGCACAATCCTGCCAATGCACGCTGAATCAATGTCGCATCAAGCACTGTGAGTTCTGCATCAAAGTCAGCGTCACCGATAGGATATCCGACCTCTAATGAATCAAAAACTTTTTCTAGCTCATCATATTCTGAGAAACTGAAATCCCAACCAAAGATATCAACAAACATGTCTTTCTTAACATCATATACGCCATATCTGAATCTGAACGGATGAAAATCTCCGTACATCAGAATTCTATCTTTGTAGATTGTGTGGTAATTCCACGGTGGATTGTTGTATGAACACTGCTCAATAAGTGCCCAATCAATCTCGTTGTTACTGTCATAGTGATAGTACAACTCTTCGTAGTAGTGGCTAGAGCCAAAAGAAACATACTCATCATCATACACTTCTAAGAATCTGTCTTCGTACAAATTCTCTTCACCTTTTACATATACAGGGAACTCTGTATCCAAAGTAACAAAACTCAGTTTCGAAAGCAATTCTGTATTAAACAATTTCAGAGTATCATAAACAAAGAGCACTTCGTCAACAGCTATGAAATAATCGCATCTGCCAGTAGTACTGCTATAAACACTTTCATGTGCTGAATACTGATATCTGTCAACAAAACCAATATGATAATTAGAATCTCTTACTAAATCCCCAAAACCCAGAAGCTGATCATCAACATAATCGTCGGTATAGCCATAGATCCCACGAAGTATGTACTTCTCACCTGTCGACTTTATCTTATATGTACAGTTGATAGTATCTATTCCACCGCCAAATCCGTTTGCTAATATAGCGCAGGATTCAAGTGTTGCATAATCTTCTGGGAGAACAGGAAGAACGATTTTCTTGTTTTTGAGTTGGTAGTCATCATTCGGTGCAACTACTTCCTTATCACTATAATCAGGATTAGGAAACTGCTGTGCGTATTCCTCCATAGCTACAATCATATCGTCAGTAGTGTCAAAACTCTGTGAGTACGGCGGTACCTCAGCAAATGCTGTAACCGTACCAAGAGATAAAATCATAACTACAACAAGTAATAAACCAACTAATCTTTTCATAATTTCGCCTCCTAAATTGTTATTTTTCTATTACAGAATATTAAAAAATATCCTTACATTAATAAAACGCTTGAGAACAGAAAAATGTTTCATTTGTTGTAAAAAATTTAAAAAATATCTTTCATACTTATACTCTACCATATAGAAATAAAAATCACAACAACAAAACGCTCTCTGTTTGAAACTTAGCATCGAGCATATCTCGGGCAAAAAAGTCAACGAATCATAAGTCGAGCAACAAAAAAACCACGCTGAAAGTCACAGCGTGGTTTTATTTCTTTTTTCGAATTATCCAATCGGATAATCTGCTACATATACTATATCCAGTACTCTTTCTACTACATTGTTGTTAGCATCTTTAATGTAGATATGAACCTTACATTCCAGATCAGCAGCGCGACTACCGCTTTCAACTACATCGCGCCAATGAATTTGTTCAAGCTGATAGTAATTCTGCTCTGAATAATCCTGAACAGTAGTTACAATCGCAGCGTTATACCACATGCCCTCTGGTCTTTCGAACACAAATTTATACTGATATGGGCCCTCTCCACCGATAGCATCAGCATAAACTCTCACATCTCTCAGTCCGTATGTAATATATCCCCACTGAATCTTTCCTGTGGTATACAAAGTCTTAAACAGCGGTGTTTCGCTCTCATACGGCTCGACCACTTCATAGTTTCTGAATCCGATAGAACCTGTTGAGAAATACGCGTTTATACGCATTTCTACATCATACACACCTGGATTATCAAAGGTATATGTGATGCTGTTAGTATCACTTGTTGCAACGCAAACATCATCAACATAAAGCTCGTATGATAAAACAGGAGAGCCTGTTTCGGCATTTACGGTGAAGGTAACCGGCACACCTGCCATAGCTCTGCCTGATTCATAATCAGCGTAGAAATCATTTTCGAGCATATCGTAATTATACCAATAATTGATGTATGCATCTGTTTTCAAATCCACAAGATATCTCTGGATATTCGTAGCATCAACGATGTTGAGCTCACCGTCCTTATTGACATCTCCGAAAAGCTCCTGCACAGCTGTAGGCTCTTCGAGCTTTGCTATAACACGCATAATAAAAGTTGCGTCATAGATATCGATATCGTGGTCGTAGTTTGCGTCACCTATGTATCCTGCAGGTGCAGTGGTAGCTGTTGTGCTAATCACACATGCGCCAACTAAAATCGCCATAACAATTAATAAACTAACTATTTTTTTCATAATTTCGCCTCCTGTTTATTTTCTGAATTAGAATATAAATAAATATCCTTTCATAAATAAAACAATTCAAAACTCTTTTTGGTTTCAACTTTTAGAAAAAATTTTTTATTTTTTCTAAAACCGCCGCGACTGTTACATCACGACGGTTTTATTACATGTGTTTATTTAACTCTTACGATGTCTGTCACACCTTTGAGCACTTCTTTATCAACTGCTGTGACAGATGCAAAAAAGTATTCAATAGGCGGTGGATTTACGCCCCCACTGATACTGTCTGCACTGAAATACAGCGTATCATCTTTTACACATAAATCATAAGGTGCTGAGCGTCTTTCTCCTGACTTACCTGCTTGTACAACAAGATATTTGTCTTCAAAAAACGCTTCGTCAAACTCGTCGTTATAGACCTTCATCACTTCGTCATACTGTGATTTGCTCTTAATAATTGCGTAAAAAACGGTATAGCCAAAAACACTCGGCACTGTTGTGTAATCGTTGTAGTAATCAAGTGTCTGATACTCAATATTGGTTACACCATACGGCATTTCAGGAAGATCATCGTAGAAGTATACTTCTTCCTCTACTATTACAGCTTTTCCATCATCAACAAGATCAAGTTTTGCAATCTTTCTCTGAATAGCTGTAGCATCCATAACATCCAGATCATTGTCACGGTTGTAGTCTGCAACATAGAAATTCTTAAGGTTCGCCATCTTTGCGACAATCAACTGTACTTTGGTCGCATCAAGGACAGATATCTCTCCGTCACCGTCTAAATCGCCGACTATATCAGCGATTCCTAACTGTATTACCTCTTTATCCAAATTTCCATACTCTCTGAAATCAACTTCTGTTAAATCAAAGAACTCATCTTTTGCCACATCATACACAGCAAAAGAGGTTTTAAACGGGAGATACAAAGAATCTGCACCAAACACCAAATCGCCATTCACAATGAACATACGGGTCGGATCCTCACCTGGGTCAACCATAACACGGCTTACTGCTGCCTGCACCAAAACCCACTTTGGTACTCTGTCTGCATTATCAGGATATCTACAAAATTCCGAATAATACATTGGCTCACCGTACTTTTCTACAAAACGGCTTTTGTAACCATCAGGCGGCAGAACTTCAGTAGGATCATCAACATCCGGTCCTATCGGAGGATCGTACTCTGTCTGATCATAGTAGTCAATCGATGCTATTTCCTGCATCTGAGCTACCTCGTACACTTTTGTCTTAGTAAGTTCTAAAATAAAAGAGGAGGTCAGAGAGCTAGAAAATATGATATCCTCTTCAGCTACGCCGATTTTATCTAAAATTGCCTGATTTTCAGCCTCGTAAAAATCAGCTATCAAACGAGTGCGTGCTTTTCTATATGCATCGATTTCATCAAGAGTATCGAGCTCTTCTCCTACAAGACCTGTTTCAACCAAAGCCTGATGCTCAATCGCGTCCATATCGATAGCACTGTAAATCCATATCCACACAGCAATCTTATCATCATCGCCGATAGCGTCGAGCTTCTCTTGCAAATATTCGTTAATCAAGCCTGAGCTCTCTGCAAAAACAGGTGTCACAGCCAAACTCATCAACAAAATTGTTACAAGTATTATACTAACTAACCTTTTCATAATCTCGCCTCCGATTTCTCTTTACCAGCATTTTGGTTTCGTTTGTTTTTCTATTACAGAATTATTAGTCGCTGTTTGTATTAAAAACAGGTGAAAAATGGAACATCCACAGCTCCTCATCATCCTGCATAGCTTGTATTGTATCTATCACATTCTGAACATCGTGCTTATCAAGTACGAGAATATATGAGTAATCATCAACTCTTTTAATCTCAACTACTCCATACTGGGAAAACTTTTCAAGCGTTGCTTCATATCCTGACCTTCCTTTGTTGAAATACACATAGTTATCTCTGTAATTATATGGTTCCACAAACTCAAATCTGCTTTCAGCACGCTCTACATACTCTATATTTTCAACATCAGCTTTATCCACTGCAACAAAAGCATAATAAAGCGGAGCTACAGGCAAGCCGATATCAGGATCAGGACTGTCTATGCACTCGTTGACTTCAACATACAGTTTATTATCTTTACGCGCAACCTTTGTTATAGGTGCTATCGAGTAGTAGTCTATACCCTGTGTTACAGCGACCACAAGACTTTTTGTTTCGAAAAACTCATCATCAAAATGAGTATTATCAATCTCAAATAATTTGTCATACTCTGCTTTCGATTTTACAAGAGCAAGGAAGTCATCACTCACACTACTATGTCCGTAGTTTTCTTTCATGTGAATTTGACTGACGTCAACAAGAGTTTCGTAATCTAAATCTACCGTGTCTTTCGGCATTGTGTAAAACCAATTTACTTTGGTATTATCAACAAAGCGTTTGCCGTCAAATTTGAATCCCTCCAAAACTTCAAAGCGTTTTGTAAACGAATAAACCTCAGGGTATAGCTTTCTCCTTACTTCAACCTTTATTTCATATATACCCGCACTCGGGAATGACCATGATATATAATTCTCAGAATCTTTTTCATATGTTGTTTGATAAGACTCATCTGTGATACCACTGAAAGTATAATTATACACCAGTTTTCCTGCATCAGTGTCGTCATATTCTTCGTTATATAAAACAGTGAATCTTACAGATTTATCCTCTACAATTTCAGGCCCGTAAACAGACTCAATAGAAATATCATCGATTTCAACAAAAAACTCAAGATATTCCTCATATTTGCGCGGATGCTTTATCATTTTTGCGTTGTACATCTGTATTGCGCTGGCATCTAGTATACTGACATCTTTATCATTATCAAAATCTGCAAGAGCATACTCTAAGCTGACAAGCTCAGAAACACCGACAAGATGACGCTGAACAATCGTCGCATCAATGGTATCAACACTGCCGTCTTTGTTGACATCGCCGTAAAGTTCTTCTACTCTGACCGCACCTACAGGCAACACAAACGCTGTAATAAGCACAGCACTAACTAGTAAAAAACTAACTAATTTTTTCATAATCTCGCCTCCTGAAGTGTACTTTACACTTATATTATATTTTATATAAATCAGCCGAGTCAATTGATAATCCGACTGAATAATATCCTCATTATTTGTAATATTTGCCAAGCAAAACTTCTTTCACTTATAAAACACCTGAGCGTATACAAAGTGTTTCACAAAAGCAAAATTATCCGGCAAAAATATACACAAAAATCAACGCCTTAATTTGTATATATTAACAACACTCTCGCCATATCTTAGAATTTGCACACAAAAAAAGCCACGGTACAAAACCGTGGCACATTTTCACATCATTCCGTCAGGGTCTGTCGGCTCAGTAGGTTCAAAGTCGTCCTCAACTGTTAGAAGATACATCTGAATACCGGAAGCATCCAAAACGCTTATTTCACCATCTCTATCAAAGTCTGAGATATATCTGAGGTTACCACCCAAATCGGTATAGTCACCTAGCTCATCTTTTGAATTAAATTCGTGCTTTCCGACAAGGACCATCTGAATCTCCGCAGCATCTAAAACAGAAAGGCTTTTGTCCATATCAGCATCGCCAATCGGAATACCCGCCTTTTCATATCTCAGAGCTTTCTCAAGGTCCTCATACTTTGCACACAAGTTATCTTCCAAATCGTAGAATTTGTCTTCTTTAACATCATATACAGCATATTTGAATACAAACGGACTCGAGGACTCATCAGCTAAGAAAAGTCTATTACCAACGACCTTTTTAACCTTACCGCTTGTATAGCTCATATCGCCTGCGTAAATCAGCACCCAGTCGATATCGCCGTTATCGTCATAGCTGTAATACTGTTCAAAATAAAAGTAGTAGCCATCAGCGGCATCGTACGGCTTAACATATTTATCCGTAAATTTCTTTCTGTAAATTCTGACAGCATCGTCTGAAAAAACAGCAAAAGCAGGTGTCACTGCAATAGATAAAACTAAAATCAAAACAAGAATAAAGCAAACAAACTTTTTCATAATAAGCCTCCTGTCTATTACTATTACTCTTACTCTATAATAATATATATAAAATTCATCTTAGTCAACTCTTAGTTATATGAACCTAAAAAAACAAAAAAGCCACGGTACAATGCACAAAACCGTGGCTTTTTTCTAAATGAGAGTATAAACAAATATCCGTTCACTGATAAAACAATACAAAATGCGTTTTGGTTTCAGTTTAAATAAAAAGTTTTATACTTAGTGAGAATTACAGTTCAAGTTTTTCAAGGTTAAATCAGTTTCTGTTTTCAGGCTTACGACACCCAATCTATATCAGTGACATTTTCAACATCAGACTTGCTAACCTTAGCAATCAGTATACAAAACGGCTCTACAGGACTGACACCCATACCAGGTGGCAAATCCAAAGATTCATAAACACTAATAAACAGCGTATCCCCGTCAACACAAACGTTGCCAAGCACACCCTCAGCCTCTAAGCAACTCAAATTTGTCACTATACCGATTAGGCTGTTTTCTTTGAAGAACCCATCGTCGTATTTGTCGCTATCGACCTTGAACACATTATCATACTGCTCTTTTGTGTCAATTACGCACGCAAAGCCCGAACGATCCGTGTTCAATCTTTCAGAATAACCACTCATAATATGGCTTTCAGAATACATCATTTCGTATTCAATGTCACAGTTTTCAGGCTTCACAGGTCTATCAAGCGCGTACTCAGGTCTTTTGTCATCGTACTCAACATAGACAAAGTCGTTGTCAAACGGATAACTCTCATTAACATGGTAGACAATGTATTCTTCATCATAACCATCATAAAGTTTGTCATATGCTTTCACACTGATAACATATATACCGGCTTTCGGGAATGTGTATGTAAATACGTTGCTATCAGTTGCTTCAAAGTGCTTTATCGAAGGAGAAGTTGTACTCTTAAGGTCATACTCATAAGAAAGTCGCGAATTCACATCCGGCTCAAGGTTGAATGTTGAGTGAACTGTAAAGCTGACTTCAGTACCCTCAACAACCCTGGAATCAGGAACGCTTCGTGTCACTGATGAGATATTGACAACAGACAACACAAATATCGGCTCTCTCGGAATTTCAGTAATGATTTTTGCAACATACTGCTGAATAAAAGTAGCGTCCACAACATTCACATTACCGTCGTCGTTTACATCACCAAGAGAATATCTGAAATCACTGAGCGTAACTACTTTTGCAAGATGTCTTTGAATTATAGTAGCGTCGCCAACCGTTACCGCATCATCTCCACTTACATCACCGTACTTATAAGGCTTCGGGTCCAGCGCAAAAGCAGAAACAGTTGCAACTGACATCAAAAATACAAGCACTAATAATAAAGCTATAATCTTTTTCATAATCTCGCCTCCTGTAGGTTTATTTTTCTAAATTAGAATATTTTATTAAATCCAAATAATATTTTTTACGTCGTTAGGGTCCATATTATTCAGGGCTGAATAAACCAAATCTTCATTATATTTAGGCTTTTCTTCAATTTCAGCAAGCTTCATCTGAATCGCTGTCGCGTCAAAAATAGTGCGCTCGCCATCGCGATCAAAGTCTGAAACATAATCTAAGTTTTCTGAACCAAGGTTGTAGTGACCACTGATGTCATCATCCTCATCAAAATCACACAGTCCAGCCAAAACTCTCTGGATATATGTAGCGTCCATCACACTAAGCTCATTATCCTTATTAGCATCGCCGATAGGAGTTCCGACATTCAGCTCCAACATCATTTCGTATAGTCCGTCGTAGTCATCAACCATAGAATCGGTAATTTCCACAAAGGCTTCTTCTTTCACATCATACACAGCATAGTAAAACTCAAAAGGATAACCACCGCTACCCCTATTATTAAAGACAATATCTTTTACTACCATTTTAGCAAACCACGGCGCTGCCATATTCGTGCCCGCCACAACAAGCACCCAATCAATCTCGCTCTCAGGGTCAGTTTCGTCTATATGATGATAGTATTTTTCACTGTAGGTATACCAATCTTCCTCATAGTTATATACTGGCTCAATATACTCTTCTACATACTTTGATTCATACAGATAGTCGCCGCTTATTAAATTTTCATAAGCAAACACAGGCACTACGTTCATACTCATCATCAAAACGAAAATCAATATAATACTAACTAACTTTTTCATAATCTCGCCTCCTGAAATTCACTTTACAATTATATTTTATGAAAACAAATCAGGTCAATTGATAATCTCACTGAATAATACACTATCAGTTTGTACATATTGAATAATCGCTACGACCTGACGTCTTTCACTTATAAAACACCTGAACATATGCAAAGTGTTTCAAAAATTTAAAAATAACGGCGAAATTATGCACAAATTTACAAGCGAAAATTTATACATATCGCCAAAGCTCTTATTATATCAAAAAATGCACACAAAAAAGCCACGGTACAAACCGTGGCTTTCTTACTGAAAAATGTTGTTAAGTTTAAATTACTTAATCTCAACAGTTGCGCCAGCCTCTTCGAGCTTAGCCTTGAGAGCTTCAGCGTCTTCCTTAGATACAGCCTCTTTGAGTGTCTTTGGAGCTTCGTCAACAACAGCCTTAGCTTCCTTAAGACCGAGACCTGTAGCCTCTCTAACAGCCTTGATAACAGCGATCTTGTTGCCACCAGCAGAAGCGAGTACAACGTCGAACTCTGTCTTCTCTTCAGCAGCAGCGCCACCCTCAGCAGGAGCAGCAGCAACAGCTACAGCTGCAGCAGCAGATACACCAAACTCTTCCTCAACAGCGTGAACGAGATCAGAAAGCTCTAAAACTGTGAGGCCTTTTAATTCTTCAATAATAGCAGTAATCTTCTCAGATGCCATTTTAATTACCTCCAAAAAATAATAAATTAGTAGTTTTTAAAAATTAATAAGTAACTGAAGTTTTGTGCTTATTCAGCAGCAGGCTCTTCAGTAGCAGCCTCAGCAGCAGGAGCTTCCTCAGCAGGAGCCTCTTCTACAGCAGGTGCAGCTTCAGCAACTGGTGCCTCTTCTGCAGGTGCAGCAGTCTCTTCCTCTGCCTTCTCGGCAGGTTCACAAGCCTCAACGCCACCCTTATCAACGATAGCCTGGATAGCACGAGCAAATGATGCGATAGGAGCCTGGAATGCACCGAGTACGTTTGCGAGAAGAACATCTCTTGTTGGGAGCTTAGCGATTTTCTCGATAGTAGCCATATCAACTACTTCGCCGTCGAGGTAACCACCCTTGAGCTCGAAAGTCTTGCTCTTCTTTGCATAGTTGTTGAGAATTCTAGCAGCAGCTGCATAGTCCTCTTCGCTTGTAGCAAGAGCAGTAGTGCCCTCTAAGTTAGCCTGTAAACCTGTGAGATTTGCCTCTTCACAAGCACGGGAAAGAAGTGTGTTCTTAACTACTGTGTAGTTAACACCGGCTTCTCTGAGCTCTTTACGAAGTGCTGTATCATCAGCAACGCTGATACCCTTGTAGCTAACAAGTACACCGGTAACAGAGTTGTTGAGTCTTTCAACAAGACCAGCAACTATGGCTTTCTTCTCTTCCAAAACCTTTACACTTGGCAATTTGTTTCACCTCCGTAAAATAAATGTGTTTTACGCAGTTTCTAAAAAAGCAGCCTCTCCTTTTGAGGGAGAGGCAGTAGATTACATAATTATATAATGTAAAATGCTTCTTCCTCGGCAGGCGGATAAACCATTATGTCAGTGACACCTGCTGTCTTTAGAACAGCGATTATATTGATACTTAAAAAGTATTAATACCAAAATTACAGCTAGATTAGCCGCCAAACTTGTTAGGGTTGATTCTAACGCTTGGACCCATTGTTGAAGTAACAGCACATGACTTGATGTACTGACCCTTAGCAGCAGCAGGCTTAGCCTTTACTACAGCGCCCATAAGAGTCTCTAAGTTCTCCTGGAGCTTCTGAGTACCGAAAGAAACCTTACCGATTGGACAATGGATGATGTTTGTTTTGTCAAGTCTGTACTCGATTTTACCTGCCTTAGCTTCTTTAATAGCCTTAGCGATATCAGGAGTAACAGTACCTGCCTTTGGGTTTGGCATTAAGCCACGAGGACCGAGGATTTTACCAAGACGACCAACAAGACCCATGCAGTCAGGAGTTGTGATAAGAACATCGAAGTCCATCCAACCCTCAGTCTGAATCTTCTGAGTCATATCCTCAGCGCCAACGAAGTCTGCGCCAGCTTCCTTAGCGAGGTTTTCGTTTTCGCCCTTGCAGATAGCAAGAACTCTGACGTTTTTACCAGTACCGTTTGGAAGTACGATAGCGCCTCTGACCTGCTGGTCAGCGTGACGAGAGTCAACACCAAGCTTTACGTGGAGCTCAACTGTCTCGTCGAATTTAGCAGTAGCTGTCTTGATTACAGCATCAAGAGCTTCTGTTGTATCATATAATTTAGTTCTGTCGATTAGCTTTGCGCTATCAACATATTTCTTACCGTGTTTCATCTTTTTTCCTCCATTATTAGGTGGTTAAGCGGATAGTTCCTCCCACCCGGATACATTTATTAGTCGACAACCTCAACGCCCATTGATCTAGCAGTACCCATAATCATGGAAGTAGCTGTTTCGATAGTTGCTGCGTTTAAGTCCTTCATCTTCTGCTCTGCAATCTTCTGACACTGCTCACGAGTGATCTTAGCAACCTTCTTCTTGTTAGGTTCGCCTGATGCTGTCTCGATGTTACAAGCCTTTTTGATAAGCACAGCTGCAGGTGGTGTCTTTGTAATAAATGAGAAAGAACGGTCTGCATAGACTGTGATTACTACAGGAATGATAAGTCCTACGTCATTTTTTGTTCTTTCGTTGAATTCCTTAGTGAACGCAACGATGTTTACACCGTGCTGACCGAGAGCCGGACCAACAGGTGGTGCTGGTGTAGCTTTACCAGCAGGAATCTGTAACTTAATATAACCAGTTACCTTCTGAGCCATTGTTTATTCCTCCTAAATTCGTGGTAGATGGCGGAGCAGAAAATTTACTCCTCCCACAAGGGACACAGTCCCTCATATAAAAAGCGAAATGCTAATTATTCCAAGATTTTTATTCTTCAATTGCTTCTGCCTGATTGAGCTCAAGCTCAACAGGGGTTTCGCGTCCGAACATAGAGATTGTAACGCGAACATAGTTTTTGTCAGTATCAAGCTCGTCAACAATACCGACGAAGTCCTCAAGCGGACCGTCGATGATACGAACCTGATCGCCGACCTTGTACGAAACTTCGACTACGCGTGTTTCAACGCCCATACGATAAACCTCACTCTCAGTGAGAGGTACAGGTTTACTTGATGGACCAACAAATCCTGTGCAACCGCGGATATTGCGGACAACATACCAGGTTTCGTCAGTGTAGACCATTTTTACGAAAACATAACCCGGAAAGAGCTTGCGCTCAACTTCCTTTGTAGCTCCGTCGTCTTTAATCTCTGTTACGATTTCTGTCGGAACCTTGACATCCTGAATCATATCAGAAAGACCGCGGTTTTCAACAGTTGTCATCAGAGTGGACGCAACCTTGTTTTCGTATCCTGAATAGGTATGAACCACATACCATCTAGCTTCACTCATAACGATACTTCTCCTTTATAATAAGATGCGAAGTCAAATCAATTATGAAATAGCAGATGAACCAGTATTCATTACCAGACCCAAGAGCTCGTACAGACCCATATCAAGGGCAAAAATGAACAGACCAGCTACCAAGATTACTAAAACTACGATACCGAAGTTCTTAGTAGTGTTCTTAGCAGAAGGCCAAGAGATCTTCTTGATCTCGCCAACGCACGCACGGAAGAATGAGAACATCTTAGAAAAAATGTTTTTCTTTGCTTTTTGTTCAGCCATATTCTTTCCCTCCGATTACTTTGTTTCCTTGTGCAGAGTGTGTTTCTTGCAGAATCTGCAATACTTGTTCATCTCAAGCCTGTCAGGATCGTTCTTCTTGTTTTTCATTGTGTTGTAATTACGCTGTTTGCACTCAGTGCAGGCCAATGTGATTTTTACTCTCATTTAACGGCACCTCCCGGTATTTTCGGAATAATTTAGCCTCCCTCAAAAGGGCGCAAAAAAATAGACCCCTTTTTCGAGGTAATTAGAAGTATATCACAATAAAGTCAAGTCGTCAAGCGATTTTGAAATAATTTTGTAAAAAATCGGCACAATAACTTTTCCCTCGTCATTGTGCCGAAAAACTCGCTTGAAATCTTAGCTTTATTGCGCTTTTTAATTAAAGGCGATTGCCCGTAGCGGTAACTGCCTTCTTCACCTTTTCAGGCTTAACCTTCTTGCCCTTGAACTTGTAAGCGTTCTTATACGCTTTTGTAAGCTCGTCGGACATAAGAGGGATAATGATATCGCGCTTGTCATCTTCAACAGAGTTTAAAATAACAATTGTAATGATAGCTCTGGTGTCAGGGTCACCGTTTAAATACTGAGCAGATAAAATACCCATAAGCTTAGTGATATCAGCCTTAACACCCAGTCTTATCATAGCGTTAACCTTAGGCACAACCTTTTCTCTAGCGAAAGTAACCGCACGGAAAGGATAGTAGGTATCCTCTTCCTCTTTGATTTCAGCCTTTAAGTCCGGGAAGAGCTTAACTAAACGCTTGTAAAGAAAGACAGGGTCAGCGTTACCATCGTCACTTGATTTCTTTTTCTTAGTCTGCTTTACACGCTTTACATTCACAGGAGTTGAAACAGCATCAGCAAAATCGTTACCGATAGAAGATGCCTCTTTTTCTGTATCAGTTTCAGGGTTGAACATCCATGTTGCCATAGTCTTCCATTCGTTGTCAGGACCGTCATCAGTCATAGCACAAGAGCGCATTACCATATGCATTTTATCAACATAGTAAATCACAGAGTAAGCAACATTCTCGCCTGTGTATAATGCGACAAGCTCGTTTTCGTTAGTATTATTAACTTTATTCTTAGTATAGCCCTGACTTTCAAGCACAGCGCCTACCTTATCGCAAACAATAGAAAATGCCTTTTTTATCATAAAAATCATTCCTTTTAAAGTCTTTCACCAAATTATACATTGTATTACTCTAATTGTCAAAGGTTTTAATACTTGAAAGGTGTCGTTCTTTATGCTATTATATATAAGTATATTTATGTCCTAAATTAATTTTTGAGGTTTTAAGTATGAACACTAACGCAATCGGTGTATTTGACTCAGGTCTGGGTGGCCTTTCTGCAGTCAAGCAGATGCTAAAAGCAATGCCCAATGAAAACATAATATACTTCGGCGATACAGGCAGAGTACCTTACGGAAACCGTAGCAAAGACACTATCCGCAGATACGCTATGCAGGATGCTAATTTTCTTTTAGAGAATAATGTTAAAATGGTTGTCGCGGCGTGTGGTACAGTAAGCTCGGTGGCTCCTGACTTAGAAGAAGCTCTGGGTGTTCCGTACACAGGAGTTGTGCTCCCTACCTGCTACACCGCTTTAAGAGAGAGTAAAAACGGCAGAGTCGGCGTTATCGGCACCACCGCTACCATAAACTCTCACAGCTACAAAACCCGCATTCAGCTCAAGAATCCGAATTTCGAAGTTTTCGAGCAGGATTGTCCGCTGTTTGTGCCTTTGGTTGAAAACGGCATCATCGACCGAAATGACCCGATAGTCAGGCTCGTTGTGGAGAAATATATGTCAGCCTTAAAAAACGCAAATGTTGACACCGTTATTTTAGGTTGCACCCACTACCCTATTTTAAAGGAAGCTATCGCAGACTATATGGGCAAAGATGTGTTGCTGATTGATTCAGGAAAAGAAACCGCTTTATATACTAAAAAGGTGCTTTCTGAAAACGGACTTTCAAACAACAGTGACGAAAAAGGCACAGCGAAGTTTTTCGTCAGTGACACGCCTGATAATTTCGAAAAAATCGCGTCACTGTTTTTGTCAAAAGATATGAAAAATCAGGTCAGCCAGATTAACATAGAGGAATACTGAAATGTCACAGCAAGAAAGCAATAAATACATCATTACCGTCACAGGTGTTCAGGAAGTTGACGGTGAGAAAGATAAAATCGAAGTTATCGTCACAGGTGACTATGTCGAAAAAAACGGTCACAGATACATTAAATATAAAGAATACGACGCAGAAGACCCGAATATCTGTCTTGACACAGCAGTCAAGGTTGAGGAAAACAAGGTGTCAATCATCCGTATGGGTGACCGTCCTTCAAGACTCATTCTCGAAAAAGATGTTCGTCATCAATGCCACTACTCCACCGTTATGGGTGATTTGATGATGGGTGTTTACACCTATTCAATCGAGAATAATCTCAGCGACAACGGAGGCGATTTAGTAGCTAAATATGAGCTTGACTTCTTCGCTGATTTAGTATCAAAAAATGAATTTCATATAAATGTTAAAGTAAAAGAGGATTAATATGGCACACACATCTTTAAACACTGAAAAAGCACTACGCAAAGCTATAGAAAACGCTATCAGTAAAGCTGTCGAAAACGGTCAGCTTCCAGAAGCTGAAATCCCGCAGTTTGTAATAGAAGAGCCTGCTGACAGAAGTCACGGCGATTTAGCTACAAACGCAGCGATGGTTTCTGCAAAAGCTTTCAGACTCCCACCGTTTAAAATCGCTCAGGCAATCACAGAGAACATCGACCTGTCCGATACATTAGTTGAGCGACTCGAAACAGCAGGTCCGGGCTTTATCAACTTCTTCTTATCAAAGCAGTACTTCGCAGAGGTTGTAAAAGATGTAATCAGCGAAGGCGAAAGCTACGGCAAAAGTGACTTTGGTCAGAAAAAGAAGGTTATGGTTGAATTTGTTTCAGCTAACCCGACAGGTCCTATGCATATGGGTAATGCCAGAGGCGGTGCTCTCGGTGACTGTTTAGCAGCAGTGCTTGATAAGGCAGGCTTTGATGTATGGCGTGAGTTTTATGTAAACGATGCGGGTAACCAGATTGAAAAATTTGCTTGCTCTTTGGAAGCTCGATACCTTCAGATTTTCGACCCTACTGTAGAATTTCCGGAGGACGGCTATCAGGGCGGCGACATCATCGACCACGCTAAAGCTTATGCTGATGAATTCTCTGACGCTTTAGTAAATGTTTCTTCCGAAAAGCGCAAGAAGGTTTTGGTTGACTACGCACTTCCTAAGAACATCGACAAAATGCAGGCTGATATGGCTAAATACCGCATCACCTACGACAAGTGGTTCTTTGAGAGCACACTTCACGAAGCAGGCGATGTAAAGCGCGTTGTTGACACCTTGACAGAGAAAGGTCTTACCTACGAAAAGGAAGGCGCTATCTGGTATAAAAATAAAGAAGTCTGCACAAAGAAGCTTTTAGAGCAGGGCAAAACTCAGGAATACATCGACAACCTTGAACTTAAGGACGATGTGCTTATCCGTCAGAACGGCAACCCTACCTATTTCACAGCAGACATCGCTTACCACAAAAACAAATTCGACCGTGGCTTTGAAACCCTCATTGATGTCTGGGGCGCTGACCACCACGGACATGTTATGCGTATGCAGAACGCTATGGACGCTATCGGCTGTAACGGTGAAAAGCTCGATGTACTGCTTATGCAGCTTGTAAAGCTCGTCAAAAACGGCGAGGCTGTTAAGATGAGCAAGCGTACAGGCAAGGCTATCGGTCTTTCTGATTTGCTCGACGAAGTTCCTGTTGACAGCGTGCGTTTCCTCTTTAACACAAGAGAAGCTAACACACAGATGGACTTCGACCTTGGTTTAGCTGTTACTCAGGACAACCAGAACCCTGTCTACTATGTTCAGTACGCACACGCTCGAATCTGCTCTATTTTACGCGCTTTAGAAAAAGACGGCGTAACCCCTAGAGAGTGCACAGATGATGAGCTGAAACTCCTCACACAGAGTGAAGAGCTCGAGCTTATTCATCATCTGGCTTCATTCGAGTCACAGATTATAAGCTCCGCTTTAGACTACGACCCGACAAAAATCACTCGCTATGTCACAACACTCGCTACACTCTTCCACAAGTTCTACAACGCGTGCCGAGTAAAGGGCGAGGACGAGAGTTTAACTCAGGCAAGACTCTCTCTTTGCATCTGCGTAAAGACAGTCATAAAGAATGTGCTTTCAATGTTTTCTATCACCTGCCCTGAGCAGATGTAATTTATAACACTAAAAAAGGACTGACCACAACGGTCAGTCCTTAATTTTTGCTTCTTTATTAAAACTTATTTCTTCTGAGCATTATGAGAACGCCAATGAGGGAAACTACCACGCACGCGATAGCGATGTAACTGCTTATCTGTCCGAAAGTCTGAGCATCAATGAGCAAGGAAACTGCCATCAGCACTATGCACACAAAAAGTAAGCCACTCAGTAATATCAACTTTTTAAGCATCTTTATTTCCCCCTATCATACAAGCTGTCTGCAATTTTTGAAAAATCTTCAAGTGTCAGCTGTTCCGCCCTTGAGTTTAGTGAAATCGAGCTATCAGCAAGAGCGCTTTCAACATCAACTTTAGCTATTCCCATACCGCTAGAGATTGAATTGAGCACCGTTTTTCTGCGCTGAGAAAACGCAGCTTTCACTACCCTAAAGAACATCTTTTCATTCTTACATTTTACCCTTGGCTTTCCGCTTATGTCAAGTCTGATAACAGCTGAATCGACCTTTGGTGCAGGCATAAAAGAACCTGAACTGACATGAAACAGAAGCTTCGGTTCGCTGTAGTAATTCACCGCTACCGTGATAGCCGAGCTGTCGCGCGTACCCACTTTTGCACAAAGCCTAAGCGCTGCCTCTTTCTGCACCATAACGGTGATAGCCTCAATGTCTAGCTTTTCTTCAAGCAGTTTCATAATAACAGGCGAAGTGATGTAGTACGGCAAATTAGCGCACACCACAACTCTCATACCCTTAAATTCGTCTTCTATCAGCTTGTGTAAATCTATTTTAAGTATATCTTCGTTAATAACCTTAAAATTACTGTGCTCTGCCATAGTCTCTTTCAGCACTGGCATCAGTCGTTTATCAAGCTCAATGCTCACTACCTTGTCAGCCAGTTTACAAAGCTCGTGAGTCAGCACTCCAAAGCCCGGACCGACTTCGATAACACCGACGCCTTTTTGTGCTCCGCAGAACTCAGCCATTCTCGGACACACAGACGGGTTAATCAGAAAGTTCTGTCCCAGTGCCTTTGAAAAAGTAAACCCGTGGCGACTCAGCAAATCTTTAATTGTCAGAATATTAGTCAGATTATCCATTATTCCTCAGTCCCTTAGGGTACTTGTTCTTTAAATTCCCACCGCTACACTTACCAAATGAAAGCGGGATATTTTCTACACAAACCAGCGTATATCCTTTTATATCGGAGTCGATTTTTATCTCTTCCCCATGTAAAAATTTATACAATCTTTCATCCTCAATGTCAAGGTTTACGACGTTTTTCGCACCTTTTACACTACACGCAGAAAACGCATTGTGGCAAGGCTCGTATCGCTTGCCTAAATTTATGAGCACCTCAACTCCCGTTTTGATGACACACAGCTTTCTCAAATCAAGGTCATATTCCAAAAGCTCTTTCAGCTCATCGCTTAGCGCGTACACCTTGTCCCCTACCAGGTAGAGATTTCTGTATTCGTTTTCATCGAAAATGGTGTTCAAAAAATCATACGCACCCTTGTCCGCTGGTTGCATAGCGGGTTTACTCTTACGCTTTTTCTTTTTATCTATAATAATCGGACACTCTGTATCGGGAGTATAATTCTTTCTGAATTTTGCCGCGAAGTGACCCTCGCCACCGTCCATCGGAAAAATCCTTTTCGCAAACTTCAGAGTATTTCTACCGAAATCCTCCCCGCTGTCAATCAGCTCAAACTCGGGATTTTGTTCTAAAAATTTCTCTACAACACCTTCGTTTTCTTCTTTTGAAAATGTGCAGGTAGAATACACCATTTCACCGCCTGCTTTCAGTGCTACCTTTGCGCTGTTTAGGATATGAAGCTGGCGGTTAGCACACGAGAGAACATGCTCAGGTGACCATTCGCTCAACGCGTCCTTGTCCTTTCGAAACATTCCCTCGCCCGAACAAGGCGCATCTACTAAAATTTTATCAAAAAAGCCCATAAGCGCAGGGCACAGATTCTCAGGAGAGTTAGACGACACTACCGCGTTTCTCACTCCGCACCGTTCTAAATTCTGTAAAAGAATATTAGCTCTACTCCTGACGATTTCATTCGACCACAAAAGTCCTGTGCCATTTAAGCTTTGAGCAATCTGCGTAGTCTTTGAACCGGGTGCCGCACAAAGGTCGAGTACCTTGTCCCCCTTCTTCACACCCAGCATAGTAACCGCAGACATCGCTGACGGCTCCTGCATATATACAGCGCCTGCGTGATGAAACGGATGAGTACCGATGTGCTCTGCGTCACTGTCGACATAATATCCGTCTCTAAAAAACGGAGTTTTATTTCTGACAAAAGGCAATTTCTGCAAAACATCATCACTCTTAGCTTTCAGGGTGTTCACTCTCATTCCTTTGAAAGCAGGTTTTTCCTGTGACAGCAAAAACTCATCATATTCACTTTGCAACAAATCTTTCATTTTTTTGAGAAATTCGTTCATAAGTATAAACCCTTCATTTTAGCAGATACTATCTCCAAAGGGAGGTGTATCAAATGTACAACCAGAATAACAATCAGTCAAACAACCAGAACAGAAATCAGAATAACAATCAGTCTAATAACCAGAACAGAAATCAGAATAATAACCAGTCTAACAATCAGAACAACAATCAGAACAGAAACCAGTCTAACAACCAGAACAGAAACCAGAACAATAATCAGAACAGATAATCATATGCAGTCCCCAAAAAAGGGACTGCATACATAGTACAAATATCAATATCCGAGCTTTTCTCCAACGAGAATAACCTTGATTCTATCCTTGTGGCGCTGCTGAGCGCACACAACATAGTTACAGCAGATTCTGCCGTCACCGCGACAACCATCGCACATAAACGAGCCGTCACTTCCGCAGGACAGACATTCGCCAGCTGTTTCACAGTATGCTCCTGTGTGGAGTCTTTTTGTGTTAGGAGGAGCGGCCTGAGTCTTTACTCTGTACACAGCCTCGTCAAAATTCTTGACGATTTTGTTGTAACCGCAGACAACGATAACGCTCTTTGGTCCGTAAAGAATAGCTGAAACACGGTTAGAGTTACCGTCAACATTATAAAGCTCGCCGTATTCTGTGACAGCGTTTGAGCTGGTGAGATACGCATCAGCAAAGTACGCTTCTCTCATAAGCTCCTCGGCTTCTTCTTTTGAGCCTGCCGCACTTCTGTCAACATAGTTGAAGTTACCGTTTTTCACCGCGTCGATAGCACCGATTTCTTTGAGAGTTTCAGACCCGCCGTTTGTGACAGTATCACCCTCGTTTAAAAGTGAAAGAACTTTTTCAAGTGCCTCTTCTTTAGTTTCGCAGTAAAAACCGAGCATATTATTTCTTTTTAAATTAGAGATAGTTTTCTCTATCTTTTTCATATCCAATGTATTCATAGTATCCCTCGCAAATTTCAATGTACTCTTTATTATACATCATTTACCGCATATTTCAAGCGTTACATATGTTACGGCTCTACAAATGGTACATTAAAATAATTAGCGATACTCTGAGCAAAGCTTCTGGCGATATTATCTATGTTATCCCTGATAAACTGAGCGTCTTGTACATTATCGTGATACGCGACCTCAGCTAGTACAGCGGGCGCACTTGTTCTTCGTGTTTCAGCAAGCGTTGTGGTCGGGATATTTCGGATTTTACTATCGTCAGGATAGACATCTTTATAATTCTCACTGAGAATATTAGCGAATCTCTCTCCGTTCACACTACTAGGATAGTAATAAAACTCAACTCCTCTCACCTGACCTGAATTTGCCTCTCCCGCGGCATTTGAGTGAATAGCAAAATGCAGATCACTCCCCGACGCATTTGACTGCGCTATTGCCTGTGACAGAGTTTGCGACGGGTCGTTTCTCTCAAAGTCAATCCCCGACGCTCTTAAGTACGGCTCCATCGCGTCCGCCACCAGATTCATATAATACTCCTCATTTCCTCCGCCGACATACGGGTTAAACTCCTGTAGCGACGGGCTTAAAAATACTTTAGGCATATCTTCCTCCAAAACCTTATTTGTAAAAGTTCTAGCAAAATTTCGCTCTTTTACCAATAGATAATACGAAAAAAATATGAAAAATATTCCAAAAAACTATTTACAAGTCGTTCGATATATGCTATAGTAGTAACAGAAAACAGGAATGATTACTGTTTTTGAGGAGGTGGCCCTTATGAAAGGTCACAATTTCAGCTCTAAAAGAGAAGCTATTTTCAAAACGATAGCTAGCACCAAGGCTCACCCGAGCGCACGCTGGGTCTACGATAGGCTCAAAGACGAGATTCCGGACCTCAGTTTAGGCACTGTGTACCGCAATATAGCACTTTTCAAAGAACAAGGAAAGGTGGTTTCGGTTGCTAGTGTTGACGGCGAGGAGAGAATCGACGCTGATGTCAGCGACCACGCTCACTTTATATGTGAGAAATGCTCAGGTGTTTTTGATTTGCATCAAAGCGAGCTATCCCCTCTTGAAAAAGAGCTTTTCAAAAGTGGCTTTGAAATTAACAGAAAAAATGTAGTATTTTACGGCATATGCAGTAAATGCTCGAAAAATTAAAATTTTGGAGGAAAAGATTATGAAATGGGTTTGTTCAGTATGTGGTTATGTTCATGAAGGAGATACAGCTCCTGAAAGCTGTCCTGTATGTAAAGTACCTGCTGAGAAGTTTAATAAAATGGCTGAGGACGCTCCGTTTGCTTGCGAGCACATTGTAGGTATTGCTAAGGACGCTCCTGAAGATATCATCATGGATTTACGCGCAAACTTCGAGGGCGAGTGCTCTGAAGTTGGTATGTACCTTGCTATGGCTAGAGTTGCTCACCGCGAGGGCTATCCTGAAATCGGTCTTTACTGGGAAAAGGCAGCATGGGAAGAAGCTGAACACGCTGCAAAGTTTGCTGAGCTTTTAGGCGAAGTTGTAACAGACTCAACAAAGAAGAACTTAGAGCTTCGAGTTGACGCTGAAACAGGCGCTTGCGCAGGTAAGCTTGACCTTGCTACAAGAGCAAAGGCTTTAGGCCTCGATGCTATCCACGACACAGTTCACGAGATGGCTAAGGACGAAGCTAGACACGGCGCAGGCTTCAAGGGTTTACTCAAGAGATATTTTGGCTAAGATATAAATTCGTCGAATCACTTTCCTTATATAGTTATCGCAGAAACTGAGGTGGTTTTATGAGAAAGCATATCGCTTTAATTCTTGCACTTGTACTTACACTGTTGCTTGTTGGCTGTAACACCGCTACTGTTTTAAACAACAATAGTGTCGATACAGCAGACAGCACTACGGATACTTCTCAAAACATCAGCTCAGAAACTAACACAGATTTCTCTTCCCCTGCTTTGCCTGATGGTGCGATAAGCAACGATGAGGCTATAAAAATCGCCCTTGATAAGGCAAAGCTTTCAAAAGAAGATGTACTCGGGCTTCACTGTGAGCTTGACTACGATGACATTGTGCTGAAATACGAGGTAGATTTTTCTGACGGGAAGTACGACTACGATTGCGAAATAAACGCAGAATCAGGAAAAATCCTGTATTTCGAGAAAGAACTTGACGACTGAAAATAAACTGACACAACCCCGAAAGCTAAAGTTTTCGGGGTTGTTTTTTGCTGTAAAAATGTTATAATACTCGTATATTTAAGGAGTGATATTATGTTAGAAACAGGAATAAAAAACACATTGACTATCAAAGTAACAGATGACAAAACCGCAAAGGTTATGGGCAGTGGCACACTCGATGTTTTCGCTACTCCGTCTATGGTAGCTTTAATGGAGCAGACAGCAGCAGAAAGTGTTCAACCACACTTAGAGGATGGTGTGACAAGTGTAGGCACGAAGATAAATGTTGAGCACCTCTCGGCTGACCCTGTGGGAATTGAAGTCACCTGTGAAAGCACACTGACTGAAGTTGATAACAGAAGACTGTGCTTTGAGATAGTAGCAACTGATAAACACGGTATTGTCGGCAAAGCCTACCACGAGCGTTTTCTCATCAAAGCTGAAAGCTTTATGCAAAAAACAAACGCTAAATTATAATACAAGAATAAAAAAGCGATGCAGAGATGCATCGCTTTATTTTTATTCAATTGACTTGAGGCTTTCGACCATATCAATATCTCTGATTTTGAAGAACATAATGAAGTTCACAACCAGACTGAACGCACCCGTCAAAAGCATCGACAGCACGAAACTCAACGCGTGGATAGACTTGCCGAACATCACGGTATCGACCTCAACAGTCGTAACAACAAAGTTCCATAACCACACACCCAGTATCAGTCCGAATAGTATTCCGACAAATGTAAGAATCATATTCTCTCTGTATACAAAGTTCGAGGTTTCTTTGTAGTTAAAGCCTAAGACCTTGATTGTCGCAATCTCTCTGTTTCGCTCAGCGAGATTGATATTAGTAAGATTATAGAGCACCACTATAGCAAGTGCACCTGCACTGATTATCATAACAAGCACTACGATATTCAGCGAGTTTATCATATCTTTGAATTCACTGATAATAGTCGATGTGAATGTAATCGCAGCCACATCCTCGCGTGCAAGGTAATCCGTTCCGATTTCCTTTTCGCCTTTAACATCAAGGTTATGTGCCTTAGCAAAAACGGTGGTGTAAAGCACCTTTTCACCGCTTGCTTTTTCATAGGCTGTAGCACTGCAGTATATGTAGTTATAAACATAGTTTTCGGCAATACCCGAAACAGTCATTTTAAGCTGTTCTTGACCTATAGTTACTGTATCACCGACCTCGACCGAAAGCGTTTTCGCAAGCTTTTCGGTCAGGATAACTCCGTCGTTATCAAGGGTGAGTTTTTCTCCGCTGAGTCTGTTTTTCAGGTTAAACATCTTTGTGAAATCCTCAGGATTTTCAACAACAGAGAGATAGACATCGCTTGTAACGCTCTCTTTGCCACTTGAAGCCGAAACTGATTTCTGAGATACAAGTGCGCGGTTTTCAAAGCGGTCATCGTTTTTGAGATCATCTAAAAGAGAAGAGAATTCATCAACCGTCTTCTCCTCGTCTGAAACTATTACCGTATTGTAGGTACAGATTTCGCCAAACTGCAGGTCGCAGACATCGTTTATCGAGTTATAAAGACCGAATGCCGCCAGCATAAGAGCAGTACAACCTGCGATACCTATAGCAGTCATAAACAAACGGGATTTGTATCTGAACAGATTACGCCATGTAATCTTTGATGTGAAATTCAATCGTTTCCATAAAGGAGTGATTCTCTCGAGCAGGATTCTCTTGCCCGCTTTCGGGGCTTTAGGTCGCATAAGAGTTGCCGGCTTATGGTGCAGGTTGTTATAGCAAACAAAGAATGTTACAAGTGCACAGCACGCAAATGCAGCAACAATCGCTACATTAAGGCTCAGCGTATCAACAACAATAGTGAGCTTATCCTCCATATTGTAGAGCATTCCGTAGGCATTGTAGATAACGCGCGGCAGAGTCGGTATACAGCTGAAGCAACCGATTATACAACCGAAAAATGCTGCCAGACACGCGTAGACTACGAATTTGAAAGCAATACTTCTGTCAGAATAGCCAAGTGCCTTGAAGGTACCGATTTCTGTACGCTTTTCCTCAACCAGACGAGTCATCGTCGTCAGACACACAAGCATCGCAACCAGCAGGAAAAACAGCGGGAACACTGACGCTACAGCGTCTACCCTGTTAGTATTATCAGTGAAACCCGAATAACCTGGATTATCATCGCGGTCAAACACAATCCACTGCGCCTTTGAAACCCCGTCGAGCTTTTTCTGGGCATCGCTGAGCTCTTTTTCTGCTTTGGAAATCTCTTTGTCAGCCTCTTCTCTGCCCTCTTTGAGAGAAGTTTTCGCATCAGCAAGTTTTTCTTCTCCCTTAGCTTTAGCACTGTTCATCTGTTCACGGGAATCCTCGAGCGTAGCACTTGCGTCTTCGAGCTCTTTTTCTGCCTTTTCAAGCTCCGCTTTAAAAAGCGCGAGCTGCTTAGAGCCTTCCTGCTCTTTTTCATTGAGCTCTTTATATCCTGCATCTATCTTCTCTTTTGCAGGTAAAAGCTGTTCTTCAGCAGAAGCTATAGCATCATCAAGCTTAGCGATATTCTCGTCAATCGTAGCTATACCTGCCAAGACCTTATCAAACGAAGGGTTGATAATAGGGTCAATCATACCTTGTGTTATCGCACTGAGATATGCTTTTACTTCACCCAGCACCGCTACACAATTATCAGGTGTCATGCTCTGCGCATAGCCATATAAAGTTTCATAAACACTCGGGTCAGCATCCTTTGACAGATAAGAAATTACTACATTTACAGCTTCTTGTGCTACTTCAACTTTCTTATCATTAAGAGTGTCTTTAGTATCTTTAAGCTCCTCAACCTGAGCGTATCCGCTTTCATACTCAGCGGATGCTTTTTCAAGCTCAGTTTTGGCTTTACTTATTTCATCATTAAATGTCGCAACAGCTTTATCGTACTCAATCCACTGAGCATCAAGCTCTTTTCTGCCATTTTGTATATCAATCTGACCACTGTCAATCTGTGCCTGAGCTGAAGAAAGCTGTGAGCTCAGCTCGATCTCTCCGTCTTCAATTTCCTTTTGAGCATCTTTGAGTTCTTTATCGACATCTGCTTTCTTTTCTGAAAGCTCCTTATAGCCGTCGTCAATTTCTTTCTGGGCTTTATCGATATTCTCTTTAGTGAAAACTTCAGCTCTCACATCGGCAACGCCTTCAAGATTTTTCGTAATACCATCGATAAGCTCGTCATATTCGCTTGTAAACGGAGAAATTTCCTTCCCGTCTTTATCAACCGTAGCATACACGACCGTGTATCTCTCAAAAGCAAAGCAACCGTCATAAATGTAGGCAAATTCGTCAATCTGTCCGTTGCCGACAGTCGTAGTTCCACGCTCTAAGGATATATACATCGGCGATTTCACGATGCCGACAATCTTATATTCCAGAGTAGTCAGATTATCTGCAATTACAGTATCACCGACATTTTCGTCTATTGTAACAGTGTCATTTAGCTTATACGAGGAGAAAGCACCATTCTCAACAGCGATTTCGCCCTCTTTCTGAGGCATACGACCTTCGATAACCACAGGCTCGCTTATGCTCTGATTACCATTATAGCTCTTTGGTACACCTAAAAGTCTGATAATTCTTCCTTCGTTGCCTGTGGTAACGGTAGCATCGAGAAAATTCGACGGCATAACATCTTTTACTCCATCGGTTTGTGAGATAGTCTCAACATCTTCCTCGTCGAAACCGACAGTGGAAACCAGACGGAAATCCATCAGATTAGTTTCTTCGTAGTAGTCGATAGCCATTCGCTCCATCGACGGCGATGTACTCTTTACGCCAACAAAAAAGCCTACACCCAAAGCGACAATCAGCATAATTGAAACAAATCGCGCCTTGGTATTTTTTATCTCTCTGAATATGTTTTTAAACAATATCGTTTTCATCGATGCCCCTCCTTTCCTGAAAGGTCACAGCCAAAAAGCTAAATAAGATTACCACTCAATACTTTCGACATCAAGCGGGTTATGGTTTACTGTATTCTCAATCACCTTTCCCGATTTCATACGAATAACTCTGTCTGCCATCGGGGTGATAGCCTGGTTATGAGTAATTAGCACAACGGTCATTTTCTCTTCTCTGCAGGTCTGTTGCAAGAGCTTTAAAATAGACTTGCCTGTATTATAGTCAAGAGCACCTGTAGGCTCGTCACATAAAAGTAGTTTCGGGCGTTTTGCTAGTGCTCTGGCAATCGACACTCTCTGCTGTTCACCGCCTGAAAGCTGGGCAGGGAAATTGTTCGTTCTCTCTTTTAGTCCTACACTCTCAAGTGCTTTGTCAGGGTCAAGCGGATTTCTGCTAATCTGGGTAGCAAGCTCGATGTTTTCTCTGGCAGTAAGATTAGGAATAAGGTTGTAAAACTGAAAAACAAAGCCGATATCGTATCGTCTGTAGTCAATGAGTTTTTTATCGGAAAGCTGTGTGATATCCTTACCGTCAACTATCACCTTGCCTCTTGTTGCGCTGTCCATACCGCCTAAGATGTTGAGCACAGTTGTTTTACCTGCACCCGATGAGCCGACAACAACAGCGAACTCGCCCTCTTCGATATTAAAAGAAATACCGTCGACAGCGTTGATTTTAACCTCACCCATTTTGTATTGCTTATAAACATTTCTAAATTCCACTAAACTCATAAAACTCACCTGTAAAAGAAAGTGTGACATAACTTTGCATAATATCATATAATATCACACATAATTTCACTTTTCAAGCAATATGCCGTCAAAATCCAACAAATGAAAAAAACTGTTAATAAGCACAAAAAAGCCCGAGTCAATCTCGGGCTTTTTATATAGCATCAGCTTAAATCAGCTTAAAAGGTTATTATTTGAGGTATGTCTGACCTGATGGGCCTACAGCACCTGTGATGCCTGTAAATCCTGAAGCGCAGCATACATATACTCTCATGTTACCCTTACCGGTAGCAGAAACTGAAAGTGTACCGTCTGTAACAGTCTTAACATCACCTGTAACCGCATCGATGTACTTGCCGTTAGGGATATTCTTGAATGTAGCGCCGTCAGAAACAGTAACCAAAGCGAGAGAATCAATACCCTCAGTAGCATTTGTGTATCTCTTAACATATGCCATGTTACCTGATACATAGTTATTAGCTACTGTGTACTGACCCTTCTGAAGAGCAGGGATAGCACGACGGATAGCGTTGAGCTTCTGGATATGCTTTGAAAGTGGGTAGTTGAGTGTCTGAGCAACAGCACCTGTAGCTGTGTACTCAGAGAAATCAGTAGCATTAACAGTACCCTCAAGTGCGTCACCGAAGTATGCTCTACCTGTCTGAGCGAGAGGCTTGTTAGGACCTACGTCGATAACAACACCCTTCTGGAACTCGACCTCACTACCGTAGTAAAGACAAGGAATACCACGGAATGTGTACATAAGGTTTAAGTTCTCAGCCCATGTCTGAGTACCGCCTGCAAATCTGTTAGCCTGGCCTCTATCAGGAGCATAGTCGTGAGAGTCAACATAAACAACATTCCAAGTAGAGTCGTTGTAGTACTTATCAGAAGCCTTACCAACACCGAATGCACCACTTGCATCATCGAAGCACCAGTGCATCTGGAAGTCGATAGCACCCATTCCTGAGCTCTTTGAGTAGTCAGGTGTGTGATATGTAATACCGTTTAGGAATGCGTTATCAGATGTTGGCTGTTTAGAAATATCATCGTACTTTCTGTAGTGGTCAAATGTGAGGTTCATGTTATCGTTAATCTGCTGTGCAGTTGCGTTAGCATTTGAAACCCACTTAGATGACAAGGAAGTATCAGGCTCGTCCCATGTGTAGAACTGAGCTGACTCGCAAGCGTGCTCACGGTACCATACCTGTGAGTAACGACAACAGATTTCACCGAACATATAGAAGTTGTCGTTACCTGCGTCTTTAGCTGCCTGATTAATCTGGTCGTTGTACATCATATTCAGAGAAAGTCTTGAAATATGTCTTACTGTATCAACACGGAAACCGTCAACACCCATATCGAGGTAGTTAGAGTAAGCATCAACGATGTACTTAGCTACAGCAGGGTTTTCTGTGTTAAGATCAACACAGTCGCCGGCAATCTGACAGAATTTACAGGTCCAATCGTCCCAGTTAAGGCTCTGGAAATAACCTGTGTGGTAGTAGTTGTTAGGGTTACAGTTAGGGTCTGTTGAAACCTTAGCCATACCATAGTCAACATCATCAGGGAAAATACCAGTTGAGTTGTTGCCGCCTGCAGCAGAAGAAGTATTCTTCATGAGGTTAAGTCTTGAATCATACTGCTGCTGTGGCTTTAAAGCGTAGTACTCCTCAGGAGTGCTGACATTGTTGTAATCAAGAAGAGCCTTAGTAGGCACCATACACTTCTCGATTTCAGCTAAATCCTGAATATCGTCGTACTCTTTAGTAAAGAGAGGAGCAAGGAATGCTTCACCGAAGTTACCTGTGTGCTGCCATACAACGTCCTGAATAATCTTGATGCCCTTAGCGTGAGCATCTTCGATAAAGTCTTCGTATGTATAGTTTTCGCTTTCGTAACGAACATCAACAGTTGAAAAGTCCATAGCGTGATAGCCGTGGTAGTCATAGCCTGATGCGTTAGTTACTACAGGAGTAATCCAGATAGCACTAAAGCCTAAAGCCTTGATATAGTCAAGCTTATCAGCAAGACCCTTGAAATCGCCTCGCCATGCAGGGTCGGAGTCAGGGTTGTTGGCTTTCTGGTCGTCCCAACAGTGAACATTGTTACCTGTATCACCGTCATAGAAACGAGTTGTGATTACAAAGTAGATTGTATCTTCTCTCAAATCTGAGAATTCGTAGTCTGACGGAATATCAGGGTTCTCGTTTCTCCACTTGCCGTTTTTGTACCACCACTCACCTGTTGTGCGTGTTGTTTCCTCGGAAATCTGGTCTTCGAGTGTTGTTCCACCGTTTGTGAAGAGAAGATTGATTTTTGTAGTATTTTTGAAACTGTATGTATACCAGCTTCCACCGTACTGATCGTTATCTAAAGTCATCTTAACACCCGGATAAGATGTCTCAAGGTCTGTTTCCTTAGCGTTCCAATAGTAAACATAAGGAACTGTTTTTTCTGATTTTACATGGATAATAATACCCGAATCAGCGGATATATCAGCAACATCTGCTTCAGTTGCATATGTGGAGATAACCGCGATAGACACGAGCATCATCACAGCCAATAATATGGCTGATAATCTTTTGATTATACTCATATTCTAACCTCCTGATTACCAGTTTTCTAGCTTTGCAACAAATCTCTGGATAAGGGTTGCGTCAACTACAGAAATAGTTGTATCTGCGTTAACATCAGCGTTGTTGAAGTTAATGTCAGATGTAGAAATAATCTGTGCAACGCACTGCTGAATTAAAGTAGCGTCGATAACTGTAACTTCACCATCTGAGTTTGCGTCACCCTTTAAGTAATCACCAGGTGTTACAGTAGGTTTTTGTGTCGGAGCATCTGTAGGACCATCTGTTGGAATCTCAGTTGGAGTCTCACTTGGGTCTTCTGTAATCTCGTTTACACTCTGGTATGTGTATGTACGCTCAGCAAGAGCGTTGTCAGAGTTCTGAACTGACACTGTTACTGTGTATGTACCAAGAGCTGTTGGTGTGAATTTATATGATGCAGTCTTTGTGTAGTAAGGAACATTAACAATCTTACCATTTGCATCTTTTACAGTAAACTTGTAGAAAAGGAGGTTTGTGCCTGTTTTACCGCCACCTGCTGAAACTGTAAATGTAGTAGCACTACCTTTCTTAATCTGGCTTGCACCAGGAGTTACCTTTTTGATAATAGGCTCAGCAATTGCAGAGTCGTCTTTAATCTCATAAGTTGCTGTTCTCTGGTTCTCGTTACCTGCAGCATCTTTGAAGTCATATACGAGTGTATATGTACCTGTAGCAGTTGGTGACCAAACGGCTGTGCTCTTTGTTGAGAAATCAGCGAGAACGGTTGTACCGCTTGCACCCTTTACGCTGAACTTGTAGTAAACAGTGCCGCCTGTACTTGTTGCATTAGCAGAGAGTGTGATGTCACAGCCCTTGTACTGTGGAGAAGCGACATCAGTAGCTACGCTCTTTACCATGATAGGTGATGTATCGTACTTTTCCCACTTGTTTGTAGAGTTATCGTAGATATAACCGCCGCCAGGGAACTGCATATCACCAGTCTTCTGAGAATCAGAACCGTTATTGAAGATAATCATATTCCAGTTGCTAGTTACTTCATACTGCCATACATTATCTCCGATATTTGTCATTGTTTTACCAGGCCAACCGCCGTTGTTACCAAGAGCATCTGACCACATATAACATGATACTGTACTCCAGCCTGCTGTGTTCTTGCAGTAAACCATTGTTGAACCACCCGGGTTAGGTGTAGGTGTAGTTGTCGGTGCGGTTGTAGGTGCGGTTGTTGGTGCATCAGTTGGGTTATCTGAAGCATTGTGCTCTGAATATGCACTCCATGAACCGTTGTAAATCTGACCGTCGCCAGGGAACTGAAGGTCATCAGTCTGCTGACCGTTACCGCCGTTGTTGAAGATGACATTGTCAAAGCTTGTGTTTGTTGTGTATTTGAACACATTGCCCTTGAAGTTTGTCATAGGCTGACCTGGCCAGTCGGCGTTCTTTGTTTCGCCGCCACCGTTCCACATGTAACAGTAAACTGAACTCCAGTTACCACTGTTTTCGTAGTATACTGTACCTGTTGCGCCTGTCACAGCTACATCTGACTCAGCAGCAGTAACACATAACACTGCGCTTAAAATCAGCATAACTGTAAGGAGCAGGCTGATTGCACTCTTAAAATGCTTGTTTCTCATAATAATTCCTCCTAAAAAATAACCTTTGTATTATTATGTTTTATTATTTATTACTTAAGGTATGTCTGACCTGATGGGCCTACAGAACCTGTGATAGGTGTAAAGCCTGAAGCACAGCATACATAAACTCTCATGTTACCCTTACCAGGTGAAGAAACAGAAAGTGTACCGTCAGTTACATTCTTAACATCGCCTGTAACAGCATCTATGTACTTACCGTTAGGAATGTTCTTGAATGTAGCACCATCTGTAATAGTAACGAGTGCGAGAGAATCGATACCCTCAGATGCATTTGTATATCTTCTGATGTAAGACATATTACCTGAAACATATGTTGAAGATGTTGTGTACTGACCCTTCTGGAGAGCAGGGATTGCACGACGGATAGCATTGAGCTTCTGAATATGCTTAGCAAGTGGGTAGTTAAGAGTATTAGCAACTGCACCTGATGCTGTGTACTCTGAGAAATCAGTAGCAGTTACAGTACCTGTGATGTTGTCACCAAAATAAGCTCTACCTGTTTCTGAGAGAGGAGCGTTAGGACCAACGTCCATTCTGACACCCTTCTGGAACTCAATCTCAGAACCATAGTAAAGACAAGGAATACCACGGAATGTGAAGATGAGGTTTAAGTTCTCAGCCCAAGCCTGTGTACCACCTGCATAACGGTTGTCCATATCAGGACCGTAGTCGTGAGAGTCAACATAAGTTACATTCCAAGTAGAATCGTTGTAGTATGGGTCTTCTTCTAATGCACGGCGATAAGCGTTACCTGCGCTGCTGAAGTTCCAGTGCATTGGGAAGTCGATAACGCCTGTACCGTTTGACTTTGAATAGTCAGGTGTGTGGTATGTAATACCATTTAAGTAAACATTGTCTGATGTTGGCTGGTTAGATGTATTTGAGTTGCTGTCATAGTGACTTAATGTATGGTTAACGTTTGTTTCCCAATTGTCACCTAAAATGCCCTTGTACTTGCTGTCTGTTTCAGCCCATGTATAGAACGGAGCAGAAATAGCAGGAATATTGTGGTTCCAGAACTCACTTACACGAGTACAAACCTCACCGAAGATGTAGAAGTTTTCTCCACCTGCTTTTAACCACTCAGGGAAGTAGAACTGGTTTAATGTAAGTCTTGAGATATGCTTTTCAGTATCCAATCTGAAACCATCAACACCCAAGTCTATATAATTGCCGTATACTTCGTTGAGATATTTTGCAACTATAGGGTTCTCTGTATTAATATCAACACAGTCACCCGCGATCTGACCTGTCTGAACAGTCGGGCTTTCCCAACTAAGGTCTTTATAATGGTGAAAATAGTTGTTTTTATCGTGTGTAGTAGTTGAAAGTTCTTTAGTGTCTTTCATAATGTTAAGTCTTGCCTGATACTGATAACCAGGTTCAAGGCTGTCATAATTAGGGAATGTAGTTGCAAGGTCTGAGCCTGGGATTACTTTCATACAATCTGTTGACTCGAGGTCCTTGATGTTGTTGTACTCCTTAGTAAACATCGGAGCAAGGAAAGCCTCACCGAAGTTACCCGAATGGTTGATAACAACATCCTGAATAATCTTGATGCCCTTAGCGTGTGCATCTGCAATAAGATCTTCGTATGTATAGTTAGAGCTTTCGTAACGAACATCTACAGTTGAGAAGTCCATAGCGTGATAGCCGTGGTAGTCATAACCTGATGCGTTAGTTACTACAGGAGTAATCCAGATAGCACTAAAGCCGAGAGCCTTGATGTAATCAAGCTTATCAGCAAGACCCTTGAAGTCACCACGCCATGCAGGGTCGGAGTCAGGGTTGTTAGCCTGCTGGTCGTCCCAACAGTGAACATTGTTACCTGTGTCACCGTCATAGAAACGGGTTGTGATTACAAAGTAGATAGTATCCTCACGCATATCTGTCAGCTCATAGCTGTGCTCATAAGGATTATATTTTGTCCACTTGCCGTCCTTGTACCACCACTCGCCTGTTGTACGTGTCTGCTCAGTTGACAGCTGACCGTCGAGTGTTGTCTTTCCGTTAGTGAAAAGAACATTGATTTTGGTTGCGCTTGTGAAGTTATATGTATACCAATATCCGCCTGTCATAGACGCTTCTTTTGTCATCTTAGCACCAGGATAAGATGTTGAAAGGTCACTTGGCAGAGCATTCCAGTAGTAAACATACGGAACCGCGCTTTTACTTTCATAGTGAATTGTGATTCCGGCACTTGCATCAGTTTCTGCGACATCTGTCTGTACAGCAGAAGTAGAAAAAACAGCAACCGAAGCAATCAACAGCGCTATCAAAAACACGCTGATTACCGACTTGAAATACCTTAATTTCATAGCTCTCTCCTTATACATAAATAATACTACAATATTATTGTACAAATTATGCACACTAAACTCAATTGACAGAAAAGCCAAAAATCTTTTGTAGGCAATGTGTAATATGCACACCAACACAGAGTTTGATTTATCGCTTGATCTAACCAGCGGCGATCGCTCTTATAGCAAATGCATAAAAATGCAAACCGTTTTTTGTTCATTTCGCCCAAAAAGGTGAAAAACGCACAAAAACACGACATCAAAATCATCAATTATATACATATCAACATATGTATGCACAAAAATTATATAACAATTTAGATTAAATTAAAATAGTTTTTTAAACTAAGATATAAATGGGTAATAGTATGGCTGTTTTTTACTGCTGAAGATAAAAATACACTCGTATTGCATAAAAAAACAGGCGACTAAAAGTCGCCTGTAATATGAGCATTATTTTATTTTATCCCAATATGCCTTGAACGCCTGTTCGGTTTTATTATCCCCGAATTCATAGTATTTAGCATTTTTCAGCGCATCAGGCAGATACTGTTGCTTTACATAATGATTAGGGAAACTATGCGGATAAAGGTAGTGTTGACCTTTTATCTCTCTGTCTTCACCGTCGTAGTGCATATTCTGGAGCTGTCGCGGCACTGCTCCTCCCTTGCCCATTTTCACATCCTCCATCGCCGCCGCAATTGCATCGTGACCTGAGTTTGATTTCGGAGCAAGAGAGACCATAATAACCGCATCAGCAAGCGGGAGTCTTGCTTCAGGAAGTCCCACCTGAAGTGCGATATCCACACACGATTTGACGATAGGCATAATCTGCGGATAAGCAAGTCCTACATCTTCACACGCACAAACTAAAAGGCGTCTGCACGCACTCATTATATCCCCCGCTTCGAGCAGTCGGGCGAGATAATGAAGAGCCGCATCGACATCAGAGCCACGCATACTTTTCTGGTATGCAGACACGATATCGTAGTGCTCGTCACCGTCACGGTCGTAGCGATTAGCGCTTTTCTGAGTGAGTTCTCTCACAGCCTCGTCTGATATAACGATTTTCTCACCGTTGTCATCTCCCGACAGCACGGAAAGCTCCACAGCATTAAGCGACTTTCTGACATCCCCACCACACGCAAAGCTGATGTGCTTTACAGCCTCATCAGATACAACGAGTTCCTTTCCCATCTCATCAGATAAAACCGAATACGCTCTGCGCACCGCTTTTTCTACCTCGTCGTTTTCGACAGCCTTGAACTCAAAGACCGTGCTACGGGACAAAATCGCGTTGTAAACATAAAAATACGGATTTTCTGTCGTTGAGGCAATCAGCGTGATTTTTCCGTTTTCGATGTATTCAAGGAGCGTCTGCTGTTGCTTTTTATTAAGATACTGAATCTCATCTAAATAAAGCAAAATTCCGTTTATCCCCTCAAAGGTGTCAAGAGATGCGAAAATCTCCTTGATATCAGAAGTGGAGGCTGTTGTGCCGTTTAGCTTCTTGAAGGTGCGGTTCGTGCTCTTTGCGATATATGACGCGAGCGTTGTCTTGCCGACGCCTGACGGTCCGTAGAATATTAAATTTGGAATTCTACCGCTCTCGATGATTTTCCGAAGCGGTTTATTTTCACCGAGCAGGTGCTTTTGACCAACTATTTCGCAAAGCGACTGCGGACGCAATCTGTCAGCAAGCGGTGATGACATAATATCACCTTCGTATATTTCTATTTAGGAATTATAATTCTATTATTCGTAGAGCGGATACTTAGCGCAAAGCTCAGTTACCATAGCTCTTACCTTATCAGCATTGTTGTCAAAATCTTTGATAACAAGTGAGATACACTCTGCGATTACATCCATATCGTCTTCCTTGAAGCCTCTTGTTGTAGCGGCAGCTGTACCGATACGGACACCCGAAGTTACAAATGGGCTTAAAGGCTCCTGAGGGATAGTGTTTTTGTTGAGAGTGATATAGCACTCATCAAGCTTTGCTTCGAGCTCTTTACCTGTGATGCCCTCGTTTCTCAAATCCATGAGCATAACGTGATTGTCAGTACCACCGCTGATGAGAGTGTGACCACGCTTAACAAGACCGTCAGCGAGTGCTTTACAGTTTTTGACAATCTGCTCGCCGTAAGCTTTGAATTCAGGCTTTAACGCTTCGCCGAAGCAAACAGCCTTAGCTGCGATGATGTGCATCAAAGGACCGCCCTGTGTGCCAGGGAAGAGTGCCTTGTCGATAGCTTTTGCGTACTCTTCTTTACAAAGCACAAGACCACCTCTAGGACCTCTTAAGGTCTTATGAGTTGTAGTTGTAACAAAATCAGCATATGGTACAGGGTTCTGGTGAACACCTGCAGCAACCAAGCCTGCGATATGAGCCATATCTACCATCAAGTATGCGCCAACCTCGTCAGCTATAGCTCTGAATTTAGCAAAATCTATTTCTCTAGGATAAGCGGAAGCACCGCAGACAATCATCTTTGGCTTGCATTCCTTAGCAATTTCTAAAACCTTATCATAGTCAATTCTGTGTGTAACAGGGTCAACACCATAAGACACGAAGTTAAAATACTTACCTGACATATTTACAGGTGAGCCGTGTGTGAGGTGACCACCCTCAGCGAGGTTCATACCCATAACAGTATCGCCGAGCTCGAGCATAGCAAAGTAAACAGTCATATTAGCCTGAGCGCCTGAGTGTGGCTGAACATTCGCGTGGTCAGCCGAGAAAAGCTCACAAGCTCTTTTTCTCGCGATATCTTCAACTACATCCACTGCATAGCAACCGCCGTAGTATCTTTTTCCCGGATAGCCTTCAGCGTATTTGTTAGTAAGCACTGAGCCCATAGCAGCCATAACAGCAGGAGAAACGATGTTCTCACTTGCGATAAGTTCGATGTTCTGTCTTTGTCTTTTGAGCTCTACTCCCATAGCTTCACTAACTTCTTTATCGTAGTTACCGATAAAACCAATTGAATCCATAATGTCCTTGTACATTTTACATTCCCCTTTATTTTCCAGCCTTAGCTGTGTTTTATTAATTTATACTACAGACCTTTTAGCCTTTTCGATAAGTGCATAAAGGTCACTTAGTGTCGATACTCTGCACGCGTCGTTTCTGAGTTTCGCCGCACCTGAAAAGCCTTTGAAATAATGCGGAATATGTGCGCGTGCTTCCTTCATTCCGATATACTCGCCTTTGTTTTTAGCTAGCTTTTCGATGTGTTTTTTCATAACCTGCATTTTTTCTTCAAAAGTAGGTACAGTCAGCTTGTCCCCTTTAAAATAAGCGTTTATATTCTTAAACACCCACGGATTTCCAAGCGCTCCTCGCCCTACCATAAGCAAATCGCAGTTTGTGTATTCAAACATTCTTTTCGCGTCATCAGGTGTGGTTATGTCACCGTTTCCGATAACAGGAATCGAAAGAGCGTTTTTGACTTCTTTTATTATAGAGAGGTCCGCTTTACCCGAATAATACTGAGCACGGGTCCTGCCGTGAATTGTCACAGCCGACGCTCCGTTTTCTTCACAGATAGTCGCAACCTCAACTGCGTTTATATTCTCATCGTCAAAGCCTTTTCTGATTTTCACCGTAACGGGAATCGAAACCGCTTTAACTACCTCTTTTACAATCTCACCACAAAGCACAGGGTCTTTCATGAGTGCCGCTCCCGCACCGTTACCGCTGATTTTCGGAGCAGGACAACCCATATTTATATCGATTATCTCAGGCTTATACTGTAGCGCGAACTTAGCAGCCTCTGCCATCGTTTCAGGCTCGTTGCCGAAAATCTGCACAGCACACGGGTGCTCTTTTTCGGAGAGCTCCATAAGCTGAGCTGACTTTGCGCTGTTGTACGAAATGCCCTTTGAAGAAACCATTTCTGAAACGCAGTAGCACGCGCCAAATTCCATACAAAGCTCTCTAAAAGCCTTGTCGGCAACGCCTGCCATCGGAGCAAGCGCAACATAGCCGTCTATATTAACATTACCTATTCTCATCTTCTTTTGCTATCCTTGTTAGAAGGATTGAGCTGTCGGGTGCGCTGGCTGACCAGAACTCCCGCGATGACCGCGATACCAAGTGCTACACAAAGCCACGCGATAACTCCGCCTAAAAGCGAAGTGTCACTAACCTCAACCTCAGGAAGCTCCATAGTGGTTTCTGTAGCGACCTCCTGAGATTCAATCTCAGGCAAATCATCCCCATAGACCTCGTAATATGTCGGGGGCTCAGTTTCCTCTTGAGTTTCTTCCTGTGTCTCAACTTCCTCATAAGAAGGCTCGGTTTGAACAGGGGTAGTCTCAGGTTCAGTAGCAGGAGCTTCGGTCACTATTTCGACCGTTGTTTCCTCCGTTACTGCACCGTTCTCGTCAGTCGCAAAAGCACTGAAGGTCACGATACCCGTCATCACTATTACAGTCAATATAGAAACAAGCGTAGCTATAAGTTTTTTCGTCCTCATATTCTCACCTACGACATACTGTACATTCTTTCAAAATTTTCCTATTTTACAGTATACCAAAGACTTATCAATTTTGCAAGACTTCTGAGAGAGCATTTCCGAGCAATTCTCCCGTGAGCACTGCTTCGCTTAGTGTGTTGGCATCTGTACCTACTTCTATAAGCAAAGAACCCGAGTTGACATTCATATTATATGTAAACTCTCCGAAGTTAAGCGGACGGGTCATTCCCTGATACATACTCTCACAGGTGTTCTGGAGTTTCAGCGCAAAATTCAGGTTTTCCTCCCACATCGGAAAGTGTGAATATGAGCTGTCGTAGCCTGTCATTATCATAATCTGAGCCGCTTTCTGCCCATTATAGTAGAAAGTAGGTTTGAGTCTGCTACCTGAGTCTGTAGTCATCGAATCGCGGTGAATATCGAGCACAACCTTTATATCCTTATACTTATCAAGATAGCCCATAATTGTGTCGTAGCTTCGTGAGTACGCCCCGTCGTAGGACGGGTTATCGTGCTGAGTGGTTGCGTGAACTACACCGATGCCGTTTTCTTTCAGGCTTTTTGATATCGCCTCTCCTACCGCGGTTATATTCTGCTCGTTGTCAGTAGTGCGCGGATAAAAGCTCTCTGTGTAGTAACCACAGTCTGAGTCCATATAGCTCTCGCACGAGTGAGTATGGACTATCAGCACCTGAGTAGACCTTCCGTCTTTTATCTCAAACGGCAGGTTTTCTGAAAGCTCCTTTTTCACATCGACTGTATATCCTGTCGAATTTTTTAAAGCGACATTATCGTACAGCTTATTTTCTGAGCTTAAGTCTATTTCCTCTATCGGATAAGTCGGCTCAGAGATATCAACAGTTGTATTTTTAGCTTTCTGAGTTTTTGTTTCAGTGTTATTCTTATCAAGAGCTTTTTCTTCAGCGATTTTCCCGTTCACACTGTTGTCATCACCTGAAAACTCACCATTTGGCATCATCAGATATGCCGCCGCAAGCGCGGTGTCCGAGCCAAGATTAAAGCACATAGACACACGCTCACTTACACTCAACACACCCAGAGTCACCATACACACCGCTAAAAACACACACAAAAAGGATCTGAGCTTATTTTTCATATCCACACATACCACCACCATTCATAAAAGTCTATGCAAAGTGGTAAAAATGTATGCTAGAGCAGTTGTACAAGGTCAGAAATATCAAAATCCTTCTGAAGTGCAAAATTGATAGCGAGTGAAATGAGCTTTGCCGCTCTGTCTACAAGCAGGTCAATTTCTTTCGGAGTTACCACCATCGCTCTGCCTTTCGGAGAAACCCGCTCTCTGACTTTCACGCTAACGCTTTCTTCGTCGATTCTCAACAAATCATTAGCAAGGGTAACAGCGTCAACAACGGTAGGGACTCCCAGTGCTATAACGGGGACGCCCATTGTTTCCTCAGTTATTTTCGTTCTGTGATTGAGCACTCCCGCTCCCGGAGAAATCCCCGTGTTTGAAATCTGGAGAGTACAGCCGAGTCGCTCAAGTCGACGGGAAGCCAGTGCATCTACAACAATGACAGCACTCGGGCGGATTCTTTTGACTACACTCAAGAGATGCTCTCCCGTTTCAATTCCCGTCTGACCCGTCACTCCTGTTGACAGCACAGCAACAGGTCTTAGCTTATCAAGTCCTGTGCTTTTTGCGATTTCGCCCGAAATATGGCGGGTAGCGAGCACTCCGTTCATAGCTTTCGGGCCCAGAGCGTCGGGGGTTATGTTAATATTTCCAAGTCCTGCCACAAGCACCAGCCCGTTATACGGCAAAAGTGCTCTGATTTCGTTGCCTATTTCGACCAGACGCTTGTCCGTATCCTTGAAATCATTCGTAAGTGGTGGCAGCTCTATCGTGATATATGTTCCCTTCGGCTTTTTCAGCAACTGACCCGCGCGGTCAGTTTTTATAGTGAGCTTTTCAATTTCTATCGCTTCCTTTTTATCAACCGTGTATTCAACACCACTGATATTTTCACCGAAAAGCTCTCTCGCTTCAAGCGCTAAGTCTGTCCTTAGTTCCATATTATCCTCACCTAATTAAATTTAAGATATAAATCTGTATATATTTTATATATACCTATTTACAAAAAGTTTTATTTTGTATATAATGTATATGTAATAGTTTGTCCAAATCATTTTGTACTTATAGGTGAATTTTATGGATATTTTTAAAAAGATTGTACCTCCACTTTTGGGACTTACAATTGTCTTTTGCTCTGCTTTTGGCGCGGGTGCTGCTCATATTGATATCGCCCAGACGAAAGCTGATACCGAGGCTCCTCTTTTAGCGGCTGACTTTGAGATTTCGGGCACAAAGCTTGAGAGCAAGACTTCTCTCCCATCATCGTACAGTAGTGCTGATCTGGGTTACACTCTCGAAATCCGCGATCAGCTGTACAACACCTGCTGGGCTTACAGCTCCACTTCGACTATTGAAAGCTCATTACTGAAGCTTGGTATAAATACCGGACTGCTCGCGCCTATGCATATGAATCACTGGGGAACGCTCAGAGCTGACGGCACGGGCTGGAACAGAGGAACCACAGACGGCGGATACGCATATATTTCGCTCGGATACTTTACCTCGTGGCAGGGTCCAAGACTCGAGAGTGAATACAGTGAAAACACACCGTACAGCGACTTTGCTTTGCTTGATAGTACTGCTTCTAAGCAGGCTATAGTAAACGGCATCATTTATCTTGAGTCAGGCGATATAGAAACCGTCAAGACCGCTGTTTATGAATATGGTGCGGTGGTCGGTAACTACCACGTAAACGACGATTATTATGACCCGTCAACCTATGCATACTACTGCAACACAGTAGGTCTTCAGACTCCACAGCTCAACGGCCACGCTATCTCTATCGTCGGCTGGGACGACAACTTCTCTAAAGAAAGCTTTGTAGATGGTGCTCAACCCAAAAACGATGGTGCGTGGCTGTGTAAAAACAGCTGGAGCCCTTACTGGGGCAACAAAGGCTACTACTGGATTTCGTACGAGGACAACTACCTCTTTGATAAACGCTTTGGTTACAGCTATGCCTTCACAGAATTTGATACATATAAGGGAACACAAACTCTCTACCAGAACGAGGTCGACGGCGCAACATACGAATTCAGCTATCTCTCCGCTTATAATCCGATAACCTACATCAATGTTTTTGACACAGACAGCGAATACGATGTTATCGAAAGAGTCAACTTCGAATCAACCTCACAGGGTGCTCAGTACACTATTTACAATATCCCTGTAGACAGTGAAGGTAAACCTAGAGAAGACCGTACCTACTGGTATGAAATCGGTAGCGGTACAGTAGAATACAAGGGTTACCACAGCGTTGATACTGAAGACTTCGTCGCAGAAAGAAGTAAGTTTGCTATCGGTGTCGAGCTGACACAGTCAAACGGCTCGGATAACACAATCGGTGTTTCGGAATGGCTTACCACAGGAGACAAATATATCTTCACCCCACAGTCAGAAAAAGGTATGAGTTATCTTCACTTCGGAAATTCATTTTTTATGGATTTGATGGATTTCTACAAAAATCATCTGAGTGACGACATCGGCGGTACCTTTGTTATCAAAGCTATCGGCAGAAATCACGACAACGAAACTCTTATGGGTGATGTCGATTGTGACGGAAAGCTGAGCGTAATGGATGCCACACACATCCAGCGTTACTTAGCGATGATTGAAGACTTTAGCGAAGAGCAGATAAAACTCTCTGACTTAGACAACGATGGTACATTAAGCGTAATGGATGCAACTTATGTTCAGATTGCCATTGCCAGCGGAGACTCCGAATTTGAGGATTTCTAAATATATTTTGCGCAAAGGAATTTAGTAAATGGGAAAAACACAAGGATTAGAAAACAGAAACTCTACACTTGATATAGTCAGAATCGCTTCTGTACTGCTGGTTATGATGGTGCACTTCTTCTTATACACCGGCTTCTACAGCGAGCCGATGATAGGTGGAAAAATGTTCCTGATGTGCTTTATGCGCACCTTCTTCTCCACCTGTGTACCGATGTTTCTTATACTCAGCGGTTATCTTATGTCAAAGAAAACCGTATCAAAAAAGCACTACTTCGGTATTTCAAAAACACTCATCACCTATGTTGTAGCGGGAATCGCCTGTGTTGTTTACAAAGCGATTCACTACAAAACTCAGTTTGAATTCAAGTCGCTGATTCTAAGCTTCTTTGACTTTACTGCCGCTCAGTATGCGTGGTATGTTGAGATGTACATCGGACTGTTTTTACTGGTTCCATTTCTAAATCTCATCTACAACAACCTCAAAACAAAAAGACATAAACAGCTATTAGTGCTCACTATGATAGTGCTCACAGCGTTGCCGTCTTTACTCAATACATACAACCTTCTTGACCCGTCTTTCTGGACAAAGCCTTCAGCAGCTGAGAGCTTTAATGCCATCTTTCCTGACTGGTGGATGGGCTTTTATCCTGTGACCTTCTATTTCACAGGCTGCTATCTCAAAGAATTCGGACTCGAATTAAAGACAAAAACCCTTGCTTTTCTGCTCTTTATCACAACGCTGGGCTTTGCGGCGTACAACTTCTGGCGCAGCTACGGCACAGGATTTATCACCAGCCAATACGCGTACTGGTACGGTTTCCAGCCGTATGTTTCAACCGTTCTGCTTTTTGAACTGTTAACAAGAATCAAATGCGACAAGTTCTCTGCTCCTGTGAGGTTAACTCTGTGGAAAATTTCCGACCTTGTACTGAGTATGTATCTGGTATCGTATATTTTCGACTCCTATATTTACGCTAAACTCTGTGCCAGAGTGCCTGTTATGCAGGACAGAATCAACTACTTTTTACCGTGTGTTCTGTTAGTATTTGTCTGCTCACTTGCGCTTGCGTTCTTACTGAGCTATATTGAGCTGTTTATAAAGGAAGCGTACAGTGTCATCGCTAGGTTTATCAGAGAGCTCAACGCAAAGGATAAGCAATCAGTAGTAGACTTGTGCTTTATGATAATGATGATGGGTGCTGTTGCACTTTCAATGTGGAAACTAACACTCGGCTTCGGTGGTAACGACGAGGCATTTTATCTCACGGTTGCACACCGTCTGGGACTGTCGGACACTCTGTTTGCTGATGAGTGGAATCTGTCACAGATGATAGGATTTCTGCTGATGCCTTTTGTCTGGCTCTATCGACTTATCGTCGGCTCCACAGAAGGAATCATGCTGACCTTCAGAGTTTTATATCTCATTATGCACGGACTTGTTGCTGTGTTTGCGTACAAGCGACTTAGAAAATACGGCTATGTAGCCGCTATCGGAATTACATTGTACTTTATATTCACTCCGTACAACATTATGGCACTGAGCTACAACACAATGGCTCTTGACCTGTTGCTTCTGTGCACACTGCTACTCTCCACATCGAGCAAAAACTGGCAGTTTGCCGTAGCGGGTCTGTGCCTTGCAGGAGCAGTCCTGTGCAATCCGTATCTTGCTGTGATTTACCTGCTTTACGCTTTATGCGTTATCATCAATATCGTTCTCAGAAAATGCGGTGTTAAAAATCTGGCAGTTAACAGCGAAGTATTCTCGCTGAAGAGATTCCTGATTTTCTCAATCGGAGTCGTTGCTTTAGCTCTTGTATTCTTTATCTTCATAATTTGTACCTGCGGTATCAAAGCGATTTTTGATAACCTGCCGTTGATGCTCTCCGACCCTGAGCATCCACAGGTTGGTTTTGTTGCTAAGCTCAAAAGCTACTTCAACGCAATATTTAACTGCCACAACAGATTCAAGATTGTGCTCTACACTTACCTTGCAACTGTTCTTATGATGGCACTCGACCGCAACCGCAAAAACCACAGGGCTTTTTACCTTATCGTGAGTTCAATTTGTACGGTGGTAACTCTGTTTATGTTCTACCCTACCCTGACAACACACTCTTACAATGCAATTATGGTACCGATGATTTTTATCGGTATAACATCATACATTTTATGTGAACAAAAACCGAAGGAGCTCTTTCTCACACTGTTTGCCACCGGCATAATCTACTCAATCTGTGCCGCAATATCCTCAAACCAGTACTTCTATATAATCTCAATGGCACTGTCAATCTCAAATATTGCAAGCTACACTTTCTTAGCTCAGCTTTTAAAAGAGATGAAACAGCGTCCTGACGAAATTTCATATTCAAATGGTCTGAGGAAGCTGACAGTAATCGTCATAGCGTTTACTATATCACTGCTTGCTTGTATGCAGCTTGAATCAAAGATTGAGCACTGCTTCTGGGAATCTCCGAAGGAAATGCTCACAGAAAAAATCACATCGGGCCCGGCTAAGGGACTTTACACAACCCAGCAGAATCAGGCTCTATACGAAAGCATCAGCAAGGATCTCGAGTCCTACGACTCAGTGAAAGAGGGAGATATCCTTATTCTCTCTGAACGCACCTGGTGCTACCTGAAAACAAACGACAAGCCGTACGGTTCGTTCTCAGCGTGGATGTCCGGTGAAAACGAAACAGCACTCAGTCGACTTGAGATGTACTATCAGGTGAATCCGGACAAAGTGCCTGAATACATTTACATCCCTAAAGCCAACAAGCTTGACACCGCACAGCTATCTTCAATCGCACAGTCACACGGTTATGAAGCTGTGGAAAACGATGTAAGCTACAAGCTGTTCAGAAATTGACAACAAATAAAGCCACAATCGAAATGATTGTGGCTTTGCTTTTTTATTGGCTCTAATATTCCAGACCGACAAGGATGCGACAGATTTTAGAAGCATCCATTACGCTCATCTCACCGTCAGAATCGACATCAGCAGTAGCTGTCTGAGCTTGAGTCAGTGTCTTTTTTCCTACGAGCGCCATCTGTATCAGAGCAGCATCCAGAACACTCATATCCCCGTCTAAGTCAACATCACCGAAAACCTTTTCAGGCTGTGTCGGCTCCTCGATAGAAGGCTCTGTAGGTAGTTCGGTCGGTGGCTGTGTCGGCTCTTCGGTCGGTGGCTGTGTAGGTTCCGAAGGCTCCTCGTCCTCTACAAGCTGAGCGAAATCCGTCGCAAACCAACCCCTCACACCCCCGTAGGTCGTATATCCCCAGGTGTAACCGTCAGCATTCTTTATCTCAGTTACAATAGCAATACCGCCAAAAGGAATAACTGAAACTTTCTCAAAGCTTGTCCCTGCACCGCTTCGCATATTCACACCGTCATCAGAGGTTATGATGTAGATATCCCCAGTTGCTGCACCTGACGCAAAATCACCGATATAGATATAGCCCTGAAACTCCCAGTCAGGTCTACCCTTCACAGGGTCATCAACAGGCAGAGAATCAACATAGAAATTCTCACCACTCCACGCAGAGTTAGAATAGTAAACGGTATCGTCAGTTATCTTTTCAACAACAGCGACATGTCCCGAATTGTAGTTTTTATACTTCCAGCACGCAATCGCTCCGAGCTTCGGGGTCTGTCCGTAGCTGTAGTATCCGTTATCTTTATTGTAATCAAACCACTGATTCGCATCGTAGATACACAGCTTCGGCTCAGCTTTTAGTATCTCATACGCTCTGCCGTACGCATAGCAGGTACAGTTAGGCATACCATAGCCGAATTTATAGAAAACATTTATATTGCTGTAGTAATAAGGATTTGTTTTAGCAGGGGCTGTGAGTCTAGCGGTATAAGTGCCCTCTCCCTCCTGCGCTATTTCAGCATCAGCCTTTGGCTGTATTTCTATCTCTTCTTCAGGCAGAGTTTCACTTTGTACAAAGCCGACTTCTTTTGTAGCTTCAGCGTAAGAAGTATCTACTCCCACAGCGGCGCAAACAACAGTAACCGCCAGCGTACAAAACACCAGCGCAAACGCCACAGCACCCTTCAGTATACGCATAAGCCCATCTCCCCATTTTAACTATAATTCTAATATCGAAATTATAATATATATATGCTTAGAAGAAAAGCATTATGACGATATTGTAATTTTTAAGAAATCATCTAAAAATTATCGCAAACAAAATCCCCACCCGAGAGTCGAGTGGGGAGAATCTTTTAGCTTAACAAAGTTCTTCGGTTTTAAAGGTTTTATAGTCTTCGTAATAATAGCTGTGGTCTATGCCCTTCATGAACACTTCGCGGTCGTTTATTTTATCCGTCAAAGCATTTCTCAAAATATGCTTAATTTCAATATCTTTTATAGGACTGCGCTCCATAGCAAGCAGATAGTCTTCTTTATCGACCTGACTCCAATCCACAACCAAGCTAATCTCTTTTTTCAGTATGCAATCGAGCCAGATTCTTGTCGCCCTGCCATTACCCTCACGAAACGGGTGAGCGATATTCATCTCTACATACTTTTCAATTATCTCATCAAAGTCAGATTGAGGCATCTTATCAATGTTTTGGAGAGCGGCTTCTAAATACATCAGTGGAGCGAAACGGAAATTGCCTTTTGCGATATTCACAGTGCGAATTTTGCCTGCAAAATCATAAATATCTTCAAATAAAGCTTTGTGAATAGCTACAAGAGAAGCTGTTTTGCCTGATTCCAAGCGGTCAAGCGTTCCGCTTTCGAAAAGCTCTAACGCTTTTTTCTTACTAATGCGCTCTTCCTCTTTAGCAAGCTCAACAGAAGATGTTATTCCCAGTTTATTCTCAAGCATACCGTCACCTCCAACAATCCATCTAACATAAAAATTATACCACACTCTCATAGGTTTTACAACACAAAAATCCCCACCCGAAAGTCGAGTGGGGAAATTCATTTATCCTAGTAAACGACCAATGGTCGCCCCTACAATATCACACTAATTCAGAATCAGCCTTCAGCGATTGCAGCCTGTGTGGAGTGAATGTGCAAGAGGATTTTTTGTCTTCTTTACCTTTATATATACTTATATCACTCTCATTAGTTTGTCCACTATTATCTGCAACCATTAGTTCCAACTCTGAAGAACTAATCATATCACCAATATGTAGAGGAGGTTCATCCTCCTCACTGTCATCAAAAGCGATAACAGGATTATTCTTTCTTCCATCAACGACCATATCAACAGTAGTAGATTCTTTTCCATCCAAATTCATATACCATCTGAAATGATTCTTTCCATTAGGCACAATTCTAGATACAAACTTCCTAACCATATCACGGTCGACCTGTGGTTCAGAGAAATCGAACATAGCATTGAGTGATGATTTAATTTCTGACCAACATACGTCAGGTTCCATCGGTTTATTTTCTTTTTTAAGAGCATTTTCGTACTCAGCAGTTAGTTCATTCAAAACCTTTTCTATTATATCCTTTTGCTCTAGGAATTCCTCCTTAGTGATTTCTCCGTCAGTTCTCATTTCAAACAGCGTACTCTTTTTACTCTTATATCGCTCAATCTGAGAAACTATACCTGTAAGATTTGCTTTTTGTGGCTGTTCAATTTGGTAGCATTTTTCTATTAAATCACAGACTTTCTCAATAATTTCTTTTTTACCCTGCCATATACGTTCAAAAATCATCTTAGCCATCATTTCGAGTTTCCAATCAGCTATCATTGGCTGATCACAATATCCTTTATCATCTACTCCCGATTCTCTTCTTTTTTTAGCAGAGCCATTATTAAGTTGATTGTAACATTGATAACCATACGACCACGGCTTACCTTTATTTTTATGCCATCTATTCTTTCTAAAGGAATGACCGCAAGAACATCTAAGCTTGCTTCCCCATAAATCTTTGTTCTCTTTTATCCCATGCAATCTCTTTTTCTGCATAGCCTCATTTGCCCTCTTAAACTTAGTTGTCACACGCCTTGATTTAATCTCCTGACATTTATACCACTCCTCTTCAGATACTATGGGTTCAAAATCCGCCTTAACACACATATAAGTTGAAGTATCATAGTTATTAACTCGTTTTTGTTCTAAGTAATTATTACTATATGATTTACCATAAGCCATAACCCCCATATAGGTTTGATTGTTCAATATACGAGAAACCACACCTACACTCCATTTAACTTTACCAGATGCGTTTAGTCTTTTCATACGAGTAAGTTCGTTTGCTATAACCGTTGTACCTTTCCCATCTAAATACATATCAAATATCATTCGGACAGTCTCAGCTTGTTCGGGATTCTGCACATATGTCTTACCCTCTCTGTCATATCCGAGAATATTACCACAACCATAAACCGTTCCATTCATTCTGCTTATTTGTTGCCCAGCTTTTACTCGTTCTGAAACTTTGCGACTTTCTTCTTGCGCCAATGTCGCCATAATAGTTAAACGAAGTTCGCCATCTCCATCCATAGTCCAGATATTATCCTCAACAAAGTAAACCTCGACACCAATATTCTTCAATTCTCTTGTAGTCACCAATGTATCAACAGTATTTCTAGCGAATCGACAAACCTCACGAGTAACTATAAGATCAAACTTGCCAGCTTTTGCATCTTCAATCATCTGTAAAAATGCTGGACGCTTTTTCGCCTGAGTTCCTGTGATACCTTCGTCAATATATTTATCGAGAACATTCCAATTAGGATGATATTTCGCTTGATCATCGTACCATTGAATTTGGTTTTCAAGAGCAGACAACTGTGCTTCATGCTCTGTTGATACTCTACCATAAAACACCATATTTCTCGTTCTATTACGGTCAAGAAAACTATACGGATTTCCAACCATTTGATTATTATTGACATTTATCATTTTACTACCTCCTTTGATATACTTCTATTATAAAAATCATTTAGAGTTTTGTGAATTATGCGATTGCTCACCTTGCAACTGTATCATAATTTCTTTCATAGTAGGCTTATTTATTAATTTTTTATCGTACAAAATTTCAACCAATGCAGATATCACATAGAGGTTATTAGCTTTCTCATTCATCGCTGCACCCCACAACACCTAAAGCGAGATTTTTCTTAAACACTATGTATTCGTATCCAGTTTCCAACTGACATTTTTCACATAGTCTTTTATTCGATCCAAAAGGGTCAACGCGACGAACAACATTATCAGGTGACCCCATAAATACAGATCTACATTTTGGGCAGAGTGACAATATCAATCCAGTTCTACTTAAATCAAGTCTTCTTGTTAATCCAAGCTCTGTTAATAACCCTTGCTTAATTCTATGTAACGTCTTTGCATCTTTTATTTCACCAATATATTTAACAAGCGACTTATTTATATCAATTGTTGTTATTTGTTCTAGCATCACCATAGATTTCTCTCTCAATCCGCAAGACTCATCAAGCACTATGTGTGTAGGTTGATTGAGCTTTTTTAATGCGGTAGTGATTGTTGCTACAACAGTAGTGGTACTATTTTTGTTACCGATATTATTCTGAACTATCAATACTGGTCTTACTCCCGATTGAACAGAGCCGTTGCTATCACCCAAATTACAGAGATATATTTGCCCCCAATTAACTATAACTGTTCTTTGCTTTTTCATAACTTTACCTCTTCAAATTACAAATTTGAAAGGGTACTTGTACTCATAAACAAGATAACCCTTTCACTTATTTGCACTGGGAGAAGCAAAATGCACACCCTATTTCAAAAATTTTCTTAATTTTTTTAATGCACCCGCAATCGTTTTATCTATCGCACTATATGAAACGCCCTCTTGTCGTGCTATTCTTCTGGAGCTTATGCCATAAAAGAAATACTTAATTAATCGTTCTCTTTGTTTAGGTTTCAAATTAGCTATTGCTTTACGTAAATTCTGTGCATCTATAATTTTATCAACATCTATTTCCAAACCATTTTCAATCAACTCAGGGTGGTTATTGAAAACAAACTCTTCATCATATCCCCAAACATCTACATTACGAGTTTGACGCATACGATGCTTATTCTCATTTTTAAGATAAACGTTTCTTACATCAAAAAACGAAGTTGGCAAAATAATATATGGTACATACTCTTTAATTTTGTCAGGGTACTTATTGACAAGTTCTATTTCTGTCATATCAGTAACAAATGCCCACTTCTCTTTTCCAGTGTAGTTTGGATATTCATATCTTAGATTTATTAATGCGTAATCCTTTTTATAAAGTTTATTCTTTGCATATGTATTATTTGCTTTCATTTCGTAATCTCCTTAAATTTTGAATTTTTAAATAAAATTCGGAGATTACGGATATTTAGCTACATAACAAAACCAATGCTTAAACATAAAAACCTTTCTGCTTTTAGACAGAAAAGTTGCATAAAAAAAGAGCATAACAAAACAGCCTAAAAGCTGTTTGTCATGCTCTAACTCGATAGTCCTCTTTCTCAGATGGATACAGGCTCTTTCCCGGCTTACTTAATACAATTGTCCGGCGGATGAACTATGTACAAACATAATACATTATTTTGACATATGGATATTAAATTTTTGCCCACAGTTAGGACATTTTACAATTACACTTGAAGTCTCGCTAGAATCTCTAATAAGTCGACCTACATCTGTTTTTACTTTTATGTGGGTTGGCTTGTCACACAATCGTCCCCTTTTACAAAAAGGACATCTAACATAATCACTAAGTATATTATTTTTTTCACTAATTTGTTCAACAATCAACATATATTAACACTTCCTTATATTCTTAACCATTAACATCTGTTAACACACATTACCAAATTACAGCAAAAATTGACTAACCAGTTAATAATCGAACAAATCTCTCAAAGATTATACACAGCTATATGTAAATAATTTGTAAGATTATGACGAATGCAACTTTTTGATAAAAGTTCACTAAAACAACACAAAACAATGTCCCTATTGCTATAACTACGCGTTCAAAACACTATCGTAATTATCTCTATTCCCAAAAATTGATAATACTAATTCTAAAGCACCAAACAACTATATAAACAAAGAGGCATCTTCATAAACTTATGAAGATGCCTCTTTGAAATTAATTCAACAATATTTTTCCTTATTTAACTTTATTTTGCGATCTAATATAATTATTTATCAGATTATATGTTTTTTCTTTAATATATTCGGGAGTAGATCTTGTGTCTTTTACTAATATATTAAAAAACACATACTTACTTTTAAATATTTTATAAAACATTCTAAACTCTCTATCGTCCAATGTTATACGCAGTTCATTGTAACTCATACCCTTGTAATCAAAAGAGTCAGTTAAACGAGATAACATTGTACCTTCAGTTATTCCTAATTTCCAATTCTTGAAATAACTTATAATTTTTGACAAATCCTCATTAGTAAATTCCTCATTAGTGAATTCTTTGTCAATTACAATTATCTCGTTATGTTTATAAAAGGAAATATCAATGTCATTACTAATACTATGTAATAACTCAGAGAAAGAAATAAGCTTCCTTTGAAATAGAATTTCTACCGAACTGTCTAGATCATAAAAATTATTAACAATATCTTCGTTATCATCTTTTTTTATCGCTATTGTTTTTTCCTTAAATTCTTCATTTTCAATAGAAAGGATAATTTTTTCTCTTTCATAAGCCTCAGAAAAACAATTAGGTTCCACACCACTAAAAATTCCCGTATATCTTGTCGAATATATAGATTCACGTGCGGTTTTCGGCTCATCTTCCCAATACGGAGTGTCAGATAAATCAGCTAGTAATGATCTAAATTTTTGAAATTCTGGATAACCTCTATACTTATTGCTTGTCAATAAATCATAAATAGAGATTTCAGAAGTTACATTCAAGGAGTAACTTTCATACTTTTTCAAAACAATAGAGCAACATCTTTTAAGCATATCCAAAAGAGGAAATGTATACTTAATCAACGAATCCATAAAATCTTCATCTGTTTCAAATTGTGCTGATAACGAGTAATCATTAAAAACTATTTCCATAATTAACCCTTAAATATTTAACATTCTATTCAAGTCTATATCAAACTGATCAAATAATCCATCGGTATAATTTAGAATTCTCCCACGTTTTCCAAATTCAACAACAGTATTTTTTGTACAATTGTTGTCATCAATTGAAAAAAAGTTAACAGAGATGTCTTCCGCTCTCATTTTTTCTGTAGCCATACCAACTCTAACACCATTAAAAATATGATCACTATGAGTTTCGATAAATAACTGACGGTCGTTTTTGGCAATAAAATATAAAAATTCACACACTCGTGACTGCGCCTGTGGGTGTAAATGAATTTCTGGATTTTCTATTACGATAATATCATTTCTATTGCTCAACAAACACATTACTATAATACTAATTAAGTAACTAAATCCCGCACCAATATTTTTGGGACGAATCGCTTTACCAGATGGAGTAACATAAAAACATTTTACAAAGTCAGTGCCCACAACATCCTCAGTAGTTATTGAAGCTCCCAAAATATAGTTAAGCCAATAGTTCACCTGAGCATTTAATGTATAGGATGTATTATCTGCAATCAAACTTTTGGGCAACGGCTTGTCTTTATTCTTTTCTAAAGAATAAATAGCAAATTCTCCATTTATACCAACATTCATAGAATCAGAATAATTCTTTCTATAAATATCCTCTGCACCTATTCTGTCACAAGAAAGATAATTAACATTATTAAATTCTACCTCAGAATCAAATCTAGATACAAAATCATTTTTAGTAATATCATCTTCAGTTATTACTAACTCATATTTACTGTTAGTTGAGCATTCAAACATTATTTCTATTTCTTTAGATGCAGAATTGAAATTTTTAGCATCTTTAAAATCGCCCAAATTAACTAATGGCCCATTAAGTCCGATATTATGTTTTTCATTTTGCTTAGCCATTAAAATACTTTGAATAAATGTTGATTTTCCAGACGAATTTGTTCCAGCGATAACATTCAGATTTTTGCAATCAAACTCTAATTCCTTAATACTTTTTAGTGAGTTTATAAAAATACGCTTGATCATATATTAATTTCACCTACCAGTTTATTTATCATATCAAACCTAAACTCAGTTTTAATATCACTGTCTCTGTGATTATTTAAGCTGTTTCTGAAAGATGTATTGTTTTTTAACTCTTCTACTTTTTTCTTTATAGGTATAATTAAATCATACCTCTTGTTTGGTAACATAGTCATAGCATACATCAACGATTCAAATATATTAATATTAATAGGGTATCTTTTTATACTACCATCAGAATTAACATCTATCAACCTAAAAGCATTTTCACCCAAATAAAAAGTAATTTTTTTCAATGCATCTAATGTGATTGCCCTTATTTCTGTAATTTTGTCCTTAGAGGCTGAGTTCAGAAACTCCATAGATAAACCTAAAAAGCCATCAATATCGCCATTATACTGATATAGTCCTTCTATTATATTGTTATTCTTATAAAGCTCATTGTTATAATACAAATAAAAGGCTATAAAACGAATTAGCAAATAGCGATTCTTCATTCTTTTGTCTTTCAAAAAGTAGTTTTCCGTTGCATCGTTAAATTCAGTAGTTTTGCTTAATTCATTGAGCAAAACCGTAGCTTGCCCCTGGTATAACGCATTGCGGATTTCTTGTTTATTTAGCTTAGTTCCAGCGCGGTTAACTCTATCAAATATATCAAACTTAACTTGGTCAGGAGTTGTTGGCTGAATCACATGTGCCATAAGTTGATAATCTTCAATTTTTGATTGGTATACAGGATCTAAATCCTTAAACTTTTTCTTATTAAAATCATCAAGAATTTTTAATTTATCTAAAGCAAATTTGTTATCTAAAAATGAGAAAATAGCGTTTAGTCTCTGTCTACCATCAATAACTATTAATCGCCCAGTTTTGTCTTGATTAAAATAAAATATAGGTAAAGGAAGTCCCATTAATATGCTCTCAATCAGTTCTCTTTGTTGTTGGAGCCCCCATACATCTTCACGCTGAAAATCACTGTCTAATACAACTAAAGAAGGTTTCTTGTCATATTTCCTTTTCAACTCATAGGCAGTGTAAAACCCACGCTCCACTTTAATAGTTTTCACCGGATATACCCTTTCATTTGAAGAATGTATCGAGGTGTTCAATTGTCCGTCTTCTCGGTCCAACTGTACTTCATCGTTAGAATTATTATATTCCACCTTATTATCATTTATACTCTGATTAAGTTCTGAAATCTCTTTACACATAATAACACCTCTAGCACATTAAAATAATGGATATATTCACCTAATTATAACGCAACAAGTATATAAATTCAAGAGTTCTATTCTCTTTTTAAATCCGAATATAATTCTGTCTTTTAATAAACAAGCATTATCTTTTCACATTAATACAACTCACCAATTAATAATGTTTCATTGTCTTAATTACGAACATATTCCACTTATATCACAGCCATTAAGGTTGTGGTTTTTTCTACACACCATCAATCCTGGTTTTCCAATGCAGGATAACTAACAATTATCCTTCATTAATATGCAAACTTACAATAACTGTTAATTATTGTAAGTTTAAGAATTAAAAATATTTATGTTTTTTAAAGGATACGGGTATGAGGGGAAAGCTAATCGTTTTGTATGGCATTGATGGCTCAGGTAAATCTACTGTTTTAAACAAACTAAGAGAAAGCAATATAAACAATACCATATGTACATCTTGTATGACAAATTCCGTGTTTGAAGAAGAGTTATACAGTGCTGAGAAACAGCTCCACTTTAACAGAATAGACTATTTTTCTAAAGAGTTTAAGCACATGCTACATATAGGGAGTGTCATTTACAATATGCACAATAGTATTATTCCTATTCTTAACAGTGGGAAAAATGTAATTTTAGACAGATATATTATGTGTATTAGTATATTCACAAATATTTTTTTAGACAAATCATATGCTTGTATTTCAAAAGCACTGGAGTGTTTGCCATCACCAGATTTGGGTATTTACTTTGATGTAGAAATTGATACTGCTATCAAACGCATACAAAAAAGGAATGAAATAAATGGTACATCGTTGCACTATAGCGAGAGAAGGGATTCTTTAGTATTAAAAAAAGAACAATATGAATCTTTGATTCCATATGAAGAATATAGCATTTTGAGAATTGATGCAAATCAAGAAATTAACACTGTACATTCTTCAGTTTTAGAATTATTAAAAAATACAGGTTTTAACCGAACATCCTTATAAAACAATGGATGCTAAAGAAATGATAAAGGAAATGCTTCTTTTTGATTTAGATGGAACGCTCCTGTTATCTAATGGAACTTTTTCATCTAAAACAATAGATATATTAGTGAAATGTAAAACAAAGGGTTATGGTATAGCAATTATTACGGCTCGTTCACATTCGCAAAAAAATCTCGATCTTATTAATTATATACCATATGATTTTATTGCTTTTTACAATGGAGCACAAATTTATGCTAACAACCGGTTAATTAAAAGTTATTTACTGACATTTGAACGAGAAATTTCTATGCTTTTAAATTTGCATAATGACTTTCCCGATTTAGCAATTGATGTTTATCAAGAACCGTGGCACTTTTTAAGTACAAGCAACGAAATCTTTCATATGAAAACGCATGCAAGAACAACATGCGGTATAAGTCAATTGCCAAACTGTGACATTCAACGCATTAGATTGAGATCAAAACACCTTTCATCAATTCCCTTAAAAAACTATATGACAAACGAAAGTGCTTTTTATTATACTACTCAAGGTGATGCAATAATTGTTAACAAAAAAGCCAATAAAGGTTCCGCTGTACAATATATAGCAAACTTTTGTCACATGTCCACAGCAAAAATGATTGCATTCGGCGATGATGTTAACGATATAGAAATGTTTGAAAAAGCAAATATAGGTATTGCAATGGGGAATGCTGTTACAGCCTTAAAAGAAGTAGCTTATGATATAACTGATACAAACGATAATGATGGCGTTACTTCTTGGATAACGCAAAATATATTAAAAAAGAAAACACTTAAATTCTGAGGTTACATATGAAAAAATTAGTGAATAAATTGTTTATCTGTTTCGCAGCAAAAGACAGATATGATGTAGTACAATCTATAGTGTATCATCTTAAAAATTATGGTATAGATATATGGTATGACAGATATGAGATGGTTATGGGTGATAATCGTTTTGAAAAAAACATTGAAGAAGGTGCCGAAAATTGTAGATATGCCTTAATCGTCTTATCTCATAACACTATTAATTCATTATGTGCAACAGAAGAAATTGCAATACTAAAAAAACGTTATCACAAAAATGAAGTTACAATATTTCCAATATTATTTAAAATAAAACCATCCGATGTTCCACCTGAATTTCAATGGGTTAAAGATTTGATTTTTAAAGAAGTGTTTCGCGATACAGGAACATTAGAAGTTGCAAATCATATTGCATGTAAAATCACAAAGGATATATTAGCACATTATAAATATAAAAATATCCAAGAGATATTAAGTTCAAAAAAGATTATATCTAAGCCCATTGTTTCTTTGCTGAAGAACTATACAAAACTCGATGTTGCTAACCTCAATAGTAGAATCGCCTTGCTTTTTGCGGTATATACCATAATTGTTGAATCATATACAATAAGCATTAATGCAATTAATATAATTCCTATAAAAGTATTTGATAGATTGTTTACAGAAACCTGTTTGAATTTAACAATAGACTATAGGGAGTTGTGGCTACTTGAAAATTCTATATGCATTTTGATTCAAGATTACTATATGTTTTGTACCGAATCCAAAATATAACAGATAGTTTTTGCAAGTTTCTCTGTATCAGTATTAGAATTCAATAAGTCTATACTTTTTTCTAAATAGGGGTATTTTGTTATATTGTTTTTTGCTTCTCTCCATATTAATTCGGATCTCATCCCAGTACAGGCTATAGGAATAATCGTTTTATGATTATTTTTTGCAATTTCATACTCTTCCTTAACACCACTAAGTGGATTTGGCTTATTGGGATTATAATCACCAAACACAAATATAGCCGAACCGCATCCGCCGATAACCTCTTCTCTTAATCTTTTTTTGTCTTTTATGGATTCTTCGCCTAAACCAACAAATGGTTTTACAATAATATATTTCTCTTTATCCTTAATTCCTTTCTTAGCAAGGTGTTCATTCGCATATCCAATTATTTGTGTTCCAAAATGTCTGCCAATACCATTTACAATGCGATAATCATTATCCAAGAGATGTTTAGTTAAACTATATGACAATTTATGCGAATATTCTTCAATCGTGTGGTCAAATGAACGAAATGCTCCAGAAATAAATACCTTTTTATTTCGTATTCTATTATTCAATTCTACTAAAACATTGAGTACTTCTTCAAACTCGTTTACTAAGAGAACCCGAATGTGATATCTTCGTTCTAGATCATCGATAAAATGGCGAAAAAAAGGATCGTTTCTCTTTTCTTTCATAATCGTATAATGATATGGAGCTGCATCACCCAAATATCTCGCTATTTCGCTTAAACAATCTACTGCTAAATAATCAGTAAAACTATATCCTATAAATAAAAATGTACTGGAAATTAATTCTCTTTTGAAAAACATCAACATCATACGGTGACTATCTTTATACTTTTCATAATCACCCTGAGTAGCTACAAGACCTTCTGGACTAGATACATCACCATTCATTTTATAGATATTGATTCTTTTATTAAGTTCTACATTAGATAAATCAGCGTCTCTAAATACTTTGTTGATCAAAATATTACGGCTTTTATAATTAAGTTCCAAGGCATTATCAAAATTAGTAGTCCATATGTTGGTAAATCCAATGTTAATTAATTCAGTTAACAACGGGCTTTGAAAATCATTTTTATTTATTATATCATTTATGCGTTTTCTAAGTTCTGCCTGTCCAAATTTATTAGAGTAATATTGTGCTAATCTATAATAATCTGTTGTTTCATTTGAGTTTGTTCCTAGTTCTCTGGCAAGTGGTTTAAACAAATTGTTCCATGACGGATAGCCTGCATTAGTTGATGCACCCGCACCGACAAACAGAGATATTCTCTCATCTAATGCTTGACGAGTAAACTGATTAAGAAATTCTTCTCTTGTTAATGGCATAAAAACCTCACATATACTCACATATAATTTTAATTATCTATCCTTTTTCAGAAGGACAAATAATAAACTGGTACTATTTCAATTCTTAAACTTACAATAATTAACAGTTATTGTAAGTTTGCATATTAATGAAGGATAATTGTTAGTTATCCCTTATTTGTATTATATTATAACACATTTCGACATAATTGTGAACACACATCATCTCACCTTTGATATAAACATCGTTGCGTTATTTTGTTCATTTTGCTTTTTGTAATCAACATATGTCTCAACAGTAATAATTAATTTATCTATTTAAATAGACTTTCTAAATTTGTAGTTGCATAATTGTCTTATCAAATATTAGGAGCGATGAACATTGGAAACAAAAAGAAAACCACTAGAAGTGTTAATAAATGACTATCTGAAATTTTGCTCAGCCAGGAAAAATCTAGACCACAAAACTATAAAATCATACTCAATCGACCTGAATCAATACTATGAATTCAGTTGTTCAACCACTTACTCTTGGTTTAATAAAAAAGCAATTCAAATATATATTGAATACATTCATACAATATATAAACCGAAAAGTATTAAACGAAAAATTGCATCTCTAAAGGCTTTTTTTCATTACCTTGAAATTGAAGAAATACTAGAAATTAATCCATTTCATAAAATTCAACTTAAATACAAAGAACCATTTATTCTACCTAAAACTATTCCAATTAATACCATCGAGCAAATAATGAGATTTGCTTATACAGAATACAAAAGCAAAACTACACAACACAGTAAAAATACTGCATTACGAAACGCATTAATTCTAGAACTACTTTTTGCTACAGGGATGCGAATTTCAGAGTTATGTTCTCTCACTTTAGAACAAATAGACATTAATGATTATATAATAAAAATTTATGGGAAAGGTTCAAAAGAACGTCTAATTCAAATATGCAACAAAAACATTCAAGCTCTAATTAACGAATATCTAAAAGTTTTTAGTTTAGAGATAATTAATAATAAATACATATTCACAAACAGACTCCACAACCAACTGTCTGAGCAATCTGTTAGAAATATGATAAACAAATACACAAAAAATGCTGGAATAGGCATTCATATAACTCCGCATATGTTCCGACACTCTTTTGCAACTCTCCTTCTTGAAGAAGATGTCGACATTAGATATATACAGCAAATGCTGGGACACAGTTCTATTACCACCACTCAAATATATACTCACACTAGTATCAATAAGCAGAAAAATATCCTTTCCACAAAGCATCCAAGAAACAAACTAGAATTCGAAATCTAATCACTATGCACTTCATTAATTTGTCAACATTAAATAAATTGTTAATAAGTACTACCGAATCCAATTTTATTTAGTAACCTCAAGATATCTTAACTTGTTTAATTAATAAAAAACTATCATTTTCTATTACAACAACTATGAGTAAAAAATAATTAATTAGTACAGATAACAGCTATTTAAGGAAATAGTTAATAATTAGGTTTTTACTAATATCTAATATAAGTTGTTTGCATAAATAAAACCAAATGGGCAGAGACACCACACAAAAGCCAATATATAACACTAAATATACAATATGTATAAATATATCAATCACCTTGGCTTTTTTTATTTTGAGTTGTGAAATAATACTATATCAAATCCATTTGTTCTATTAATAGTGCTGAGAAAGAGTCATTATCATAGACAAATATATGTATAGATAAATTTAATGTGTCGTAACATTAGCACAAGCGTATAAAATAAACACACTCTCTTTGAAATATTTCAATTTTTCACTAATCAAATTATCACTTTCTGTATATACAGCAGATTAATAATACAGTATATTCCTAAATCTATTAATATTTCATTTTTACTTAACACTGTCATTAAAGCTTTACTTCAGCCATTATTTTCTCAGGATATAGAGTACAAATTAGATAATAACTGCGATTTTCTATTTTCTCAATGGAATAATTTAAAAATAAAACTGACGAAATGGGAATAGGAAGCGTTAACTCTTTTTCTTCTCCTTCTTCTAATTCAATATACATTCCACAATCATTGTAATATTTCATTAAAGGATAATAGAATTGTGATGAAAATGAGCCAGATTCAAGATGAAAAGCCGTCAAATCCACAATTATGGATTCTTTGGTTGGATTACTAATAACAACTTGTATAAGTGCTAAATTAAGTTCAGTTTCTAACAAATAATCAATATTGTCTTGCAAAAAGTCAAAAAGTTCCTGGTCACTTTCTATGTTCTCATTTTTTAATAATATAGAATCTGTAATTGTAACCTCAGCATTTTGAGTAACGAAAGTTTCACCAAAATTATAAATTGTTTTCCTATTTTGGGGATATAATGCATTTACATTATAACACATCATACTGTATATAAAAAACAGGCAAATGACTAATAAAACAGCAATTATTATTTTTACTTTTTTAAATTTATTCATTTTTATCCTTCCATTTTTCACTTTTTCTGATACTCACAATTTTTCCTAACTTTATCTCCACTATTTCATCGCACATTATTTCTATTTCTTGATTATCATGACAAGATAGAATAATGATATTATTTGGTTTTTTACTTTCAATTATCAAATTTCTGATATTATTCACAGAATCTTCATCAAGCCCATTAAAGGGTTCATCTAAAATCAATAATTCTGGATTTTCCATTATTGCAGCTGCTATTCCGAGTTTTTGTTTCATCCCTAAGGAATACTTTCTGAAGCTTTTCTTATCATTTGGATCCAAACCCACTTTTTCTAAAGTTTCAGTAATTTTATCGTTTGATATTTTATTTTTTATTTGTGCTAATACCTTTAAATTACGAAACCCACTATAACCTGGAATGAAACCTGGATTTTCAATCAAAACACCTACATTATCAGGGAAAGAGATATCTTTGCCTACTATCCTTCCATCAATTTCTACATAACCCATAGTAGGTAAAATCAAACCACAGATCGCTCTCATAAGCATAGTTTTACCCGAACCATTCTCACCTACAAATCCATAGATTTTTCCACTTTCTAACTCCAAATTAATATCGCTTAAAACATAATTATGAGATAACTTTTTTGTAAAATTCTTGATCATTATTTTCAAACTTCTCACATCCTTAATTTTGTTAAATTATAGTATATCCTTTCTTTTTATAAATGACAGTCCGACTAAGTAGCTAACTGCAATTATAAGAATGGTTATCAAGACTGCATACTGATTCAAAACTCCATTCACTCCTTCAAATTTGTTTCTTATTACCATCGAAAAGTTAAATAATAGATACTCACTACAATAAAAAGTTGAAGCAACAAGATAACAAATCAAAATAATAAAGCTATAAATCGGTTTTATGATTAAGCAAAGTGCGCATTCAAAAACAGCAATTGCAACAGATATCATCATCGGTAATAGTAAAGACGAAAAAAACATCTTCCATACACTAATATCTAATATTTGAATCCCAAAAAATTCATCTGCAATTAAGCTACTTACATCAAAGGACGCTATTCCGAAACAAGATGCAAAAATGACCGCTATGGCTAAAAACAAAAAATAATATACAACTACCGTTATAATGCACCATATAAATTTACTTGTCCACCACAGTTGTTTTGATTTAACTCGTAATAATAATGAAATGGCATTTTTCTTTAAATCGTCTGTAATATATAAACTTATGAAAAAAAATAGCAGCGCATGAAAAATAAACCAAGTTACAGACAGACTTACTCCTTTGTTTACTGCTGGATCAAACGGCTCATTTCCAAGGAATGTATTTATTACTATATCAGTTATACTACATTGTATATTTATGTTAAATACAATAAATGAAGAAATAACATTAGTAACAAACACAAAATCTACAAATGCGAAGAATAATACCGTAAGAAAATAATACTTCCACTTACATATAACACCTTCAAAGATATCATGCTTTAAAAGCGATAAAAAACTATGTATCATTAGTTAAGTAAGTCCTTTCTTTTGGCTAGTTTAACGGTAACTATCAATGTTATTAATGTCATTAATGGGAATATGATAAAAATTAATACAATTGACGAAAAACTTAAATAGTAACCAGTACTAAAATTATAATTAATAAACTTATTATCAATAAATAATTTTATATATCCAAAAACATTTGACGTTGATATCAATATAATTATAAGAAACGAAATTGTTTTCTTACAGACAATAGAAATTGTACTGCCAAGACACGAAAAGAAGGTTATAGGAAAAAAGAGTTTTGCAAAAGAGCACAACATAAGATTTATAAAATCAATATTTAAAAGCATTTTTCTACTCAAATAAAAATAACTATCATAATTATTCCAGTTAATAAACTCAGCCGTAAAAAGACCTGCAGTAGCAACTGAGATCAAAAGTATAAATACAACTATGGCTACAGATGCAATAAGTATTTTGGCAAATCTTTTTAAAAATATATCTGTTCTAGACTTATTACGAATATAATAATTAAAGCTTGAACTGTTATATTCTGAAATTGTTGTAGTAAAGAAAACACATATTGGAATCAACAGTATATTCATAAAGCTTCCACTACCAAGTAGATCTACAAAATCAGCAATTGATATTTTATTTGTAACCATTATCATAGTTCTTTTTGTAAACCCAAAATACAGCAATAGAAAAAAAGCTACAATTCCACAAAAAACTATCATAGATAAAATATATTTCTTCATTCTAAAAAATCTATCAGATAACATCCCTTTTCACTCCCCAAATATAGTAAGGATAAAATGAAAGAACAAAAAGTGAAGTTACCAATATGATTACAGATAGGGTTGTTCCCTGCTCACCTGTTGTAGTTAGTATATTTCTAATACTAAACCCCTCTAAATCCAAAAGTTCAAAAAACAATGAAGAAAAAATATATATAAAAAATGGAAAAGCCAAAACTATAAAATTCTTATCTACAAAATATGTAATAAACAAAGACATACATGCAGTCAATCCAGAAAAAACAAATGTAATTCCTATATACAGAAAAGTATATAAAAACGGATGAACAAACAACAGATCAGCCCACTTATACACAGGATAAATATTTGTAAAAATATATGAAGACTCCGGCAACATTGTTGGCAGAAAAGCTGAAGAAATTACAAAACTTAATATCATTGGAAGTATCACTGCACATCCTCCACTTAAGAAAACTGCAATATATTTCGAAAGCAAATAATGGCTTTTGGAGGTTCGTGTACAAATATTTTTTATATAACCTTGATTTATGTCTATATACAGTGAATTTCCAAAAGGAAGCACCGCTAAAAGAGGAATTATTAAATATAATATATTTTGCTGTATATACATATTTTGACTACCTATCCAATTAGTATATGATACCTCAAGAAAATTATCATATATATTTTCATTATAAAATGAAGCATTACATTCCACACAAAGTGGAATACGTTCCATGGAATACCATATTACAAGTACCCCTGAAATAAATAGTGAAACTAAAAACATATAATTGCAAAAGCTTCTTTTTATTTCACATTTTAATATTTTAAGCATTTTTACCCTCACCAATAAAAATAATCAATCTACTGTTTTTCTATTACAGGATATGATGTATCCCACGTGGGTTCTATAAAAGATATAAAAACAAGCATATCCGATTTAAACTCAGCAATTACATCATCCTCAACGACATATGCAATATTGAAATTATACTCTGTATCAGGCTTTAGCGTACAATAATAATAATCCTTTGCGAAGGTATCTTCTTTTTTAGAATTATAAGTTCTTGCTTCTGTATATCCTCCATTTGTTCCGAAAAACAACCATAAATTATTTAGTGTGGTTTCAAAATCCACCTCACCTTTGTTCAAAATTGTTATATTACAAGTCACATAGGAATATTCGTTAATTATAGTACCATTTTTGTCCTTTATCTCACTCCAATCATCACATAAATCAAAATCTCCCATTTCCTTAGAAACGCTTAAGCTATTAAACTTGAAATATATAGGACATTTTTCATTTATGTTCATTCCACAATCCAAATAACATTCTGCCCCTTCCATTAAAAAAGCATTACTTGGTAACGTGTTAATATCTTCTGTTTCTGATTTAGTGCTTGTAGTGCTGACATCCTTTTTTGCAAACAAATTATTATCATTAATAATTCCTTCCTTAAACATATACCCAACAATCACAATCGCTAGTGCAAATACACAAACAATAGAAATAATTACAGTAAGCATCTTTTTTTGCATTTTATTACCTCAAATAAAAATAGGGGTTCCCCTACATTAAAAGTTTCAGGAACCCCAATTAACCAAATAATTAATAAAATTTAAACACTATCTGGACTCCAAGCTATTGAATAAGCTACAGATTCTTTATTCATTATGTACCCTAAAGTTGCATAAGAGTAGTTATGTTCATATACATAGTTTGGTAAATAATAGTATGTTCCTTTTGGTAGCGTTTTCATGTTTCTAGTTGCACCATTATAACTCCATGTTCCATAATAACTATCGACTGTATAGACTGATGTTGTTCTAGTGTCATTAGTACGATGAACCCATGCACTTAACGAGCCTCCAGAAGTACTTTTATTTTCACACCAAACAGATGTAGCATCTCTTTTTGCTCTCCAAATAGACATTCGAGGAGTACCACCATCATTATTGACCGCACTAATATTAATTACTGTATCTTGGATATTTCCAGCTGCATTTGCAGACACACAAAAAACTGACATCACAGAAATTAATATCAAACATAAAGCTATTGTTCTTTTTATTACTTTCATTATATCCTCCTGAAAAAAATAAATTTGTTAAAAGTTAACACTACTAAAAAATATACTAAATAACCATCGGAATCACCCTATTCCTATAATTCTATATACAAATGATTGCATTTATTAAACACAAATACTATTAAAAATTACGCTTGATTTATTAAGATCTGTATTTTTCTTATAAAAGAAACTAATCCACACAATAATAAACCTTAATTTATTAGTACACATATGAGCTTTATGTCCAATAATCTAATACTAGAAAAATGATAAATCTATATTAGCAGCTATCCAACAACACTCTAATAGTATTATTTCCTTTTGTTCTGGACACATCCAAAAAACAACAAAGACACGCTAATAAATTTTTACAAATATATAAGATTCAATGTGTTTGCTAATCGCTTGTATAATTTTTAAAATAGTGCCACAAATAAACTAATTTTAATTATTTGCGGCACCAACTTATTATTTTTACAAAGTCATTGAAAAGTTATTAAAACTTTAATTTTCAAAAATTGACTAATGCATATAAGATTATGCTATGATACAGAATAGCCATACGATGCAACGTTCCAAGCCGTACCTGTTTTTGAACCTGTTAAGTAGTAGCCTGTGCCGTCTGAACCAACAGTAATATTTACAGTTTGCCCGCCTGAACCATTAAAAATAACACGATCATATGCGCTCGAATCAAATGTAATAGAATAAATAGCTTGATTATATTCGTTGTGTCTTACATATTTCATTGATTCACCAGGCCAAATATTATTCGATGTATTTGCATTATTCCATAAGTAAGCTTTTACATTAGACCAATTATTTACATTAGTAAAATATAATGTAACAGTTGTGTCATCAAGCGGATTATAATTACTCCACGCTCTTGTAACAGGATTATATAGCTTTCCATCACCTGCTAAAGTAATGTCATCAGTTTGGCTATTACCATTATTACTAAAAATTATTTTATCACATCTTGCTGGAACGCTAATTTTATAGATATTTGCTCTAACATGTGTCATAGACTCGCCAGGCCACGATGTTGGATAGAAATAACCATAGCTTTCCCAAAAATACGCTTTAGGAGTTAACCAATTATTATCGTTTTGAAAATATACGGTTATCATATCATCTGGATTATATGAAATCCATGTCTCAGATGTTGGGATATAAAGCTGATTATTACCCGGAATTGATAGGTTATCAGACTGTGAACCACCGTTATTACTAAATATAATATTTTTACAATTTGAAGGTATCGTAGCCTTATATATATTACCATATACACATGTCATAGTAGTGCCAGGCCAAACTACTGGAGCACTTCCATTATCAGGCCAACAGTAAGCTTTTACTAAAGACCAATTAGATGAATTTTGGAAATAAACATCAATAGTTGTTTGAGCTGCTTGGAGGGCTTTATATGCATTTAGTCGTCCTCCAGTTGCAACTTTATTTTCCAACTGAGTAAGCTCATCTGTGCCGCTAAGTATTGCCGCCTTTATCTGCGATGTTGAAAGGCCAGGATATTCACTCAACAATAATGCTGCAACACCTGCTACATAAGGTGTAGCCATAGATGTACCACTTTTATTTGCGTATGTAGAAGTAGGAACTGTACTATATATGCCTGAGCCTGGTGCAGCAATATCAACTGAAGTTACACCATAATTTGAAAAACTTGATAGTTGATCTTCGGAGTCAGTAGAAGCAACCGAAATAATATTAGGTAAATCATAGGATGACGGATAATGAGGAATATTATCTACATTTCTACCCTTGTTACCAGCAGATGCTACAAATAATCCTCTATAATTACTTATAGCTTCCTTAAATATTTCGGAGTATCCGCCGCCGCCATAACTATTATTTGTAATTAAAATATCATTTAGATTTGCATAATTCAAAGCCTCAATAACTGCTGAAATAGATATCGTTCCACTACTTGTTCCTACACCTAACCATGCAAGACTAACATCCCAATTAATACCACTGATACCTAATCCATTATTTCCCGAAGCACCTATAATTCCAGAAACATGAGTTCCATGTCCATGATTATCAGTTGGTGTGCCACCTGTTCGGTTAACAAAATCATAACCATGAATATCATTAATATATCCATTTTGATTTGCATTAGGGTTAACCCACAAATTATCAATAAGATCTGGATGTGTTCCTTGGATGCCAGTATCTATCACACCAACAACTACATTACTGCTACCCCTAGTAATATTCCAAGCTTCAGTAGCACTAATCTTTTGCAGAGCGTACTGTGTAGAATAACTTGGATCATTAGGAGTTGCATCACATTCATATAGGTAATCAGGCTCTGCAATCTCAATAGCAGGATTAGCATTCAAGATTTCCAATGCTTCCTCAACTGAATCTTCACCAGACTCCTCTAATGTCAAAACATAAACATTATTATTTGTATCTGAAACATCCTCTACGCTATACTCCCCACTACTCTGTGTTATAGTATCCTCGGACGGATTTAGATTACGAATTTCAGAACAATTCACACCAAAAGAGTCAGCTGTTAACTCGTCCAACTCATAAGTATATTCATTATTAGCAAGCTTAATAATTACTTGTTCATACGAAAAACTGCATTCTGTGTTTACATCCGCATTTACATCTGTATTAATAACATTGTCTTCAGCAGAAAAAGTCTGGACTGAAAAAGCCCCTAAAATCATCAGAACAGATAGCAAAACACTAATAATTCTCTTAACCTTCATCTTTAACATCCTTTCTATTAGATTGATATTTATATATGTTACAAATTAATCTTTTACTATATTACATTGCATATATAGCTTATAATTAAACGTGACTCCAACGTCGCAAAAAACATATAAACGTAAATAGTTATAAACTACTCATCATCAGTCAATCCAGCCAATTTTCTCTGGATATGTGTAGCATCAACAATTGATACTTCACCATCTTTATCTGCATCTGCAAATTCCAGTCTCTCATCAGCAATTGTAGATAATTGTGCTATATGACGCTGAATTACTGTTGCATCCACAATGCTGACTACACCATCACCATCAGCATCGCAAGGAATCATAGTTTCAGTTGGGTCAGCAGGATCAATCTGCATATAGTAATTAGGTTCAGCCGATTTTACATAAGGACTCGCACTTAAGATCTCTATGGCTTCCCAAACTATATCCTCTGTTTTTTCAAAGAACACAATATGATAAACTTTTTGAGTTGAAGAACCAGGAGTAATTAGCTTTGATTCTGTTATTTTAAACCCTGGAAGCAAAGATTCAACAGAAGGTGAATTATATTCCAAGCTAACAAGAACTGCTCCTAGCTCAAACTCGTATAGTTCAGGAGTTTCGGGGCTTTCAGTAGGCTCAACTGTTGTAGGTTCCTCGACGGGATCAATTTGCATATAGTAGTTTGGTTCTGCAGCTTTTACATAAGAGCTTGAATTTAAAATCTCTATAGCTTCCCAAACTATATCCTCAGTTTTTTCAGAGAATACAATATGATAAACTTTTTGAGTTGAAGAACCAGGAGTTATTAACTTCGATTCTGTTATTTTAAACCCTGGAAGCAAAGATTCAACAGAAGGTGAATTATATTCCAAGCTAACAAGAACCGCTCCTAATTCAAATTCAGAAAGCTCATCAGTAGATACATTTGTAAATGCTAATGCCCCTGTTACAGAACAAACCATTAATCCAGAAACAACAACAAACACCAGTAACTTTTTAAAAAAGCTGTTCATTAAAGCACCTCCTTCCATACTTTAATAAAACATTTCAATACGTTGATAACGACGTTGGAGTCAATAAGTCATATAATAAAATTAACTATTACATTTTTCTTTAACAGACTATCATAATTTATTTACAATGATGCTTTTTTTACAAATATTGCGTAAAAAACAACAAAATTGGTATCAACAACTACTCCGTTACGTCTTATCCAACATAAAATTTCATAACGCAAAATGGTTGATTGCTATATGTATGCAATCACAGCCATAATTATTTTCATTCTTATAACAAGTATATTAATGAAGAAAGCGATTTTTATATAAATATATTTGGACTTTTCTCATCAAAAGAACTAACCCACACATATATACACCAAAAATTATCGGTATACATACGATCTCTATACCCAAGTAAGCTAGTACACTAGAAAAAGCAAATACCACACTAACAATTACTCGTACCACTTTTTTATATAAATTTATTTCTTTTTCATCTAATGGTTTGTTATCTGACTGAAGTGGGGCTATTAAGAAAACAAACAACGCACAAATCAGTTCAACAAATAGCAAGCAGACCAATAAATGTATGCTGTAAAAAGCATACACAGCTCTAATCGAACATAACACTGCAATGCTTACCAAAACAGAAAATAGATAACATCTAGTAGGTGTTTTAGCATGGTAACCGCCAGCAAACTTACGTATCAAAATGAATGAACCATAAAACACTACACTTTCAATCAACATATTGAAGCATATTCCTAATAACAAGACTGTCAAAATATGGAATAATCCAGACAGTGTTATGTATATGGCATATTCATATAGTTCTAAAGTTTCTTTATCATCATCCCTACACAAGATGCTGGCGGCCTTGCTAGAAATCAACTTTATCATTTGATTCCTTTGAACTTATCCAAGGCTTTCGGTACTTTTGGTTGGTAGATTATATAGCAACCAGATGAGTTAGCGTTTGCTTTAAGTGCAACCGATAAACCTTTTTTAATTCCGCTTTTCATTTGCGTTGATATAGGTTTTTTATTTTTCATTAATATCAACCTCCTTTAGTCACATTTTACTAAAATCCAATTAAGTTTTGATTAAAAATGCAATTTTTGCACAGATTTCGTCAAAAATGGTATATTTTTGCTGTTTTTCTTATAAACGATACAACTTAAAGAGAATTTTTTAAATATTTTTTGATTTTTTAAACCATAAATGTATTTTACCTTTTAAATTTGTTCATAATTTTTGCTATAATTGATAACATTTTATCGGGTGATGTTAATGCATGTAGATTATAAGAAAATTGGTATGCGTTTGGCGCAACGTAGAAAAGAAATCAACATGAAGCAAAACACTCTTGCTGAAAAAACAAATCTTTCAAACAACCATATATCTAATATAGAAAACGGTCACTCAATACCGAGTCTAGAAACATTTGCAAAGATTTGTAATACTTTAGATGTTACTCCTGATTACTTATTATTAGGTACTTTAAAAAGCAATAATATTCCTCAAAACATAGTGGACAAGTTAAATCTTTGTGACCCTACTTCGCTTAGTTTAATATCACAGATCATTGATGTCATATTAAAAGAACAATAAATAATTAGTGACAAATACATAGCTTTAAGTTATAATCCTTTAAAAGGAGATGTAACTATGAAAGTTCTAATATGTGACGACAATCCAAACATAATTGTTCAAATAAAACAACTGCTTTCAAATATTTCAAAGCAGTTGTTTTATAGATTTGATTTTGTTTGTTTTGATAACGGAGATTCAATTCTAGGAGAGAAACTCAAAGTTGATTTTGCGTTTATTGATATTGAAATGCCAGGCGTAAACGGGTTAACCGTTACAAAACATCTTCAATCGATAAATCCAAATATCATCATTTTTATTGTAACGTCCTTTCATGGATATCTTGATGATGCTATGGACTTAAAAGTTTTTCGCTTTCTATCAAAGCCGATAGACGAAAATAGATTTGAAAAAAGTATGCAAACCGCGCTAAATGTATATCATCAAAGTACAGAACAAATTGTTTTAGATTACTTTGATGAACACTACAATATTTTTACAAGCGATATTCTTTATCTAACTATAGAAAATCGTAAAACAAAAATATACACAAAAGCTGGAAACTATTTATCAAAAGATAAATTTGATTACTGGAAGAATCGTTTGAAATCATACGGATACTTTTCTCAATCACATTATAGTTTTATTGTAAATCTTAAGAATGTAACTGATTTTAATAAAAACGAAATTACTTTGTCGAACGATTCACAAAAAATAAAAGTACCAATATCGCGTAGTTTTTATCCCTCGTTCAAAAAATCATTCTATGAATATATGGGAGGTACAATATGATTTCAAATATTTGCTACGCATTGGTATTTTTAGCAGAATCATTAATATCATTTTATTATTTCGATTTAAAGTTTGAAAGAAAAATATCAAAAGTCGCAACAATTTCTCTGTTAGTCGGTTGCTTCTCGTTGTTATATATCTTAAATTTTTTGGAGATTCCAATAATAAATTTATTAGCATTTTTTATTTGTAATTTTATATTTGCAAAAATTAGTTATCTTGCTAAAATTAAGTCTATTTTATTTAGCACCTCAGTTCTTGTTTTTCTTATGCTTGCTACTGAGTTAATTGTCGTCTTTTTTTCATCACTTTTTTTCGAATTAGATTTATACGAGAGTCAAAGTGACGAACTTGTCTTAATAATTCAATCATTAATCTGTAAATTACTTTATTTTTTGTCAGTTCATTCCGTATTAAAGTTTTCTCAAAAGGAAACTTCGAAAAAGAATTCTAGCCTTTCACTTGTATTATGTGTATTACCAATTACCTCGATTATATTAATGCACGCTATAGTTAACATATGTGTTATTTACTCAGTTAGAGATAGCTTTAAAATCACCATGGCAATAGGCAACATATTATTGTTACTGTCTAATATTATTGTCTTCTATGTAAACGAACTAACAGTACAAGTTAATTATAAATATACACAAATACTTTTAGATAAACAGCAAGAGCAAAACACTATTGAGTATTATCAATTACTGAAAGAACAGAATGATAATTCAAGAGTACTTATTCATGATATAACAAAACACTTAAATACAATTAAGCAATTATCAGAAGACAGGAACTCTAACATAGCTCGATATATTTCTAACATCGTTGATGACTTCAGCGTTATGAATCCCGTTGATTATTGTAGCAATTCAGTTGTTAATTTAATAACTCATAGATACTATGAAATATGTAAAAAGCACGGAATCAAATTTACAATTAATATAAATAATGCAAAGGTTGATTTCATTAAAGATCATGATATCACTGCTCTACTTGATAATCTCTTAGAAAATGCAGTTGAAGCTACTATGCAAACTGAAGAAAAATTTATTGATTTTTCAATAGTGACCAGAAATTCAAACTTTGTAATAATAAAAATCTCTAATTCATGTGCAAAGAAGCCTAACTATACAAATGGAATTATGATAACATCTAAAGGCTCAACAGAAATACATGGAATTGGCACAAGAAGTATTAAAAGAATAGTATCAAAATATAACGGAAATCTTGAAATGAACTACGATAGTCATACTAAAACATTCACTTCAATTATTGGAATGAACACTAATCTATCAAGTATTTAATACCATATATTTATACAGCCTACATATTTAAAAGGGCTACTGCAATTTGGTGGCAGTAGCCCTTATTTCGTTCATAAAGCAAACTAATTTATATTCTACCCGTTCAATCATTTACTAATATAGATATTCTCTTTATATAAGATAAAAAACAGCTTACAAATTTAATCAGATTTATATTTATTTCTTGTATAAAACTATATTATTTTTAGTAACAGGATGTGCGATATATGAACGAGTCAGAAAAAAGAAAGTATAGGGTCTGTTTTACAGGACACCGTCCTGAAAAGCTTAGCGCAAGCGAAGAATTTATTAAGCAACAACTTTACAATGAAATTATAAAATCCATACAAGACGGATTTTATGTTTTTATCTCCGGTATGGCAAGAGGTGTAGATATCTGGGCATCTGAAATTGTATTGCAACTAAAAAATGAAGGATACCCCATTAAATTAATTTGCGCTCTGCCGTATAATGGATTTGATAAAAGTTGGAGTATTTACTGGCAGAATAAATATAATTTAATACTTTCCCATGCAGATTTAGTAAGATATATTTCTCCATACTATTCACCAGATTGTTTTAAATTACGAAACGAGTGGATGGTTAACCACTCTTCGAGGGTTATAGCAGTTTACAACGGGAAAAGTGGTGGAACAAGAAATACTATAAATTATGCAAACAATAATAATGTTCCTGTTCGTATTATTTCTGATAGTAACTAAGCTAATTTAATAATTCCATTACTCTATTTCTGTAAATATATAATATAATAAATATCAAACTAACAAGGGAGTACTGCTACCATTTAGATGCAGTACTCCCTTATTTAGAATATTAATTATTATTAAAGTATATAGTAATTATTGTTTATACAAAAAGCAAATACTTCTCAATACATAAACTCTTCGAGTTAATTTTGCTTTTTCCACATCTTTAATACTCTATGAACCATATTTCCAGAAAAAGCATCTTACAATGTCTAATAAATGCCAAATCAATCTATGCTTTAATGTCCTCTCTTTTTTAGATAAAAATGATAGAATAAAAAAGAATAGCAGAAAAACGAGTCAAATGATATCTCAAAATAAAATTTCTAAAATATTTGATAACATCGAAATCCACATAATTGCATTAGAGCTTCAAATAAATCAGCTAAAAACTTGCTGTAAACCTCTTGAAAATTCAAGAGATATCAAAATCAGCTGAATTGAAAATATATTAACCGCTTTTTGGATAACAAACAAGAAAATGGTGCAACCTCATACAAAAGTTACACCATATTTTACAATAAATAAGTCTAATGGGTGTACCATTAAAGAGAATATTGTACTATGTGTAAAAAGTATCCAAACACAACAAGATATATCAAATACCTAAACAATATAATTTTTATACTCAACTTAAAAATGTCTTTGATAATAGCATTACTCTATAAAAATAAAGTTATTATCAAAGACACTCTTAACAAAAAATTTATACAACATAAATAGACCAGGAATAACACTATTATTCCCAGCATTGCAAACAACGATCATTTACGATACAAGTTTACTTTGAAAGCAAAGTAAACTTACCACTAAACATCTTATCATTGAACTTATCATAAAAACAACTTTTTTCGTTTTTATTTTTCTTAACAAAGTTAATTTTAGATAACTCACAACTCTTTTCCAAAATGCTATTATCTCTAATTTTGCTATTATTAATTAGTGACATACAAACCCCACTATGTTTTTATTCACTTATTATTATATCGATAGTTATTAAAATGTCAATAAATATTTGATAAATACCACATTATACTATACATATATGTATATAAATGTTCCTAGTTTGATATATTTTATACATTTTTTACGTTACTCCTTGTATTTTTAATTAAAATATTGTAATATATAGCCAAATACAAATTACAATATTATTCTATAATTGGGAGCTTTATGTTGAAAAAAATAATTGAATATTTTACAAAAAAATGGTTATCCAGATTCAAATCAAGCATATTTAAATTCATTTTAGCAACATTTTCATTATGGGTTTTAACACTAATTCTAAGTTCAATAAATAACAAAATCAATCAATCTAATTGTAATTGTATAATTGATTTATTAAATACAGTCGATTCTGAAAACTTACCGCGATCATTAATCGCAACCAGTTTCACTTTACTTGGGTTTGGAATCACATCTAGAAACATTATAATATCCAAAGATAATTCAAAATTTAATATCTTTCCGATATCTACTCTAATAGATTATAGTAATAATTTTACTACTCAGGCTTGTTGGTATTTAATTGTATGCATACCATTTTACTCTCTGGCTATATATATTATGGGATACAGAAGACAAATATACTTTTTTGTGTTTCTTTCTGCACTATGTCTTATTTACTATTTCTTCACGGTTTTATCTAGAATACATAAAGACAACTGTGAAAATGTTGTCGCTTACATTATTATAAATAATCTACTTGTTATAGACGATATAAAGAACACCGAATACAGAAAAGAAATTTTTCAAAAATTGGTCGATAATAAAAATAGTTTTATATTATCTAAAACCATTTTTTCTAGAACCCTTGAATTATTTTCTGAAATTCTGCAAAACAAGGATAAACATATTTGTCCGCATAAGATATTGTCAATAACCCACTTTACTCGTACACTAATTCAAAAAGAAATAAAGCAAAAATGGAATAACAAGAGTCATAAAAATCTTAATGATTACCAGAAAACAATTATTAAATCCTTTTCTATTTATGCCTATGATTATTTCAACTCTGTACTAACATCTATGGATAATTCCGATAACCAATATTTGCTTATTCAATTTAACGAAATAATTAAGCAGTTTGTCTCAAATAACATCAACCAAGAAAAATACCAAAAACAATATCTTCTAAACATAATCAACCATATATTGCCAAATCAAGCAAAAAAACAAAAAAATTGCACTTTTAACAAGAAAAATATGGAATATTACGATAAGCTTTACATATTATTTTTAAATACTGTTTTTGGACTAATTGTTTCATGTATTAAAAACATGGAGCTAAACGAATTTAAATCAATAATAAAACAAATTTCAAAAACAATAAAAGATAATAATATTTTTATTTCAGATGATGTGTTAAACTCACTAACGCTTTATGCTTATTATTATATATTCAGTAATCAAAACGCAACCACAAAAATAACCATTATTGAAGCTAAAGAGCATATTAACCATTTGCTATTTTACAGTTCAAATTTATATAACAACTACATTGAAACATGTATTTATGGTAAATTTACTATTTGGGATTATTCAAATACTTTAGACAACATATTCAAAAAAGTACACAAAGATCAAGTATATCTAGAAACAACAATTTTCAATTTTTAGGGAGAATAAAAATGAGTGGAATTTGCAGAGCATTCACCTTGTACCACGACAAATTAATATTAAGCACAAATACTACAACCGAAACATTTAATCTTGAAAAGGATTATCATGTAATTGGATATTTTGATTGGTTTGAAACAAAAACATTTCCAATGATATCTGAAAGAAGTTTAGGTGAACTTTTTAAATATAATTCTGAGCTCAACGAAACCGTTTCTGAATACCAAGCTTTTCAAAATGTGTTTGGTTTTATAGAAAACTCAGCTAAGGATTCTAAATTTTGGGACAACTCATCAACTGAAGCGTTGAAATTCATCCTATTTTTACAAGTAGAAAAATACAATGAAAATATGTATAAAAGTATTAATAATATACTTAACCAAAAATGCAAAAACAATAAAAATTATATTGTATATTATACCCTAGATAAAAATGACTTCGTTATCTGCTTTAAGTCAAACAAATATACAAATGTAATGGATATAATTAATCATTTATATAGAGAATGCATAAAAGAAAGAATTAATATAATATATTCGTATACCAATCTACTTCTAAAAAATGTTGAAAACATCGATAAAAATTACTTCAGCAAATCAAACGAGCTCATCGATTCAATTTGCATCAAAACTATCCTTAATAATTCCTATTTGACTTCTATTGATATTACCGAAAAAATTTCTCTTTTTACAAATGCTCTTTCAGAAGCTTTTTACGGGCAAAATTCCAAAAATAAATTTTCGGATAAAGATATTATTGGATATGAAATATTAGGTGACACAGATTGTAGGTTTATAGCGCGTAATGTACCGCTAAATAAACTTCTCAAACAATTCTTAGAATCTGGGCTTATGTCTAAGAAAAATAAACTTTTTAGTAGTTTATTTCTTTCATCAATGACATCTTTAAACATAGTTCAAAGTAAATTCGGTTTTGACATTGAACTTACAAATAATATTCTAAATCAAGATTATGAGCAAAGGAGCTCAAATCTACAAACAAATGTCAATAGTCATATAGAGGAATCACAAAAACAAAAAATCGAAGAGATAAAAAACTCGCTTGGTAATGAATATATACCAATTATTTCTCTGTTACATAGAATCAACAACTATATATTATACACGGGATATCAATCAGCTAGATACGAATCTATAACACTAAAGGAACCTTTTGACACCTTATTATATTCAATTTCAAAGAACGCTGAAAAAATCAAAAACGGGTTAATCAGTACCGATGAACTTTATGAATATCTTAATAATATATACAATAATATACAGGAAAATATGAGGACTGATATACGTTTTTTTGGAATATCAGACTACAGTATGATGCCATACTATTCACCAACAAAACTACGAGCCTTTTATTCTATAATAGCCAATAAAATTTCAGATCACTATTCGAAAATGAGCGAGCTTGATAACAATATATACAACAAATTTGTAATTTCTTTCACATATTCTCAGGCTACTTATGTGGATCAATTATGGAGAGAATTAATTGGCGGACATAATTTGATGTTAGTAAATGTAACTGAAAATGATTTTTACCACATCAAAGATCTCATTTTTCAATTTGCACATGAAGCTGCACACTTTGTAGGAAACGAAAAAATTAGGAACAGAGAATACCGACTTGTAATTATTCTTAAATTCTTGTTTAATTGTTTTATCTACGGTTTTAAGGAACACTGTATTAATGAACTTTTGGAATCCAACGATAAATTAGATAATGAATTATTATTTTTATTGAATAATTCGTTTGATGAAATTCCATTTGATACTTTTTATGAGGATAACATAGAAATAGTAAACAGCAACCTCTGCACGTACATGAAACACCTTAAACAATCGAAATTTATATCTAACGAAAGCGACTTTTACTATATGCATGTAGTAGAAAACTGGATAAGCGATTTTCTTTTTAATAGTGATAATCTCATGCTTATCCTAATCAAATACACAAACAACCTGTTTTGTAATATCAAACAAAAAGCACTAACTAGCCAAAAAAGCCTAAAAGATATTAGTTGTATGATTAGTCGATTGAAAACTATATATAATAGATTTATCAATTCAATAGATAAAATGAAAGAGGATTTAATTACTTCTAATAATTCAGACTTTAATTATGTAAAAAAGTTAATGAGTGAATCTTACGCAGATATAAGTGCAATCGTTCTCTTTGATTTATCAGCTGAAGACTACTTATCTTTCATATCTAAAAGAATACACAACAACATATCAGATAAAGAAACAATAGACTATGAATATTTAGCGGAAAACAGTTTGCTTTTCCAAAGAAGTTGTATTGTATTGAAAGCATTTTCAAAATTTCAAAATAAGAATGGCTTAGAAAATATAGATTCATATAAACAATTTCTATCAGAAATGCCAAACAAATGGAAAAGTAAAAGCAAATATTACGAAACAATAACAAAAACCTGCTGTGCATTTGAAAAAAACATTACACACCCATGTCATTATGCATACGAATACATATTAAAATGTATAGAATCCCACATCAGCAAATGTGACACTATTGAACAGAAGGATTTGAAAACAGTCTATGATCAAATTAGCAGTGAGGATATTTTATCTACAATCAAATACATAAACATCTTTATAACAGATAGCTAAATCTATTCGACATCTTTGTAACAAGCCATATTGTTAGTTAGATTTTTAGAGAGGGACTGTCTCACTAATTGAAGTGAGATAGTCCCTTTTACTTTTAGTACGCAGGAACACCATAACCTAAGATTTCAAAGTATCCGATAGGATATGAACACTCACGACAAGTGTCTCCTGAGTTGCCTTCGATAGTATATACCATACCATCTTCGACCTTTTCGACAATACCTGTATGGTCAGAACTTCCGTCTAAACCGTCATATTGCCAATCAAAGAAAATAATCATACCGGGACTTGGTTCTTCGTTTCCGTCAAGCCATTGGCTTCTTTCTTTGAACCAATCAACACCTGCATCGCATAAAGCGTACTTTGGAATTACACCTGAGTCGATATAGCCACACTCGTTTGCACACCAAGATACAAAACAAGCACACCATTCAACTCGTGAACCAAAGCCATACCAAGACCAATAAGGCATACCACCAACATTACCAATCTGAGATACGGCAACAGATACGATTTCTCCGTCACCTGAAGATATACCATAAAGCACCGATGACCAAAGCTGATTATTTTCCTCTTTTAACAGCTCATTAAGATAATCTCTTTGCTCCTGATTGAAGTTATACATATCAGCCATTTCTTCAATTGTTTTGTGAGAAACTGTGATATACAGATATATACGTGTGACTTCTCGTTCGCTCTCTACGATATTTCCGTGTCCGTCATCTCTTTCGGTGACTTCGGTTTCGGTCTTTCTTTCGGTTCTATAATCTATGGAATTCATTTCCCAAAAGATTTCAGACAAGAGTTCTTTTTTCTCGTCATCCATAGTAGCTACTTCCAAAGGATTGTCAGGGTCAGTATTAACCTTTACGGAATATACGGCAAGAACTTCTTTCCATACAGCTCGGCTACCGCTTTCTTCAAGAACATCATGCAGGTTGCTTGTAATGATACTATCAATCTGAGCTTCATAGGCAGTATTGATTTTAGTAACAGCAGTTCTCATAGTCTGACCTGTGCCTGAATCTTCCCCCGAAAAGAAGATACCATAAACAGAGCAGGCAATCAAAGCTACCAAGCATATAATTACAATGATAAGTACCGCAACCCAACCGCCTGCAGCTATTGCCGCCGCTAATGACTTAACTGCGGCTATGATTGCTTTGATAATAGCAATAGTAGCCTTAACCGCCGCTTTAGTTGCCGCAGCTGCCGCTTTTGCTGTGGCTTTAGCCACCTCAGCCGCTTTTTGAGCCGCCTTTACAGATGCTTCGGCTGTCTTTCGGGCGGCTTTTGCTGTCTGTTGAGCTGTTTTGACCGTAGTTTTAGCCGTAGCTTCTGCGGTCTTTACACTTTTAGTAGTAGTTTTAACAGTTCCTTTTGCAGTGGTTTTAATCGTCTTATTACCAACAGTCCTTGTTTTCACTGCCTTGTCAGCTTTTTGAACTGTCTTAATTGCATTACTGCCATTGCGGTTAAGAGTCTGCTTTTTTATAGAGTCTGCGTTTCTTTGCTCTTTAAAACGTGATACTGCATCTTTAGCTTTGTGGTAGTTATCCTTTGTGTGATTAAAAGCTCTGTGACCTTGTCTATCAGCCTGATAAACAGTATTCCTGACTATCGTTTCACTACCTGATTGAACTCTGTCTGTTGCATATTCATTAGCAGAAGCTTCATTTGAATGGGTAGAAGTTTCCGCTTTTTCCTTAGTTGAGATATAAGCCTGTTTCATTCGGTCTGAAACATTAGCCGCTTTGTCTATGGTTTTGATTGTACCTTTAATAGCATCCTTTGTTTTAATATCAGCCATAAATTTCTCCTTTCATAATTTTTACGCAAAGAAAAAACTCTGACTGGGTTCTCCAATCAGAGTTAAATAATTATTATTTTGTTTTAATCATAACTCACTATAAATGGTTTAAGCGGAGGTGTTGGTGGCAATTTATCCTCCCAAAAATCCTCGTTTTCTTTTGAATAATTTACAAATTTTATTGCATTATCATAATACGATGAAAACGCATAATTATTATTCATTCTTTTTATAAAAGGAATCACATCCTCATCGTACATATTTCTCCAATATTTAGGCCAGTCTAACGCACAATGCACGAATAAAACATCGTCATATTCTTTGATACTATTAAAATGACTTTCTTTTATATGGTCCTCATACGGAAGGACCAATCTAGCCTCTGAAACACACATCTCTTCAAATGATCGTGTTACACCAATACCTAACCAATTTTGTGCTATTTCAGCCCGTGCTGCTTCTACAATAGGCTTTCCCAGATATAGTTTTTTCTCCTCATGCATAATAGCATCACCACGAGAAATAGCTCCTCTCAATGGTATGCCTCTTCTTATAGCTTCAGTAAATATGTGCATACATTTTTCAAAAAAGCCTCGTAAACTCATTCCGAATAATTCATCATACTCTATCCAGATAATAAAAGTATCACTAAAAAAAGCATGCTTCATAGGGATAGATAAAACAATATCCGATCCATCTCTAGTATGTCCTGGCAAATTTGAAAAGGATATTGCTATTTGTTCCTCAGAACACAAGTCTACCATATATGAATAAAAATCATATATCTCATCATATTGGTCACTATTTATTTTTTGAGATGTACCTAATATATCAAAAAAAGCTAGTGCAATACTCTTTCTCTTATCAGTATCCTTGTACAATGGGAGGCCTCCTTTATATTCTGGTATCATAATGTTATTAAGTAAATATGCACATCAATAGATTAGCGTTTATTATCTTGCATTATATCAATAGTTCTTTATTTTGTCTATAATTTCAAACACTATATTAGAGCAATACGAATAAAGATATAGTTTCTTCAACCACTCAAACATACTAAAAGTGCATAAACATCATTTAGTCCTGTATTGGTCAAATATCAACAACAATATCGCCATCTTATTAAACTATCCTTTTTGCAACAACTACAATTCTTCCATTCTTGTTTGAATACTCACAAGTTGAAAGTGTAATCAACTTATCTCCATATTCTGCGTTTACACCTGTGTCATAGAGAGAAAGTTCCTTACACTTTGAAATATAGTTTTCGAAATCATCCTTTTCTTGGGCACAGGTAAACTCATAATACTTAAAACCATCATCTGAATATACTGTAGTTGTAAACACAGCAACTATCTCATACTCATTTTTAGAAGTAAGGGTATCAAAAGAGATTTTCTTATGCTCGTCATAAAACGACTTGCTTTTGTAGTTATCAAGAGTCGCAAACATAGATCCATCGTCCATATTATGACCATAGATTACTATGTTGTCAGACGGCAATAGTACATCACAGTTTTCCTGCACGTAAGGACAGCCATAGTCAGTGTACTCTTTATCAAATCCGTGTTTTAAATAAAAGTCAGGATTATCAACCGATTGCATAACAGGATAATTGAGCTTTGTCTCGTCAATCTTTATCCAACCGACCATATCATTGTTACGCTCATAAAGTTTTGAGTATCCGTCATACATTGTTTTTTTATCTTCAAACTCTATGGTAACTTCATCATCGGCAGAAACACTTTCTACTGTTTCTATAAGTTCCTCATATACTGCGTTTTGCTTTACTGAGACCTTGTGATGATGTGATATCATCACAAGGCTTGCAAGCAAAACAATAAGGAAAAATAAGATTATTGATATACATATAAATTTTCTCATAGTAGTTCCTTTCATAAAAGACTACGACGAGAGCTATTCGCTCTCGCCGGGTTTAGTGGTCATTAACTTGTAGAGTTTTGTATTTGCAGGGAATTTGTTAGCAAACGGCACAAGAGAACTGCCGACCTTAATAAGTCCGTGACCTGCTTCTACATCAGTGATATATGACATCTGCAAATCAGAAATATTAAGAAGTTTTGCAAGTTCAATTCTGTCCGTGCTTGCCTGATTAAGCATAATAATAAACTCAGAGTTTGCAAGCATTGTTCTCGCTGTGTGGCTCTGTAAAAGATCATCAACATTCTGTGTGATACCTGTAGCATATGCTCCATACTTACGAACTCTTTTCCATAAGGTAAAGAGGAAGTTTGCTGAGTATTCGTGCTGGAACAAGAGGTAAATCTCGTCGATAAAGATAAATGTCTGCTTACCCTTTGCACGATTCTGTGTAATGCGGTTAAGGATAGAGTCGAGCACAACAAGCATACCGATAGGCATAAGCTGTTTACCAAGGTCAAGAATGTCATAGCAGATAAGACGCTTATTAGTATCAACATTTGTATGTTTAGCAAATGTGTTGAGAGAGCCGTGAGTAAACAACTCAATAGCAAGAGCGATTTCCTTTGCTTCAGGCTCGGTCTGTTTTAAGAGTTCTGCTCTGAAATCCTGTAAAGTAGGAACTGTACCCTTGTAATCGTTCTGCTGATAAGTTCTATATACACTTGCGGTACAACGGTCAATAATAGATTTCTGCTTTGCACCGAGATTACTGTCACCTATGAGCTGTTCACAAAGAGACATAATAAACTCTGATTTGAGGATAACAGGGTTTGCACCATCGCCATAATCCTTGTTCATATCCATAGGGTTAATATGGTTAGGAGATGTTGCTGAGATATTGATAATCTCGCCACCCAAAGCACGAACAAGCTGTGAATACTCTCGTTCAGGGTCGATAATGATAATATCGGCTTTGCCTGCAAGCATAAGGTTGACGATTTCACCCTTAGCACAGAATGACTTACCGCCACCCGATACACCCATAATGAAAGAGTTACCATTAAGAAGCTGTTTTCGGTCAGCTACAATCATATTCTTACTGATTACATTCTGACCATAATAAATGCCGTTTTCGTGTCTGATTTCCTGCACTCGGAATGGCATAAACACTGCAAGGGATTCTGTTGTAAGAGTTCTGAGAGTATCAATCTTGCGAACACCAAAAGGCATTACAGTATTAAGTCCATCCATCTGCTGAAATTTAAGTACACCGAACTGACACATATGTTTTCTCGCTGTTGTCATAATAGCTTCGGTATCGTCATCAAGCTGTTTCTTAGAATCAGCAGTAATAACCATAGTAAGTACGGCAAACATCATTCGCTGGTCACGAGTTGTAAGGTCATCAAGAAACTCTTTCATTTCTTTCCTCTGCTGTTCCATATCATAAGGGATAACGGCAGAAAAATTATTGTTGGCATTCTGTCTTCTCTGCCAATTGGTAACATTTGTTTCAACACCTAAAAGTCTGCTTTCGGCTTCTTTTACAGCTTCATCAGTAGGCACAGGAATAACATCAACAGACATCATTAGATTTCGGTTCATATCTGTAAGCTCTGCTACCATATCATCTTTAATATATGAAGCATACTCACGCAGAAACAAAACTCTGCCAAAACGCTCTCCCATAGTGAAATAATCACTTTTGAAAGACATTGAATCAGGACAAATATAGTCCTTGAAGTCGTGACCTTTTCTGCGACTTTCCTTAATATCGAAGTTAAAGGAACTTTCTTCACCTGTTCTGTAAAAGTCGTGAATAATCCTGAGTCTTTCTTTAGCATCAAACTCAACACATTTACTGCCAAGCTTGTTAAAGTGGCTTATAAGCTCTGCACCCACACGAGCAAAGTAGGTTCTTGCATCATCAATATTTTTCTTATTCACAGAGATAGTAATATACTTATCCTGAACTATTGAGTTTGCACCCGTTGCTTTATCCATAAGCATTAAGTTGTATTCATCACGATACTTATCGAGTTCATCATCACACAGAGGAATAAGAGTGGACTTTTCAAAGTCCTGTTTGTTAATTCTGCGGTTGTTAATAGTAATCTTTGTTGTTGCACCGCTGTCAAAAGAGTTGAGAAGCTCTGCATATTCAAGGAACATCGCTTCTTTATCCTCACGACTTGCAACAGCATAGTTAATGTCAGAAAACTTAAAAGACTTCGCATATTTGTCTTTGCCGACTTTGAAAACACCGTCATCATAAATAGCCTGTACAGGAATTATATCCTGAACACTTTTAGGAATGACAAACTTTTCTTTATCATTTTTAAAGAGATTTTTTAATGTTTTAATCATTTCTTCAATGCCTCCTTCTGCTTTTCTTCAATACTTGATTTCATAAGTGTGTAATATGTGTTTTTAGGACGAAACACAAGCTCTTTAGGCATAAGAATTTCTGACTTAATCCACGCCCACACAAACTTTTCAGCGGTCATTCCGTTGTACTTTATAAAGCCAAGAGCCGCAAATGGTGCCGCACCCAAAATGCACATCCACGATACTGTTTCTGTGCCTACATACGGCTTTAATAAAAAGTAAATACCCACTGCAACTGTACAAGCACAGACAGAAAAGATAAATTGTCTGAGTGTAAGTCCGAAAAACATCGACTCCGTATAATTGCGTATTTCTCGATTGATTTTAACTTCCATATTTCAAGTTCCTTTCTTAGATTTATAGACCCATCATCTCACGGATAATTCGGTCGGACATTTTAACTGCACCTACTAAAACGAGCATATTGAATATAAGCTCTCCTATATACATCCACACCTGAGTTACAGCCGCAACATCAACATCTATTGCAGGCGGTGATGAAGCAAACAGTGAGAAAATTATGCAGGCAAGTACAATTACTGCACCTTCAAGAAGTACGGCACAGTAGCTCTTAATAAAGCTCTTACCAACATTCTGCGAAGGCTCTCCTGCAAATGTGGAAAGTGGAATAGGTGCAAGTGCTGTGTACATATACATCTTGAAAAATCTTCCATAGACGGTCATTATCAGGATAAATGATAAAACTGTTATGAATAAGCTACCAATAAGAGTAACTGCCCATAAAGGAATACTTTCCCAAAAGCCACAGCTTTCAATGGTTGTTACCATTTCTTCGGGTAAGGTAGCTTGTGCAGATGAAGTAAATCCTGCCGCCGTCATAATAGAAGAAATAACACCCTGAACTATATTGAACAACGCAAGCATAAGTTCCATTCCGTATGTGATTGCACCCTTTGCAAGTGCAAAACGGATAAACAGTTTAAGAGCATGTTCAGGTTTCTTTACATCTGTAAAACTGCCACAGGTTTTTACCATACCTACAACAAAAAACAGCACAAGCAACGCAAGACCGATGGCTTGTACTGTTCCATTAATGGTTACAATGACATTCCATATACCGCCGCCTTTAAACTCTTGTGGCGTGGTAGTAAGGAGCGTCCATATTTCAGCAAGTTTGCCATTCCAAGTATCAAGGGCATTCTCTAAGTTTTGAACTACCCAGTTATCGCTCATAAGATTACACCTCCTAAGATTTAGGGCATATCGCATTTCACGATATGCCCTTTAGATTTAACTCCCTTAACCTGTGATAAGTGTAAGAATTTCTTTTGCAAAAGTGATGATTACACCACCCGCAAGAGTAAGAAAACCGTTAGCTCGCTGAGATGGGTCGTGGGACTTCAAAGAAAGACCAATCTGCACTACACCAAAGCCAAGCAAGATGAGACCGATTGCACGGATAAGTCCGAAAATAAAGTCAGACAGATTGTTGATAACTGTAAGAGGGTCATCTGCGGCAAAAGCTGTAATGCTCATAGAAGCTATTAAAGTTACAGCCAAAACGACTGTACAATAGATACGAAAAGCCTTTGCAACTTTACCTTTCATAGGGAGCTTGTTTGTCTTTCTCATAGAATTTGTTTTGCTGTTAGTAATCTTTTTCATTATAAATTCCTCCGTTAAAATAATTTTTCATCTTCAAAATCCTCATCGGATAGAAGTTCATAGGTTGTTTCTTCGTATTTCATATCAGGTGTTTTCTCAGGGTCAATATCAAGTATTGAAACAGAAGAAGTTTTCAGCGTTACTTCGCCGTGTTTGTATGCTTTCGCATTACCGTCAGTTGTAAGAGATACATTCGGATGCTTTAAGATGTCATACTTAAAATCCATAATAGGACGCTCACCACGGATAAAGAGAATAGCGTACTGATTGTCAAGCATTCTAACCTCATCAGGGGTCAGAAGCTCTCGTCCGCTTATTTGGTAGTTTGTTGAGTAGTTACCGCTTCGTCCTGAGCTTTTACCATAGGTGTTTGTATCAATGGTTTCTTTACCAAGAAGCTCAGATACATACTTATGTGTGCTTTGCTCGTTACCGCCTAAGTACAAAAACTCATCACAGTTACCGATAATGCTTTCCCACTGCTTATCAAAAAGAGCTTTGAGCTGTGCCAAATTCTGTAAGATTATACTTACAGAAACACCACGGGAACGCATTACCGAAAGTATCTTGTCAAAATCATCAGGTAGAGAAACATTAGCAAACTCATCCATTAGGAAATGAACAGGCATAGGTAATGAACCACCGTGAATATGGTCGGCAGAATAGAACAACTGCTGAAAGAGCTGTGTGTAAAGAATTGATACAAGAAAGTTGAAACTTGAATCGTTATCTGGTATCAAAGCAAACAAAGCTACTTTCTTTTCACCCATAGACGGCAAATCAAGTTCGTCGGTAGAAGTCAAAGCGGCAAGACTTTCGAGATTAAACTTTTCAAGTCTTGCCGCAAGGGTAATCTGTATTGACTTTAATGTTTTCGCTGAACCTGAATGGTAGGCATCGTAATACTTCAAGGCTATGTGTTCGGGATTATCAGACCTTAATACCGAGAATAAAATATCAAGCGGTGTTGGAGCCATACTTTCTTCATCCTCGATAGCACCTGCTCTGAGCATTTCCATAACCATAGGAAAATTCTGTTCTTCGGGTGGTGCTTCATAATGGAGATAAAACACTAGTGCCAACAAAAGCATAGAAGCTGATGTGTCCCAAAACGGGTCATTACTTTGTGAACCTTTAGGAGTTGTACTCTTGAAAAGGTTTGTCACAAGTTTCTGAACATCGTTATCACTCTGCAAATATACAAAGGGGTTGTAACAATGGCTTTTGTGCATAGAAATCAAATCAAAGACTCTGACTTCATAGCCTTTACTTTCAAGTAATCTTCCTGTATCTCGTAAAATCTCGCCTTTAGGGTCAAGTATTACAAAAGAAGTGTTACATTGCATAAGGTTAGGCTTACAGTAAAATCTTGTCTTACCTGCACCTGAGCCACCGCAAACAAGAGTGTTAAGATTACGTCTGTGTTTCTTGGCGTTAAGTCCTATACAAACATTTTGTGTCATCAGCTTATTTTCTGATTGTGGCTTTTGTCGATACTTTCTATCAATGACTTTAACCTCGCCCCATTTAGCAGAGCCGTGTTCTTCTCGTCTGCGATAGTTTTTCTGTGTTGATAAATACACTCCAATTCCCATACAGTAGCACAAAAGCAAAATAAGGACAGTTTTCAAGCTGTCCTCACACCATACGATATTAAAAGGGTTATCAAAATTAACAGAAAGATTCTTAACTATCTCAACCAATCCACCATCTACTGATGGGGCTATCAAAAGAGCCAACCACACAACGGGTACTACACCAATAAGGGATAAGATGATAGCTGAACGCTTATCATTATCTCGCTTCATCTGAGCGTTTCCTTTCAACTACCTTAACTCTTTTTTGTGGTGCGTTACCGACTTTAATGAGTAAGTCATCAACAGCATCGGAAGTTTTTCCTTCTTCCATAAGCTTTGTCCTTTCATCATTTAAAGAACGGAGAACAATTCCGTGTTCGTAATCATCCAAAGCAACGTGATATAGTTTTTCCTTCACTATAACACCTCCGATTATCTTGCCTGTTCTTTTGAACGGGTCTGCTTACTGCGGTAAAGCTGTTCAGAAATGCTTGACTGAATATCAGACATGGCATTTCTTGTCTTTGAAAGAAATGCACGAACTTCTTTAGCATTCATATTCTTATACTCATCGGGAATACGCTCAATAGCAAAGTTCTGTGTGTCGATACCGTGCTTTTTACAAATCATATAGCCAATACACACAGCCTGAAATCCCATATCTCTACGGCTATAAGTATCGCTGTTAATGGAAAGCTGTGCGTGTGCAAGTTCCTGTGCAACACACTGAGCAACTACCACACTATCTCCGACAGCTTTTTTCACAAAAAGAGTCTGCTTTTCGTTATTGTAAAAAGCTCCCATATTAGGATAGGGAAGTTCATCTACTAACTGAACCTCAACAGGACTTGCATCAAACATAGTTGTGATAAATTCTTTTGGGTCACGGTTAATAGATGGTGCAGGAGTCTTTCTGCCGTTTGTCTGTGAAACATCAAACATACGCTTCACATTATATGAGATACCTGTTGTACCATCACGCTTAGAATACTCAACAGGTTCAAGAATTGAGATACTCTTAGCACCTTTGACGATTTTCACATTATCTTTGCTCCAATCATCAAAGTCTTTAAGCTGAGTAGCTTTAGGGAGCTGGCTGTAAATAAGCAAAGCATTAACTGCGGAGTATCTGTCCATACGGCTCTGAGTATCAAGGTAAGCCTTAAACTTCTCAGGCGAACTCATAACATCAAGTGCAGTATCATCTATAAGATTATACACTCGCTCTTTTTCAGCTCGTTTCTTCTCAGCGAAATCTTCCTTTGAAAGATTTGTGTGATGACTTAATGCTTTGTTAGGGTTAAAATCTTTGGTCATAATAATTACCTCTCTTTATATTTCTTTTTCTTCGTAGGCTGTTTATGAACTGTGTGTCTGTTCTTAGAAGCCTTGTCTTTTGTAATCTGAGGGGAGTTACGCTCTGCTTCATCTTTCTGTTTGAGTTCAGCCTTGTAACGATTGAGTTTTTCTCGTAAAGATGGCTTACTTTCAACAGATTTTAATTTACCCTTATCAGTCTGCGTATCTGCAACCTCTGAGTCTTGCCTTGACAGAGGGTTTTTGTCTGTCTTGGCGGCTGTGGGGTTTGACTGTGTATTCTCATCTTTTTGAATAGGAGCTTTTACTGCTTCTTCCATAATGATTTGATGTTTGGATTTTTCAGGCTGTTCATTTGCAACAGCTTCACGTTCTTCAAGGGATTTCTTAGCTTCGGTTACGATAGCCGCCTTGTCAACCTTACCAAGTTCAAATCTTTCTACGATACGCTGAATCTTAGAAGCATCTTCAGCTCTGGCGATAATATCTACAGGAGTGTTATCACCTTTATTGCTCCTGTCTCTTAATACACAGTACAAAACACCATAGCGTTTTGCTTGCTCTGTAAATTTCTTCAAGTCCTTGTTGGGAATAGAAAACACTTTAAGCTCTTTACCTGACTTAATCATATTTGTAAGTCTTGCTTTACCTTTAGTTTTCTGTTCCTGTTTGAGAACTGTTGCAAGAAGAATGGCAATATTCTTTGCCGCTGAGCCTGTTAATTTTGCGGCTACTTCAAAACCTTCAAGCGATAACCTGACGATTTGTTCTGCCGCATCACCACCGTTGTTCATAACTTCGGTTCTCCTTTCTTTTAATTTTGTTTTCATCTGCAAGGACTACTTCAAGTTTTTCTTCAATGAGCTTTGACCTTTCTGCAATTCCGTCACAGAGTCTAATCTCCTTACGGAGTTTTTTGAGTTCACCGTTAATTAACGAAATCTTATCCTTAGCAACTGATAGCTGTTTATCATCAATCTTCCTTCTTATAATCTTTTGCAGATGTGTTCTATCATCCACTAAGGCACTTATTCGTTCTTCAACAGAGGACTTATATGAGAAAAGTTGCTTGGCATTATCAATCTGATGTTTGCCAAGCAACCTTACCTCGTCAGTAATTTGGTCAAGCTTCATTAAGTCTTCTCTTAAAAGATAATGAAGTCGTTTTCTATCCTGAGTTTTATATTTGTATTTCGGTAAATAACCGAGCTTGTAACAGTAATAAAGATAAAGACGATACAAACCATCCTTACGTTTAATTTTATCTTCACGGGTTTGCAATCTGTATCGTCTGGGCTTTGGTGTTTCTTTTGGAAAAGGTTTTATACTGTTCCAATTCTCACGATTTATTCTGAGCCTTTCTTCGATACGAGCATTAGTGTAATCTTCACCGAGAGCCTTTAAACGAATAGGCTTGTTGTAACCCTTTGGCACAACAGTCCAATATTTTAAGTTTGGATTTAGCTTATACTTATAGCCTCGTTGCTCTAATGCGTGTTTAAACTCTGTCATTGAACGACTGTGTTCAATAGCATAGTCGATAACTTCACGAACAATGTTATACCTTGTAGGCATACCTGCTTTATCTTGCATAGTAAGATAACTGCTTTTCTTTGTGAGTGTCGGATTCTCAATCCAAGACAGCTTATACTTTTTACAAAGCTCATCAGCGATATGTCTGAAATAAAACCATCGCTTTTCGTTATCATCAATGCGTTTGCCGTCAACAAAAGAAACTGAGTTTACAACAAAATGACAATGCAGATGTTTAGTGTTCAAGTGCGTAGTAACTACCACCTGAAATTTATCACCCCAAACTTTCTGAGCAAACTCCATACCGATTTTTTGACACAGTTCCGGTGACACCTCGCTCTCAGGAAAACTAAGATACCCGTGATAGGCTTGAATGCCATTTGTCTTTTGGAATTGTTCTTTGGCTGTTATAAACTGCTCTCTTGCAATAGCTACATTACAGTTAATCCCATCACAAAAATACTCATACTCAGTTTTGGTTTCATCTTTGGCATAAGCTATTACATCTTTAAGAGACTGATAATCTTCTTCAGTAAAAAGTTTGCTGTCTGTTTTTTGGGGGTTAGTTGCATAATCAATAACCTGAGAAAGCCTTTCTCTGACAGCCCACAATTTACTTACTGCCATTTCATATCACTCTTTTCAGGTCTTAAAAAGCGACGCTCAATCTCACACTGGAACTTGTTCCACTTTTCGGCTTCTTTTCTGAGAAGCGGTGCGTCAACGAAACCAAGTGCATTTGCTTTTGCTGTAAGCTGATTAAGATTGTTGCCGATTGCTGAAAGCTCTCTCATAACATCATAGAAACGGTCATCAGGTTTTTCTTTTGGTTCATAACCTTTGACAAGCAAACGAATAAGCCCTGCTTCTGAAAGACAGGCTTTCTGTGCTTTTTCCTGTAAATCCTGAGCTTCATCTTTTGAAAACCAAATGTGTTTATCAACAGGTCTTTTACGCATTGTGGTCATCCTTTTTAGTGTTATCGTTATCGGCTTTATGGTTAATCTGAAGCAAACACATAACCGCAACACCTACAAATGAACCAAACATTGAACCGACCATAAAAATAATAAACTGTGTCATATAAATCCACCTTTCTTTATTGGGGTATTAGGGGCAACCCCTAACGAGTTTTTACGGTTTTATCCTTGTGGGGATACAAAGCGTCTGCTCGCTAAGAATTGACAGACGCTTTCTCTTACCCTGAGATTTAATTATCTCTCATAGTCTTTACTCTTGGGTTTAAATGGTTGAGCCACTATCTGACCTTTCAAATCTCTGAAAAAACGCTCAGGATATTTGAACTTTTCTTCGTACTTTTTAGAAAGTTCAGGCGGTAAACTTTTAAAAGATTCGCTCTCAATCGGGGCATAGCAGATAAAGAAATTGCCTGCTAAAATTTCAATCATCTCTTTGTTGTTCTCATCTTTAACATAGCATTTTTCGATTTTCCATCCGTCTTTGCCACCGTGTTCTACTGACATATACCTTTCAAGTCGCACACAAGTGTCTGAACCATCAAGTGATGAAGCATAGATTGAATATCCGCCCATACCTTCAATAAAGGCTTTGTTATTACTTGAAACAACATAGGTTCGCTCTTCTTCAGTATATGGTTTATCAAAGCTATCTTCGGTAAAGACTATATAGCCTACGGTGTGTCTGCCTTCCTTTTCGGCTTGACGAAACAGAGCCTTCATTTCGGAGTAAGGAAGTTCAACATTCTCAGGCTCACTATAAATAGCACGGTTTAAAGGTAAGCCTCTAATCTTACCTTCTTCGTTACAGATGATTGCAACCTCATCTTCAAAAGGCATATATTCTTCAATCTGTCCGCCAACAAGCTCCTGCATAGCTTCAAGAGTATCATCAATCTCAACTACCTCCGGATACTTGTTAGGCTCAACCAAGAGGACTTTTAATTGCTGATTTATCCTGTCGCTTACCTGACATTTATCTGAATTGAAGTCAATCTTTTTGAATCCGAAACTGTCACAAAAGTAAAAACCATCTGCGACTTTTCCGCTTTCAGCAACTTTAACTACGTCGGATACCGAAAGAGAATGACCTTTGAAATCACTTGGTCGGTTAAGATTAAACATCTGATATACACCTTCAAGGCTTTCGCAAGAAACATCTTTTTCGTAAATCTTATCGTAGATGTGAGAGTCTATTTCTGAACTACCCTGAAACTTTTCAAATCTGTCATAGGCTTGAAAAAGCATATTGTTTATATCTCTGTCAGAGTTAATTTGATAGATTGTAACTTTCATCTTACATCGTTCCTTTCACTTGATTTATGTTTTGTAATTTCTTTTTTGATACAAAGAAAGTCATTGAAATCCTTACCGCCAAGCGGAGGGGAATCAATGACTTCGTACTTGTCTGACATAATAATTTGCAATGCTTTTGTAGCATATCTGCCTGCTTTGTCGTTATCAAAATGAATATGAATTTGTTTAATTTCCGGATGAGCTTTGAGGAAAGTTAAAAGTGCAACAGGTACTTTACTTTCTTCAATTTTGCTCCTTGCTGAATATACACCTGCAAGCGATACAAGATTAAGTTCTCGCCAATCAATACCATACATCTTACATAAAGTTGCATAAGATAAGAGGTCAATGGCACATTCAAATAAATGAATTTTATCATCATTACCACTTGCTATTTGGAATGGATATTCTTTCTTACTGCCTGAGCAATCGCCCATAATTTTCAAATTGTTAGTGGAACGATACGCAGCATATCTCGGTGTATTCTTTTCATCATAGCCGATAAAAACAACATTATTGTAGTCCAAGCTCTCAAAGAGAAGCTTGTTTTTAATACAATAATCTATTATCTCATCATCAATTCCTCGACCTGAAAGATATGCTCTTACCTTATCGGTATTCAGACTTCTCTTAGGAAGTAGCAGAGGTCTGTCTGCTACTCCCTTGGGTTTCGGAGATACTGGAGTTGTTATAGGAGAACATCCAACGATAGTCTGCACTGCATCCACAAAGCTCATTCCTTTAACCTTTATAAGATAATCAAGAGCCGACTTTCCACCAATACCTCGTGACCACCACATCCATTTTCCGTTTGATATTTTCAAACTATCGTGCGTTCTTGTGGTGTAAGTATTACCTGAAAACCTAACAAGTTCGTCAGGTTCAAAGTTCGAGAGATAGGTATATAAATCCATCTTCTTAGCTTCAAGTATCATTTCGGGTTTAACATACATACTTAATCACCTCATCTTTCTCTTCCTGTTTTTTCAGGAACAGCCAAGCCTTCGCCCTCGTCAGGCTCACCACCGACTATTTCGTTTTCTCGCTTATCCATATTAAGCAGGATATTAAGTTCATCAAGTCTTTCGGTTTTAGTTCTAAGTTCTTCTTCCTTAATAAAAGGTTTCTCAACTTCCTTTTTGGCTGTTTCAAACTGAGTTTTAGTGTTTTCAAGCTCATCTTTTGTGCTTTGGAGACTGTCAGCAAAATGCTCTATACTGTTATCAATTCGGGTTATATTACCGTGAACATCCTCACCAAGAGGTGTGTTACGGCTTGTTTCACCCTTTACTCTAACAACATAATTTCTCTCAGTAGTATCAAAATAAAGCTCTAATTTAAAGCCACGATATTCTCCAAGAGGGATAGCATCAGGATTGCTCATAGACTTACAAGCTTCAATAATTGCAGTACCTGCATCGGATTTTTCGCTGTAAAAAACACCCGATACTGTCATACCAACAAAATGGTCAAAAACAGATTTCGGGTGCTGTTTTACAGTTTCTACATCCTTTGTAAGACCCTCTAAACGGGTTTTCAAAGTAGCGATACGCTGTGGGTAATATTTAATTATCTTGTCTTCCAAGGCATACTTTTCAGAAAGAAAGCTGGACTTTAACATTCTGAGTTTCTGTACCTGAATATCTAAATCCATCTTCTCCTTAATATGCGGATTGCCTGTCGCAAGCATTTTAATCTCAGCATACGAAAGTGCTGTTTCATCAATGTCTTCGGCAGAACGTACAGGAGATTTACTCGTCATAATCTGACTTGCGAATTTCTGTTTACCCTCTACAAGCTGATACAGATATGCGTCAAAAGTCTGTTCTGTTACATAACGATAGATATTAACCTCCTTGTTCTGATTACCCTGACGGATAATTCTGCCCGAACGCTGTTCAAGGTCACTTGGTCTCCAAGGGCAATCAACATCGTGTAAGGCTATAAGTCTGTCCTGAACATTAGTACCTGCCCCCATCTTCTGAGTTGAACCAAGAAGAACTCTGACTTCACCTTTACGGGTCTTTTGGAACAATTCTTTTTTCTTAACATCTGTGTCAGCTTCGTGGATAAATCGTATCTCGCTTTCAGGAATACCACGAGCAATGAGCTTTCTTCTTATGTCATCATATACATTAAAAGAACCATCATTCTTTGGAGTTGAAAGGTCACAGAACACAAGCTGTGCAGATTTCTTATCTGTATTTTCTTCCCAGATGTTATAGATATTTTCAACACAGGCATTTATTTTACTACCCTCAAAGTCAGGTAACATATCATTGAGCATACGTTGGTCAAGTGCAAGTTTTCTGCCATCGTTTGTGATTTTAAGCATATTATCTACACTTGAATCAACAGCACCTTTTCTTACTTTCTCGGCTCTTTCAGAAAGGGAAGCAACCATTTCTTTCTGCATTTCTGACGGCTTAACCGCCACATTATGATACTTAACATCAGGTACAGGAAGATTAAGCATATCTGAGGTTTTTATATCTGCAACCTCCTTAAACATAGCCATAAGCTCAGGAAGATTATAGAATTTTGCGAATCTTGTTTTAGCTCTGTATCCCGTACCTTCGGGTGTAAGCTCTACAGCTGTAACTGTTTCACCGAAGGTAGAAGCCCAAGCATCAAAGTGCTGTAAACCATTTTGCTGTAAGGAATCATACTGTAAATATCTCTGAATAGTGTAAAGCTCGACCATACTGTTTGAGATAGGTGTACCTGTTGCAAAGACAGCTCCACGTCCACCAGTTATCTCATCAAGATAACGGCATTTCATAAAAAGGTCTGAACTTTTCTGTGCCTCTGTCTGAGCTATGCCACCGACATTACGCATTTTTGTGTATAGAAATAAGTTCTTGTAGTAATGACTTTCATCAACAAAAAGGCGGTCAACACCAAGCTCTTCAAAAGTAACTACATCATCTTTTCGGCTTTGGTCATTGAGTTTATCGAGCTTTTGTTTAATGGATTTCTTAGACCTTTCAAGCTGTTTGATAGAGAAGTTTTCACCTTTATTTTTCTTCAAGTCAGCGATACCTTCTGCTATATCATCAAGCTGTTGCTGTAAAATCGCTTTCTGTCTTTCAATAGACATCGGTATTTTCTCAAACTGAGAATGACCTATAATTACTGCATCATAATCTCCTGTTGCAATACGACCACAGAACCTTTTGCGATTCTTAGTTTCAAAATCTTTCTTTGTAGCAACAAGAATATTAGCCGCAGGATAGAGCTGTAAGTATTCAGCCGCCCACTGTTCAGTAAGGTGGTTTGGAACTACGAACAGCGATTTATTACATAAACCAAGTCGTTTAGACTCTTGTGCTGCCGCAACCATTTCAAAGGTCTTGCCGGCACCAACAGCGTGTGCAAGTAAGGTGTTACCGCCGTAAAGAATATGTGCAACAGCATTTCGCTGATGTTCTCTCAGTTCTATTTCAGGGTTCATACCGCTAAAAGTGATATGACTTCCATCATACTCACGAGGTCTTATACTATTGAACTTTTCATTATACAGCTTAGTAAGTTTTTCACGACGCTGTGGGTCTGCCCATATCCAATCCTGAAAACCTTGCTTGATAAGTTCCTGCTTTGCCTGTGCGATAGCAGTTTCTTTTTTATTAAGAACAGCTTTTCTTTTACCAAACTCGTCCTCAACATAATCAAAGATACGGACATCTTTAAGGTTTAAAGTTTCTTCAATAATCTTATAAGCATTGATACGATTAGTACCATAAGTGCTGTATGCTTTGACGTTAGTGTTGTCATAAGACTTATTCTCAATGTTCCATTCACTTGTGTATGGTGAGAAGTGAACTTTGATTTTCCACTGAGCATAATGAGGTGTATCAAGAAATTCATACATAAATCTCTCTACAATCTCAGGTGGTAACCAAGTAGCACCAAGCCTTACGGAAATCTCACTTGCGGTTAAATCTTTAGGCTGAACCTTAGTTAAAGCTTCAACATTAATTTTATAATCATCAGGATAAAGCTCTGCTGAATTTATAGCAACCTTTAACTTTTCTCTCACATTACCTGAGAGATATTCGTCAGCCATAAGATACTTTGGCTGTAAATGATTACCGAAATCATACAGAGGATTCATAAAGATTACACCTTTTAAATCGTCAAAGATTTCTGCTTCACTTTTACCTGTAAGGCTCATCATATATTCCATATCTATGGTGGCTTTTTCACCGATAGATACAGCTAAAGCTTCGCTTGAAGTATCAACTGTGGTTACAGGTGTGTGTGGCTTAATTGTCCTCTTAAAGAACATATCGGCTTTTCTTTCAAGCTGACCATCTTCATTAATCACTTCAAGAGCAGATAACAAAGAGAACGAACTATCCTGTGAGAAAGCGGATATATTAGCTCTGCTGTTAATCAGACCATACTTCTTAGTGTAAGTATCATAAAGATTATTGAGCTTTGTTTGCTCCTGCTTAATCATTTCATCAGGGAAATCATCTGTCTGCAAGTCAATAAGATTTCTTACAGAATCACGGATTGCAATCATACCCTTGATACGATTTTGAGCAGTAGCTGATACCTCTACGGGTGTCATTTTTGAATTTTCTCTATAGTAGATTATGTCATCAACTACTGTGTAAGAGAAGTTACGCACGGTAGGGTCAGCAGGGATTGAATTATCTTCTTCGGAAATTTCTTCTTCAACCTCATAGGCTGTAATCTCTCCGTGTATGTTAGCAACAGCCTCCATAAGTTCATTTTCAAGATTTGAATTTTCATAAGGCTCACAAGTTGCTTCCATACCAAAGCGACCACTTACCATTTTCATCTCACCGAGTATCATCTCAGGGTGCTGGGCAAAATACGAGTTCATCTTAATACCATTTTCGTCAGTATCAAGATGAACCCAATCAGGTTCGATGTCTATAAGTCTGTCACGCTTTTGTAAAAACAGAATATCTGAGACAACCTCAGTTCCTGCATTACCCTTAAAGGTATTATTAGGAAGTCTTATAGCTCCCAACAGCTCGGCTCTTTGAGCAATATACTTTCGTACAGATGAGTTTTCTTTATCCATTGTACCTTTACTTGTAACTAGAGCCATAACACCACCGGGGCGAAGCTTATCTAATGACTTAGCAAAAAAGTAATCGTGGATAAGGAATTTATGCTTATCGTATCGCTTGTCTGTGACTTTGAAATCACCAAAAGGTACGTTACCGATAACACCATCAAAGAAACTGTCAGGTAAGTTTGTTTCTTCGTAACCTTGTGCTGCAATAGAAGATGTCTGATAAAGTTGCTGTGCAATCTTTGCAGAAACAGTATCAAGCTCAACACCATATATCTTGCTACCTTTCATAGAGTTAGGCAACATACCGATAAAGTGACCGATACCACAAGATGGTTCAAGGAGATTACCTTCTTTAAAACCTACCTGCTCCATAACCTTGTATATCGCTTTAATTACAGTAGGTGGTGTATAAAAAGCAGTTAGGGTACTTTCTCTTGCCTGAGCATATTCGTCAGGTGAGAGTGCTACATACAGCTCTTTAAACTCATCCTCCCAAGCTGGGTTATTCTCATCAAAAGCTTCAGGAATACCACCCCAACCAACATATTTTGATAAGATAATCTGTTCATCAGGAGTTGCAAATCTGTTATCAAACTCACACTCTTTTAATACCCTGATAGCCTCCATATTTCTACGGAAGCGTTCTTTTTTACCAACAGTTTCAATCTCGTTTGATTTTAAATCAAAGTTATGTCGCTGTGCATAAGGTATATCAGGGTGGAGGTCAAAAGATGTTACTTTGTTCGACTTTGGCTTTTCCAAAGTAGGAGTAAGTGTTTGTTTTTTCTGTTGAGCTTCTAACTCATTGCGTACAAAATCAATCTTTTCAACTCTTGAAATAGGAAAGCCGTTTGTATTTTCAAAAGTAATATCACGAAGTGAAACATCACCAAGTTCGCTTACTTTTTCGACTTCAAAGTTACGGTCATCTAAAGTCAGTTTCTCACCTATAAGGTCAGCATTATCAACAGAATCAGGTATATTTTCCTGTTTTGTGTCAGGCTGTACTTCTACTGATGGGATGTTTTCGGTCTCTTTTTCAACAACCACTTTAAGATGGTCGTTCATTGGGTTCTCTTTAACCTTAGTATCAAATTCTTCTCTCGGCATTTCGGTATTAAACAGAGGAAACTTACTGTCAAACAGTGTGACTCTGTTATCATCATAAGAAGTTATTTCATACTCACTTGCACCGATATAGACCTTATCACCAAGATGATACTTATACTCATATTCCTTTGATTCTTCAGGCTGACGAGAAAGAATTTCTTTAAGCTGACGCTCGGCGGCAATATCAGCTCGTTTACGTTCCTGTTCTTCAAGCCACTGAGGATAGTATGCTTGTTCTTTTGGATTAAGGTATCTATCAAGTTTTATCAGCTCACTAAGTCGTTTTTCGACTTGTGGCCATAATAAAACTATTTTAGGTGCATCACTTCCTAAACCTTTGGAAAGTCGTATACCTTTACCATCGTGCATTTCATCTATTCCCGTGCCTGTGATTATAGGATATGAGCCACCCCAACCATATTCATTTTTAAGAAAGGTTACGTTCTCCTTTTTAGAAAGTGACTTTTGGAACTGCTCATATATTCTCAATCTACCCTCGGAAACACCACTACCACGAGTAAGTACAGCATCAATAATCTCCTGAGAAAAAGAAAAGACAGGAGTTTTTTGTTCTCCTGCCTCATTTAAGAAATTAAGCTGACCTTCCATTGACGGTAAAGGCTTCATTGTATCGGTAAGCTCTTTAAGTAATCGCATACCCTCAAAGTAGCCAGCAATAACTCGCCAATCGTAGTAACCCTGCTTTGTTATATTATCGTAAGTACCCTCCCATAAATGAAGAACATTCTGATATGTCTTATATCCCATTCTTCTGCCATCGGGAAGAGTAAGCTCGGTAATATCGTTGTTAAAAATACTTTTGATATATTCTGTTTGTTTGCTCCTGCCACGAACAGTTTCATAATAATTAACTATCTCTGACTTTGAAGCTTTAAGATGAGGAGTGGTAAGCAGTATCGCTTTAATATCACTATCTCTGTGAAGAAAATCTATGCTTCTGTCCTCATTCTTACGGTCAAAGTATTCTAACTGAATATCACTTCCGTCTTCACGATTTCCTGAACTCTGCTCCTCAGATTGTTCATCCTGCGAACCCAAGTCATCATATCCTGTGCTTTTAGTTCTTCGGTCAAGCCCTCCTGAGCTGACATCTGTTTTGTCAGAGATTCTTCCATCTGCAATGCCCTCTGTTGCACTTCGTACAGATGTTGTGTAAGTGTTCCGCTGGTCAGATAGTTGTAATAGATTATCCTGTGATGATTCAAAAGATAATTTTTCCTCATCTGTGCGTACACTCCGAGTTCCACTTTCGGCTGTTCTGGTAGCGTCAGATTCGAAAGATTGCAATCGCCCTGCATTGTGTAAGTTAATTCTGCCATTGTCATAACTCCTTTCGCTTTCTTTTACACTCTCATTGTAGCCACTTTCCCGATTGTGAGCAATTGTGCGATTTTCTTTTTGCAAAGCTAAAATAGTTTTAGCGATTTCAGTAAGTCCCATTTCAGCAATATCACTAGTTGCATAGCCTAAAGCATTCAACGAAGCTTTTGTATTGAAATTAACAATACTCCTGAAATCATCAGCATCAAAGTATTTCTCGGCGTCAATTCCAAGTCGTGACATAATCATATATGCCACGCTATTTGTAACGAGCTGACGATACATAACACCAATAGCATCTTCCGACAAATCCTCCAAAAAGCTATTATCCACAGTTACAATTAAATCACCGACATAATCAGGTATATTATTTTCGCACACATTATGTGCCGCACTCAAAATAGCTTCTTCAAGTGATGATTTCTTATCAAGCATACCAAAATTGTTATCAAGTGTATCAATAACTTCATCTGTATATTCTTCTTTCATATTCCACAAAGGAATAGGACGAGAACCACTACTTTCGTGTGTATCAGTAATATCGAAATAATGGACTAATCGCTGTGTTGAACCATCAAGATTTTCAAACACTGCTATACTTTTAGCACCACGATTAACCCATCTTCCAAAACCTTTATTCCATCGTTCAATTTCTAATACTGCCGTTGCATTAGGTCGCTGTGCATAAACTAAAATCTGTTCATCAAATCTCAGCTTATAGTTACGACACGCAGACAACAAGAAAGACTGCCAACTTTGAGGACTAGATACAACTGTTTTACAAGTTCGCTCATAAAGATCAGAAATCAAATCAAATTTTCTAGCCATTATGTCCCTCCTCATTATTAACAGCTGATTCATCAAAACCACTCAAGTATGAATACAGCTTATTAGCTTTTGTCTGCTTTTGAATTTCAAGAATAATTGTCATTTCAGGAATTGTTATGCCGGGAATTTTAAGTATTCCTTCGATATTTAACTGTTGCAGTTTCTTTTCATTGACATAACCTGAATCAATGAGCTTAGTTAAAACTTTTAATTTTTGTGAAAATGCACTTTTATCTTTCACCTTAAACATCTCCTAAAATAAACTAGGGGTAGCAAATCACAACTACCCCTTAATATCACTTTTATTTTTTCTTTCTCTTATAAAGTACAACACCTGTTATACCGAGACCTAAAGCAGAAACAATAGCTAACACATACCATAGTTTGAGATTACGCTCATCGCCAGTTTTTGGTGTATCTCTTAACTCGTTGTACATTTCCACGGTTGTTGTGGACTCGTGTTCAATAATAGCAATCTTATCTTCAGGCATTACATAAACTGATGACACATTATTATCTACCTCAGAAATAGTGTATGAACCAACTCTGAGTCCATCGATTTCAATAACTCCATTCTTATCGGTTTCAAAAGTCATATCATAACCATAAGGACCAGTTACACGAAAATCAAAACCTTCAACCTTTTTATCAGATGAGGTCTTTACAATTTTGAGCTTACCTTTTATAGCATCGTTAATAAAACCGACACCTGCTCTATTCTCTACTGTGTAAGTAGTTTTATCTGTTTCAATAGATATTTGATAAACATCTTTATCAAGCAAGAAACCGTCAGGCGCCTTTGTTTCTCTAACAAGATACTTACCAAATAAAAGGTCAGTTAACTCGTAAATACCTATTGATGTTTCTTTAAAATTAGCGATAAACTCATCAGACTTATCAATTTTTCTGTTGTCATTGATATCTTTATATACTTCAAACTCTGCACCAGTAAGTTTGTTATCTGGATAGTCAGCATCCACTTTTGTAAGCGTGATATTGCCACGGATATGTTCGTTTACAATTTCAATATCAACAACCTGTTTATGTTCTGAAATATTAACTTCATATACTGTATCATTAAGTACAAAACCTGTTGGTTGTTCAATTTCTCTTACAAACCAAACACCATAAGGAATGTCCTCAAAATAAAAACTACCGTCTTCCTTTGAAACGGTAGTCATTAGTGCGTTTTCTTTTGTAAACTCAGTATCAGACAATTTAAAAAGACCAATTAATGCACCTGAAAGTGCTTTACCATTCTCATCAACTTTCTTCCCTGATACAGAACCATAGATGAGCCTATTATTAATTGCATCACCATTGTTAATCTTAATATTCACCTTTGAGAGAACCTGTCCCTCATACTTAAACACAACTGGATACTTTGTATCACTTAGTAAGTAATGCTCATCGGTTGTAAGTTCCTTAACATAATACTCCCCAAATGGAAGGTCTGTTTTCATTGTTGCCTTACCATTCTTATCTACGTTCACAATCTCAATTAGACCATCTTTTGGAATTACTGTACCATTTGCGGACTTAATATCCTCGTCAGCATATAAACCAAAACTTACTTTTCTAATCTCACCTGAATTACCAATACCGAAAACATCGTTGGTTTCTAGGACTTTTTCAAGACTCAACACAAGCTTCTGTCTTTCGTTACTAAGTGTTATTTCAGTTTCTGTAACAGCAATATTCTGTCCTGTGTATGTGATTTCAATATTGTGACTTTCACCGCTTAACACCATACTGCTAGGTGCTTTAATTTCAGTAACTGTGTATTTACCAAGATAAAGTTCCTTACTCTTTGCAAAACCATTTGAAACAGTAGTGAGAGTATCCACTAACTTACCTTTTTTACATCTGAGTGTACCATCAGGAGTATAGATATCTTCTGCTGCACGGATTTCAAACACAGCACCTTCAAGACCTGTAATCTCATAAACAGGCTGATAAATTTTGTTTGTTTCATCATCACCACTTACATTTACATCAACAAAGATTTCACCTGTCTTTTCAATAGAGATAGTACCTCTCTGAGCTTTGTTTGCTTTTGTTACTTTCACAATAGTAACTCCGTTCTCGTCTGTTGAACTATCCTGTGTTACGTCAAAGTATACAGGTGTTTCGTCAAGAACATAACCATAAGGTGCTTTGACCTCAACAAGCGAATAGCCTTTTCCATATTCAAGACTTTCAGGTGTTACAAGTGAGCCACTTGCATCTGTATAGAAAACATCAATTGTTTCAGGTGTCGGATAAGTAACGGACATAGTTACCTGATTACCGCTTGGGTCATAAATTTTGAATCCTGCACCTGCATAAGGAATATTCTTACCGCTATCAGCATCTAACTTTACAACCTTGAGAAAACTCTCAAAGTTTCTGTTGTTAATGATATATCTGTAAGTTTCAGAATTCTGAGAAATGAACACATCAAAGTCTTTGATTTTCTCACGACCTTCCCAAGATTTTGTCTGATGAACTGTATATACACCATAAGGCATATCTTTTGTTTTTCCGAAGCCGTTTTCATCGCAAACGATAATATCTCTTTCATCATCATTTGCCTTTTTGAAACTTCCTGCCGACTTTAAGTAAACTTCAAAAGTTGCTCCGCTTTCAGGAGTTTCAATCTGTGTATCTCCGTTATCAGTATGTTTGATAATAGAGATATTACCTTTGATTACTTCTTCAGTAACATTCATCGAGATAAGGTTATGTTCAATCTTATAATTATTTGGCTCAGAACCTACACTATGGACTGTTGTATCAAGTAAGTATCCCTCAGATGGTGTGATTTCCTTAATAGACCAATCATCACCGCAGGCATATTCTTTTGTAGTAAACTGACCATTTTCATCAGTTACATATTCATCAACAATCACATCACCTTTATAGATACCATATACTGCGCCTGAGAGTATTGCATCACCTTGAGCCGATAATTTATGACTATCACTCTTTGTAATAGTTACAGAAAACTTCTTTAAAATATTATTAAAACTACGAGAAGTAACTTCATTCCACACAATAGGAGCTGTCTGCTTTGCAGGAATCACATAACGATTTGGTGTATTAAGTTCCTCGATTGTATATGGAGTATCACCACTCACAGGAACACTCTTGAATGTTGCTACACCACTCTTATCTGTTACAGCACACTCATCAACCTTTACTCCTGCAAGGGATGTTCCATAGAGTCTGAATGTGATACCCTCAACAAAATTATCTTCTGCTGACTTAACAATCTTTAAGTCACCTCTTCTGAGAACATTGTTGAAATTCACTTTAGCAGTCTGTCCTGCAACCACAGTAACTTTCTGTGACTTTTGAGGTTCATATTTATCATAAGTCTGTTCTGTAACTGTATAAGTACCTGGTCTGAGATTATCTAACAAAATCTTACCATCTTTATCTGTCTTAACCGTTTTGTTAATTTCATTACCTGTAATAGTAAAACTGATGCCATCAACTTTTCCATCTTCGCTTGTCTTAACAATTTCACAAGAGCCGTAGCTGACTTCAAGCTTCATATATCCGTTAACTGGGTCACTTACATCCTGAGCATAACTAACCACATCCTGAATGCCATTACCTACTTGTACTTTTCCATCTGTCCAGACGATAACACCTTTACGAACTGCATCACTCTTAGTTGCGGTAATTGTTAATGTTTCAGTTGGTGTTTCTTTCATTGAAACAGTAAGTGTGTTTCCACTCTTGGTAAACTTAACCCCTGAGATATTAGCTTTGAAACTGTAATTACTTAGTACTTTATTTGTATCTGTCAGTACAGCTTCATACTCACTACCATTCCACTCAAGTTCAGCTGTTTTTGCACTACTTGTTGATCTAGAGCAAAAACTCGGCACCTTAGTGTGATTTTGCACACTTGACACCATATTGTTATAGCAACTCATTACTTTACTTTTTAGTGGATGTTTTGAACTAAGACCATCTAAAACTGCATCATATTTTCCTGGACTAATATGTTCAAACTTTGCATCACGCTCACCTACTACGGTTTCCCAGATAAGGAACTGTGTAGCCATTGCGTGTGCAATACAGTTAGCATCTTCGGTATTCTTAGAATTCCAGTTAACATCTACCTTACCCTGATATCCATAATGCAGAATACGTCCGATTAAAAGTTTAACATCATCACCTGAAAGAGTTTTATTAAATGATGATGAAAAATCATTGAAGAAGTTTTCTCCTTTTTCTGTAAGGATATCTCCATCCCACTGAAGTGTACCTGGTTCAATACAATAAGCTACATTACCACTATATGAACCTATCATACGAATAACTGTGTAGTCACCTGCTAAGCCTTTCCATCCATTCATATAGTTAAGTTCATCGTGTCCCCAATATCCGTTTGCATTAGCATCACCTGACCTTGGGTAGTAATAAAAATATACACCTGTCTTTTCTCCTGATGCTGCTGACGCAGTTGAGATTCCTGTACAAAGCAAAGCACTTAAGCACATAACAAGTGCCATAATAAGTGCGATACTTCTTTTAAGTTTCTTTTTCATTACAAATTCCTCCTTGTAAAATAAAAAACGCACCGTAAATTTACGATGCGTTGCGTTGGTTATTCTTTTTAAGCGTAGCCGATATACAGATTGTACTCAGATGAAGATATCTGTTCATACCATATCCAAACCGAAGTAAATCCCTCGATGTTTCTGTATCTATTAAGCCTGCTCATTATATCACTTTCGATACCGCTTCTGTTGGCATTAACACTAATAGGATTATCCCAACAATCTACAGCGGAACTATCAAGTGATAAACCTACGTTTGATGCATAAGACTGAGCATACCCCACATAATAAGAAATATTTACACTAGGCTCTTTTTTAGCCTCTGTAGGTTTTGGTTTTGGAGCTTGAGTAGGTTTCTCCTTTTTGGTTGTTGATTTAACAGTTTCTTTTTGAGTTTCTGTTTTTGGTTTACTTGTTGTCGGAGTGTCTTTTTCTTCCGACTTTGTTGAATTTTTGTTATTTGATTTTTGTTTTTCTGTCTGATGAAAAGCTTTTGATTCTGATTTCTCTATTCGTTCATTTCCTTTACTAACTTTGTTTTCGGTTACAGATTCTTGTTTTTCTACTGTTTCAACTGTATTTTTCTCCGGTGATTTTCTTTCAACTTGTTTAGAATGAGTAATACTTGTCGCTTCGCTCTTACTTTCCGAAGAAGAGGATACAACAGTTTCAGCAGCAATAGAGGGTTTATTTATGTGCACGCTTTCACTATTACATCTGCACAAATTTATTACAAGAAACACAACACAACCTGCAACTAACAATTTCTTTAACATCTTAATCTCTCCTCGTTTTTAATGTGACTTCATTCTAATTTACTCGCCACTAAAACACAAAGATGCGATTTCAATACTAACTTCAATTCATAACCAAATTAATCAAAACGTGCATCCCTTCTCGTATTATAGAGATAGATATATGTTATGAGATAGATATATTTATGGAGATAGTATATATCTTTCTTTCGGTAAGTTAGCTGGTAATATAAGGGTTAGAGTGTGAGAAAGGGAAAATTAAAAAGCTTATCTTCCACGTTCAGAACGATTTCTCAGATATTTGCTGTAATATTCTAAGGCTTTACAGACATATTCCTCTGTCAGTGTTAGTGGAACACTCTTAGGAATAAGTTGTCGCACTCTGTCCCCACGCAGAACAATCTTCTCTTTTTGATTTGGCTTTTCCTCCGACATAATGGACGACACCACTTCTGGAGTTAGTTTTCCATCTTCAAAATACTTTCTCATCTTGATTGTCTGTGCGTGAGATGGGGTAGCATCATTTGTGTCAATTTCTTCAACTACATCTCGCTGACTATCTTCATCAAGATAGGACAACTCAACAGCAGGTCGCATTTTAATACGTCCCTCATCAACGTATTCTAGCAATTCAGGAACAAGATTTGTCAAACGGATATATCTCTTTATCTGTGATGCACTTTCGTTAGTTTCTGCTGAAAGGACAATGTTTGAACGATAGCTTTCTAACTTTGGTCCCAGTGGGTCCGAAGTTAAATCGGAACGCTGACCTTGTTTTTTTATAGCCTCTAAACGCATTTTATATGCAAATGCTTTTTCTGAGGGTAATATCTGCGACCTTTGGAAGTTACTCTCCACCATAAGGATTGTAGCTTCTTCCTTTGAAAGTTCAATAACCTCGCAACGCAATGTTTGAAAACCTGCAAGCTCACTTGCTCGTTTTCTTCTATGACCTGAAACAAGCTCATATTTACCATCTTCTTTAGGTCTAACGGTAGCAGGAGTGATTACCCCTCTTTCTTTGATACTCTCAACGAGCTGAACCATATCTTCATCATTATCCCTTACCTTAAATGGGTGGTCGGGGAAATCATCAATCAACTCTATTGGAATATCTCGGATTTTTACGAGCTTTTCTTCATCACGCTGTTTCTGCGTTGAGAATATATCATCGAGAGTAGGCAGAGTGAAGTCGCTCTTTCTTCCTGACATCAACTAACACCTCCTTTGCAAATTCGGTGTACGCTTTTGAAACCGAACTATTTGGTTCATAAGCAAAAATGCTTTCGCCTTTTGATGCAACCTCGGCGGCTTTTATTGCAATTGGAATCTGTGAATTGTAAATCTTAATCATAGAACCGAAGTTTTCTCTGATTGCTTCAACTGTACTCTTAGCGAGGTTAGTTCTTCTATCTACTATTGTAAGGAGTATTCCTTCAATCTGTAACTTAGGGTTAATATGTTCTCTAACTCTGCCCACAGTTCTTAAAAGCTGTGTCATACACTTAGCAGGAAGATACTGAGCCTGTACAGGTATAATTACACTATCAGCCGCAGATAAAGCATTTAAGTTCATCATACCAAGTGAAGGTGTACTATCTATAAGTATATAGTCATAGTTATTTTTAACTTCATCAAGGTATTTTCTTAAAATCACTTCTCTGTTCATAGCTGTAACAAGACTAGTTTCTAAATCAAACATTTCGCTACTCGATGGAATTAAATCCACACCCTCTTTATGATGCAGAATTCCTTTGTACGGGTCACCTTTGTTTCCTAGTGCAATACCATACATCTTATTAAACAATGTTTCATCAAGATTATCTTCATTGAAGCCTAAACAAGTTGTAAGGTCTCCCTGTGGGTCTGCATCTACAAGCAAAACTTTCTTTCCATTAGAAACTAAAGCTACACCCAAATTAACAGTTGTAGTTGTCTTACCAACTCCGCCTTTTTGATTACATATAGCAATCGTCTTACATTTACGCATTTTCGCTTTCCTCCTTTCTTTGTTATTTAGCCAACATAAAAATGTAGGCTATGTAAAAACCGAGAACTACATTCTCGGTTTAAATGTCATAATACAGTATTTGTTCTCAACATCCCCTGTGTGGGAAGTACTTAAGTTGCAATTAGCTTTATCGCATCATAGGAATCTCACCTCTGCCGGGTTCTCCGCCAGCTCCGTAGAGAAGTATCATTATCATTCTGACTGTCATCGCCATATCAGGAGCAACCTGATACTTATATTGGGAGTTCTCGCTCTTTTCTCTTATGGAAAGTCAACGCGTACCCAATAAGATAGCTTTTCATCAAAAATAAAGTCTTAAGTACCTGATATTCATTTTTCAAAGTGCATGAAAAAGCAAATTTCATTATTCATAAAAATTAACCCCTTCACTTATTTGCACTGAGAGAGGCAAAATGCACACCCTTTTTTGAAAAAATTTTTTAATTTTTACTAAACTAAAAAACACTTGCTCCATTAAAGGAACAAGCGTTTCTTGTGTATCCAATTTGATATTAATTCTTATAACAATATATGCTTTAATTTTATAATAATATTTATTATTTAGCTTGATTGTACTGATGATTATATTTATAATGAAACTAATAATAATTATTTAAACTTAATTGTTATTAAATATCTATGATAAACCTCAGTCTTGTTTTGTATTAGAGTCGTTGGTATCAAGTTTCGTGAATTGAGATATTATATTCAATAGTCTATCTGGTATGTACACTCCAATATCCGATAGGTATTGAAAAAAGCATAGGCTCTCATTAATTAAGTAAAACGATAATGATAACGAACGAAGTAGTGACCCACTTTTCAGTTGTACATCTAATAAGTTTGCTATCCCTACTACTAACAGTATTGACAACTGTTTGAGTATAGTTGAAAACGAGAATTTTCTTTTTTTCACACATGATAATAACCCCATAATACAATTGATACCAACAATCAATATTAAAGCTAACAAAGCATTATCGACTCCACCAATAAACCATTCGATAAAAGCAACAATTTTTTCGTTTATTACATTTATTGACATAATTATTTACATCCTTTCTTTAATATTGAGCGCTCTAAATAAACAGATTGTCTTTCTGTCTATTACAACATTATTATAATTGATATATTACTTTTTGTAGTTAACTTAAAGTTGCAAAAAGTTGCATCAAAGGAGTTATTGATATGTTATCATTTGCCGTATTCGGACATGAATTAATTAAAGTAACAAAAGAAAATGATGAAAGTATTGTAAATAATGTACTGGGTTGTGTTTATAAACCACTAAACATAAAACAAAAAAATGGGGAATATTTTCAATTAAATAAGGGGACCTGCAGCAAACTACTAAACTGTAAGTGTGAAATCACAAAGGAGATTCAACGTGGAGCCGCTACTGAAATAGTTATTAGCAATGCAGAAAAGTATTTTTCAGACCATGTAGTTCATCTATTCATACCATCCCTTATAGAAGACTTTTTAGAAAATATGCGAACACATATTTTATGTGACACAACAATTTCTGAAATCAAAAAAGAGGAATTGTTACTGTTGGCTAACAAAAACCACCTCGCTAAATTTGTATCATCTGTATTTTTATATGTTATTAATAAACCAAATACTAAAAAGTATATTCATCATGTAAAGAACAACCTTCCCCAAAAAAATGAATATTTTAGTGGAAGAATCGATCAACTGCAAACAATTGAAGAAATTTTCACTAACGATAAGATCGACTCTGTAAGTATTTCACAAACAATATCAGGATTAGGTGGCATAGGGAAAACGCAACTTTCAATTGAATATGCTTATCGTTACATGTACAAATACTCATCTTGCGTCTGGTTCGTAAATGCCGAAAATGATGAATCCACATATAACTACTTCTTAGATTTTGCTAAATGTTTCAAGTTACCACTCCCAAAAGAATATACAACACAAGATTTAAAAAGAGTGGTAAATAAATGGTTTGGCGAAAACCAAAATTGGTTGTTAATTTTGGACAATATAGAAAACATTGATACTATAAATGGGTATTTACCTGAATCAATTAAAGGTAATATTTTGTTAACCACACGTAATAAACGTATATCATTCGGAAAGCCATTTAGTCTAGATGTATTTAGTGAAAAGGAAGCAATTGCTTTTTTAAAACGAAGACTTTCTGACGATAATCAACTTAAACTAGAACACTACTACTATGAAGATTTCGAGGAAAATTGTTCTAAATTAGTTAGTCGCTTAGGCTCATTACCTCTAGCTCTAGAACAGGCTGCTGCATATATACGAGAAGTACGTTGCTCATTAGAAAAATATTTATCTTTATTAGCGCAGTCTGGTGTGGAAGCATTTCAAGATTCTTATGCTACGCCCAAATATTACGAGCACATTGTAACAAACACATGGCTCATTTCGTTTAAAGCCCTCGACGAAAGTTCGCAACAATTAATGAATTTATGTGCATATATGGCTCCAGATAGAATACCTATCAGTTTTTTTGTCAAATCCAAAGATAAATTACCAATGCCTCTAAAACGAGACTTATCAGAAATATTGACCACAAATCGCATTGTCACATCACTAAGAACGTATTCGTTAGTTAGTGGCACTTCCGAATTCATAAATATACACAGACTTGTACAAGAAGTAGTACGCAATAGTCACAAGCTTTAAGAAGGTGTTTATAGTGAGTACAGTTGATTGGTTAACAATTTTATTCGATTCAATGGAAGACTATCTACCTAGTATTTGTGATAATTCCAATTCTGTAAATCAATTCATCACTATATTAGATCACGCTGTATCTGTAGCACATCACTATTCTTTAAAGGGAAATAAAGAAGAAGTAATTAAAGCCAGCGATATGTTTGAAATAATAGGCGAAAACTGTGACGATTGTGCCATGTATGAACATTCTCTTGAAAACTATAATCGTTCTCTTCAGCTGAGGTCACAACAATTAGGGAGACTAAATGTCAAAACAGCTACTGCTCTTGATAATATAGGATTACTTTATACAAAAACGGCTAAATATGAAAATGCTATTGAATATCACAATGAAGCCATTGATATTTTTCAAAAAACACAAGGAATATTAGATAAGGATACAGCAATCGCTTATAATAATCTTGGTTTAGCTCTTATAAAAAAAGGAAATTATAAAGAACCATTAAAGTGGTACAGACGTTGCCTATATATTGAACGAAAACTGTATAAGCATGATAATATTGATATAGCAGCAGATCACAATAATATAGGAGAAGTTTATATTAAGAGAGGAGAATACAATAGAGCCCTAAAACACTTATATAAGGCTTTATTAATAAAATTTAGAAATGTTGGTTTGAATAATCCTAATACTGCAATTACATTAATGAACCTTGGTAGTACATATTGGAGAATGAAAGAGCTAAATAAAGCTAAAAAATACACTGGTAAGTCACTTAGAATCTATAAATCAACTTATGGAAATATACATTCCAGTACATCCTTGGCATGCAATAATTATGCATCAATATTAGCAGATATGGGCAGAAAAAAAGAAGCAAAAGAATATTATGCTCAATCCCTTGAATTTGGGAAACAGGTACATGGCTTGTACCACCCAGAAATAGCACTAACTCTCCTAAATATAGGAAAACTATATATTGAAGATAACGATATAGATAGCTCATTACCCTATTTATTTTCGGCATATAAAATTTATTCTTTAACTGTCGATAAAGATCATGAAGATTTTTTGCGTACCGCAAATCAACTTAAAATAATCTATTTGAAAATCAATAAAAAAACTAATTTTCAAACATGGCTAAAAGAAAACACAAATGATATGGTTGAAAATCTAGCACAACCATGTTTTAAAAAGTCACCAGACAAAGAGAAATAAAATGAAAAACACTTGGCTAAATCTGTGCATAGATATTATGGGAGAAACATTAAACTATAATTGGGGTGATAAAGCCTCAATGACAAACTTCAGAGTTCTTTCTACGCATGCCACCGCAATAGTTAATTACGCATACACTCAAAATATACATAATATGACCCCTTATGATAACTTAATACTAATATGTAATACACTTGGTTATGGTTATAGGTATGATGGTGATTATCTTTCAAGTTTAACTTACTTTCAAAAAGCATTATCTCTACAACAGAATTCTATCGGAAAATATAGTTTGTATAGAGCAACGTTGTACTATAATATAGCATGGGCATATGATGGATTATTAGAATATGATTTATCTTTGAAATGGTATCTTAAAGATTTAGATATTTGTGAAGCTGTATTTGGTAGAGAATCAATAAATACTGCCTATGCATACAACAACACAGGCATAATCTATATGAAAAATAACAACTTTAGAAAAGCATATGATTATTACAAAAAAGCACTATATATTTTTCGTATGCACTATGGAGAAGTCCACCCTGATGTAGCTGCCATTTACAATAACCTTGCGGAAGTATTTGCTAGACAACAATTATATACACAAGCTATATATTGGCAAAAAAAGGACATTAGAATATGTGAACAAACAATAGGCACTAATCATCCAGATACAGCTACTTCATACAATAATCTTGGACTGCTATATTATGAAACCCATGACCCCCAAAATGCTCTTATATGGTATAAGAAAGCTATAATAATAAAGTATCAATACTTCGGAGAAAATAGTCAAATATATATAAATGCAAAACGCAACGCACGTTTAGCCTTTTTTGAAATTAATTGTTCAGATGCTGATTTTGATGACTGGATACAAACTATACTAACCGACAAAACAGAAATATATTAAAAGCAGGCGTATTACCTTTCACAGTAATATGCCTGCTTTACTATTACAACCAAATATTACAAAAATCATATTAATACTGAAATCAATTTTTAATAATATTGGCATCTATGTTATTTTATAATTCTATAATTAATATACTTAGCCAAAAGCCCACTTGCCGAACGTTCTGGTGCCTTTTTTAGACAATCATAACTACCAAATACCCAAAAAGCATCCTTAGCTCGAGAGACTGCTACATTCATTAGATTTTTATTGCTATTAATAAAATGACAAGAATCGTTTTTACTATATGTAGTTGAAAATATAATAACTTTTCTTTCTCCGCCCTGAAAAGTATGAACGGTACCTACATCTATATATTTACAGATTCCTTTCGCTTTCTTCTCAAGCTCCTCTCTAATTAAAACAGCTTGGGCACGGAACGGAGTAATTATTGCAAGAATACTTTTTGTAGATACACTTGCATCAATAGACTTATAGTAATTATTAATTTCTGTGAAATGTTCAGCTATCCATAAAGCAATTGTTTCCGCTTCTTTATAGTTAACACGACTTGTACCCACAGTTAAAGTGGAATCGGTAGGAATATCGAAATATCCCATTACTGGATATTTATCTATTGGTAAAACTCGACATTTATCCTTTCCTCCTTTACCTCGCAACGGCTCTAACTTCCCTTTGTATACCAATTCGTTGCAATAACTAATTATTTCATCATAACAACGTCTATGTTCACTTAAAAACATTCCTCTGTCGTTATTTGCACCGTATGGACATGAATGTATAGCAACTTTCATTACACTTGATTGAGATGTGTTTAAGCCAGATTCAATTAAGATGTTAAAATCATTTTCGTTGTTAATAACCCCGTTATGTATCGCTAGAGTGAGATCTAATGCACGGTGTGTTCCCCATACGGGAGGTATTTGCTGTTCATCACCTACTACTATAGCTCGCTTTGCTAATGCAAAGGAAGGTGCTGCAATCTCAGGGGACGTTTGACCAGCTTCATCTACGATAAGCAAATCTATATGATTATATAGATAATCAGCAACCTTTTCATTTTGCTTCCATATTTCAAAAGTTTTTGGTAACATATAAAAAGTCATAACCATACAAGGTGTTATCAGAGAGAAATCTCTTAATTTGTGAATCTGTATATCTTTAATATTTGTAGAAAGCTGTTTGTCTGTAAGATTTTTTGTTTCTAACCAAATACATTCATAATAATGAACGGCAAGCCAAAATTCGATATACCGAACAGATGTGTCTATCTTTTCATTTAAATCATAGATAGCATATTTTGAGATTATTTCTTTTATTGTATCTATGTTATCGGATGTTGACGGCTTTGTCTTGCTTTTTAGTTTGATTGCCGTTTCGGTAACTAACGACAATTCGTTGTCAATTGCTTTGTATTCGCAATCAAGCCTTTCTTTTTCCTTATTAAAATGGGCTATATTGCTTCTAAGATTATATATCTCGTTTTCAGTTGATTCTATAAGACCTTTATAATGGTTAGTGATACCCTTAATAGTATTAGTTGAATACAAATTTAATAATTCATACTCATTTTTGTTGTTTTTAATCCAAGCAATAATCTGTTTTTTGAAGATAGTAATAAAAGAAAACAGTCTTACATAAATTGGAAGTTGTTTATATTTTGTTTTCCACTCTGCTATTCTATTTTGATATTTCTCTGTTTGTTCGTTTTTTGTCTGAATTATATTTTGTGTATTAGATATCTTAGAGTCAATATCTTTAATCTTTTGTTGTAAATTTTCTAAATAATTTTGAACGGGTTGCCCGTTTGTTTTTTGCAACAAATTATCGAAGTTACTGATTAGGGCGTTCTTAAGGTCGTTAATTTCTAAAAGACGATTATGTATTTTAGATTTGCAAACACTTATGCTGTTAACTGAGTCAGAAAAATATTTAGAAGACTCTTTAAGCATGCATTTTTCTGATTTGTCTTTTTCGTCACCAGAGTTCAACTTAATAATAAGTTCTTCATTAATTTGATATTTTTTTGATTTAGCATTTGATATTTTTGATGAAGAAGGGAAATAGGTAGCAAAGCTTTCAGTAACCGTTATCCATCTTTTTTCTATGTTTCCAATACCAAGTGACTTAATAGCACCAAAAGAATCAATTATATTTGTAACAGCTTGATTATTTGTTGATGAGGCAACGATAATTGGTGGGTCAATAGCTTTTATGGCATGTTTAGTTAATAGATCAGCAACAGCTGATTGTAGTAAAGTGGTTTTTCCAGTTCCCGGAGGACCGCTTACAGCCAATATTTCGCTGCTTTCCATATTGTTAAGTTGGTTTATACAGCGTCTTTGAGAGGGTGATAAAGGATATTCGCCACCCATTTGTCCGCTGTGCTGTTTCATATTATGTACTGTGTTTTTTGATGTAGCTTTTTGTGGTGTAAGCGAAGACGATATAAATCTCTCATATAAAGGTATTGAGGTGGGAGGATTATTAATAATATTGTCATACAGTTTCAATATATTGTGTGAAGCAATAACAGTATTATCAAAAAACAAATAACAACAGTTTTCAGTGGCTATATTTTTGTCTATTCCTATTGTGTCTGATGTTAATTTGCATTTTGTTACAGCCTCAAACATCAAAGAAGTGTAATCTAAGCTGTCGTTCCACGATTCTATTTTTTGATATTCTGCAACACTTGAACTTATATAATTGTCGAGATCTTTTTCGTATCCAATACAAATTTCTTCATCTATCATTGGGTATAAATACTCTCTTGCAAACCACGGCTTTTTTTCTTTACATGGATACAATGTACCATCTCTGTTAAGCAATGCGGGCATGAAAAACACACCTGTAAGTTCTTCTGATGATGTAGAATTTTTTACAGAATTATTAATATCAGTTGCTAATGTTTTTAGCGAAATTAAAATACTAACGCTTTCTTTTTGTTTATCAATCATATTTTCGTTAAACAGATAATCTGTATCATTTTGTAATAGCTTTCCAGTTTCTATCTGTTCAAATCCAATTTTAATAAACTTTTCATCTTTGAAATTAACACATGGACACATATGTGCTGCAACTGCATTTCTAAAATATTTTGTAACACTCATAATATCACCCAAATAACAAACAAGATATACTATTGTAATTTAAAATAACCTGATAATTATCTACAAGAGTCTTTACTATAACAAAACGATATTAATAATAGCATAACCAACACTTTGATAAATTGGATTGTATCATAGTTCACATACATATACAACAACTTTGGTAACTATTAATGCGAACAGCCAAACAATGCTTTAACCATTCGATTATAAGTTGATTGGATAAAAGTGATAGAAAAACACCAAAAACAGACATATTACTTTTTACGGTAATATGCCCGTTTTCTCCTTTTCACCATATAAAAACTTCAATCAATAATGCTTCTTTACCGCTTAATATAAAGATTATAGCCTGCATAACGCTCAGTACAACTACTCATAGTACAAAACTACTTTATTTGATCTAATTTTCTCTTTCTTAATTTTTCGCCCCAGTTTTTACCTTTTATTCCAAAATTTTTGATTATGTAATCTCTATAATTACCTGTCTTTTTATTCTGGGCTTTTACCATATTCAAGAACTGAGTATTTCTACTACCAAATATTCCTTTTAATTTTGAAGCACGTTGGTGTTGAACACATAATCTTTTATGTTCTTGCATTAGTTCATATCTTCGTTTTCCCTGTGCTACCTTTATTTCTCTGCTTAATTCATCGATTTTTATACTTAAATCATAACACTCTCTTTTCAGGGTTACAAAAGTAGCACGTATACACTCTTGTTCCCTTTTAATTTTATTAGCTAGAGTAAAAGATGCATAATGTAATCCAATACAATGATAAAAATCTTTTCTTTGCTTGAGTCTTCTCCAATAATTATCTATGTATATTTGGGAATCTAAAACTTTTGTCTGCAGAGAATCTATTGCCTCACTCTTCTGTTTTCCTAATACTATTTGGTTATCATTAACTATATTTTGAATTCTATCTATTTTATTATATAAATGAGTATAATCCAACCTATCCTCGTGAGGTAACGAATTCAGTATACTGTCTTGATAAGCCTGTCCTCCAAAACTAGTAAAATACACATTGCTTTTGTGTATTCTCTTATTCCTTTTAAAACAAATAATACATATTATAATTATTAAAACTATTATTGCAAACACAAAAAGAACGCCATATGTTTTAAATAATTCTGTAAAAGTCATAATTGTTACCCTACGAGACTCTTTCTTTTAATTCTGTTATGTAATTTGACAAACTCATCAAAAGTTACATAATCTGGCTTTGTCATTTCTAGTATGACATCGCATATTATTTTAAACTTAGCATCACTCAATTTGTGCGCATTCTCTATGGCTCTCAACCCAATTTCACAAGCAATTTCATGCTTGTGAATATTTTGTTTTGATAAATCATTAATAACGTTTCTATAAACAGCACAAATAGCTTCTTCTTGTCTAAGAATTTCTCTATACCTACGATCCATCCCTTTTGTAACAGATAAGGTGTATTTATCTATCTCTCTAATTGCTTTACACCTTTCAACCTCTATTGCTTTTGATACAGATTGCGCTGAACGTGAGATTTGATCTATAGTTTTTTGGTATTCCTTATCAACATACAGAGTTAATGTGCTTTTTTGCAAATCATATTTATACCAATCACGCTGAGCCTCAACATCTAATCTCTTCATTTCCACCAATGTTTTAAATCTAGCTTCTTCTAAACTAGTAGTATACTCAACAATTTTTCTAGCATCACGTCTTCCTTGTATTAAAGCATACGTCTGAAATAAAGAATTAATTCCACTAAAAACTCCACCTACAGTTCCATCTAAAAGCAAATGTCCAACTTCCATAACTCGATCAAAATTATCCTTCTTCTTTTCGCTACAAATTTCTAAAGCAGTTTGTATTGATGGAACAATTTCATAAGACATACTATCAATCTCCTTAATGAAAAAATATAAACAAAAAACTCCGCCACACAGTAACAGCAGTTTTTCTGCTGTTATATCGCGTGACAGAGCAATATTTCATTTGCCCGCTCTAAAAGAACTATCAAATTCATTTAAAACATGGTTGCCATTATCCTATATAATTATCATTTTATAATTTTAAAATCATTATATCATAAACTTACCTAAAATACTATAATAAATATATTTTTTATAAAAAAAATTAGGGTCACAATCTATACAATATATACAAATCTCGAGCTCTAATTCATTATATAGATTTATTTCATATACATAGATTTATATCTTATATACACAATATGCGCATATAAAACCAAGACGCTTCAACAGTTATATCTTACCACTATTCAGCATGAAGATAACTCTCTGTTGAATGTTCTATATTGTTTGATATGCAATAACATTCAGAAAAAACTAATTAAATTCTGCTAAACTTTTGTTGAAAGAGCGATAATCATGTGGTAATATGTAGGTATGATAAACTATAAATCGGTAGGTGGTGTAGTACATGTCACTCCAAGTAAATATTGACGATAATAAAATAAATAATTTTTCACCCGATGCTAAAATAGAATTAAAAAAACAGATTAATAAATATAGTGATAATATTATTAAAGAATCCAACCTCATAGAAGAAGCAAATCGAGAAGTTGGAGCAGAAGTTGTAATTACAAGTAATATAGTCTTACAGGCTGTTAGGAAAAATAAAATACCAAGCAAGAAAAGAACTAATAAAACACTTCTAATTATGAAAATCATATCATCATTCACATTGCTTTTAACTGGCTTTTTATTTGATAAAGAAGGTTATGAAGGCGAACTTACGAATCTAATTATATTCATAATAATTTTAATTACAGCTTGTACTACTACGGTATTGCAGTTTGTGCTTGAAGATAAGGAGTAAATCTATGAACACACCAATAAATCATAAAGAAACACTAAAAATTCTTGATGAACTTTCAAATGAATATAGGAACATATTATTAAAAATTTTAGTTGAACAATCACCATCAGTAGATGATATCAGTATCAGTAAAATTCTACGAATCGACAATAAAATAAAAAGACAACTCATTAATTATTATAAACCTGAAAAAAGGATAAGCAAAAGATTATTTATTTTTGGCTCAGCATATATTTTTATAGGGATAATAACACTAGTTATATATTCTGTCATTAGTGCAGATAAACTACATAGTACACAAGGGGGGTTGCTTTTATTTTCACTGATAATTAGTATATTTGGATTAATAGCATCTGTTTACTCAACCATAATAACAAAAAAAGACTATACTTATGCTATAAAACTAAAAACGATAAATCAACCCAAAGATATTAAGTTATTATCTTTTGAGGTTGTTTCAAAATGGAGAGAATTAGAAGGTATAGTAGCAGATTTATCTGAAATCAATCCTAATCCTAAATCACGCTCTATCATTGAATATTTATTGTACAATAATTTAATAAAAGAAGAAGAAGCAAATGTTCTTAAAAACTTTTTAAAAATACGTAATAGTATTGTTCATGCATCTGAAATGACTGTTTCATATGATGATATGAAAAAAATCTTAGATGAAGTAAACATAATTACTGAAAAACTCAACGACATAATATAAAACCCTTTACTTTCTAAAATGCGATATTATTAAAAATAATTTAAATCAAACTAAAAGCAAAAGCAGGCATATTACCTTTAACAGTAATATGCCTGCTTAATTATTATAGTTATATAAAGACTTCAACAGTCATATCTTCCCACTGTTTAGCACGAAGATAGTTGCCTGTTGACTTTCTGTAAGCTTTAGCTTGGTCAAAATTGACTGTAAACCTGAAGTACAGATTAGTCCTCCATACTTGCGATAGCAGCCTGAGCAGCAGCAAGTCTAGCGATTGGAACTCTGAATGGTGAACATGATACATAGTCAAGACCAATCTTGTGGCAGAACTCTACAGAAGTTGGGTCACCGCCGTGCTCACCGCAGATACCGCAGTGAATGTTTGGACGAGTAGCCTTACCGTTTGCAACTGCCATTTCCATGAGCTGACCTACACCTGTCTGGTCGAGCTTAGCAAATGGATCGTTTTCGTAGATCTTTCTGTCATAGTAAGCCTCTAAGAACTTACCAGCGTCGTCACGGCTGAAGCCGAATGTCATCTGAGTAAGATCGTTTGTACCGAAGCAGAAGAACTCAGCTTCCTTAGCGATAGCAGAAGCAGTTAAGCAAGCACGTGGGATTTCCATCATTGTACCAACTTCGTACTTGAGTTCAACACCTGCAGCAGCAATCTCAGCGTCAGCTGTAGCAACAACTACATCCTTAACATACTTGAGCTCCTTAACCTCACCAGTGAGTGGGATCATGATCTCAGGAACGATTGTCCAGTCTGGATGAGCCTTAGCTACATTGATAGCAGCGCGGATAACAGCAGTTGTCTGCATCTTAGCGATTTCAGGATATGTTACTGCAAGACGGCAACCACGGTGACCCATCATTGGGTTGAACTCGTGGAGAGAAGCGATGAGAGCCTTGATGTCAGCAACTGTCTTACCCTGAGCCTGTGCGAGTGCTGCGATGTCAGCTTCCTCAGTTGGAACGAACTCGTGGAGAGGTGGGTCTAAGAAACGGATACATACAGGGTTGCCCTCGAGTGCTTCATAAAGAGCCTCGAAGTCGCTCTGCTGGTATGGCATAATCTTGTCAAGAGCAGCCTCTCTCTCTTCTACTGTATCAGCACAGATCATCTCTCTGAATGCTGCGATTCTGTCAGCCTCAAAGAACATGTGCTCTGTACGGCAAAGACCGATACCCTCAGCGCCGAGCTCTCTAGCACGCTTAGCGTCTGCTGGTGTATCAGCGTTTGTTCTAACCTTGAGTGTTCTGTACTTGTCAGCCCAATCCATGATTCTGCCGAACTCGCCAGCGATTTCAGCGTCTACTGTAGGAATGATACCGTCGTAGATGTTACCTGTTGAACCGTCAAGTGAAATGTAGTCGCCCTCGTGGAACTCTTTGCCACTAAGTACGAATACTTTGTTGTCCTCGTCCATCTTGATTTCTGAGCAACCTGATACACAGCATGTACCCATACCACGAGCAACAACGGCAGCGTGAGATGTCATACCGCCTCTAACTGTGAGGATACCCTGAGCAGCCTTCATACCTTCGATATCTTCAGGTGAAGTCTCAAGTCTAACGAGTACAACCTTCTCGCCCTTAGCGCCCCACTCTTTAGCGTCTTCAGCTGTGAATACAACCTTACCGCAAGCAGCACCAGGAGAAGCTGGAAGAGCCTTGCCGATTGGAGAAGACTCTTTTAAAGCCTTAGCATCGAACTGTGGGTGTAAGAGTGTGTCGAGGTTTCTTGGGTCGATCATAGCTACTGCCTTCTTCTCATCGATCATACCCTCATCAACGAGGTCACAAGCGATCTTTAAAGCAGCCTTAGCTGTTCTCTTACCGTTTCTTGTCTGGAGCATATAGAGCTTACCGTGCTCAACAGTAAATTCCATATCCTGCATATCTCTGTAGTGATCCTCAAGCTTAGCGCAAACAGCTGTGAACTGCTCGAAAGCCTCAGGGAATTTGTTAGCCATCTCAGCGATTGGCATTGGAGTTCTAACACCGGCAACAACGTCTTCGCCCTGTGCGTTTGTGAGGAACTCACCCATGAGCTTCTTCTCGCCTGTAGCAGGGTCTCTTGTAAATGCAACACCTGTACCGCAATCTTCACCCATGTTACCGAAAGCCATCATCTGTACGTTTACAGCAGTACCCCATGAATAAGGGATATCGTTGTCACGACGGTAAACATTAGCTCTTGGGTTATCCCATGAACGGAATACAGCTTCTACAGCGCCCATGAGTTGCTCTTTTGGATCAGTTGGGAAGTCCTTACCGATCTTATTCTTGTACTCAGCCTTGAACTGCTCAGCGAGAGTCTTGAGGTCGTCAGCTGTAAGGTCAACGTCCTGTGAAACGCCCTTAGCTTCCTTCATCTCGTCGATAAGCTGCTCAAAGTACTTCTTACCAACTTCCATAACAACGTCAGAATACATCTGGATGAAACGACGATAGCAGTCGTAAGCCCATCTAGCGTTACCTGACATAGCTGCCATTGTCTCAACAACTTCTTCGTTAAGACCGAGGTTAAGGATAGTATCCATCATACCAGGCATAGAAGCTCTGGCACCTGAACGAACAGAAACGAGGAGTGGATTTTCTTTATCGCCGAACTTCTTGCCGGTGATTTCTTCCATCTTAGTGATGTTCTCCATGATTTCTGCTTTGATATCATCGTTGATTTTTCTACCGTCTTCGTAGTACTGTGTACAAGCCTCAGTAGAAACTGTGAAGCCCTGTGGTACAGGAAGACCGAGCTTTGTCATCTCAGCAAGGTTAGCACCTTTACCGCCGAGAAGCTCTCTCATTGTAGCGTCGCCCTCTTTGAAGAGGTAAACAAACTTGTGACTCATTGGAATCAACCTCCTAAAAATATTGTTAATAGGCCGTCATACTAATGCAAAATCCGCAATTTTTCTTATGACCTAAACATGCCTGACCATATTATAACAAATATGTTACTAAAATTCTATAGATATTTCAAAAAAATCTAATAAAACTTAGGGATATTTTTTGGTGATATTGTGAAAAATGTTTAATTTAATTTGAATTTGCATTTTAATCTTGAAATTTTACAAATATGTGCGATAATATTAGTATCTGTTATTATGCGAGGTGTACTATGGCTAACAAGTGTGCTGTTATTCTCGCCGGTGGCGAGGGCAAACGAATGAAGTCGAATAAACCTAAGCCGATGAGCGAGGTGCTCGGCAAACCGATGCTCCAGTGGGTCATCGACTCTGTAAGAAACGCAGGAGTAGAAAACATCTGCGTAGTCAAAGGCTACAGAAAAGAATGTATCGAAGAATATGTCGCTACTCTTCCGTACAAGGTTGAAACAGTTTACCAGGCAGAGCGTCTTGGTACAGGACACGCTGTAATGATGGCAAAGGACTTCCTCAAAGAAAACGAAGGCGATGTTGTTATCCTCTGCGGGGATGCCCCGTTTATGGACAAGGACACTATCGCTGACGCGTTTGCTCAGCACGATAACGATAACGCTTCCGCTACTGTTATTTCTGCAGTGCTAGAAGACTCCACAGGTTACGGAAGAATAGTACGAAATGAAGACGGCTCACTCAAAGCTATCATTGAGCAGAAGGAAGCTTCACAAGAGGTTTTGAAAATCAAAGAAGTCAACTCAGGCGGATACTGGTTTGACACAAAAGACCTGCTCTCAGTGCTCGACTCTATCACCGCAGACAATGCAGCTGCTGAATACTATCTACCCGACGCGTTAAAGCTTCTTTTAGAGGGTAACAAGACAGTCGGTGCGTTTACCGCTTCTTCACCTGACACAGTGCTCGGTGCAAACGACCCTGCTCAGCTTGAAGAGCTCAATCAGATTGCGATTAAGAAGGGGTATCGCTAAAACTTGTTATCGGACGACCACTGGTCGCCCCTACAAATTTGAACATCAGGTTTCATCAACAATTTTATTTCAATATACAACACAAAGCAAAGGGGAATAATCAAAATGAATGCACATGGTAAGGACATCAAAATTTTTACGCTGAACTCTAACGTAGAAGTTGCTCAGGGCATCGCAGGCTGTCTTGGTCTGCCACTTGGTAAGAGCGATTGCGCTACTTTCTCTGACGGTGAGATTGCGGTTTCACTTCACGAGTCAGTTCGTGGTAGCGACTGCTTCATCGTTCAGTCAACTTGCTCACCTGTAAACGACAATCTTATGGAACTTCTCATTATGATTGACGCTATGAAGAGAGCTTCCGCTTCTTCTATCACAGCAGTTATGCCATACTTCGGCTATGCAAGACAGGACAGAAAGTCTAAGGCAAGAGATCCGATTTCAGCTAAGCTTTGTGCTGACCTTATCACAGCAGCAGGTGCTGACAGAGTCCTCACAATGGACCTCCACGCAGCTCAGATTCAGGGCTTCTTCAACATTCCTGTTGACCACCTCGTAGGTGCTCCGATGCTCGCTGAGCACATGAGAAACAAAATCGCTGGCCACAATGATGAGTATGTTGTTGTATCCCCTGACCTTGGTTCTGTTACCCGTGCTCGTAACTTCGCTGCTAAAATCGGCTGTCCTATCGCTATCGTTGACAAGCGCAGACAGCGTGCTAATGTTTCCGAAGTTATGAACATCATCGGTGAAGTCCAGGGCAAAAAGGTTATCCTCGTTGATGATATGATTGACACAGCAGGTACACTTTGCAACGCAGCTAACGCTATCGTTGAAAAGGGCGGTGCTACTGAAGTTTACGCTTGTGCTTCTCACGCAGTTCTCTCAGGTCCTGCTATCGAGAGAATCAAGAACAGTGCTATCAAAGAATGCATCTTACTTGACACAGTTCCGATTTCTGAAGACAAGATGCTTGACAAATTCACTATTCTTTCTGTTGCTCCGCTGTTCGCTGAGGCTATCGAGAGAATTTACGAAGACAAGCCTGTTTCCCCAATGTTCCTTTAATCAACAAATCGAGGGTGTCAACAGACACCCTCTTTTCATCTTTTAAATTCATTATCCACGGAGATTTATATGTTCTCAAAATTCAGAAAATCTGCCCCGACGGGTAAAATCGAATACCTCATAGTAGGACTCGGAAATCCCGGTAAAGAGTACGAAAACACCCGCCACAACTGCGGTTTTATAGCACTCGATTATCTGGCAGAAAAACTAAACTGCAAGATAAACAAAATCAAGTTCAAGTCTACTATCGGCGAGTGTGAAATAAACTCTCACCGCTGTCTGCTTATAAAGCCGTCTACCTTTATGAATCTTTCGGGTCAGGCGGTAGTAGAAGCGATGAATTTCTACAAAATAAAGCCAGAAAACGTCATCGTCATTTTTGACGATATCTCACTCGATGTCGGCAAAATGAGAATCAGAAGAAAAGGCTCTGACGGCGGTCAGAAGGGTATGCAGAACATCATCTACTTGTCAGGTTCTCAGGACTTTCCGCGAATCAAAGTCGGCATCGGCAAAAAGCCTCACCCCGAGTACGACCTAAAAAAATGGGTACTCTCGCGCTTTAGTGACTCTGACAAAAAGCTGTTACTCCCGCTTCTTGACAACATCGTAGATGCAGTTTCACTTATGGTTGATAACAACATCGACCGCGCTATGAATCTGTACAATTCCTGATATTTTCTTGTATCAGAACATAATATATTACTGAGGTAAACTACAATGAAGTTCTTAGACAAAGTTATGCAAAGCACTAAGGGCTTTGCTACCCTGAGTAGTGCGCTCAGTGAAAATACCCCTTGCGCCGCCACAGGTGTTTCGGGTGTTCACAAAGCAAATATCATTTCGTCGCTCTGCCATTTTAAGAATGTCAGAGCCTTTTGTGTTGTCGAAAATGAGCAGGTAGCACAGACTCTATGCAACGATTTATGCACTATGGGAATGAGTGCCTATGTCTATCCGACAAGAGATTTCACCTTTATGAATATCGAGGGAGAATCCCACGAATATGAGCACCAGAGACTCAATGTTTTATCAAAACTTTTAAGACACGAATGTGATGTTGTAATCGCGTGTATGGACGCAGCTTCTCAGTTCACTATCCCAAAAGAAGTGCTGAAAAAAGCCTCTCTCTCCTTAAAACCGGGCGATACGGTTAAAATCGACAGCCTGATACAAAGTCTGCTACTTCTTGGCTACGAGCGAACAGACCAGGTCGAGGGTGTAGGACAGTTTGCTCTAAGAGGCGGAATAGTCGACTTGTTTATGACTGACTCACAAGCTCCTGTGAGAATCGAATTCTGGGGCGACGAAATAGATACCATAAACTACTTTGACACTATTTCTCAGCGCAGAACAGACTACTGTGAAGAGATTTCACTCACCCCATCAACAGAGGTTCTGATTGAGGACAAAGACGCACTGATTGAAAAAATCCGCAAAAAAGCCTCCTACTTAAAATCAGAAAAAAACGCAAAGGCAAAGGAGATTTTATATCGCGAAGCGGATATACTCAGTGACAATCTCACCCTTTCGAATATTGACAAATACATCACTACTATCTATGAAAATCCTGCAACTCTCTTTGACTATCTTGACGATGACTCTATCATTTTCATCAGCGAGATGAAAGCCACCAAAGAGAGAATGAAATCGTTCGATGCTTACCGCAAAAACGAAATCAGTTCGCTTTTTGAAGAAGGAGTTTTGTGTCGCGGATTTGAATGTTATTCTCTGAATTACAGGGAATTTATGAACAAAGCACTGAGCTTTCCTGTGCTTTATCTGGACACTTTCTCACACTCAGGCTACGATACGGATGTCAAAGAGCTTGTCAACTTTAACGCTAAACAAAACGCGCTTTTCAACGGCACAGCCACCTCTTTGATGGAGGATTTAAACGAGATTTCGTACAAAAACTATAGCGTTGTAGTGCTCGCAGGCACTAAGAAAGCGTGTGAAAACCTGTGTGATACCTTAAAAGAAAAAGGCTATCCCGCTGAGGTTGCTGAAAACCTTGAAAAATGCGAGAAAGGTAAGGTTTATTTTGTCGAGGGACTGCTGTCATCAGGCATTGAATATGTAAACGAAAACTTCATTTTGTATTCCCGCGCCCTCACCTTCTCAAAGAGCGTCAAAAGACGAAAAGTTCCGAAGAACGCTCAGCAAATTTACAGCCTTTCCGACCTATCTGTAGGCGACTATGTTGTACACTCGACTCACGGCATCGGACTTTTCAAAGGCATACACAAAATTGATGTTCAGGGTGTAGTCAAAGACTACATCAAAATCGAATACGCAAAGGGTGATTTGCTCTATGTTCCTGTCACCCAGCTTGATTTGGTGGCTAAGTACATCGGACCAAGAGAAGAAAGCAGGGTAAAGCTAAACCGCCTTGGTTCTGCTGATTTCCAGAAAGCGAAATCCAGAGTCAAATCCGCTGTAAAAGATATGGCGAAAGAGCTCATTGTGCTCTACTCTCAGCGTATGCAGGCTGAAGGCTTTGCATTTTCAAAAGACGGCGAATGGCAACGCGACTTTGAGACCGCTTTTGAGTTCGACGAAACCGAAGACCAGCTCCGCTGTTGCAAGGAAATCAAACACGACATGGAACGAAAAGCGCCTATGGACAGACTACTGTGCGGTGATGTAGGCTTTGGCAAAACAGAAGTAGCTTTGCGCGCCGCTTTCAAATGCGTTTCTGACTCAAAACAGTGCGCACTGCTCTGCCCTACCACAATTTTAGCGTGGCAGCATTACCAGACTGTCTTAAACCGCTTTGATACCTACCCTGTGAGAGTTGAACTGCTCTCGCGTTTCAGAACGAAAAAACAGCAGGAAGAAATACTCAAAAAGCTCAAACGCGGCGAAATCGATATGATTATCGGCACACACCGCTTAGTGCAAAAAGATGTCGAATTCCGCGATCTGGGACTATGCATCATAGACGAAGAACAGCGGTTCGGTGTTGCTCACAAAGAACGCTTCAAAGAGGTCTGCAAAAATGTCGATGTGCTCACCCTCTCTGCTACCCCTATCCCGAGAACTCTGAATATGGCGATGAGTGGTATCCGCGATATGTCGGTTATAGAAGAAGCTCCGCTCGACAGAAAGCCTGTCCAGACCTATGTTTTAGAACACGACAACGCGGTGATTTACGAAGCAATAAGACGAGAGCTTCGAAGAGGCGGTCAGGTTTTTTATCTTCACAATAATACTGAAACGATAGCCGCAAAAGCGAATAAAATCGCAGCCGCTATACCTGAAGCAAATGTCGCCATAGGTCACGGAAAAATGAGCGAAAGCGAGCTTTCTGAAGTCTGGCGCAAGATGCTTGAGCAGGAAGTCAATGTGCTCGTCTGTACAACTATTATCGAAACAGGTGTTGATTTGCCTAATGCAAACACCCTGATTATCGAAAACGCTGACCGTTTCGGACTTTCTCAGCTTCACCAGATACGAGGCAGAGTCGGCCGCTCACCGCGCAGAGCTTACGCTTACTTTACCTTCAACGGCGGTAAAGTTCTCTCGGAAATCTCCACAAAGCGACTAAACGCTATCAGAGAATTCACGGAATTTGGCTCAGGCTTTAAGATTGCTATGCGTGACCTAGAACTTAGAGGTGCCGGCAATCTGCTCGGAGCTAAACAGCACGGTCACATGGAAGATGTCGGCTATGATATGTATCTAAAGCTTTTAAACGACGCTGTGCAGGAAGAAAAGGGAGAAAAAGAAGAAACTGATGCTCAGAAAGACTGTCTTATCGACATTGCTGTGCAAGCTCACATTCCTGAAGACTACATCGAAAACCTCTCGGGCAGACTCGATGCTTACAGACGCATCGCAGATATCAGGACTAAAGAAGACTCTCTCGATGTAATCGACGAGCTTTTAGACCGCTACGGCGACATACCGAAGTCTGTTATGGGACTTATTGACATCGCCCTCATCAGAAACAAAGCAATCTTTATGGGCATATATGAAATCAAGCAAAACGAAAACAGCCTGCTGCTTTATATCGACTCGATAAAACGCGAGGAAGTCGGCATGCTTATTTCAAAACTTAAGGGTCAGGCGATGCTTTCTGCAACCCAGAAGCCGTATATCGCAGTAAGGTATAGTGCTAAAATCGACCCGCTTAGTGCTTTAAAAGAAATATTCCTCTGATATTTCACCTGTTTTAGCGCCTAAATTGTGTGCAATTTGTGAAGATTTGCTTTTTTTCACACAATTTGTAGACAAATTATACTTTTTTATGTATAATAACTTAGTACGCAAAAATTAACAAAGGACGGTAAAAACTATGAAGAATTTTACTAAATTTCTCGCGGTAGTCCTCGCTATGGTTATCGCACTTTCAACAGCAGCTTGCTCACTCACTCCTCAGTGGTCTTACAAAGAGGGCGACACTGAGCTTGCTATCGGTGTTTATATCTACGCACTTTACTCAGCTTACTCACAGGCTCAGTCTTACGCTCAGCAGACAGAGGGCTATGATTCTGAAGCAGGCACATACGACGGCGAAGAATCTTTCCTCAAGGTTCAGATTACTGACGACGACGGCGTGACAGCTACCGCTGACCAGTGGATTTCTGACCAGGCTGACAAAACCCTCAAAAGCTTAATCGCTATTGAGCACGAGTACAACAGACTCGGCGCAACACTTGACGAAGCTACAGTACAGAGCTATCAGGCTTCAGCTAAAGAGTACTGGGATTACGGTCCATACTACTCAATGTACGGCGAACAGTACATCAGCCCATATAAGGACATCTTCGAGCCACTCGGCGTTTCATACGAATCTTTCGAGTATTTCTACATCTCATCAGCTAAGCAGCAGGCTGTTTTCGAGCTTCTCTATGCTGACGGCGGTGAAAAGGGTGTAACTGACGAAGAGCTCACAACATACTTCACAGAAAACTACACAAGCTATACTTACTTCAACTCAAACCTCTACACTTCAGAGTCCACTACTGATGAAGAGGGTGCAGAGTCTTCTTTGAATGTAGCTCTTTCAGATTCTGAAATCGCAAAGTACGAGAAAAACTACAAAGGCTATGCTTCATCACTCAACTCAGGTTCCAAGATTTCAGATGTAACCGAAAAGTTTGTGAAGGACTACGAGCTTGAGTCTGATCCAAGCGTTTCAAATGTTGAAATTATGGCTGACAGTACAATCGGTGAAGATTTAGTCAACGCTATAAACGAGTTAGAAGAAGGCAAAGCTTCTTACAAGAAGATCGGTGCAGAAGACACACAGGTAATGTATCTCTTCTACAAAGAGCCTATCGCTGACCAGGTTAAGTCTTACATCGGTGACAGCACAAACAGAGCTTCTGTTTTAGAAAGCTACAAGGGCGAGGAATTCAACTCATACATTGAGGAGCTCGCTAAATCTCTCAACATTGAAATCAGCAAGGCTGTTTCCAAGTACTCACCTTCAATGTTCGAGGACTAATCCTTTTGTTTAACCTTGCACAAACTGCATATCATAATCAGGGAGTGATATTATGAACAAAAGAATAAGATTACTTTCAGTAATAATCGCACTTATGATGCTTTTGACAGGTTTTTCGATGACTGTCTATGCTATAGACGAAATCACCGATCCGAATGCGGGTGTAGTTGACCCTGTTCCCGATCCTCAGCCTGAACCGGAACCTGCCCCTCCGACAACTGCTCCTGAGGAGCCTGTCACTCCGACAACTGCTCCTGACGATCCGAGCAGTGGAGAAGTAGTTGACCCTACAGTAGCACCTGATGACGGTACCGTAGACGACCCGTCAAGCGGTTATGTCGACGACGGTAATGATGATTTTTACTACTATGACGAGGACGAGATGGCAAATTCCATCGAAAGCTCTGCGGGTAGCGTTTCGGATATGACAGACCTGTACGATACCTCAGGTATAAACGAAAAGGCTTTGGAAAAAGAGGAATGGAACGACATCGTGCTTGACACTTCGACAAAAAGCGATGTCACAGACTTCTCCGCCATTAAAGAAAACACCAATAAAGACGATGACGGAAAGTGGATTTTATACACAGGCTTTATCCTCATCGGATTATCTGTAATCGGCATTATGTATTTCATAATTGCCACAGCTACATATAAGAAAAAGCTCAAAAAGCTCAAAGCAAGACAGCATCAGCACGACTCTAACAGAACAAGAGCAAGAGATGATTACGGCGACTACGGCGATTATCCGACTCAAAGAGACTACAACAAGCGTTATCAGCCACAACGCAAGCGTTACGCATCTGACGGCATGAGCTACGCTGAGAGAAAGCGTCTTACAAAAGCTGATACAGCTGATATTGATTTGCCTGCTAAGTACAGAGCAAGGCACTAAACTTTATATAGCACAAGGCACTTACCAAAAACGGTAAGTGCCTTTTATTTTGTGACGCGCATCTACACTTTTGATAATCGCGCCTTTTCGTATTATTTTACTTGAACAGCAGCATCACATACTGACCGCCATTTTCATTGAAATTATTCTTCACACCGTCTGTGGCTGTGCTGTCCTGCACCACAGTGATAGATGTCGAATTCATCGTCATAGTGGACGATGACCCGATTGTTCTGCCGACAATCGCAAAATGAACGACCAGATTATTATTATCGTCGATTTTCACAGGGGGACATGACTTCTGGAACACCAGAGCAAAAGTGTAGCTATCAGATAAAGTAAAAGTCTTTGTCACAGCACCATCACCCGTATATGACACAATCGTATGCGGATTTGTGTAGCGTGCTTTTTCTTCAGCTGTGACATGTATCCCTGTATTGCTCAGATGTTCTCCGAGCTTTTCATCTATAATCGCGTTATCATTTACAAAATCTATGTGCTTTGGTCGGTCTGTTGACGCCCATGCACACAAGCCTAGGTTAGGCGTATAAGAGCTTGATGACATATTGTCCTCCTTAATCCAAATTATCTATCTCTTGCCAGGTATAGTTTAGTGCATCTATAGCTGAGAAGGTGTTGTTTTTTGAGTCGCACTCCTCCCACGTCGGACCACCGAAAACCAGCCGAACGCTAAGGTGAGCAGGCATAATTTTCTCAATTTCTGAGGTTATCCACAACCGCTCCGCTTTTGAGTAATCCCCCACTGCATCAATCCTGACAATATACAGTGAAGGGTATTCGTAAATCTCAAAGTCAAGTCCGAAGCTTCTGATTGACTCCTTGATTTTTTCGAGTGTAAAACTACTCTTACAGATGCTTTCTCTGAGCTTGAGCATTTCGCGTCTTTGCACTACGCTCAGGTCCATTCGCTCCGCACCGATAATAAGCTCACGATAGCTTAGTCCGTAGTACGACGCTGTGTCTATAAAGCACTCGTTGAGCATAGTAGTAAGCTCTGCGTTGAGCTCGTCCAGAAAGTACGCATACACACTAAGCTCAGTAGAAATATTAGTATTATCAAAGCTGTACAGATTAAATGCCGAGAGAGCATCAGTCATCGAGGTGTATGTATCCTTCATCAGCTCACCTCACTGACAAAAATTTCAGAAAGAACACAGTATTTATTGGCAGCAGGATACACATCTTCGCTGTAAGCACGCACAAATTCGTAGTTTTTCACACCGTATGTGTGAAAAATCAAATCTCCGAGCTCACACAAAAGCATAGGCTTTCCCACACCGAGTGATTCGACAAACCTTTGAGCTTTTTCCTCTATTTCCAGCTTTACCGATTCAAAGCTGTAGCCATCCTCTACCTCTAATTTTATCGCACAGCTGACACTGACAGGCTCTGCGTAAAGCACTAAAACATCAACATTGAGTTCCCTGTTTTCATCGAGGAGCTCCTGCACCTGAGCAATAACTTCACTGTTCATCGGAGAATTCTTTTTGCCACATACATAAACATTGATTGTGCCCTCTCCTCTGGCTTTAGATACAACCGAAGCCGAATGCACGCCCGAAACAGACTGAGCAAGACGCTGATAGTAAACAGCGTTTGTGCCGTTAGAAATATCCCTGTAGCTTGAGAGCACGCGCTCTCTGAGCTCTTCATCGGTTTCTGCATCGGTACCACCTTTGATAGACTTAGCGTTAGTCACCGCGGTTATTCCTGACGGCGGAGTCACAAGCACACAGACCTTATCCGCAACAACATTGTACTTTGCGCCACCCTCTACTGCGGTTACATCAGCGGTGACGCTTTGGTCGCCTGCATAAAGAGTAACCGCAGAATCGGTTATGTACTGTACGGCACTCTCACCCGAGGTTGAAACCACCGTGCCTTTATCAATCACGATATCTTTATCGGACACAGTTTCCACTGAAAAAGTAACCTCGCCGCTCGCTTTGCCCGCCTCTTTTCTGGAAAGTCCTCGGGAGAGCGCGTGTTTATCAAGATACTCTCCCGTAGCCGTTGACACAAACATCTGGCGTTTGATAAACTCGCCTGCTACATAGCTGTTGTAAAGCTCTCCTGAAAGCACAGATAGTCTTAGCATTATATCCGACTGCTCATTTACCGTGTTACCTGAAAGCTCTTCGTATTTTTTGACCATCCTGCTTAGTATTTCTTCATAACTACTCATGTAATGTCACCTCCAATGACGCGCTGTTATCAGCGCATTTTATCTCTAAGACCGCGTTATTCCCCGACTCGGTTTTTTTTATCTCTAAAACTCTCAAATCGGTGTAAGGAATGTCAATCGTCGCCTCTTTGAACATCATAGAAAGCTTGTCCTTTATGTTATCGTCATCGATATCATAGCTACAGTCATAGCACCCAAGCTTTCTGTTGTAGCGAAAACTGCCTTTTTTTACCGAGCAGGCAATTTTCACTCTCTGGGCAATCTCTTTAATTGAGCTTACATATTGCGGGTCACCGTTGCTCCCTATAACAGTATCCATATTTTCAATTTTTACATCCATTATTCACCATACACCTTTCCGTTTATGAGCACCGTGCCGTCGTTTTTCAGCACTATTGAAGCCCCGCCCTTTGACTCAAGCTTTAGCTCGCCCGGCTCAAGTTCAAAAAAAGGTGACACAACTCCTAAGCACATATATGTACCCGCTACATCCAGAATAACAGACTTTGAGTTTTCGGGAGGATTGTACATCACGCCGTAGGGCGCGACAATCGGCACATTTCTGTGCTCGAGTGACGCACTCACGGCTACATTTCCGTTAGAGCTAGAGGTAACACTTCCGCAACTGCCGACTTTATTATTACCTTTGTTTTTAGTCATATAATCAACAAGCCACATACTATACTTCCTTTCTCTTCAACGTAATAACGGTGACTTCCTTTTTATCGCTCAGCGCATATCGGATACTGCTGACATAAAGGTTTTCTATATCACCGCAGACACTTCCTTTTATAGTAGCATTGCACCCGAAAACATTCAGGTGCTGACCCTCACAGTAAAGTGTGACGCTGTATGACTTTTTGCTACCGTTATTTATCATAGACTGCGCGTAAGAAGCAGGAGTATCAGTAAGTACACAGTTTAAGTAACGCTCCCTAACTACCCCTCTTTTTATAGCGTCCTGATTTTCTACAACACTGTGATAGCCTGATGAATTACTCAGCTTGATTCTCACCTTTGAAATCTCCTCACAACGCTTTATATTCTCACAAAAGTCGTAGTAGGAAATTCCATCAAAGCTATTGGAAAAAACTACGCTTTTATTCTTTTTAGCACCCAAAAAGCTAAGCTCGCCCTTTTCGTCTACACGCACGCTGTTTGAATACAGCTTGTTAGCAAAGCTGTCAACCGCTTTGTAGTTGCTCTCACCCTTTAACACGGTATGGGTACCGAAATATGTATCACTCAAGCTCTCTGAAACCTTAACCCCGAAAGGCTTTAAGTGCCTTTCTTCAATCACTCTGACGCTGGGAGAATTGTAGCTTATCGGCACGCTTTCGTTGTCAAGAAGCAGCGCTGCCATACTGCGTGCTGAGATTTTCAGGTATTCTCCGTCTGAATTGCTCTGCGTAGTCTGCTCATCTACGATTCCTGTGAATAAAACACCGTTTTCATCGTAGACACTAAGACTTTTCAGCTGACTTGAGGTGAAGTGGTGAAAGGTCGCAAAAAGGTCATCTGCGGGCACATTTTCGTCCATATTGACAGTAACGCTCACGGGATAAACGCTGTGCTCCTCATCATAAATATCAGTGAAAATAAAATTCAGCATAGCTTCACCACCTGACCTTTCTTCAAATCATTTATGAACATAATGTCGGGATTGAGCTTAATGAGCTCATCTAAACTCACAGAACTATTGTATGAAACATCCCACAGAGTAGTGTCCTTTTCAAGTGTGAGCTTTGCAGGTCTGATGTCTGCCTTTTCGCGCTTTTTGAGCTGGGAAAAGCTGAAGCTGTATGTAAGCACTGATGGCGTAGTTGATGCCTCGATGCTCAGCTTATCAAAGCAGGCATATATCGGCATAAGATACGGCAGACACAAAATACCGTTTTTGCCGTTGAGATAAAGCTCCTCTATTCTTTTGTACTGTTCAAAGCAATCCTCGCCGTAAAGCTCCCCTACACCGCTTACGGTAATCAGCTCATCGTACAGACTCTTCACGATTTGTTCAAAATGCGGGACACCGTACCGAACAACCTTCTTTCCGCTTTTTATCACTAGGCTTTTCGGGTTGTGATGCCACGAAAAACCGTTAAATCTCATTGGACACGGATTCATACTGCGCCCACCTCGCTTTCCTCTAAAAATGCCTTGTCGTAACGTCTGCTGTCACGCTCAAAGTACACAGACATCTCATAAACCTCATCGTAAAGTCTTGTTGCATCAGGCGCATTCTCAAAGCTTTCTTCGTAATTTATATTCATCACGCACCTCCTGATGCTCTCATAGACTGAGCTATAATCGTGTATTTATCCGTGATTGGCTTATTTCCGTTTATATCCCTCACTCTTTCCTTGAGGTAGCAGTTATAGTAGTCGTACCTTGATTCTCCATCATCAACAGAAAGCGTAAACCCGTCGCGATTAAGCACTGACGAATCAAAATGAGAAAGAGCAGTGATACTCAGCACATATCCCTTTTTATAGCGCACAAAGTCGACCTCTGTGTCACTTAGCATCTCCTCGATTTTATACACATCTGCTATCTCTTTGGCACAGAATTCTTTGATAAAGTAAACATCCTCGAAATTTATTTTTATCGAAATATCTGATCCTTTGGAAATTCTTAATGTATTCATTTTGTTACCTCCTCACACAGACAAAACGACAGCGACGCCACAACATCCCTGTACACGGTGTTTGCGTCATTATCGAAGCTGATGCCCGATACCTTTACATCCTCGCAGACCTTGTTTGTGTCACATCGCTTTATTACATCACAAAGTGTACAACAAAGCGAAAGCAGTCCGTCGCCGCCGTCGTGTTTCGGAGCATATACCCTGAATTTCAAATCTGCGTTCACAATACTTCCTTTGAGGTTTTTGCCGACACCATCTCCCAGAAACTCTGTCGTTACCTTTGTGTCGAGTGTCGACACAGCTATCAGATAACTTTCCATTGGATTTGGATGGTCAGTAGCAGAAAAGCCTTTCACAAACGTATAGTAGCTGAGCTCTTCTTCCTGTTTTATGCTCTTTATCAGCCTTGTAATATTATCTTCAATCTGTGTCATAGTCATCCTGCCTTTGCTGTTTGTACGGTAAAAGCACCGCCCATACATAAAGCGCCTTGTTTGAAAGTTCAAAAACCTCGCTTGTATGTACTGTATATTTTTTGCCGTTACACGAAATTATTGCATTATCAGCGCGTGAAAATTCATTTTCAACCTGACCTAAGTACAGGTAATATCTTCCGTCTGAAAAACCGCCCATGGAAATCATCTTATCTTTATACACACTTGAGCGATATCTCAGCGGTTGAATAAACGCTTTTGACAACACGGTTTCGTCATTTCTTTTTATCTCTACCGTACTGCCGTAGTTTTCAATAAGCTCTCTGACACTTTTGTGAAAGCTCATGCGCTCACCCTCATAAAATGGAAGTCGTCAAAGTCTACGATGTGGCTTATCTCATGTTTTTCCTGTTGCCACATTGTATGCGCTTTGTCTGAAATACTTTCCGATTTTGAGATTTCTATGTCGCCCGCCTTAAATTTCGAACTCGTATCTGCAATATTATAAAGCGAGTATTTGTAGTACGCGTAAACGGCACACGCGTGCGAGAGTCTTTTGCTTTCACTGCAAGAAAGCTTTTTTGAGCCTAACACACTCTCAAAGTATTTTATGCAGTCAACTATGATAAAAACCCATTTTGAGATTTCTTCCTGCTCCAGACCTGACACCAGAGCAAATCTGTCAATAACATCTTTAAAACTCAAGGTGTCGCCCTCCTTTAGTAAGTAAGCTTAACTGAAGCGTCCTTGAAGATTTTCGCAAAGCCTGCGATACAGCTGACTGTTGCACGCTCGAGCTGTCTGTCGATGAGCTTGTCGTAGTCTGTCACGATATCTGTAGCCTTGACCATTTCAAGAGCGCAGTTTTTATCAAGACCGATGATAAGGTCGCTTGAAATAGCGTTTGTATGTAAGAGATTTGCTCCCAGCGGTGTGACCATCTTGCCGCTACCCTGGAAGTTAAGACCGGCTGAAGAATCCTTCATCTCGTCCATTGAAAGAATCTTCTTCATCGCATCAGTAGGTGCTAAAACAGTGTTGAGCTGATACGGTGAAAGAGTTGACCAGAGGTTGATAAGGTCAGAGTATGTAAGAGTATCAGCACTAGCACTTGTGATTGTATCGCAAGCGTTAGAATTGCCGTCACCGTTTAGGATTACATCAACAGCGTCCTTGAGCTGAGCGCGTGCGATATATGCACCAATCTGCTTTAAAGTTACTGTGAACAGGTCAAGTCGCTGGAAACGGAGTGCTTCGTATGAAGACACGAGCATTCTGCCACGCTTGTGGAGCTTGACGAGATTTTCGTTTGTCTTGATTACTGTCTGAGGAATGTACGCACCCTCGTTTACAACAGCGAGTGACTTGTCGTTATCATCAGGGTTTGAAGTGATACTTCTGTAGTCCATACCGTCAATTGTAGTGACAGTAGCCACGATATCAGAGAGGATGTCAGCCTCCTCCATCCCCTGATTTACGGCTCTTGCTACATACTCAGGGAAAAGTGCCGCAGAGTTTGATGACTGGAAGAATTTTTCAACACAGTCAGAGCCCGCGCCTGAAACCTTGATATCAAAACGCTTGAGCTGACGGGAAAATGCGTCGAGTCCCTCAAGTGAAGTGCCGACATAGTTAGCTGATGGGTCCAAAGACTCGAGCACATCAGTGAGACTCTTGCCCTTTGCCTGATACATACCCTTTTCAAGAGTTAAATTTTCGTATAATGCCATAATTATTACCGTCCTTTCAAATTAAAGAATAAAACCGACAATGCCACTAGAGCTTGTCACAACAAGGTATTCTCTGCCTGAAGCGCTTGCTTCAACCTTGCCGTCAGAAGAAGCGGCTAAAGTCTGATAACCGACCGAGATTGTGTCGTCTGTCGGCATTTCGATGTAGCCTGACAGCTGAACAGCCGCGTAGCCGTTTCGTACATTCACAGCAACACCAACCATGTTATCGCCTGATGCACAGGCAGACACAGTACCTGATGAGCTCATCTTGACGGGAGTGCCCATTGTGACACCGCTGCCGTCCACTTCAAAAGTAACTACATTTTCGTTATAACCTGAAAAATTGATATTCATAATTTACCTCCTGTTAAATAGTAAACTGATTGTTTTTATCGGTAGTCTTTTCTACCGTTTTAGCGTTGTTTTCGCTTTTTAACTGCACAAAACCTGTTTTAGTATCCGCTCTTTTATAGCTTTCTTTGAGTGCCGAAAGCTCAGCATTTGAAAGCTTTTCAAGAATACCCTTTAAGGTATCCACACCCAAATCAGGCTGAGCAATACTCATGGTTTTGAGCACGCTTTTTATAAGCTCTTTTCTGTAGAGCTCTCCGTCCTTTGCCTTTTCTTCAAGTTCAGTTATGTAAAACCTTAGTTTCTTGCACTCAATTTCATCGAGTGTGAGGCTTTCTGCCTCTAAAAGGGCTTTTAAAATCTTATCCATATTTTTGTACTCCTCTTTTCCACCTAGATAGCTTTTTGTAACGCCTGCGTTTTTCTGGGCAGGAATCGCCACAAAGCTGAACTCGTACGCATCAAAAACACCGACAAGCTCTGAGTAACACAGCGTACCCGCGTATTTCTCGCCTTTTCTGTGAGTACACGACGGTGAATGAATGTCATTTGAGCAGATACTGCACAGATTACTTTTCACCGCACAGCCTACGCTGACCTCTTTGATAATTCCGCTGTCCAAGGACAAAATAATGTCCTCGTTTTTCTCAGACCTTGGTATGTATGCCTTTGCGACAAGTCTGAAGTAGTCATCACCTGTAGAAGTCTTTTTTGACTCAACCGCTTCGACTTTACAGCTGTAGATTCTCGCTGTCTGATTAGACGCTTTTGCGTCGTGGTCAAAAATACCGGTCTTTCCCACAAAAAGCTCTTCGAGCTCAAACAGCGACTCTACGGTAAAACGCTCGAAGTCCCTGTCGATGTCGTTATCGCACAGCACCACCGAGAAGGTGTATACCTCGTCTGAGCTCAGCTCTCGCCTTGTATATTTATTAATGAGTCTGAGCTCCTCTTCAGTCACCGTAGTGCCGACGCTTTTTAAAATCGTACCTGTTTTCACTGTTTCACCTCCGAAAGTGTGCTTTCAATCTGCATAGCCTGAGCATTCTGAAGTCGAGCTTTTGAGAGCTCAACCTCGTCCTGAAGTGTGATATCGCTCCAGTTGATAGTAAACTCATCAGAAAAACCTTCAAGTCTTAAGTAATACCTGCATATTTTGCTGATTACAGGATTAAGTAGCGTGCGGTAGTATTCAAGCTCGCTTGTCAATATATCCGCCTGCTGAGAGCTCATACGCTCTGTAGATGACCATGAAAAGCCGAGTAAAAACGGCGGAATAGACAGCTTTGAGATAATCTGCTCGAGCAGATGTCTTATCTCGATATCACACGAAAGCACCTGATTATCCGCTCCAATCACCTTGACCGAAACATCACCCACAGAAACAAAGTCGCACACCTGAGTTTTGTCCCTCATCGCCTTGCTCCACTGAGAAGCGATTTCCTGAACTCTCTGCTTAGTGTTGAAATTCTGGCTGTCTTTAGGGTTATAAGTAACCGCAAAGCGTACATTCCCGACTCTCTCAAAGTTCACTCCGATTGTGTTGAAAATCTTGAGTAACACAGAGCTGACAAACGGCAGACCCTTTAAAATCGAAGTTCCCTCAACACTACCCTGTTCAGGGTTTAGTAAACTCACACACACAAACTCAGGGTACTTTACTTCGCTAAATCCCATATCGGCATTTTTAGCTAAAATCTTCAAATCAAGGGCACTATCCCCCATTTCAAGCTTTACATCATTTAGTGACGCGTTATAAAGAGCCTGTACTTTGCTCATATCCTTTGACAAGACAATCTCGCCCACAGCAGTGCCGTAGGTTAAAAGCTGGTCAAAGTAGCTGTAAATAAACTGAAAAATACCATAAGAGCCTGAGTTTACCTGAACATTATCTAGAAAGTGTCTAAGACTACTCTGTGCAGTTTTATCCTCACATTCGATATCAAATGTTCCGATAAGCCTGATGATTTTACTGATAGCCGCGTCGATAATCGGCACAGCTTCTCTTAAAGACTTGTACAGCTCGTACTGCTTTTTCTGATACGGACTGTAGTTTTCGATATTCAGAAACGGATGAGTATTAGCTTTAGACAAAGAGGTCTGAACAGTAGCATCTGCTTTGCTTTTATTTTTAGCAGAAAATAATTTCAATATATTACCTCCTGTTGCTCTAAAATCTCTGAGCAGCAACAACGCAGAAGTCGTCATCGCCACCCATAACAGTAGTGACAAAATATCTTATGTCGTCCATTGCGTGGTCGTTTTCCTTGATAACAGAATCGTTCATAGCGTTTTCGTTCCAACGATAAAGAGAAAATTCGCGCTTGCTACTTAGGCAGTTGTTGCAGATTTTCACTTTACCTTCCTTTAGAGCAGAGCTCACCTGTCGTATCCCGTCGATAACGCTGTTTTGTGCAGGCACGACCGAAAACCGAGAGTGCCGTCTGATAACCTCAATGAAGCTTGCCGCTGACGGGTCTACTGTAACAAGTGATATTTCTCTGTCTTTAACTAAATCGCATAAGGCCTTGTAGTGCTCCTCATCGGTGCGCTGATATCCCTCTTTTTTTGAATCAAAATAGTATTCATCAATTCTGTACCACGCATCTTTCAGTTTTCCCCAAAGTCCGAATGAAGCAGGATTTACGGTGCCGTAATCACACGACACAGCATAAGTTTCAAAATCTCCTTTCGGAACATCGGGGTAGGCACTGTCATCTTCCATAAACGGATAGACAGCACCGTTGACGGCAACCCACTCGCCTTTTACAAACCGACGATAAAACGCTCCCGAGTACATTTTCTCGTATCGCTTTATCATCTTTTTTGAAAGCGACGGATTGTCGTTCATAGTGAAGTGGATATAAAGCGCGTTCTTTTCCTTTGCCTTTTTTATCCACTCGTTGTAGAACCAGTGAGACGGAAACTCGGGGTTGCAGTTAAACCAGAATGTTGAGCCCGACACAGAGCAACGCGCCAAAGCCTGCTCGACAAAAGACCTCGGCATAAGCGCTACCTCGTCGAGTAGTATTCCGCTCAGCGTCATTCCCTGAATTAGGGAAGCTGAGCCCTCGTCCTTACCGGAAAACAGGTAAAAACGGTTAACCCTGCCTTTATAGGTAAGCACGAGCAAATTCTCGCTACTCTTTAAATCCACCGTGAATTTAAGCTCTTTTAAAGGAGGAATAAGCGGAGTGACCAGATTTCTCTTCAAAGATTTTATTGTTTTTCCGCACAGCGCAAACGCAGAATCGTTAAAGTGAGTAAACGCCCATAACACAAACGAAAGTGACATACAAAAGGTTTTGCCGGATCTGACAGCCCCGTCACAGATCACAGCGTCACAGTTTTTGTATTTTGAGCTTTTATCCCACCACGAAAGTGCCAGCAACTGCTTTTTAGAAAACGGTTTGTATTCCATCTTATTCACCACCCTCACTGAGCTGTTGCGCGCCCAGACGGATAGCGTCTAAAAGCGAGCCCGAACTTTCATCTGCAGGACTTTGTGCGCCTAGTTTTTCAAGCGCTTTGAGTCTGTCGAAAAATTTGATTTCCATCGCACCATCTTTCGGCTTTTTGATTTCCTGCACCATAAACAAATCAAGCTTTTCTAGAGTTTCATAACTTGGCTTGTCCATATACAGTAGGCTAATAGCATCGGTAATCGGTGAAAATGCAATTTTCTCAAGTCCCACCACCGACGAGTTTCTCATCGCGCGCTCCCTTAGTTTTCGAAGCTGTGCGATTTCGTCGGCTATTTCATTTTTCAAAAGCAACGCCTGACCTTTTTTTAATGGATTTCTTGTATATCCCGCCGCTTTTGCTGAAAGCTCAGCATCAAGAGAGTTGATAAAACTAAGACAAAACAACTTCTCTTTTTTGCTAAGCGCGCTTTTCTTTTTCTTCAAGTACACATCATTCCTTTCAAAAGGTCCTCCCACTTATAGCGAAAAAACGGAAAAAATTGCATACTTTTATGCAATTTTTAAGAAAATTCTTTGAAATTTTTTTATAGGCAGGTAATTTTGGGTAATGCTATAGTAGAGTCAACGAAAGGAACGATGCTATGTTTACCGATAATTTCGAGCAAAACAGACAGCTGTTAAAAGAGAAGCTAAGAAGCGACTACTGCTTTGACCTAATCGAGCGCGACTTGGAATACGGCGGAAAAAAAGCCGTGATGTTTTACATCGACGGCTTTGTGAAAGACGACACTATGGAACGCATTATGGAGTTTTTCTACCGAAATACGCGTGACGAAATCGCAACTGACGCGCGCACCTTTGCGTCCCACTGTGTGCCTTATGTTGAGGTTGATGTACTCTCAGACATCGACCAGATTGTCACAAATGTGCTAAGCGGAATTGCCGCGCTGATGATAGACGGATTTACTCAGTGTGTTATGCTTGATATGCGAACCTATCCTCAGCGAGCTACAAGCGAGCCACAGGACGACAAGGTGCTACGAGGTTCTAAGGACGGCTTTGTTGAAACGCTGATATTCAACTGTGCTCTCATCAGAAGACGAATCCGCGACCCGCAGTTTACCACTACGGTACTAAGCGCAGGCAAGTCATCAAAGACCGATATAGTAGTGTGCTATATGGAAAACAAGGTCGACAAAACTCTCCTCAACACTATAAAAAAGAAAATCCAGAATCTTGATATAGAAGCACTATCTATGAATCAGCAAAGCCTGATAGAAGCACTCTACCCGAAAAAATGGTACAATCCCTTCCCTAAAGTAAAATACACCGAGCGACCTGATGTAGCCGCTGCGGTGTGCTTAAAGGGCAGTATTATAATTTTAGTTGACAACTCGCCGTCAGCTCTGCTTTTGCCTACTTCGATTTTTGAAGTGCTCGAAGAAGCCGACGACTACTACTTCCCTCCGATTACGGGAACTTACATCAGAATAGCGAGATATCTCATCACCTTTGTTTCAGTACTGCTAACTCCTCTGTGGCTACTCGCTGTCCAAAACCCCGAATATGTCCCCGAGGTTTTTAAATTCGTTGTACCCCAGAATACTGATGTCAACATTCCCATATTCTGGCAACTGCTGATAATCGAAATCGGCATCGACGGACTGCGCCTAGCAGCCCTCAATACTCCAGACAGCCTTTCAGCTTCGCTTTCTATCATAGGTGCTATTGCCTTCTCCGAGTTTGCGATAAACACTGGCTGGTTTACTATGGAGGTTATCCTGTATATGGCGTTTGTCACCATTGCGACCTACAGCCAGCCATCATACGAGCTCGGCTACAGCCTGAAATTTCTACGAGTGATACTGCTCATACTCACAAGAATCTTCAACTTCTGGGGCTTTGTAGCAGGAATAATCCTCAATATAGTCCTCTTGTTCACAAATAAAACTCTCTCGGGAAAAAGCTATATGTACCCACTGTTCCCTCTCCACCCAAAAGAGCTTCTTACAAAGCTCACCCGTATCCGCACTACTGCAAAAAAAATAGATTAACTGTCACAACGGCTACTACAGCCGCCGTGAAATCCGCCACCAGCGACGCAAAAAGCGAGTGGCGGATTTTCTTTATCCCCACAGAGTTGTAGTAAAGAGTAGTCGCATAAAAGGTGGTTTCCGTTGAGCCTGCGATTACACTCGCACATCGCCCTAAAAAGCTGTCGGGTCCGTAGTCAGAAAGCACCTGATTTAATAGTGCTGTTGACCCTCCGCCCGACACAGGTCGTAAAAGCGTCATCGGCAACAGCTCACTCGGAAAACCTATTTTTTCTGTCAGCGGAGAAAGTGTGTCTGATAAAAGCGTCAGACACCCCGAGGCTTTGAGCATACTGACTGCTACAATCAGCCCTATCAGCGTCGGTGCGATATTATAGAGCATTTTTATCCCGTCTTTAGCACCCCTTACAAAGGCTTCGAAAACATTAACCCTTTTGCACAGCCCGAATATCAGCACAAACGCTATCGCGCACGGCATTATTAGCTCCAACTTTTTCCCCTCTTTTACATAATATTTTAGCTACCGATAGCCCCAGAGCCAGAGCCACCACTGAAGTTATCCACACACAAAGCACGATGTCAAATGGGGAATCTGACCCGAGCGCCGAGCGCATAGTCGCAATAGTCGTCGGCAAAAGCTGGATTGAAGATGTGTTCATCACAACGAAGGTTATCATCGCATCTGTCGCAACAACCGATGTGCTGTCCCCTTTGAGTTCTTTCATAGCTTTGAGTCCGAGCGGTGTAGCCGCATTTCCGAGTCCTAACAGATTCGCCGCGACATTCATGCTGATGCACTCAAAGGCAACGCTGTCTTTTTTAACATCAGGAAACAGCTTTCTCAGTATCGGCGAAAACGCTTTTGCGAGCGCATTTGTCAGCCTGCTCTCTTTTGCTACCTCCATAACCCCTGACCAAAGGCACATCATTCCGCTCATCGTGACTATAAGCTCTACTGCCTGTTGAGCTCCGCTCATCAGAGAATCGGACATCTCCTTTGTTGTGCCCAGAAAAACCGAGCACAAAACAGAAGCGGCTATCATAAAAGCGAATATGTAAGAGAGCATATTTACCACCTTTTGCTAATTTTATCAAAAATTATCGAATTTTCTAAAAGTATGCCGAAAAATCATTGACACCAACTCCCCTGTTTGGTAGAATAGAATCAAAGATAAAAAGAAAGGAAGATTGTATGAAACCGGCAGGATTTATTATGAAAGTTGACCGTCTCGGTCGCGTCGTCATCCCTAAACCTATCAGGAATAAATACGAACTCAATACCGACGATGCTCTTGAGGTTTTCATTGATGACAACGGATTCTTCCTCAAGAAGTATGTGAAAACCTGTGCTTTCTGCGGTAAGGACGAAAATCTCACTGACTTTAAGGATAAAGTTGTGTGCGAGGATTGTCTGAAAGAGCTCAAGGGTCTTTGATTTAGTGCATCTTTTCCATTACAATATATATTTTTATTTTCAACTTTATTCTGGATTGGGGTATGAATTATGAAGAGAACTGATAAGAAAAACTACTATCTTGATATCGCTGAAACCGTACTTGAGCGTGGCACCTGCCTGCGCAGAAACTTCGGCGCAATTATCGTAAAGAACGACCAGATTGTTTCCACCGGCTATGTCGGTGCTCCCCGAGGCAGAAAAAACTGCATCGATTTAGGTGTTTGTGTCAGAGAGAAGAACAACATTCCGCGTGGCGAGCGTTACGAGCTGTGCAGAAGTGTTCACGCTGAGGCTAACGCTATCATCCACGCATCCCGTGACGCTATGATTGGTGCGACACTCTATCTTGTCGGTAAGGACGCTAAAACAGGCGAATATGTAGAAAACGCGTGTGCGTGCTCGATGTGCAAGCGTATGATTATCAACGCAGGCATAAAGAAAGTCATCATCCGCAACACAAAAGACCGTTTCACAGCCCTCTATGTTGACGAATGGGTGCAGAACGACGAGTCTTTAGACGGAACATTCGGCTACTAAGAAATAAAAATAAAGGTCGCAGAAAACCTGTGGCCTTTTTGTTTGTCAGAAAAAGAAAGAATTCAGAATTTAAAATTCAGTATAATATATTATTATAATTATTATATTTATTATCTTTCTTATATTTATTATATTGTGGTCATTTGTTGGTCGTTTGTTGGTCGTTTGTTGGTCGTTTGTTGGTCGTTTGTTGGTCGTTTGTTGGCTGAAACGCTGGTTGATTACCGCATCGCTATCATCAGAAAAGCCAGTGATAAAGCCATTTTACACCGCATATTCTGTTGGTTGTTTTGCTGGTTGATTGTTGGTCGCTAGTTGGTCGCTCTTTAAAAAATGAGCAAAATATCTGTCAACATATTTTACTCTGTACTAATCAGAGTAACCGTGGTATGATAATTTCGGTGATACTATGAAAACTATGTATAAAAGAATTTATAGCGAGCTCAAAAACGGGCGCGATGTCGTTTTAGCGAGCATCATAAAAAGCGAGGGCTCTACCCCGCGCAAAGAGGGCGCGAAAATGGCATACTTTGAGGACGACTCAACACTGGGCACTGTCGGTGGCGGAAAGATTGAATTTGACTGCACCAATATCTGCAAAGATATAAATAGCGCCACCGCTCCTTTCACAAAAGAATACATTTTAGACCACAATGAAGCTAAAAATATCGGAATGGTCTGTGGCGGAAAAACCACAGTTTTCTTTCAGCGAATCTCCAGTAGCGAGGACACAATCGCCCTTTTTGAGAAAATAAACGATATTTTTGAAAAAAACGAGCGTGCTTTTCTCATAACCTCAATAAAAAACGGAAAAATCGGAATATATCACGACAACGAAGTTTTCGGCTTGAGCCCATCTTTTGACATAACGCCTTTTTTGAAAAACACTCCGACAATGACAGAAGACAAGAGCTACTTTTTTGAGCCTCTGTCAAACAGCGAATTTGTGTATATTTTCGGCGGTGGGCATATTTCACAGGCTTTGTGCAGAATGCTCTCACTCACCGACTTCAATGTTATTGTTTACGAAAATAACGGAAATTTTTCTGACATCAGGCTTTTTGACGGTGCAAAAAGAGTAGTAAAAGCAGATTTTACCGAAATTAACGAAAACATAAATATCACCCATAACGACTACTGCGTAGTACTCACCAGAGGGCACGAGAGCGATAACGAAGTGCTTTCTCAGATTATGTCAAAGCACCCGTCGTATTTAGGTGTTATCGGGAGCAAGAAGAAAGTCACTTTCATGAAAGAGTATCTGCTTTCATGTGGCTTTTCAAAAGAAGATATAGAAAAAATCCACTCGCCCATAGGTCTTTCAATCGGTGCCGTGACTCCTGCTGAAATTGCCGTTTCAATCACCGCCGAACTTATCAGACACCGCGCATCTAAGCGATAATTTATTGAAAAATTTTCTTTTCATATCTAACTTTTCTTCTCACATAATACTATTACAACGTCAAAGTACATTCTTTTTCGTTGTTTTATCTATAAAATATTATGTGAAAAAACACTAGAAAAGGAGAAGAAAATCATGTCTAAGAACTCAATCGTAGTTCCTGAGGCTAAGGAAGCGCTCGAGCGTTTCAAGATGGAAGCTGCTCAGGAAGTAGGCGTTAACCTCAAGCAGGGTTACAACGGCGACCTCACATCTCGTCAGGCAGGTTCAGTCGGCGGTCAGATGGTTAAAAAGATGATTCAGTCATACGAGCAGAGCTTAAAGTAATTTACTCTGGTTTTATAAAAGGAGCTATCCAATCGGGTAGCTCTTTGCTTTTTATATGCTATTGACACGGAAAATGAATATTTGATATAATGTTTATATATTTTTTTGAGGTGCCTTATGAAAAAACTACTATGTATATTACTCTGTGTTATAATTTCTTTTTCGACAATTATGACCACATATTCTGAGGAAGCTTTCGAAATCGGAGATGTCAATCTTGACGGCAATATCTCTGTAATCGATGCTACCTGCATTCAGCGCCACCTTGCGCGTCTGATGATACTGGAGAAAGAAAATCTCAATTACGCTGACGTATCCGGTGACGGTGTTGTAAGCATTACAGATGCTACACTTATCCAGCAGTACACCGCACAGATTATTAAAGAATTCCCTGCTAATCAGACTAAAGTTTACAATGTAAGTGCAGTTGCGACAACAGACTCCACTATTGCTGTTTCCTGGAGCGCTATCAACGGTGCGACAAAATACTGGATTTATGTAAACGGCGAGCTGTATTCAAGCACCACCACAAATAGCGCAACTGTAACCTGCAAAACCAGCAAGACCTACGAAATCAAGGTCACTGCTATGCTGCCAACCGGCACGATTTTAAAGGTTGAAAACGCAGATGCAGTATATGTCACTATGGACAAGCTCCCAGATAGCGCGGTCACAGGTGTGAGTGTCACAGATGTCACTGATACCAGCCTCACTCTTTCGTGGGACGCTAACCCTGACTATACAAAATACTGGGTCTATGTTAACGACGACTGTTTATACGGTACAACAGAAACATTCTATACAGTCGAAGGCCTGCTCGCTGATACTACATACGAGGTTTATGTACTGGCTCAGATGGAGAATGGCTCACTTCTGAAAAAAGCTGATGCCGAGATTCTTACTATCACAACCAAGTCTACCCCGACTCAGCAGCCAACTGAAGCAATCCCTGAAGAACCGATAAAAGACTTTGAAGATTACGCACAGAGAATAGCAAAAGAGCAGAATGAAAACACTCTCACACTCTCACTTATATCCGATCTTCACTACAACGAAAACAACGAAAAAGACGCTGAAAAACTAGAAAATATCAAAAAAATCGGTGAGCTCGAAGATAAAGTTAACATCGACTATGTAGCAAATCTCGGTGATTTTGTCTTTGGAAACGAGGACAAAGAAACTACCCTCTCTTCTCTTAAAAAGGTAATCAAAACAACTGACGAAAATATCCTTGCTCCCGTGCTCAATGTCAGAGGCAACCACGACGACAACGGCTGGTATTCGCTCGAGGGTCATGGTGGCACAATGCAGAAAGACGAGATTATAAACGACGAAGAATGGTATAATCTTGCTATGAAATCTGCGGGCGAAGACTTCGTAATTGATAAAAACAATCCATATGGTAGCTACGGCTACATCGACCACGAGGGCTCGAAAATCCGCGTGTTTTTGATTAACAGCTGTGACATTCCGTATGTTTTAGAAAGTGACGGCACAACCTATCGATATAACAGCTATCAGTGCTACGCTATCAGCAACGAACAGCTCAATTTCGTAGCAGATGCACTCAAGTTCAGTGACAAAGAAAACCCGAATGAATGGGCAGCACTTTTTCTGACCCATGTTCCGTTTGACACAACCAACGACAACGGCTACCGCTTTGGCGCTCCTGATTCACTGATAAGAGGTCATCAACAGTTGCTTTCTATCATTTCAGCGTATCGAAAAGGCACATCTTACAGCTATATAGGCAGCACAAATAACGCTGCCTTAGGTGAAAAAGCCGAAGATTTTTATGTTGATGTGGATGTTGACTACTCAGAGAAGGGCGTCGGCGATGTCATCTGTTTTGTAAATGGTCACATTCACGCAGATAATATGAGTCAGGCTGTCGGCTACGAAAACAGCCTCTCTCACGGATACACATATCTCGGTTTAATCGGCTCTGATTCCTTTGAAACTCTGGTTATCAACCGCGAAAAAGGAACAATTAAAGCCTTCAAATACGGCGAAGTCAGACCACAAAGCTTGATTTCTCATAGCAATCCCGGAGCCATAGATGGTCAAAAAGAGCTTGATATCGATATTTCACCGGGAGTGTGGACACTGTATTTTGACCAGTTCAGACCAACGGGTGAATCATTATACACGGGCTTGTCAGACATCTGGACAGACCACTTCTATAACAGCACAGCAACACTTGACCTAAAGACTCTTGAGTTAACTACTGCAGACAGCAACGCAAACTGGGCTATCTCCAAGGCTGTTCCCGTAAAAGCAATGACCCAGTATGTTATCCCTGATATCGGAAGCTCACAGATACTGTTCTACACATACTTGGGTAAATACAGCGGTACTGTAAGCACTATCGAAGAATTCGGTGCGGATAAAAAGCTTATTACCTCAAAAGATATGGACGGCTACTTCGTCTTTGCCTTCCATAAACACACATGTCCTGACTACCAGAATATGTACATCAAAGAATACACCTACGGTATAGACTACTAGAAGACAAAACTTAAGGGCTACCCAATCGGGTAGCCCTTGTTTTATGCTATCGCATTTATTGTTTAGTAAACTGCTTTGCCGATGTTGTTATCATCGTTAATTTTAGCAACATAACGCTGAATCAGAGTAGCGTCCATTACTGAAACATCGCCGTCGCCGTTTGCATCAGCAGCGAGTGCTTCAACACCTGCGAGTGTGATGATGTTTGCAACAAATCTCTGTACGATTGTAGCATCTGGAATAGTAACACTGCCGTCGCTGTTTACATCACCGCAGATGTAGCTTGTAGATGGTGCAGTTGGTTTATCTGTAGGAGCATCTGTAGGTGCATTTGTAGGTGCGTCTGTTGGTGGAGTTGTTGGCGCATCAGTTGGCTTCTCTGTTGGAGTTGGAGTTGGTGGATTTGGTGTTGAACCGCCATCAAGAAGCTTACCGATTCTAGCTAAAGGAACTGTGATGTGGTCAGAGTCTTCTTTTTCGTGAGAGCTTGACGGATCCTTTGAGTATTCCTCAGCAGCATTGTCCCATGTTGAAGGGTCAGCTGGAAGAGTGTTCATTGCTGATGTACCGTATGTAGAAATCTTCATCAGACCGATACCGTTTGCTTCGATTTCTGAAGCTGATACGCCGAGTAAATCAAGCGGAATAGACATTTCGTAGAACATGTCCAGACTCTTCTTGTGACCTGAGCCGGCAGCGTAGAAATCTACCCATTTGCTTGCACTATCAAGTGTATCGCCAGGCACACGGTTGTTCCAATGACCATGACCCTTGTCTATACCCCACAAATTTGTAGATATAGAGCCGTTACCCCACTCCATCTGAATTGAAGATTGGCGAGTTTCATTGTAGACAATCTTACCGTCGTCGTTTGCTTTGTAAACGAAAGGACCGTTAGAGCCATTTGTTGAAAATGCAACTACTGTATCAATATTAGCATCGATAGTAGTACCTGTATCCCATACTGTAGCGCCGGTACCAACTGTACCGTCACCCTCGATAGTAGGGTCAATGCTGAAGTAAAGGAAAGCAGGAAGGTTATAAATCCAGAGATTACCCTGTGTAAGAGGGAAATTGTCGCCTGGAGCTACGGAGTCCTGAACATTTGCCATCTCCCACATGAGGTAGAGATTAGAATTATCCCATGCAGCGTAGAGCGCATAGTCATCAACAGCGATTTCGTGCATTGAGCTGTCGCGATATACTCGTGGGTCGTCGTTAGCTACACCCTGAGCGATGAGCATTGAGCTGTCCCAGTCAGAGATAGAGCCGTCGATTGTGATTGAAGCCTGCTTACCAACCTGACCGTTAGGGTTAGTAGCATAGTAGCCGTCGAGTGCAGGAGCTGTTGAACCGTCACCGCTTACAACGCCAGCCTCTTTCTTTGTATATGTGAAAGATTTCTCTGTTGTGCCGTTAGTATTAGTAGCTGTAACTGTGATTGTTGTTGTAGAGCCGACAGCTGTGTTAGCACCAACAATAACATTAGCTGTGCCTGTGAAAGAAACAGGAGCACCGCCGTCAACTGAGTAAGAAGCAGAATCTGCATCTCTTACAGTGATAGTAACTTCTAAAGTTTCGCTTTTGAATGAAGAACCATCTTTCTTTGAAGAGTCGATTGATGGAGCCTTAGGGCCAACAAAATACTCTTCCCACTTGTTTGAGTCAGCGTTGTAGATGTAGTTAGCACCAGGATAAGCCATATCGTCTGTCTGGCTGCCTGAACCGTTATTAAAAATAACATTCTCGTAGTTAATGGCAGCACTGTATTCCCATGCTTCACCGTTGTTTGTCATCTGAACACCTGGCCAGCTCTGGTTTTCGTTACCGGCACCACCGGAGCCGTTCCACATGTAGCAGTAAACAGTACCCCAGCCGCCACCTTTGTAGTAAACTGTAGGGCCTGCAGCATTAGCTGTGATCATTACTGTGCAAAGGCTTGTCAAAATCAGGATTGATAATACCAAGCTGAGCACTCTTTTGCTGAGTTTTTTCATATCTTTTTCTCCTAAAGTAAATTTGATTTGAGGGTCCTCCCCACAAAACATCGTCTCTATTCTATACTACAAAAATTAACATTTCAATTTTATTTAGAACAAAAACAAATATTGCCAAGTAAAAACTAAAAAAAGATAAGAAACTTCAACTATATTTATGCTACCTATATTCAATTACAGCTAAAATCCAGGATAAACACTACGAACAATAATCCTGAAGAACCTCATTCATTTCTTCCTTCGTGCTCACGGTTATGCCGTAGAGTAGCTCTCTTTCGTCCTTTTTAGGGAGAGTGTTCACCGCAGTTGAGGTCTTCAAAAACAGCTCCTCTCCTTTGTACACAACTATCCTACCGTTTTCACTTTTTATAGTGTAAACCTCTGTTGATGATGCCCCTTGAGTTTCTGTGACTTCAGGCTTTGGAGTACTGCTGATATAGCTATTGTCCGAAAACGAAGATACAATAACACAGATAATAGCAAATACCCCAAAAATTACTATTAGCTTCTTCATCTCAACACCTCTTTATACTATTTTCTCCCCCTTTTTATGTAATATTCATATTTTTTCCTCAGATGTTTGAGTAAAAATCTCTGTTAATTTGCAAAAAGTTATTTATTTTTTATGAAGAAAGTGCTATACTTATTGTGGCTATATGTATTTTATGAGGAGGTCGGAAAAATGAGAAAAACCGACATCAGCAAGTACACCGATAAAATTGAGGTCACGAAAAAGACAGCTTCTGCGTCTACCGTGTTCTCCGGCTTGTGGAAAGTTGTGAAAACTCTGCTTGCTATTTTAGTGTGTGCAGGTATTATAGTATCAATATCTCTGGGCATCTATGCAGTAAAGCTTGCTACTGAGCCTACCGGTATCGACCTTAACGCAAGGTCACTTAACCTATCTTCGTTTATCTACATCGAAGACCCTGATTCAGGAGAGTTTGTCGAGTATCAGAAGCTCTACGGCACCGAAAACCGTATATGGGTTGACCTGCAGGATATGCCAGAGTATATGGGCGAGGCTATCATAGCTATTGAGGACAAGCGTTTTTATGACCACCACGGTGTTGACTGGGTGCGTACAGGTGGCGCGGTCTTGAGCCTGCTTTCAGGTTCTGACAACTACGGTGGATCAACTTTGACCCAACAGCTCATCAAAAACCTCACCGATGATAACGAGGTATCGCTCACAAGAAAGCTTCGAGAAATTTTCAGAGCTTTGAACATCGAAAACGATTACTCAAAGGACGATATTCTGGAGGCTTACCTTAATGTCGTTAACTTCGGTAACAACGCGCAGGGTGTTCAGGCAGCGGCTGAGCTTTACTTCAACAAAGACATCGGCGACTGCACTATGTGCGAATGTGCCGCTATTGCGGGCATCACCCAGAACCCTGCCAAGTGGAATCCGCTCATTTATCCTGAAAATAACAAAATCCGTCGCGAGCTCGTTTTAGACCAGATGTACGAGCAGGAACGCATCACAAAAGAAGAGTACGACGCCGCTATAAAGGAGTCCGAAACTTTAGAGTTTGTTGACTACTCGGATAACAACGATGATGACGACGAAGACGAAGACGATAACATCCAGAACTGGTACATCGACCAGATGTACGGTGACCTTGTCCGCGATTTGGCTAAGTACTACGACATCAGCGAAAATGCTGCTTCCGAAAAGCTCTACACAGAGGGACTGAAAATCTACTGTGCTATGGATTTAGAAGCTCAGGAGATGATTGAGTACGAGGGTCTTCATATGAACGACGATTACGGCTCATCTCTTCAGGTTGGTATGACTATGGTGGGCTTTGACGGAAGAGTTATCGCGACCACAGGTAGCTCACAGGAAAAAGACGCAAACCTTCTTTTTGACCGCGCGTCCGATGCTGTGTTACAGCCGGGTTCTGCGATTAAACCTATGTTCGTATATCCTATCGCTTTAGAAACAGATACAATCAACTATTCAGGTCTGGTGCTCGACGAACCGGTTGAAAAATACCGCTACAATGACCAGGGCGTTTTAGTATCAGGACCTAACAACGCGTACGGCTCATACAACGGCTATATGACAATGCCTGAGGCTATTTCATGGTCATCAAACGCAGGTACCGTTCAGACCTTAAAACTCATCGGTACAGAAACAGCGTACAATCAGGCTGTAAATGTAATGGGATTTAAGCACCTCGACCCTGAGGTTGACCCTTATTCTCTGGGTGCTCTCTCCCTTGGTGGTATGTCGGGCGGTGTAACCGTCAGAGAAATGGCTGCGGGTATCGCATATGTCGGCAACGGCGGTCTTTTCTACGAGCCATACACCTACTACTATGTAACCGATGCTAACGGCACTGTTATTCTTGACAACAGAAACAATATGCCTACTGAGGCATATTCTCCTGAGGTTGCCTACGAAATGAACAGAGCTCTCCGCTACAATGTTCTCACCTCTACCCACTCACATTCACAGAACGCTAATGTTTCCGGCTGGGAAATCGTAGGTAAAACAGGTACAACCGACGACGATAAGGACTCCTGGTTTGTGGGTGCATCCCCTTACTGCACACTCGCAGTGTGGACAGGTTACGACACTCCTGACAGAGTCTATCCGACCAGCCTTGCTACAACAGTATGGCGTACGGTTATGGGTAACTATCTCGAAAACAAAGAGTACAAGGAATTTGATATGCCTGGCGATATCATCACAGCCACTTACTGTAAGGGCTCAGGCTTGCTCGCTTCTTCATTCTGTGGGAGTACAGGGACAGGCTACTACACAAAGGATACTATGCCTGACTACTGTGGCGGTTACCATGTCGCTTATGCAGGTAGCTACAACTCCTCAGCTACCACAGCTCCGTCAGAGGACTCATCGGATACCGATAGCACAACGGGTGAAGGTGACGAAACGACAGGTACCGACCCGTCCGAGGGCGGTAGTGGCGAGGAGCCGACAGACACAGGCGAGGAAACTCCAACCGCTCCTCCTGAGGAGCCCCCGATTGCAGGAATTGTACAATAATCAAAGTAATTATTCTGAAAGGTTTAGATAAATATGGTTTCAGTTGCTATTATGGGCCACGGCGTAGTTGGCTCGGGTGTCGCAGAAATTATCACGACACATAAACAGAAGCTCTTTGCCTCAGTAGGCGAAGAGATATACATAAAACACATTCTCGACTTGCGCGAGTTTCCTGACAGCCCGCTTGCTGACCGCTTCACAAAGAACTTTGACGATATCATAAACGATATCGATGTCAGAGTTGTTGTTGAGGTTATGGGCGGAGTAAACCCTGCTTATGACTTTGTAAAGCGCTGTTTGCTTTCAGGCAAAAGTGTTGTAACTTCAAACAAAGAGCTCGTTGCCGCTCACGGCGCAGAGCTTTTAAAAATCGCTTCCGAAAACAACACAAACTTCCTTTTCGAAGCGTCTGTCGGTGGCGGTATCCCTATCATCCGTCCTATCAACCAGTGTTTGGTTGCTAACAATGTATCGGAAATCGCGGGTATCTTAAACGGTACAACAAACTTCATTCTCACCAAAATGATTAACGAGGGAATGAACTTTGACGATGCGTTAAAGCTCGCTCAACAGCTAGGCTATGCAGAGCGCAACCCTGAGGCTGATGTCGAGGGTCACGATGCGTGCAGAAAAATCTGTATTTTGGCATCTTTAGCGTATGGTAAGCACATCTACCCTGATGCAGTACACACCGAGGGTATCACAAAAATCACTTTAGATGATGTTAAATACGCCTCCATCTGGGGCGGTGTTATAAAGCTTATCGGTAAGGTCAAGCGTCTGCCTGACAAAAAATGCGACATCGTAGTCGCTCCGATGCTCATTCCAAGTAAAAGTCAGCTTGCAAATATAGACGATGTATTCAACGGTATTATGGTTCGCGGTGACTGCACAGGCGATGTAGTATTCTACGGCAAGGGAGCTGGCAAACTCCCTACAGCTTCTGCTGTTGTAGCCGATGTTATCGACTGCGTAAAACACCTCAAAAACAGAAAGTACCTCTTCTGGGCTGACTCCGATAACTCTTCTGTTATCGACTACAAAGAGTCTGTTACAGCTATGTATATCCGCGCTATTGCAGATAACACGGCTGATGCATATAATAAAGCAAAGTCACTTTTCTCAGACATCCATATTTTAGAAAACAGTGAAGCTAAGGAAAATGAAATTGCTTTTGTCTGTGAGCCTATGGCTTACGGCGAAATTCTCAACAATATTGATGCTTTGAACAATAGCGGAATCAAGGTAGAATCCGCTATCCGTATCGGAGATCTGTAAAGGAGTTCATATATGAGTTTAATTGTACAGAAATTCGGCGGCAGCTCGGTTAAGGATGCCGAGCATGTGATGAATGTCGCCAGAGTTGTCACAGACACTTACAAAAAAGGTAACAACGTCGTGGTTGTTGTGTCCGCTCAGGGCGATACCACCGACGACCTTATTGAAAAGGCTGCCGAAATTAACGGCAACAGTGCTGCTTCAAAGCGTGAAATGGATATGCTTCTTGCTTCAGGCGAGCAGATTTCTATCTCACTTTTAGCTATGGCTATTCACAAACTCGGCTACCCTGCTGTATCCTTGCTTGGCTGGCAGGCAGGTTTCAAAACAACCTCATCCCACACATGGGCGCGTATCCGCAAGGTTGACACAAGCCGCATCAAGAAAGAACTTGACCAGAAAAAGATTGTTATCGTGGCAGGCTTCCAGGGGCTTTCACGCTACGATGATATCACAACCTTAGGTCGTGGCGGCTCAGACACATCTGCTGTTGCTATCGCTGCTGCTATGCACGCTGATTTGTGCCAGATTTACACCGACGTTGAGGGTGTATACACAGCAGACCCTAGAAAAATCAAGGGTGCTATCAAATTAAATGAGATTTCATACGATGAGATGTTAGAGCTCGCTACCCTCGGCGCTCAGGTACTTAACAACCGTTCAGTCGAGATGGCTAAGAAATACAACATCGAACTCGAAGTATTATCAAGCCTGACACAGAAGCCGGGCACTATCGTAAAGGAGAAACCTAAAATGGAAAAAATGCTTATTAGCGGTGTAGCTAAAGACACCAATGTAGCTCGTATCTCAGTAACCTGCATTCCTGACAAGCCGGGTCTTGCTTTCAAAATGTTCTCAAAGCTCTCAGCAAGAGATATCAATGTAGACATTATTTTACAGTCTATCGGTAGAGATGGCACAAAGGACATCACCTTCACAGTACCAAAGGATAAGGGCGCTGAGGCTGTAGAAATCGTTGAGAAGTTCTCTAAAGACAACGGCACAGGCTCTGTTCACTACGACGACAAAATCGCTAAGGTTTCAATCGTTGGTGCAGGTATGGAAACTCACGCAGGCGTTGCTTCAACAATGTTCGAAGCACTCTATGACAGACAGATTAACATCCAGATGATTTCAACTTCTGAAATCAAGGTGTCAGTTCTTATCGACAAGCGTGACGCAGACTTAGCAGTGGAAGCTATCCACGATAAATTCTTCCCTGACAACGACTGATTATAGATTTTAATATTAACTAAAGCCACTCGTTTGATATGCACCCCAAAAGTTAGACACTTTTGGAGGTGCATATTTTTATGGCAAAAAGAGGAACAATACAGAAAAGATATAGTGCAGAATTTAAAATAGGTGTTATAATGGATATGCGAGAACACCGATTAGGATATCAC
>JAFQRC010000009.1 GCA_017410265.1 Ruminococcus sp. | reverse complement strand
TTGAAGTGAACCCCAAAGTTTAGACAAAATAAAATATTAAATTGATAGTGAATGAGTTCGGTATTGTACCGGACTCATTCCTTTTAGTTTTAAGGAAATTCTTTCGTTGTTGTAGTAATAAATGTATTTGTTTAATTCATCAATGAAAGTGTTAACACTTTCAAATTTTTCGCCATAAAACATTTCAACTTTAAGCCTGCCGAAGAAGTTCTCCATTGCCCCGTTGTCCATGCAATTACCCTTTCGTGACATACTTTGAGTAATGTTGTGTTCCGATAATAATCGTTGGTATTCTTCGTGCTGATATTGCCATCCCTGGTCTGAATGGAATATAGGCTTTGCATCAGTAGGTAGTTTTGAAAACAAACCTGTTAGCATCTCTCGTATTTGTTCCAAGTTAGGACTTAATGAAATGGAGTAAGACAAAATTTCTCTGTTAAACAAATCCATAACAGGAGATAAGTATACCTTTTCATCACCGACTTTAAACTGAGTAACATCTGTTGTCAGTTTTTCATAAGGGTTTGCTGCATAAAAATCTCTCTTTAACAGATTGTCAGCAACTTTACCTACCTCGCCTCTGTATGAGTGATATTTTTCATTCTTACATTGTTTGCCTTTTAAACCAAGTGTCCTCATAAGCTTTTGAACAGTTTTATGGTTAATTGTGTAACCTTTGTTTCGCATAATCATAAGAATTCTGCGGTATCCGTATCTACCTTTGTGAGCATTAAATATTTCTAATATCTCATTCTTTTCTTTTTCGTATTTGTCTGTATTTTGATGTTTGAGATAGTAATAGAATGTACTACGTGCTAAGCCTGACAGTTGCAGCAATTTGTTTAATGGGTACTTTTGCCTTAATTCATTGACTATTGCTGCTTTTTCCTTTCCTCTTGCAATCTTTTCTGAACTAAGGCATCGAGTTTTTTTAAGTATTCAATCTCCATTCTAAGTCGCTGATTTTCTGCAATTAAATCTTCTTCAACTTTTTTGTCCAGCTTAGGTGGTCTGCCTTTTCGTGTTCCGCTTGCCTTACAAGCTCTGCCTCGTCTTTCTTTCATAAGACCTTCGGCTCCTTCTTCTAAGTATATGCGTTCCCACCGTTGTACCATCGCTCTGGCTCCGCCAGTTTTATCGTTTCCTAATTCATATTTTCTTACTGTTTCGTGATATCCTAATCGGTGTTCTCGCATATCCATTATAACACCTATTTTAAATTCTGCACTATATCTTTTCTGTATTGTTCCTCTTTTTGCCATAAAAATATGCACCTCCAAAAGTGTATAACTTTTGGGGTGCATATCATAATAGGTACAGCCCTTTTCATCTAATCTACAGGTAATGAGCAAAAACTCTTTACCTATCCTTATACATCTTCTCGTAGTAATCCTGATATTCACCGGAGATGATGTTCTCCCACCACTCTTTATTATCAAGATACCACTTTATTGTTCTCTTGATGCCGTCAGCAAACTTTGTTTCAGGTAACCAACCAAGCTCGTTGTGAATCTTAGTCGGGTCGATAGCGTAACGCATATCGTGACCTTTTCTATCAGTAACAAAGGTTATAAGGTCCTCAGACTTTCCGAGCTCTTTGCAGATTATCCTGACAATATCAATATTCTGCTTCTCATTATGACCGCCAACATTATAGACTTCGCCGACCTTCCCGTTGTGGATAATAAGGTCAATCGCTTTGCAGTGGTCTTCTACATATAACCAATCACGGACATTCTTGCCTTCGCCGTAAACAGGCAGAGGCTTGTCGTTTAACGCATTGGCTATCATAAGCGGTATCAATTTCTCGGGGAAATGATACGGTCCGTAGTTATTAGAACATCTTGAAATAGTAACAGGCAAGCCATATGTCCTGTGATAAGCAAGCACAAGCAAATCAGCTGATGCTTTCGATGATGAATACGGACTTGATGTATGAATCGGTGTTTGTTCAGTAAAGAACAAGTCAGGTCTGTCAAGTGGCAAGTCACCATACACCTCGTCGGTTGAAACCTGATGATAACGGGTAATTCCATACTTCCTGCATGCATCCATCAGCACCGCTGTACCGATAATATTCGTTCTCAAAAAGACCTCAGGGTCTTCGATGCTTCTGTCAACATGGCTTTCAGCTGCGAAGTTGACTACCATATCGGGATGCTCTTCTTCAAAAAGCTTGTAAACAGCATCTCTGTCACATATATCCGCCTTCACGAATCTGAAGTTTTCTTTATCCATAACGGATTCAAGGGTGGACAGATTGCCCGCGTATGTAAGCTTATCAAGACAAATAATGCGATAGTCAGGGTGACTGTCAAGCATATGAAAAATAAAGTTAGAGCCTATAAAACCCGCTCCGCCTGTTACGATAATAGTCATTTACTTTGCCTCCTCGGCGATTGAAATAATATACTTGCCGTAGTCAGTAGTTTTCAGCTCCTGACCGAGTTCAAATAACTGCTCAGCTGTGATAAAACCTCTGCGCCACGCGATTTCCTCTATGCATGACATGTAAAAACCTTGTGTTGATTGTACCGCTTCGACAAACTCAGCAGCTTTGAGCAGTCCCTGAGGAGTTCCTGTATCAAGCCACGCGATTCCTCTGCCGAGCAGACTGACTTTCAGCTTCTTTCTGCTGAGATACTCGTTATTCACCGCTGTGATTTCTATCTCACCGCGTTTTGACGGCTTGACATTCTTAGCGATTTCTACAACATCATTGTCGTAAAAGTAAAGTCCCGGTACAACAAAATTCGACTTAGGGTTCTCAGGCTTTTCTTCGATAGATAAGACATTATTGTTCTCATCAAACTCAACAACACCGAAGGCTTTCGGATTTTTCACAGGATATCCGAACACTGTCGCGCCGTCAAGGTCCTTGATAGCATTCTGAAGAATCAAGGTCATATTCTGACCGAAGAAAATATTGTCACCTAAAATAAGGCATACGCTATCATCACCGATAAAATCAGCTCCGAGTATAAACGCATCCGCAAGTCCTCGCGGTGTATCCTGAACTTTGTATGTAAGGTTGATGCCGATTCTCTTTCCATCTCCGAGAAGTTTTTCATATAGCGGAGTATCCTCAGGAGTTGAGATGATTAAAATGTCCTTTATTCCAGCTAAAAGTAGTATGGAAAGCGGATAGTAAATCATCGGCTTGTCATATACCGGCAACAGCTGCTTAGATAACGCAACAGTCATCGGGTAAAGTCGTGTACCGTGTCCACCGGCTAAAATTATTCCTTTCATAATAACCCCCAACAAAAACTACAGTGAATAAATGATGATTCCTATGATAATTATCGATAGCCCGACTGCCTTCTTGAATGTAATCTTTTCCTTTAAAAACAGCCAGCTGAGCACTGCAACGAATATGTATCCAGCAGATTCAAGTATCGGTCCCAAAGACAGCGGGATAACTGTATATGCCCAGATTGAACACAGCGTTGCTCCGAAAAATATGATGTAGGCAAAGATGACTTTAGGGTTAAGATACTCTTTTATTTTACTATCATATTCTTTTTGCGCGCTTTTCTTGAGCATTATCTGTGAGATTGAAGAAATGAAAACGCCGACGATAAAAATAATCGAAAATAGTAATTTTTCATTCATCAGCCATCACCACCAATACCACACCGACTATCACCACAACTGCGCCGATAATCATATTCCATGTTATGACTTCTTTAAAAAACAGCATACCCCAGAGTATACCCCATACTATTGTAACGGCTTTGTTAGCGTAGGCAGTATTAAGCGGTAAATGCTTTATTATCTGTTGCCAGAAAATAGCATACAAACCTAGAATCAATATAACCAAGCCGTACCAGAAAATAAATTTCAGCGACATAAACTCGTGTTGCGACGCTATTTTTGAACACACTGAGCTCAAAGAATACACAAGCAGTAAAATATTCAGATTTATCAGACTAATTAATCTCTTTGACTTTTTCATTTGTTTATAAAATACTCGCTCGTTTTATCTTCTAAAATATGACTTCTTTGAGGAACAATAACCCTTCCTGTTGACAAATCTTTATCAACATAGGCACCCGCACCAACTAAAACATAATCTTCTATTGTGATTGAGTTTCTTAAAGTGCTGTTAGCACCAATGAAGTTCCCGTTTCCGATTTTTATATCTCCGCACAAAGCACATCCCGGAGCGAAGAAGTTAAAATCACCTATACAACAATCGTGGCTGATAATTGTACCCATTTCAAAATGGTTTGCGTCACCAATCACTACTCCTGGTGCAATATTCACTCCCGCAAATATCGTATTTCCTTCTCCGATGTCTTTTGTCAGGACAGTCGCGTGCGGACTGATATAGGTGGAAAACTCATATCCGTGGCTGTGAAACAACTCAAAAAGTCGCTCCCTTATCCTGTTCATTTTCGGCATACCTACACCTAAAAACAAAGCTGTATTTTCAGGAGTTGTAATATCCAAAAACTCTTCTGTAGAAATCAAAGGAGTTTTATCAAAATGTGAGCCCGTAACATATTCCCTGTCAACCACGAAATAATCTAAAGCTATACCGTCAATCGCCAAAAGTCGTTTTAGTTCCCGTGCTCTTTGCCCTGCACCAAATATCGCTACTCTATTTATCATCTTTTTCACCGCAGTTGAACGACTCTCTTATTACATACTGAGGAGAGTTATTTATACTTATGTATATTCTTCCGATATATTCACCAATAAGCCCGAGCATCAGCATCAACAATCCTCCGATAAACAGGATTACAGCGAGTATTGAGCTGTAGCCAAGCAAGGCGATGTTATCAAAAAAGAGCTTTCTTATGATAATAACCAAGCCGTAAACAAAACCTGCCAGTGCACTTACTGTACCTATTAACGAAGCTATTCTTAGTGGCTTGACCGAAAAGGCTGTAAAGCCATTGAGCCAAAGTGACAGAGATTTTTTCAGATTAAAATAGCCCTTACCATCATCGGCACGCTCATTTTCATCCATGAAAACATTTTTTATTCTTCTCGAGCTTCGAAGCAGCAAGCCCTCCATATACGGATACGGATTGCGGTATCTCACTATCTCGTCAATTATAAAGCGTTTAATTGCATAATAGTTAGCAAACTGCAAATCCTTTGGTTTATCAAGCAGAATCCTCGACATAAAGGAGTTTACGCTACTGCCGAAATTCTTAAACGCAGATTGCTTTTTCTTATGATACGCCGCAAGTGTAATATCGTAGTCTTCAGCCAAAAGAGGGTCAACCATCTCCCACAACTTATCTGTCGGGCACTGACCATCATCATCCAAACTGATTACTATGTCACCTTTGACTACGGAGAAACCTGCCATAAGTGCAGAGTGCTTACCGAAATTCTTCGCTAAATCTATCACCTTTATTTTGCTGTTATCTGATGCCAGCTTTTTCAGAACAGCTATAACATTATCAGGAGAAGCATCGTTGACAGTAACGATTTCATAGTCGAAATTCTCTCTTTCAGACACCTTGCTGATAATACCGTCAACTACATATTCGATTGTTTTTTCTGAACCATAACATGGTATTACAAAAGACAATAACATTAAAAAACCTCTTTATTTGTACTCGTAAAACTCTTTTACTTTTTCGCAAACATAAGATATGTCTTCCTTAGCCAAGCCGTAATACATCGGCAGTCTTAAGAGTCGTTCACTCTCTTTGGTTGTATACTTATCCTCACCACAGAATCTACCAAACTGTAATCCCGCAGGTGATGAATGTAGTGGAATATAGTGGAACACAGCGCTGATACCGTTTTCTTTTAGGTACGAAATAAGCTTTGAGCGTTCCTCAATATCCTTTGTCTTTATATAAAACATATGAGCATTATGCTCGCACTCATCAGGAATAACCGGCAATTCAATATACCCTTCTTTTGCCAGAGGAGAAAGTAACTCACAGTACAGATTCCACGACTTTAGTCTGTTATTATTGATAATTGTCGGGTCATCAATCTGAGCATAAAGATGAGCGCAGTTGAGCTCACTCTGAAGATAAGATGAACCAACATCAACCCAGGTGTACTTATCGACCTGTCCACGGATAAATCTCGAGCGGTTTGTGCCTTTTTCTCTGATTATCTCAGCTCGCTCAACACAATCATCCCGATTAACTAAAACTGCTCCGCCTTCGCCCATACTGTAGTTCTTAGTTTCGTGGAAGCTATAACAGCCGAAATCGCCGATAGAGCCTAGTCCTCTGCCCTTGTAGTATGACATAACACCCTGCGCCGCATCTTCCACAACAAGCAGATTGTGGCGTTTAGCTATTTCGCAGATAGTGTCCATCTCGCACGCTACTCCTGCGTAATGCACAGGTACAATAGCCTTTGTTTTATCGGTAATAGCATCTTCAATAAGCTTTTCATCGATATTCATAGTATCAGGTCGGATATCAACAAACACAATCTTTGCGCCTCTCAGCACAAATGCGTTTGCAGTTGACACAAATGTATACGAAGGCATAATAACCTCGTCGCCTGGCTGTATGTCACACAAAATCGCTGCCATTTCCAAAGCCGATGTGCCCGAAGTGGTGATGAGAGCTTTCTTAGTGCCTGTAAGTTCCTCTAACTTTTCGTTACACTTTTTTGTAAACGCGCCATCACCGCAAATCTTCTTACTCAATATAGCTTCTTTTATATAGTTTTCTTCCGCACCGATATACGGCGGAATATTAAAAGGAATGTTCTTCATAATGCCCTCAAAATATCTAAAAATAGTTGCAAAAAACCATTCTCAGTTTATCACATATTGTATATAAAGTCAACAAAAGACCAAAGGAACTCTCCCCCGACTCCTGAATCATAACGCATAACTATAAAGACCACTTACCAGACGGTAAGTGGTCTTGCCTTATATACAGATAAGTTCCAATATTATTCACACATTTTAAGGCTACGCAATCAGCAAATTTATTCAGCCAAAAACGACACAACCTGCCCCACCGCAAGTTCCACGCCCTGCGCCACACTTGTGCTACCCTGCTTTTATCTAACGGCACGAACATCAAAAACGTCGCCACCCGACTCGGTCATTCACAGCTAAAGACAACAAACCGCTACGTCCACGCTACAGACCAAGCCGAACGTGAATCCGCAAACCTGCTTGAGAATATACTGAATAAGAAGGCACAGAAATTTGCCTAAATAAACAACCTTAATCTTTCTTACAAACCTATATTAGGTGAGAGAAAGTTCATAATTATATCCGCATATATTCCAATAAAATGCTTACAAGAAAGGGATATATTATTTATAAAACGAAAACAACCCGCCCAAATTGCAGATTTTACTGCTTTTAGGGCGGGTTGAGTTGTTGCATCTTACTTCAAGATCTTGAATTTGCCGATTACAGGTAGCTCTTTTGCTCTTCCGTTAGCGGCATTTATGATGCCGAGAATAGCCAGCACCGCAAATACAATTGAGATAAAGCTGATGATGCTTGTGATAAAGTACAATCTCCAAGAAATCGCCAGAATAATCGAATTGAGAATACTCGAAACAATGCTGTATGCCACACAAGCAATTAACAGCACCAAACCCTGATTAGCGTGGAAACGAGCAAACTTTGAGTCCTTTGCCGCAAACATTGGAATAAAGCAAAGAGGTCCGAAGTATGCCAAAACAGCCATCGCTTTGTTTTTGCTAACATCGTCTGCATCGTAATCTGCCGTAGTGTCAGCAGTATCGTTAAGATTGGCAATTTTTTCCGAGAAGTCGTTTCTATCACCTGAGTTCTGTTCCTGCTGCTCCATGGCAGGTACCTCCATCGAGTTTCCGCAAGATGGGCAGAATTTTGTACCCTCGTCAACTTTCGTTCCGCATTTTTCACATAATAACATAATTATTTCCTCACTTTCTTTTATTTGATAGGCAGGTTTTCGATTCCGCCTTTTTTAACCGTTTGGCAAATCTTTCCAGATTAGCGAAAATAAAGCCGTTACTTAATTCATATACTAATCTAATGCATCTTTTATTTCGTCTTCGTGTTCATCCAACGCATCTTCGGCATCTTTTAATGTATCGTCAAAACTCTTTTGCAGGCCGACGCCGATGTCGAATTTTACGCCGTAATAATAGAACAGTCTGTCAAGCTCGCTTTCTTTGTCGTTGTCATAAATATCGGACACATATACAGCCATACTTTTTCCGTCCTTGCGAAAGCACCAACCCTGCAAAAAGCCACTCAATGCTTTTTCTAAAGTTGTTTCATCCGCAGGATTTTCGCCCTCGCCGACAAATTCGTGACCGATGATGTTGTATCCATCGTCAGAAGCGGCAGCGGTAACCTTGAATACTTTCTCGTAGTATTCTTTAATCTGCTCGTCAGTCAGCTCTGAAGAATCGGATGTTTTGAATATAACAACCGCATGACCGCTTCCGCTTGCGGGATCGTCGGCATAAGCACCGTTTTCACTTATCTCGTATTCCCAATCGGGTTTCAGTTCTTCATAAGAAATGCCATACGCTTTCAGATAATGCTCTACTGCTGCTTCGCTGAATGAATCTAACTTTTCAGCCTCATCAATCACATCTTTTGCGATATCTTCAGCATTGGTTTTTTCGCCGTCTTTATTGCTTTTTCCTCCATCTCCTTGCTCACCGCAAGCGACAAGGGCGAATACCATCATCATAGCCAGCAATATCGCCAATAATTTTTTCATGTTGTTTTCCTCACTTTCGTATTATTTCAGTTGCTGACCGCAGTTGGGGCAGCATTTGTCGTTCTTTTTGCATTTGGTCTTGCAGTTGGGGCATTTTTTCTTTTTGGTCAGGGTCACGATAATGATCACAATCACAAGAATAATCACTACCACAATAGCAATCCAAATGAAGATACACAGTCCAAGCGGTACGGGGCAAAAGCCGCAGAGGGAGCATTTGTCTTTTTCATCCACAGGGGGCTTTTCGTCTGTAGGCTCTCCGGTGTTATCGGGATTTTCCTGTGTGCCGCCGCCGTTTAACTCAAGCACGTTCGACCACTCGGAGGGGCCGTGGGTGCCGGTGAAGCGGATGCGGAGCTTGACGCCCGAGTTTTCCTCAATGGGTACGTCATCATTGTACGCGCCTCGGTTGCCGTTCCAGAGGCACCAGTCGTCACCTGCGTCTGCGGTGTCGAACTCGATCCATTCACCGCCGTCAATGCTGACCTGCGTTTCAAGCCCGTCGAACTGACCTTCTTCTTTCATCAGGTAGTACACGCCGTTCATCCAAACCGATTCGGGCGTGGTCTGCACGTATTCGATATGGCTGTTCTCGTCACCCATAGACAGCACGATCTTCATATCAGAGATCATGGGAGCTGCATATGTAGTAGGCTCGTCGGGGGTGATCTGCGTGCTGTTCTTGCCGAAGATAGCACTTTCCGACCAATCGGAGAATTTAGACTGCTTTTCGCCAATCTCATTCTTCTCGGCATCGAAGGTCTCCCACTCCATATAGTATCGGCATCGGATGTAAAGGTTGTGGTTTTCCACATCGAAGGAATAGATATCGTCCTCGTAGCCGTCACCCGTAAACTTCTCGGTAAGAATGGCGGGCTTATAGGGAACGAAGGTATCGGAATCGGGGCCTTCGTAATAGGTCAGCCAGAAGAACTCAAAGTCATCCATCAGTTCGGATCGGAGGGACTGAACCGGATATCCGTTTACATGGCCGTCGTTGTAATACTCGGTATCCCATTCCTCGTTGTGCTGCCAATTGTCCTCGCCATCCAGCGATACGTCGTACTGCATTACGATGTTAAATGAATAAAGACCGTATTTCTTGTAAAAAGCCTCGCTGTCACGGTCGTACTCTGCCGCAAGAAGTGCCACCTCCGGATCGGCTACCATAATCATTCGCAGATCATCGTGATGTCCTTCACTTGCGTTGCCGTCGGTATAGACGAAATAGTTAGGGGCTTTGGGGGCGGGCAGTTCAAATTCCCCAATGTCGTTTTCCTCTGCCGCAAACGCCGTTACCGAGAATAGGGACAACAGCAGAAGCAGAGAGAGTAAAACGCCAAGTATTCGTTTCATAAGAAATTACCTCCTTTCGGGGTTTTATAAATGCACACACGGACGGTCGGCGGTGTTGCCAACCGCCCGTGGTGGTTTGGGGTTCGTTATTCGTTGATATCGAATCCTACAGTAATCGTAGCCTGTTCTTCTCCAACATATCCTTCACACTGATGCAGTTCTCCCCAAGAGAATTCAATTTCCAACATATCTCTCGATCCCACTTTTTCATCCAGTGTAACAGTGCCGCCCAGAGACTTATAGTAATCGGTCAGCACCTTCCAATATTCGTCATAAGAATTTACAGGCACATAGAAGGTTACACCGAAATTATACGAACCATCTCCGCTGTAATCGGGAGCAATGGTGCACAGCCCTGCGCCGATTTCGCCCACGCCTTTCCTGATCTCTGCGGGAATCTTGGCTATTTGAGCAGTTGCTTCATCACCGGTCAAGGTAGTCGTGAGATCTGAAGCGTATGCACGGATATCGGAATCTGCGATATCAATGAGTGCCGCCCCCTCGTTATTGTTATTTTCTCCGCTTTGAAAAGTGCCGGGGTTATCCTTGTTGGGATCAGTGGTGTTGTTATCTCCGCAAGCTACGAGAGAGAAGATCATCATCATAGCCAGTAAAAGTGCAAATAATTTTTTCATTATAATTTCCTCCAATTTAGAACAGATCAGCATAAATGTCGATTTCAAGCTGATAGGTTCCGTCTACCGCAGCTACAGTATCGGGTTCTTCAAGGAGTTTAATTTTGATCGAACCGGAGTCGCCGGCCCAGTTATACTCACCATTTTCAAACGCTAAAGCAGGTTCGTCACCTTCGCCCCAATAGCTGACACCGTTTCCTTTCAGCATTTCGATATATGCTCCGACTTCATCCAAAGTAGCAACATCGATGTAAATCCAAACCTCTCCGTGTTGGCTTGCAGTCAATTCGGTAATTCCAACGACATTGCCTGAACCAGTCCATTTGATAGAAGAAATATCGGACGGCCAGTCGTAAGTCGTGCCGCCATTGTTTTCTTCGCCACCGTCGTTATTTTCTCCGCTTTGAGAAGTGCCGGGGTTATCCTTGTTGGGATCAGTGGTGTTGTTATCTCCGCAAGCTACGAGAGAGAAGATCATCATCATAGCCAGTAAAAGTGCAAATAATTTTTTCATTGTAATTCCCTCCAACTCTTTATTTGAATAAATCCATAAAGCTCGTTTTCTTTTTAGGTTCGGGTTTTACATAGTTAAAGCCACCTCTAGGCTCTTGGATATTAAATGCAATAGACGGGCTGTCAGGTGAAGCTTCAAAGCACATACCTGTATCTACATGATAACAAACGCCGTTTTCCATCTTGTAAAGATGCTCGATACACGGATATTCGCCTGCTTGCCTAAATCCGTTCTGCAGCAGAATCTGTCGGTATTCATCCACAGCTCTGCGTGCCGCTTGATTGTTTCCGTTGAAATATGCACGGAACTCGAAGCATCCGGGATCGTATTCCTCAATATTGAACTCAGATCCTCCGCAGCTCCACTTTGGATAATGGGATAAATACTGATCCCACTGTGCCATCACAGCGGCGTTGCGGTCTGCTTGCGCCTGTTCCTCGGCGATTGCTGCGGGGAGCTTGGCGCCGCAGTCCTGACAGAACTTGGTGCCGATAGAGTTCTGTTTGCCGCAGCTTGTGCAGACAGCCCCCTGTGCCACCGTCTGTTCTGGAAGCTGTGCTCCACATTCGGGACAGAATTTCTTGTCTGCTGTAGTCGGCTTGTTACAACTTGGGCATACTTTCATATTCTTTGCTGCCTCAGTTGCGTAGCCTTGCACCGAGTGCTCCAGATTAGAAAATGCACTCTCTAAACCTGACGAGCGAACCACCTGCTGCTCGGTATTCTGTGTCGCCTGATCAATAGCGTTTGCCGCCTTGTTTGTCAAATCAGTCACGGTCGGCTCAACGGCTTTGCCGATAGCCTTACCCACGGCATCGCTGACACCGCGTCTGATAGCTCTTTCTAAAAAGCCCATAAAATAACCTCCTTATATGTCTTTGTATTTTATCAGCAATTGTTTTCTGCTTGATAGTTCGAGTTTTCGATAAATGTTTTTGCAATGAAAATGTACCGACGAATGTGTAATAAACAGCGTTTCGGCGATTTGTGCCTGCGTTTTGTCTGTAAGAAGCTGGGCGAAAACGTCAAGTTCACGCTTTGAAAGCTTCGTCAGTTCGGGATACTTGGAAAGCAACCGTTTATATTCAATTTCTGCTATAGCGAGATAATCAAAGTAATTTAGGTTTTGCATATTTTACCTCCTTTAGTAAATTATATCGTGATGCGAACTATTTGTAACCTACCCAAAAAGGTGCAAATGTCCGTCACAACTACCCATTATGGTAGTTATACTAACAACAGGTTGAAAAAAAGAAAAAATAGTATATAATTTAAAGACAATAATGTGTATGTTTTTCATCTAAATTATACATTTAACCTATGGTGTTTTCATACCCCTCGTTCGGGGGGTTTTTATGGTAAAACCCCCTTTTCGGGTAGTTTTTTGAAAAAACTAAAAGGTCTTTACGATTTTGCGATGCTTTTCGCAGATAAGGAAGGTGTGTTTTATGAACCACTCAATTCTCATAGAAAACCAGAAAAAGAGGAGAGATATTCCGCTATGGATGCTGGTCTGCTTCTCCATGTTTTCCTTTTGGCAAATGGGATTTATCTTTTATTTCCTTGAGCCGTCCTCGGCGATAGACGGAAAAATCCCTCTTCCCATTAACATAGACTATGGCACTACGCTGACAGCGGTTTGTTACATACTCGGTATCCTCACGATGGTCTTTTTACCGAAAATCATCGTGTGGACACAGCGAATCGCCACGGGTGTTGCGCTCATTTCGGCAGTCGCTTTCTTTCTCCCTCTACCGGACGATATCCTGCGCTTTAACATTTACCTGCAGATCTTCTGTTGCTGTTTAATGATAAGCTTTGAAACCTTCCTTGTGGTCAACTACTTTTCCGAAAAAAGCAGTATCAAGTATCTGACCTTCGGCTACGGCATAGCGGTATTCTTAATCGCTTTGATTCAGAACGAGGTGGTAGCTATCCCGTTCTCCACCTTCCGTTTCTTGATGGTGGGAGCTCTTGTGCTTTTATTTATCTTCTTCCTTTGTATGCCTGCGGGCAGTGAGCATCTGCCGCAGTTTGTGAAAAAGAGCGACGGTCTTATCGCGCCGAAGAAGATGATGTGGGGAGCTTATCTTATTGCTTTCATTGCTGCGCTGATGGGTGTTGGTGGTCCTGCGGTCGTAGGCAAGGTCGAGCACGGAGTGTCTATTATGTATTTGGTAGTAGCGCTTTCTTGTTTCACTATGTATTTTCTTCATAAGAAAGCGAACGTTCATCCCTTCCGTATGGCACCCCTGTTTGTTGGACTCGGTGGGTTCGGTTTTCTTGTAATGCTTGTGTCCGCATACGTTCCCGCACTTTCCTACGTCGCCTGCATACTCATTGGATTCGGTATGACGGTATGTATGCTCGCTCCGCTTTACGGTGTGCCGATTATGAAAGCCTATCCGTCAAGATACGTAGCCTCCGCAATTATCGGGCTTGCCATCACGGCGGTTCTTATCCATGCGGTTATTGCCGAGATGTTCCTCGGTGCGCCTATCGCGCTGTATATCTTTTACGCGGTGATTATGGCGGTGCTTGTGTTCGTGTTTACGCAGGTTGAGCCGTTTTTAATATTTGCCCTTCGTCGCCGTATTTCCGACGATACCGTTCCTGTTGCAGAGGAAGATGCAAAGAAAGCTCCTATCGTGGAAACGGAAGTAAAACCCGAGCCTGTGAGCGTTACTGCAGAAAAAGACGCTTCGGATGATCCGCTTTTGAAGCTCAGCCCGAAGAAACGCGAGGTTGCACAGCTTATCTGTCTTGGCTATACTAACAAAGATATTGCAACTACCCTCTATCTCTCGGAACATACCGTTAAGGGTTATGTGAAGGATATTTATATTACGCTTGATGTTCACAGCCGTATGGAGCTTGCAGTCCTTGTGAACAACTACCGCTTATCAAACAAGAAGTGATAAACCGAATTTGCACGGCAGATCGGAGTGACGCCGAGTATGTTCTTCAAAATCTCATACAAACACAAAGGCTGTACCCTGAATAGAGTACAGCCTTTTTTATTGGATATTTATCTGCATGATTTTGAGTATCTTATTGTATCTATCTACCCTGTCTTTGGAAATCGACCTTTCTCTTTCTGCAGCACTTTTTATCACATCGCGCTTGTGGATGATTCCATTGAAAAATCTGTGTATGAAACTAAACGGATAAAGTGCAGGAAATCTCTCTAAAACAGGATAACGCTTTTTCATGGCGTCAAATCCGACACCGTAGTTTGTTTTCATTTGATCCCATCGTTTTACACTTGTAGCTTTTGCGTTGATTTTGCTAAGATGCCGATTGTTTGAAACCTTACCGAAAGTGCCGCTATCAAAAATAAACTCAACAACATCTTTTATGTCATCGTCAGCTAAAGCATCTTCAAAAAGATGATTGTTTATTTTTGTAACAGCCTGTTCAAAACCTTGGATACCGAGTTCATCGAGAATAGGCACTATATATTCATAGTCAAGTGCACCTTTTTTTCTAATGAGATAAATGTCTAAAAACATTTTTACTCCTGCACCTGAACTCACAAAATGCTTGTAAAGGTGAAAGAGAGAATAAATATAGAAATCGTTATCATTCAGGCTGTATTTTTCGGAACATACCCTTGACGCATTATCGGTCAATGCTTGCAGTATGCTTTTCTGTTTCGCGCTGAAACCCTCCATATCGGTATGGAGCTCAACATAATACCGCGGCTCTTTTTTGTACGAAAACACAACATTTTCAAAGTTTTTATCAAAGATAAATCCCATGCCACCAAGCACCTTGTCGGCATTTTTCTCATCACTAGGACTTACATAAACATCAATATCGCTGGAAGTACGAACCATGTTATCAGGATAAAACCTCTTAAACTCTGTACCCTTTAATACTATGTGTCTGACGGAATTTTCTGACAAACTCTTGCTGATGTTATCGCTCATCATATCGCACTTGAACTGCCTGAAAACAGCCTGATTTACTCTGTCATTAATCTTTTTTCTTTCGTCTTTATCAAGAAGTGATGTCAGGTCATTTTTATCGACCACAATATCGAGCGATGTGACAAGGTTGTGCGCTATCAAAAAGTTTATCCTACTATCGATGTCTTCTTTTGTGTTACATTTTTCAGGCTTATTATCCTTTAAATTCAAGGAGTTACCAATAGATTTACATATCATGTATCCGTTTTCTATATAATTATTCATACCTATCTCCGCAACCCGACAAATAAATTATATACTCTCTTTAACACCCTTCTTGTAAATGGCGAAAAGCACCATACTCGTGAATAAAGCTTATAAAAAAAATCACTTGTTTTGTATTCTTTTCCTTTTCTTGAAAACTCAGTCATTTTTCCGATAACTTGCTGCTTTTCCACTTTTTCTATCACAAAGTCATTATCACCGCAAAAATAGAGAACAGAATCTTTGATTTTTATTATCCTGTGTAATACAAGTTGTCCGTCTGCTCTCTCAAACAACGCAACATCATACTTTCTGTACTCATCAGATTTTTCGATATACACGCTGTCTCTGTGGTCAAAAAGCAGCGGGTACATACTGTATCCGTGTACAGTAGCACTGTAGTATCCCATGTTGTTCACAATATCACGCGGACTATTCATAAAGCACTCCTGCTTTTCTCAGTTTATCAAGAAATTCATCAAGGTCAACCTTTGCGGTAGTTTCGTCAATATTATACTTTTCTATAATTTTGCTGATAACTTCTTCGTAGGATATCTCTTTTTGCAAAAGTTCCCACACAAAAGCCGAGCTTTTGTTCATTGTGATAAAAACATTGTTGTTATCGGCACTATCATTAACGGATACAGCAATGTATTTACCGGCAAAAGTCCTCAGCACATAATCTGAATTAAGTTTCATAGTTTTCTCCAAAAAATCCCTGTGATGTCATGCTTATCACAGGGACCCTTTTATTATTCCAGCTCTCCCCAATCGATATATCCGTTATCGTGGTCATCATCAAAAGATGCTGATGTGGTGATTACATCATCTTTGTTGATAAACTCAATGTCGATTGAGAGTTTTTCGTATATTTCTTTCATATACTCACCTTCCTGTTGCCATATTTACGGCTTTACGATCTGGTCGTAGAAACCGTCAGAGTCCACACTCGGCGGTGTAGGGCTCACATTTTCGCCTGGGAATTTATCTATAATTTGTGCAAGATAAAGCTGGATAGCAGTAGCGTCCAGTATAGTGATATCGTCATCACCATCAACATCCGCAAGCAATACATCTATGTCATCTGTATCTACTAAATCCGCAAGATAACCCTGTATCTGTGTAGCATCTATGATGCTTACAACACCATCGTTGTTTACATCGCCCAATATATCAGTTTCTTTGGCTGCAACGCAAAATGTCGACACCATTATCATTATAGCGACTAATAATATAAGTAAAACTTTTTTCATACACTCACCTTATTCTAACTGCGAAAAGTCGATCTCTGCTTCATACACTTCATCTTTATATGAAGAATCGTTTTGAGAGTCGTTGTTTTCTTTATTACTTACGCTTTCGTTTTGATTGTTATTTGATGTATTATCTTTGTTTTTATCGTCTGAATATTGCTTATTGTTTTCAACTTTGTCTTCGCTGAAGTTTACATCGCTTGAATCATTATCATCTGCTGAATCTGACTTTGTTTTTGTATTAGCATCGTCTGAGTTGCTGTTATCGATGCTTTGAGTATCATCGACTATTTGGTCTGATGTATCTGTTGTCAGATTTGTCTGTTCACTTTTGTGGTTGCAACCGCAGAGGATTGCAACCGCAAAAGTCAGTATTGTTACTGCAAGGATTACTCTTTTCATAATATTAACCGTTCATCAAAGATTTTGCTAAGTCAAAGCTTGCACTACAACCATAGTAGGTGTTTGTGCCTGTATAGTTATTATAGTGTGTTCTGAAAAGGCCATTAGCATCTGTGTAACGGATGTATGAACGAGCCGTGAGTGCCTGTGAATGTGCACTGTCAAGAGCGTCGCCCTCTAATCCGTTGTATGTAACAACCGCTGTGTAAAGTCTGTAATCTTCGCCGTTAAAGTGGTCAGGCACTCCTGAACACTTAATATTCTGAACATACTTGTAGCTGGTTGTTGTGTCTACGCCGTTTACATTTGCACCCTTGTACTGAAGTTGATAATTTTCAGCAGTACCTAAGTATTTTTGTGCTGTTGCGGTTTTTGCAAGAGCGTAGCCATACTCAGCATCTGTGTCACTTAAAGCGTTAATCTGGCTGTATACATCTTCGCTGAGCACTGTCACAAATCGCAGACCTGTACCCGCTTGTCCGTAATGGTCGGCATTTTCTTTTTCTATGTCACGAATCTGCACACCAAGAAGGTCATATCCCGGATACTTACCGCTTTTATCATACAGTTTTGTGTCAGCTTCTTCCTTATCGACATCTTCTACTGAAATCCAGTGAGCGTAAACATCAGTATCGTCTTTGTACTGCTCATTCCAGTTAATAGGTCTTGAATCATTGCCGTTATCCTCATCAAGATACCAACCCTTGAACACATAATTGTTATGAGTTAAATACTCAAATTCAGGGATATCGTAGAAAGAGTTGAGTGTGCCGTCAGCTTTTAAAGTAAAGTTTTTGTCACCATCAGGTGCATCTGCACCGTTTTCGTAGAAGGTTCTGAAAACATCGTAGTCGATGTCATCGTTGTTTGCGTGGAAAGTAACCTTGAACGCTTCTTTCCATTTAGCAGTCAACGTCACGTTTTCGCAAACACCTGCGTCTATTTCAGTAACCCTGTTGTCATTTTCATCGTACCAACCTAGGAATTTATAACCTTCTCTGCTCGGAACAATATCTGATATGTCAGTTTCGTAGCTCCAGATGTGACCTGTCAGATATGACAGCTCTCCATTTATCAGCACAGCATAGTCCTGCATATCTGTAACATAGTCTTCGTGTGTCTGAGTAAAATCTAAATCAAAGGTAACCGTATATCTCTTCGGCTGGAGCTCAATAGTTAAAAGCTGTGTCTGATGCTCAGGAGTAAGTCCGTCAAGAGCGCTGTATCGGGCACTGCCGTTGTAATAAGAGTAAAACGGTGCTGTGCTCGTATTAAACGCAGACTTTGTGCCATTTATAGTGTAATTCTGTAAAAGCACAGCGTAATCGTAAAGAGAGTGTCCATCTGTATTTGTACGCCATACGTCGTACGAATTGCTACCTGTACCGTCTGCTGAAAGTGCGGTATCCTGACCGACTATCGTGTCACCGTCTTTCATCTGTGTAATTACAGGCCAGTCCTGCGGATGGTTGCCGTGGTTGAAATCATTATAAAGCACTAAAACATCAGTTGTGCTTGGGCGGAAGCCTTCGCCGATTGTTGTTGCGTTTACTGCATAGTGTAAAGCAAAATCGTGTGGTTCAAACACCAAAAATGCGTTCACATCTGCAACAAGCGGCTCAACATCGGTAAATTCCGCCATAAAGCTGTTACTTTCACTCTCGTGGAAATAGCTGTTCTCGTAGTCAAACATTACTGCCTGATTTATACTTTCAGGCTCGTTCTGATACTTAACATCGTAGTTAGGATTCTGGATAAAAATTCTGTACTGTGCACCGTCATCCGGAACAGTTGTAAATCCATAGTTACCTGTACCCATCGGCTCGGTAATCTCCACCATACCCATATCGTTATACGCGATGTTGATTTTTTGTGTATCGACTGTTTCTGCGTATCCGTTAGGAAGAATTTTTTGCAAATAAACAGTAATTGCGTGTGTACGATCACCGCTGTTAATGACACGCACCTCGTTTTCGTTGCCGTCTAAGTAGTAGTAGCCGGCAACAGAAATGATACCCTCTACTGTAAGTGGTGCTCTCCATTTAGCTCTGAGTGTTATGTCAGACACCAATATATCACCACTGTTTACAGTATTGTCAGTGATGTCGCCGTTTTCATCAACAACATACCAACCGTCAAAGACATAGCCTCCGTCTTTTGTAACGTTGTAATCAGACATGTCTGGCATCTCTATCTGCTCTGCGGCTGTTTTATTGTTTGTTGTGCCGTCACTGAATTGTCCGCCGTCAGGGTCAAAGGTTACATCGTATGTCTTGATGGAAATAACTGCCTTTAAATCGCCCTGCTGGGTTTCCTGTTCATTGTTAAAGTGGGCACCTGTAAGTGTTGTGTGCTGTGGCGCAGGATTATTACCGCCTGTTACGGAAATTGTAGCGAGATATCTGTCGTCGCCTGTGTCGCCACCTGTAACATACTGAACATTCTCATATCCTTCGACATCATTGGTGGAAATAACTGTGCCGTCAGAGAGCACATAGGATACAACCTTGATGCGATAGTGATAATACTCGGTTTGTGATGCGTTGTGCATCCATACAGGGTATGAGCCTGTAGCCTGACCATTCTCGTCAATGTGCAAGGTGACAAAGGTGTCATGGTGCTGAGAAATATGCTCCCAGGTGTTGTCCTGTATCTCTTTATAGCCATCAGAGTACCACGATAATACTTTTACGTGTACTGCAGAAGGCTTGTACTCAGGGTGGTTTCTGACAAGCTCTTTTGACTTGTCGTCAAGCTCTACTGTATATGTGAGGTCTGCATTTTTAGGGTCATATATAAGCTCGACATTTACTGTGATATCACCATTTTGAGCAGTCTGAGTGGTAATAGAAACTATCTCGTAGTGGGTTTTTACAACTTCTATGGAGTACTCCTGACCGCTTAATACATTAGTAAGCATAGGAGCCTTTGCTGTATAGAAAGTTTTATCTATAGTTCCGTCATCTGTGTGAGAGGCTTCAAAATACTCGTTTGAAAAAGCGTCTGTACCATTCCAGAGCAGTGTAACAGGAGCATCAAAAACATCTGTGTAGTTACCATCACTGCCTTGTGGTCTTGACATAAGGTCAAAAGACACATCGTGTCTGTCAGAATCATCAAGGTAGTGACCATTGTTTTTAGCTATATGGTTGATGGTGAAGTTTACATAAACATCAATGCCTTCTTCCCACTGTGCCTCTAAAACGTATGGTTCACCGATATTCTGAGTAAGCACATCGCCACTGCTATATATAGTTTCGTTTTCATCTTTCCAGCCTGTAAACACATAGCCTTCTCTGACTGGGATTTCGCTCCATACATCAACCGAAGAACCTGTTACGTAGCACTCTTTTTTGAGCTGTGTGTCATCGTCCATATATGTAACAGAATTGTAGAACAGGTATCTGGTTCTGTCAGCGTTGTGCATAATAAGCAACTGGTCGTCAATCTTTGTTGACTCGTCAGTTGTATAGTAAAGCTTGTATGAGCCTTCGTCAAGCACGCTTGAGTATATACCTGTTGTGCCCGATACTTTCTTAAGCTCAATAAATTCTCCGCCTTCTATATTCTTAGCGTAAATTGTTGAGTTTTCAGATACATCTTCAAGGTTAACCTTTGTACCGCTCGCTGTATGAGTTACTGAGTCGTATACACCATCAAGATAAACCTCTACTATACCATTGTAGATAGGCTCCGTTGTATCGTAAACGTAGGCATAAGCATACTTTTCTGTGTTGCTCTGGTCTTTGTATTCACCACGCACTTCTACCATATACTGAGTGTTAGGATTAAGACCATCGAACAGGATAGTTCCGTCATCCTGTTTTACGCCTTCTTTACCGTTAATAAAGTAGCTGCAACGTGTATCAATGTTATCAACAAGAGTAAGTGTATATGCTGTGGTTTTTGTAGTAGGCTTTTTGAATACATATACTGTAGTTGTAGCAGTACCGCTTGTTTTTTCGTGGAACTTACATGTGCCTTTTGTTATTGAAAGCTGTACCTGTGCATCACCTGTAGAATAAGTGCTTGTTCCCGCTAAATCACCTGTTATGAAGTAATCTCCATTTTTGGTTAGCGTAATATGGTCATCACCACTGATGATACTTCCGTTGGTAACATCACTTTCTACACAAGTGATGTGAACAATAGCAGACTCGCCAAGTAGGTCTTTTACATTTCGTGTGTCACCCTCAAACAAGCCGATAGTAACATTGTCTATATCACTTGAAAGGTTATAGTCAACGATGCCGCTGTAATTATATGTCTGCCACCACAAAATACCAGAACTTGTTACAGTACCCGTGTGAGAATCTGTCGCAATTTCATTGCCGTCTTTATCATAAACAGTTACCTTGATGGTGCCGTTGTATGCATTGTTATCAGCAATAGAGGAACCGGTACCTGAGGTGTTGGAACCATAAATAGCAGCCCAGCAGTAGCCCTGTCCCGTAAAGCTGTCTTTGTATGTACGACCTGCCATATTGGTGCTGGCTGCAATCTTACTGTTGTAAATCTCGACCTCTCCGTCGGTGCCATCGATATAATACATATTGTGAGAGTTGTACACATACAGATATGTGCCGAGTGTGCTCTCCCATTTATAGGTAAGCTCATAAGGGTTGCCGTCATAACCCGTTAGTCTTGCTTCTAAAAGTTCAGAAGAACGCAAATCAGTCTGCGCACCACGCATAAAGCTGACGATTTCAACCGTCGGTGTAGCCTTAGGTGTTATTGTATCCTGTGCGTAAACTGTTAAATCAACAGAAAACACTGAAAACAGCATGCACAAAACAAGCAAAAGACTCATCAGTTTATTAATTCTGCTTTTCATATATGTCCTCCTTACCGTCGTAAGCACATCAAACAATACGACATTTTCACATTATAACTATATACCTATAATGTACGAATGTAAACACTTTTGTACAATTTACTGATAAATCTTTACATCTGGCTGAAAACAGTACAAAAACACAGTAAAAGCCAAATGCGAAAGCGGGAGCAGTTTGAGAATATTCTTAATAACAAAGCACAACGCTTTGCGCAAAGAGATAGGCACAAAAAAGCCGAAAGACTAGTTCCCCCGACTCTGAAATTAAATATTGCAAACACAAAGGCTGTACCCTAGCTTTAGGATACAGCCCTTTTACTATTAAGAAATAGTTTTATAGTGATGGTATAAGCTGAGCAACAAACATTTGAATCTTTGTTGCATCCATAATGCTTACAACTGAATCATTATTTGTATCTGCAAGTGCAATTTGCTCCGGTACAAACTCTGTTTTTTCTGCAAGATACATCTGAACCGATGTAGCATCCATAATGGTTATTTCTCCATCAAGGTCAACATCACCGAGCTCGTACTTGTCACTTGCTCTGTAAAGAGATACAGTTTCTCCCTTTTCGATATCAACTGTCACATCGAAAAGACCTTCAACTTTCTTTCCGTTTATGAACCAGTCGTCGTATTTGTTATCGTTCTTTGTGGCTTTTATTCTGACTGAATTTTCTGTAGTTGTGATATCAAGGTGCATATCTCTGAAGTTCAATCTGTTTACTGACAGGCTTGACAGTTCACTTGGCATATCAGGTGTGATATTCAGTCCGTCCATATCAGCAGAAATACCCATAAATCCGTCTTTCGCTGCTACAGGTACAAGACCGTTTTCAGGGAACTCACCCCAACAGCCAACAAGACCGGATGTGAAATGCTGATGCGGTTCGCCTGTAGCAAGCTCACCGCCCTGAAGATGTTCAATACTATAGCGCTCTATAATCTCTTTGAATCTGTTGTAAGAGTTGTCTGCACCATACACTTTGATTCGGCTAATAAGTTCGTGGTAAGCAGTGTAGAAAATTGTACCACCGTTCTGAATCTGCTCTGTACCGAAAGCATCTCCGCCCGGCCATGTGCAACCGTACCAACCACCCTCAGAAATTGATGGATTGTGGAACATTGAGGCTCTTGGAGAGAATACAAAAGCAGAGAATACGTCTGCTTCGCCAGACGATGTAACTGTATTACTCAAATAGTCTAAAATAATTTTTGATCTTTCTTCATCTGCAATGCCATATGCAATAGTCTCGAGGTTTATGTATACACAGCCGTAGTCGCGTATTTGTCCGTTTACATCAATAACCTGAATGAAGTGGTCGCCTGCCCAGAACAGCTCGTTGTACGCAGCTTTCAAATCAGCAGCGTACTTATTGAGTTCTTCTGCACGAGAAGTGTTACCCAGAGTTTCTTCGATCTCAGCCATCCTTGTGAGTGCAAGATAACCGTAGATATTATCATACGCAGAAAGGTTTCCGTATGGTAGGATATCCCATAAGTTACTTCCGACACTTCCTGCTGTACCATCGTGGTCCGGATGGTCAATTCTGAAGAGGTTGTAGTCGGGATCGAATTGTTTTAATATGTAGTCCATAGCCAGACGAAGACGCTCTATATTATTCTGTAAGTATTCCTCGTCTCCGTCATATACATAGTAGTTATATATAGCGTTTATTGTGTTTGCACAAGTTGTGATATAGTGATTAGCATCCCGGTCGACAGGGAACGGCCAGCCTTCTAAATCACCCCAGGTATGAACATAACCATCTTCTTTCTGAGGAGCTGTACTGATGTTACGTTTTTCAACCGGAAGATAGTTATCATCCTGCCATGCTCTTATGGTACTTATAAACTCAGCCCAGTCCGGGAGTGTACAACCACGCTCGCGTGCGTTAGCAAATTCATAGAGCATCTCAGTCAGTGATGTTGCAAATTCTTCGTCATCACTCTCAAAGGATACAAAATGCTCAGGAGTTACATCTTTATTCTGTGAAACCTCGATACCAAGTGTACGCGTAAGTGTTGTATTTGGGTTGACATTCACAGAATAGATCTGGCTTCTGAAATTGAACTTCACGTGGTCTACAAAGCATATAGGGCTTACGCTACCTGTATCACAAGACATACGCAGATTATAGTTGTGTCCGTTTGCACCCTCGATATCAATATAGGAGCCTGTGTAACCGATTGACACTTCGTCCTCTCTGCACGGCATACGTTTGTATGCATAAGCCGAGTGATATCTGTCATCACTTGAAACGATTCTTCTGAAAGGTACTCTCAAAGAACCGACAGGGTCCTTCTCGATATCATAGCCGTTATTATCCCAAATCATATCATAGCAGTAACCTAAATCATAGAATGTGGTTGTAGAATCGAGTTTTGATGTAATTGTAAATGTATTGTCGAGTTTGTTGCCGTCGAGTGTAAGCACCCATTTGCCTTTGACTTTTGAACTTCCGAATGTGATGTTGTTGATTGTGAGCGTGTTATCTTTTATTGTCCAGTTTACATCTGAACCGGAACTTGAGTATGTTGTATCGTTATATTTCATACCCATATACATCTCACCCATCAGCAGATTCTCGCCGTAATCAGCTGTACCATTCGGGTCAAAATACATAGTGTCAACCGAGCCGTTAACACCGCTTAAGTAAATATATCCGTTGCTCATGGTGTAACGTGACGGAGAATCCATAATTGCAACACGATCGATATAGAAATGACCTACACCGCCTGTTACAGGGTCGACTCTGAGTTTTGTGATGTTACCTTTCCATCCTGGATATTGTGACATATCGAGTCTTATTGTATGCCATACACCGTCGGAAATTGAAGTAAACTGACAGGAGTTTTGTTCACTCAAACCCGATTTATTTGATTCCCAGTAAATCTGACCTTCATCGTTTTGTATTTCATTCTTGTATTTGATTTCAATAATCTTATATTTTTTACTGTCTATACTGATGTCAGGACTTGTCAAAGTAGGGTCATTACCATTCGAAATATACATAACGAAGTTTCCATCACCTACGCCAGAGTCTGCTACACCGGAGTTAATAGTCCAACCAAGAGGGTCGTGTTGAGTTTCAAAATCCCACGATGTAGTATCTCCGCCTTTTGCGGTACAGGTTTTTTCATTTGTATCCACTTCGCTGATAAAACGGATTTTGTCAATCTCGATAAAGCCCGTGCCTGACTGAGCCAAATCCAATCTCAGCCCGGTAATAATATCCGACCAGTTGCTCTTGTCTGAAAGATCAATGATAACATTATTCCAGTTTCCTGAATTATCGAGCTCAAAGAACACATGATCTTCCTGATTAAAATCAGTATTATCCTTTTTCCAGTATATTTCTGCCTTATTATTATCAACAGTAGACCTGTAACGAATCTCTATTTTCTTGTATACTGACGCATCAATTGCTATCTCAGGGCCACATACAAACGGGTCGAATGAATTCTCCAGATTGAAGAAGATTGCGCCGTCAGCAACGCCTGTACTTGAAACGCTGTTACAATCTGTCCAACCAATTGCGTCGTTATCGTTAGTAAAATTCCACGCAACCTCTGATAGAACATTTGCTGTATCTGCATCAATCTGTGCGTATTTTGACGCAAGTACAATTCTATCTATCTCAAAAGTTCCGCTCACATATTCTACAGGGTCAAAGCGAATCGCTTTTACTGTATCGCACCAGTTGCTCTCAGTTGATAAATCAACCATAACTGTATGCCAATCGCCATCGTTGATAGTTTCTATCCGCTTCATTCTGTCAGCAGACCAGAATTCATCGGTTCTTTGCCAGTAAAACTCTGATGTTGTACAGTCAGTAGTGTTTCTGTATGTTAATAAAAGCTTACTGTAAATAGCCGTATCTATAGACTCACAGTAATTTTCAACCCAAGGGTCACTCTGTCCTGAAAATTTCATAACGAGTGAACTATCAGTTACGTCACATGAATCCATAATCAAGTTTGAAGCCCAGTTTTCAAAATTGCCTGGTGCGTTAAAATTCCAGTAGGCAGCATTCTCACCTCTTGGAATAAAACGCAGTTTGTCGATTTCAAAAAGACCGCTTGTATCTGCCACAGGGTCAAATCTGAGCTGAGTGATTGTGCCTGCGTAGTAGCTGTTCTGAGACAAGTCTACTGTCACAGTATGCCACTGTCCATCAGCTATAGTCGAAAAGCCTAAGCCACGCTCTGGTCCCCAGCCACCTTCGCTACAAGTCCAAAAAACTTCAGCATCACTACAGTCTGTAGAGTTTCGATAAGTAAGCTCCATCTTCGGATAATAGCTTGCATCAAAAGAAAGCTGTGGGCTGGTGATATATGCATCACCGCCTGTTATATCAAGCGTGTATATTCCATTTTCAACAGTATCGGTCGATATATAATCGTTCTTTTCCCAGCCCTCGGTATTTCCATCGCCGTTCCAATCCCACGATGTAGTAAATATAACAGCAGCATTAGCCACAAGCGCAGGAACAATGATGCTTAACGAAATTATAAGTATAAGAATTACTGATAATATCCTTTTGGTCATTTAAAACACCTCGATTTTGTTTTTATTATATATAAACAAATAATACTATAAATGTCTATAAAATTCAAGTAATTTACACAAATTCTATATTAATTCTTATTATAAAATGCTATAATTTCGTATTTATATATAGTATCATGTTTTGCCAAACAAAAAATAATATTGACCACAAACGAGTATAGGACTTTTACTCCTTATAAACTATCAGGTTTTTCATCGAAATAAACATCAATAAACATCAAATCGGCTATAAATGAAAAAACGCTTAGACAGGCTTTAAAAAATGCCTTGTTTAAGCGCCAAAATGGGGTCCCAAAAATCTGAGATTTTGGGGAGAGGAGGAGCAACGGTTAGGTCGTGCGACATTTTTAAACGAAAAATCGTCGCAGACCTATAAAGTCCGCGACGACGATGGAGCTGATAACCTCGTACTCACGGGCTGTGCTCGTTGCAAATTGCGGTAGCATTTGCCTACTCGCGTCGCCGTTCGTCCTCTTCCCAAAAAGGTTTCACCTTTTCGGGAGCCCTGCTCGTTTCACTCGCTAAAAATCGAATCCGTTTTTACAGACACACAAAAAAGCAG
>JAFQRC010000008.1 GCA_017410265.1 Ruminococcus sp. | reverse complement strand
GTGATATCCTAATCGGTGTTCTCGCATATCCATTATAACACCTATTTTAAATTCTGCACTATATCTTTTCTGTATTGTTCCTCTTTTTGCCATAAAAATATGCACCTCCAAAAGTGTCTAACTTTTGGGGTGCATATCAAATTTGCACAAGCCTTTTGTTATAAGCTGTTATATGATTTTCTTTCCACGAACAAATTTCGCTGTTATTCCAAGTAAATCTGCGTTTAAATAAACACTGCGCTCGAGGCGTTCTTTTACGGATAACTCCTGCGGATGAGGGAGCACAGAGTCGTCGATAACTACAGCGTCAAATTCGTAATCGTCTTCAAATGAACCGACTTTGCCGAAAAATTCTCCGCCACCTTTGCTTGATAAGAAAAATGCTTCACTGAAGGTGACAGGCTTTGCGGTGTTATCAACCAGTCTGTGGTAGAGCTTTGATACCTGTATCGTGTCAGAAATTGCTCTGAAAAGTGATTCGGTGTGACCGCCTGCGACATCGCTTCCGATACCGACTTTAAGACCTTTGTCAAGGTAGGCTCTGACTGGTGCTATGCCTGAGGTAAGGTTTGTATTAGAAGCAGGACAATGAGCGATAAATACTCCGTTTTCTTTCATATGCTCTACTTCGTCGTCACCAGAGTATACACAGTGTGCCATAATGGTTTTTGTATCTTTTCCGAAAAGACCGAACTTGTCGTATGCATCACCGTAGCTTTTAGCATCCGGACAGAGCTCTGCGACCCATTTTATCTCGTCTTTGTTTTCGGACAGATGTGACTGTGCAGAAAGCTTGTGCTTTTTGGCGAGTTTACCTAGCTTTTCCATTAGCTCATCGGTGCAACTTGGTATGAATCGTGGGGTGATTATAGGGAATGTGTTGTCAAATTTACCTATAGCTGAAAGCACCCAGCTTTCGGTGTCTTTTGCTGATTTTTCTGCACTTTCTTCGATGAGGATATCAGGCGAATTTCTGTCCATATTGACCTTGCCGACAAAGCTTATAAGCCCTGATTTTTCCATCAGCTCCATTAAAAGGAGGGTGGCTTCTTTATGGAGAGTTGCGAAAATACACGCTCTGGTTGTCACGCTGTTTTTGAGAGCTTCTGCAAAAATCGTGTAAGCTTTCTTGGCGTAGCTAAGGTCAGCGAATTTAGCTTCCTCGGGAAAAGCGTTTTCGTTGAGCCAGGAAAGCAGTTCGCTGTCCATATTAAGTCCTCTGAAAGCAAACTGAGGAGCGTGAATATGCAAATCAACAAGTCCCGGGATAATGAGCTTTCCCGAGTAGTCATAAAGTGGTAGAGTGGAGTATTCTTTAGGTAGTGTAGTAAAAACTCCTTTGCTCACAGTGTCAACACATACACAGTATCCGTTTTCTATAGTGCAAAGAGTGTCTTTGTCTATGCTGTAGCATATATCACCTTTTAGCACAAAGCTGTTCATAATCTCACCCGAAATAGTTTTATTTACAGTTTAATTTTACTGCAATGAATACGCGTTATATTTCTAAATTAGAAATAACAAGTTTTAGCTTATCTAAAATAAATTTAGATATTTATGGGCGTTGTTTAAAAACACCAAAAAAGGTAGGGGGGTACAAGCCTATTTTTTAAAAATTTTGTATTTATATTTCTTTTAAAATATTGTCAATCATATTTTGAGAAGGTATAATTACTAATGTTAGGAACCGAAATTCGGGCTAACTCAGATTTCCAAAAGGAAATAATTTTAAGGAGGAAAAATCCAATGAAAAAGTTTTTAGCACTTATGCTTGCTATCCTTATGGTAGCTTCTTTAGCTGCTTGTGGCACAACAACTGATGCTACTAAAGACGAAGCAGGCGCAACATCTGATTTCAAAATGGGCGTTATCCTTATCGGCGACGAGAACGAAGGCTATACATACGCTCACATCCAGGGTATCCAGGAAGCTGCTGCTTCTTTAGGCCTTAGCGACGATCAGATTATCTGGAAGTACACAATCCCAGAGGACGAAACTTGCTATGATACAGCTGCTGACCTTGCTGATCAGGGTTGTGACCTCGTTGTTTCTAACTCTTACGGCCACCAGTCACACATGCAGCAGGCTGCTACAGAGTTTCCTGATGTTACATTCATCGCTATGACAGGTGATACAGCTAAGGCTTCCGGTCTTCCAAACTTCTGTAACGCTTTCACAGCTGTTTACGAGTCAAGATTCGTATCAGGTGTTGTTGCAGGTATGAAGATTAAAGAGCTCGTTGAAGCTGACAAGCTTTCTGACGACAACTTTGATGCTGACGGCAACGTTAAGGTTGGTTACGTAGGTGCTTACCCATACGCTGAGGTAAAATCAGGCTACACAGCTTTCTTCCTCGGTATCAAGTCTGTTTATGACAAGGTTGCTATGAGCGTTCAGTTCACAAACTCTTGGTTCGACCTCACAAAAGAGGGCGAAACAGCTAACCAGCTCCTTTCACAGGGTTGCGTAATCATCGGTCAGCACGCTGACTCAACAGGTGCTCCATCTGCTGTTCAGGCTGCTTTAGAGTCAGGTGAAGTTTGTTACTCAATCGGTTACAACATCGACATGCTCGAGGTTGCTCCACAGGGTGCTCTTACATCAGCTACAAACGTTTGGTCTGTATACTACACAGAAGCTATCGGCAAAGCTATGAAGGGCGAAGAAGTTCCACAGAACTGGGCTAAGGGCTACGCAGACGGCGCTGTTGCTATCACACCACTTGGTGAGTCAGCAGCAGAAGGCACACAGGAGAAGGTTGACGCAACAATCGCAGCTATCAAGGCTGGCGAAATCCACGTATTCGATACTGAAACATTCACAGTAGGCGGCAAGAAGGTTGAGTCTGCATTTGCTACAGATACAGACGGTGACTTCGTTCCTGATACTGACGAAGCTGTATTCGATGGTTACTTCCACGAGTCATACTTCCAGTCAGCTCCTTGCTTTGCACTCGATATCGACGGTATCACACTTCTCAACTAATTTTTAGTTTATGACGGAGTAATCCGCAAAAAGGGAAGCCGAGAAATCGGCTTCCCTTTACGAGTTTATTATGCACTTGTTTTTAGCTAAAACACAACTGCCCATACTAAAGAAAAACACGGATTTCGGACCGTTGTGTTTTAGCTAAATCAATAAAAAAGAGGAGGATGTGTAGTGCACAATAACATTGCTGTGCAGCTTGAAAATATTACCAAAACCTTTGGTAAGAAAGTCATTGCTAACAAGGATGTCACACTAGACATTAGAAAAGGCGAGATTTTGTCTTTGCTTGGCGAAAATGGCTCGGGTAAGACTACGCTGATGAATATGCTCGCGGGTATTTACTATCCTGATTCGGGTCATATCTATGTCGATAACGGCAAGGATGAGCTAGAAGAGGTTTCTATCTGCTCACCAAAAGATGCGTACGCTCTGGGTATCGGTATGATTCACCAGCACTTCAAGCTCGTTGATGTATTTACTGCTACGGAAAATGTGGCGCTCGGTCTGGATAAGAGCATCGCGTTTAATAAAAAGCAGATAGCAGCTGACATCAAAGCTATCTGTGATAAATACGGCTTTAAGGTAGATCCTGACAAAAAGGTCTACAATATGAGCGTTTCGGAAAAGCAGACTCTTGAAATCGTAAAGGCGCTTTATCGTGGAGCTAATATCCTCATCTTAGATGAGCCTACTGCGGTACTTACACCACAGGAAACCGATATGCTTTTCGAAGTTATGCGTAATATGAAGGCTGACGGCAAGTCTATCATCATCATCACTCATAAGCTAAACGAAGTGCTCGAGATTTCTGACAGAGTTTCTATCCTTCGAAAAGGCGAATATATCGACACTATTCAAACCAGCGAAGCTTCTGTTTCGATTCTCACTGAAATGATGGTCGGTCAGAAGGTAACTTTACATATCGACAGAAAAGACCCTGAGAACACAAAAGAGCGTCTTGTTGTAAACAACCTTTCCTGCGTTAACAAATATGGTGTTACTGCTCTTGATAATGTCAGCTTCACCGCTTACGGTGGCGAGATACTCGGTGTTGCGGGTATTTCAGGTAGCGGTCAGAAGGAGCTGCTCGAGGCTATTGCAGGTCTTCAGGACACTGTTGACGGCAGCTCGATTGAGTATGTTATCCCTGACACAGAGGAGCGTTCACAGCTTATCGGTAAAACTGCTTTGCAGATCAAGGATATGGGCGTTGCGCTTTCATTCGTTCCTGAGGACAGACTCGGTATGGGTCTGGTAGGCTCGATGGGCATGTCTGATAACATGATGCTCCGTTCCTACAGAAAAGGCTTCTTCTTCACAGAGAGAAAGGGTCCTAAGGAGCTCGCTAATAAAGTTAAGGACAATTTAGAGGTTGTAACCCCTAGTATCACAACCCCTGTAAGAAAGCTTTCGGGCGGTAATGTACAAAAAGTTCTTGTCGGCAGAGAAATCGAAGCTGCTCCGTCTGTACTGATGACAGCTTATGCGGTAAGAGGACTTGATGTAAACACTTCTTACACTATTTATAATCTTCTCAACGACCAGAAAGAGAAGGGTGTAGCGGTTATCTATGTCGGCGAGGATTTAGATGTACTGCTTGCACTTTGCGACCGAATTCTAGTTTTGTGTGACGGTAAGCTAAACGGTATCGTTGACGCACGAACTACCACTAAAGAGGAAATCGGTCTTCTGATGACACACTTAAGAGAGGAGGAGCAGGAAAATGGCTAAGATAACTGTACATAAAAAAGAGCCGTTTTTAAGAATAGCGAAGCGCGATTCGATGCCACTGTGGCAGTCGATTCTCATAAGAGTGATTTCTGTTGTGCTCGCGCTCGTGGTTTGCGGTGTTGTTATTTACTTGCTTATAAAGGTTAATCCTCTCGAGGTTTATAAATCTATGGTTGAGGGTGCTTTCGGTGCATTTAAAGAAGACTATAAATTCTTCAACCGCAGAACATGGATTACTATCCGTGATACTATGATGCTTTTGTGCATCGCGGTTGGTCTTGCTCCGGCATTTAAGATGCGTTTCTGGAACATCGGTGCCGAAGGTCAGATTCTCGTTGGCGGTATTGCTACAGCCGCTTGTATGATTTATTTAAAGGACCTTCCTCCTGCTTTGCTCTTTATCTGTATGATAGTTTCGAGCTTGGTTGCTGGTGCGCTGTGGTCTTTGCTTCCTGCGGTATTCAAAGCAAAGTGGAACACAAATGAAACGCTTTTCACTCTTATGATGAACTATGTTGCTATACAGCTTACATCATTCTTTGTAGCTATGTGGGAAAACCCATTCGGTTCAAACACCGTTGGTATTATCAACCCGAATGGTCACGAGGGCTGGTTCCCTCCGATTTTCGGTCAGGACTATCTGATGAATGTCATCGTTGTTATGACTATCACAGTCGGTATGTTCATTTACCTCAAGTACTCAAAGCAGGGCTACGAAATCGCTGTTGTCGGTGATTCTGAGAACACAGCAAGATATGCGGGTATCAATGTTAAGAAAGTCATTATCCGCACAATGCTCATCTCAGGTGCTATCTGCGGTCTTTCGGGCTTTGTAGCAGTATCCGGTGCTTCTCACACTATCTCTACAAGCACCGCAGGCGGTAAGGGCTTTACAGCGATTATCGTTGCGTGGCTTGCTAAGTTCAATACATTTACTATGATTCTGATTTCTCTGCTCCTTGTTTTCCTTGATAAGGGTGCTATCGAAATCGCTTCTAAATACGACCTTAACGACTATGTTGCCAGTATGATTACAGGTATTATTCTGTTCTTCATCTTAGGTAGCGAGTTCTTTGTTAACTATCGTATGATTTTCCGCAAAAAGAATAAGGAGGTACAGTAATATGCTTAATATGAATACATTGATGCAGCTTTTACAGTCCTCCATCGCTTTCGGTACAATCATTATGTTCGGCGCTATCGGTGAGATTATCACCGAGAAAGCAGGTAACCTAAACTTAGGTATTCCGGGTGTTATGTATCTTGGAGCTATTTCAAGTCTTGTAGGCGTATTTTTCTACGAAAAGAATGTTGAAAATCCTATCCCGGTTGTCTGCGTGATTATCGCTGTTTTATGTGCTTTCCTCGCGGCAGCACTCGGTGGTCTGCTTTTTGCATTTTTGACAATCACACTTCGAGCTAACCAGAATGTAACAGGTCTTACGCTCACGATTTTCGGCTCGGGTGTAGCTAACTTCTTCGGCGGACTTTTAAACGGTTTTTCAGGCGGTGTTGGTCAGATTCGTGTTGAAACTACCAGCAAAGCATTTATGACAAAGATTCCGTTTTTGTCAAATATGGGCACTGTCGGAAAGCTGATTTTCTCATACGGCTGGCTTGTTTATGTAGCTATCATAATCGCGATTTTAGTTCAGTGGTATCTTAACAAAACCCGCTCGGGTCTTAACCTCAGAGCTGTCGGTGAAAACCCTGCTACTGCAGACGCTGCGGGCATCAATGTCACTGTTTATCGTTATCTTGCTACCTGTATCGGTACCGGTATTGCGGGGCTTGGCGGTCTTTACTATGTTATGGATTACACAAAGGGTACATGGGCAAACGACGGCACTATCGAAAACTTAGGCTGGCTCGCTGTTGCACTTGTTATCTTTGCTATCTGGCGTCCGAAGAACGCTATCTGGGGTGCATACCTGTTTGGTTTATTGTTCTGGGCTTATCTTTACATTCCGGGATTGTCCCGTAAGACTCTGGAGCTTTTCAATATGCTCCCTTATGTTGTTACAATTATCGTGCTTGTTTTCACTTCCTTCAGAAAGAAGAGAGAAAACCAGCCGCCAAATGCACTGGGACTTGCATACTTCAGAGAAGACAGATAAATTTACTGAAAAAATCCCCCTTGCGAGAGCGGGGGATTTTTCTGCACTATAAGGTGATTCTATGACACTATTACTGAGAAATGTGAGCTCTGCGGTTTCGTGTGATAAAACCGATACCGTGTATGAGGGCGTTGATATTTTTATAAAAGATGGAAAAATCGAGAGCATAGGTATCGACCTTGATGTCGGTGCACAGCGTGTTATCAACTGCACGAATATGATTTGCTATCCGGGACTTATAAACACTCACCACCATCTGTACCAATTTTTCTCACGCAATATTAAAAGCGTGCAGAATATGGAGCTGTTCCCTTGGCTTAAGGCACTTTACGGAGTGTGGAAAAACTTAGATAGTGATGCAGTGTTTCTGAGCTCACAGTGCGGTATGGCAGAGCTGATGAAAAACGGTTGTACTACCTGCTTTGACCACCACTATGTTTTCCCACAGGGTAAGTCAAACGAGCTTTTGCAAAGTCAGTTTGAGGCGGCTAAAGAGCTCTCTATGAGAGTGTATATGTCACGCGGCAGTATGAATCTCTCAAAAAAAGACGGCGGACTTCCGCCTGACAGCGTTGTACAGACAACCTCTGAGATACTTAAAGACAGCGTGGATGCGATTGAGAAATTCCACGACAGCAGTTTCGGCTCGATGAATATGCTCGCTTTAGCTCCGTGTTCTCCGTTTTCTGCAAGTGCTGATTTGTACAGAGAAAGTGCAAAACTCGCAAGAGAAAAAGGCGTCAGACTCCACACTCACCTGTGCGAAACTATCGATGAAGAAAACTATACACTTGAAAAATACAATATGCGTCCGCTTTCATATATGGAGTCTTTGGGCTTTGTGGGGGAACATGTCTGGTACGCTCACGGCATTCACTTTAACGAGGCTGAGCTTAACTTCCTTGCTGATACAGGCACAGGTGTTGCTCACTGTCCGATTTCCAATATGAAGCTCAGTTCAGGTGTTGCAAAAATTCCGCAGATGCTCAAAAAGGGTGTTAAGGTTGGCTTAGCAGTTGACGGAAGTGCGTCAAATGACGGCTCGAATATGTTAGAAGAAATGCGCGTAGCGTATCTTTTGTCCCGACTTACCTATGGCGCAGAGGGACTTACTGCGTACGATGTGCTGAAAATTGCAACAAGTGGCTCCGCTAAGGTGCTTGGCAGAGATGACATCGGCTCTATTGAAGTCGGCAAATGTGCTGATATGTTCCTTGTTGATAAGCGCAGAGTCGAGCTCGTCGGCGCGTGCTTTGATACTAAATCTATGCTCTCAACAGTCGGACTCAAGGGTGCTGTTGACTACACTATAATTAATGGCGAAGTCGTCGTAGAAGAGGGCAGATGCGTTAAAATCGACGAAGAAAAGCTGAGAGAAAAGGCTCAGGAAAAGGTTGAAAACTACCTTAGCGATTTGCTGTAAGCTAAGTAGTGTTCAGGCTTTGTCAGTAAGCTACACTTAAAATTTGACATTTATAATACGATGATATATAATACGAGATGTTGAAAAATCAACATCTTACGGAAAGGTTGTTATTGATGGTAGATAGATTCGAAAAATTTTCTTTGGCTATATTTGAAATCACCCGCTACTGGCACAAGCTGGCTGCGGAGGAATTGTCAAAGTACGGACTCAAAGGTCCGCACGCGACTTATCTGACAACTTTATACCGTTTCAAAGATGGTATCACAGCGCCACAGCTTTCTGAGCTTTGTGGCAAGGACAAGGCTGATGTATCTCGTATGATGTCAATTATGGAAGAAAAAGGTTTAGTAATAAAGGAATCTGTAGGCAAGAATATGTATAGAGGACTACTAAAGCTCACAGAAAAAGGTAAGCTTGCCGCTGAGCAGGTCAGAGAGCGTGTTAATCTCGCTGTTGACTTAGCCGGCAAGGGCTTAAGTGAAGAGGATAGAGAGACTTTTTATAATAGTCTTGATTTGATTTCTTCCAATCTGCGTACATTAAGCGAGAGTGGTCTGCCTGTATAATTTCTTGAAAAGGAGAAAGTAATGGGCGTAAAAATTATTATCGATTCCACTACAGACTTAACCCCTCAGATTAAAGAAAAGGTGGAGATTGTACCGCTTACTTTGCGTTTTGCAGATGAAGAATTTATTGACGGCGTTACTATCGACCACAAAATGTTTTATGAAAAGCTTATTGAAAGCGATGTTATCCCGACCACAAGTCAGGCTACTCCTGCCGCTTTTCTTCCTTTGTTTGACAAGATTAAGGAAGACGGCGACAGCGCGGTTGTAATCACACTTTCAAAGAAGCTGTCAGGTACCTACAACAGCGCGCTTATCGCGTCTAAGGACTACGACAACATCTATGTTGTAGACAGTGGCTCTGTTACTATCGGCGCGGGTATTTTGGTTGAGCACGCATTAAAGCTCGTTGACAGCTCAATGAGTGCGAAAGAAATCGCTGAAAATTTAGAGAAAGAGAAAAAGCATATCATCATCGTTGCAATGCTTGATACCTTGGAGTATCTCAAAAAGGGCGGAAGAATTTCCGCGGCGGTTGCTTTTGCAGGAGGAGTGCTCAATATAAAGCCTGTTATATCTGTTGATTCAGGTGAGATTATAATGCTCGGTAAAGCCAGAGGCTCTAAGCAGGGCAACAACCTGCTCGTACAGGAAATCGAAAAAGCGGGTGGTGTTGACTTTGAAAAGCCTGTGCTACTGGGTTATACTGGTCTTAATGACACACTTCTAAAAAAGTATGTCGAAGACAGCAAGGAGCTCTGGGCTCATGCAAAGAGTGACCTCAATGTTCAGGTTATCGGCTCGGTTATCGGTACTCACGCAGGTCCGGGCGCAGTAGCTGTAGCTTTCTTTAAGAAAAACTGATATAGTATATACCTCGATTTTTTCAATCGGGGTATTTTTATTTTTAGTGAACCTTTCATAGAGTAAAGCTATCTAATATTTAGAATGAATTCATTTCTATTCTGATTAAGAAAGAGAGATTGGTATGAAAGAAAAACTCCAGAATGTATTCAAAGAAACGCCCGAGCGGTTTGGTTACACTGTTGATAGGGCATTAAGTCAAGTTAGACTTACAAAAAAGAAAAGACTAAGTATGCCTTTGAGGGTGGTTATAGCGGTTGTGCTTATATTCGCTGTGCTTCCGAGTGCTGTGTTTGGTGCGGTTAAGGGTTGCGGAGCGATTGCACAGCGTGTGGGACTTTTCGGTTTGAGCTTCAACATAAATATAAATGAAGATGCTCCGAAATACGTCAAGATGAATGTGGATATTCCTGACGGCTTTAAAGAACAAGAAAACTCAGCAGGGCTCAAATACGACCGCGACGATGAAGAATGGACCTTCGGTTTTACAATTTTGCCGATGAGGTTTTATGAAAGCGTTGACTATACTGTGCTTGAAATAGATGTCAAGGAATACAAAGCGACGACAATAGCTTCTCGACCTGCTTATGAATTAGTTGGTACAGATGATTACAAAGGGCTTTCTCGTTACTATGTCTGGTACGAAGAAGCGAATGTGCTTATACTTATCTATCGCGGAGAGACTGTGACTGACGATGAGCTTAAGGCTTTTGTTGACTCTATAAGCTTTACACAGGGAACAGAAAGCGACCACGACACTTTCTTTGAACCGGAAAAAGATCAAATCACAGACGACACTATGACTTTCGTTTATGAGTACGTTTTTGTTGAGATGCCTGTAGATAAGGAAATCGTTTTTGCAGGCTACAATGATCAAATAGGTGAGGGTGGACTAAAAGTAAAGTCTTCAATATCAGACATAAGAGTGACTGATAACATAAATGAACTTGATAAATCCGGCTTGAATAGTTCTTTTTCTTCAGACGAATTAGTTGATTCAAACGGAAAGCTTTTGCCAAAGGTTGTCGAAATATGGCAAAATGGTGATGGGGTTAATACCGAAACTAAGCTTATAAGTTGTGAAAGTAAGGAGCAAAAGCTGGTGCTTGTAGATATCGAATTTACAAACACAACAGACAAAGAAGTAACGATTTATATTCCGCATCGACTTCAAACACTTGCAAAAGACGCATTCGATAACTACATACCGGCTACACAAATTGACAAGGCTCAGAATATATCTGCAAAAGAATACTGTGATGGTGAGATTTTCTATATGAGCGACCACGGTGAAACGGACAAAGATTTCTATCAACCTATACTCAAACCAAATGAAACGAAAACCATAACACTTGGATACAGATGTATTGAGGAGCAACTGCAAAACGCTTATCTTGTTTTAAATCCATCGACTGACGGAGTCATTACTCCTGATTATTCTGGTAGTGCAACCACATACTTGATTTTTAAGGTGCAGTAATATGGACATAAAAACATTTGAAACTTTGGTGTGTGAGAGCAAGGACACGATGTACCGAGTGTCGATGTCTATGCTGAAAAATGAGCAGAATGCACTTGACTGCGTGAGCGATGCGATACTCAAAGCTTACGAAAATCTTCACAAGCTAAGACAGGAAGAGTATTTCAAAACATGGCTTATACGGATACTTATTAACGAGTGCAAAAAGACACTGAAAAAGCACAACCGTGAGGTTGGTTTAGAGGAGCGGTTATGTGACATTAGCTCGAGAGATAATCCTTATATCAGCGTTGAAATAGGAGAGGCGATTGATAACCTTCCCGAAAAAATCAGGCTCGTTGTAATTATGTTTTACATTGAAGAATATTCGATTAAAGAAATAAAAAGAGTGCTCAATATCCCTGAAGGCACTGTTAAAAGCAGGCTGAATAAAGGACGGATATTGCTAAAAGAACAGCTGAAATAGGCATAGAAAAACCCCCGAGAAATCGGGGGTTTAGTCTTGTAATATGAGATTTATTGCACTGAATAGAGCATATCGCCGTAGGATGGATATGGCCAGTGTTCGCTTGACATATCGGTTTCCATTTCGTCGCCAACTGCTCTAAGCTCATTCATCGCAGAGAGTACATAATCTCTGTAATACTCTGAAAGCGTGAGCGGGTCGTTTCTGTAGTTTTTTGCACCGAGTAGGTTTTCTTCAAGCTTGTCGGTCAAAGTGGCAAACTGAGAAAGCAAGTCTGACATCTCTTTTAGGAGCTTTTCTTCTGCATCTGTTTTAATAAGAGAAGAAACAGCCTTTTTGCTCAGGATAGTCTGCGCTAATTCTCCTGTGAATTTAGACACAGCAGGGAAGATATCCTTCTTTGCCATATTTATCATAGTCTGGGCTTCGATTGCGATAACCTTAGAGTAGTTTTCGAGCAGGATTTCATATCTCGCTCTGACTTCTTTTTCACCGTAGATGTGGTTTCTTTCGAAAAGCTCGATGTTCTTTTTGTCTACAAAATGCTTTAAAGCTTCAGGGGTGTTTTTGAGGTTAAGTAAACCTCTCTTTTTAGCTTCTTCAACCCACTCGTCGGTGTAGCCGTCTCCGTTGAAGATGATGCGTTTATGCTCTCTGAAGGTTTTCTTTATCAGTCGTCTGCACGCTGACTCAAAATTATCGGCAGTTTCTAGAGTGTCTGCAAACTGTGAGAGTACATCAGCAACTATTGTGTTGAGCATAATGTTAGGGCACGAAATGCTGATTGATGAGCCAAGTGAACGGAACTCAAATTTGTTTCCTGTGAAAGCAAACGGTGAGGTGCGATTTCTATCTGAGTTATCCTTTTTGAAATCAGGCATAGCTTCAACACCTGTTTCCATCAGCACTCGACCTTGAGTTTCGTAGTCTTCGTTGTTTATGATAGCGTCAACAATCGCTTCTAAATCATCGCCTAAATACATCGAAATGATAGCAGGAGGTGCTTCGTTTGCACCAAGACGGTGGTCATTGCCTGCGGTAGCAACGGAAATTCTCAGCAAATCCTGATGCTCGTCAACCGCTTTGATAATAGCTGATAGGAAAAGCAGAAACTGTGTGTTTTCTTCAGGCTTTTTGCCCGGTTTGAGCAGGTTTTCTCCTGTGTTTGTGGAGAGTGACCAGTTGTTGTGCTTACCTGAGCCGTTGACATCAGCGAAAGGCTTTTCGTGGAGTAAACACGACATGCCGTGCTTTCTCGCGATAGTTTTCATCGTTTCCATAGTCAGCTGATTCTGGTCGGTTGCGATGTTAGTGGTAGTGAAAACAGGAGCTAGCTCGTGCTGTGACGGAGCTACCTCGTTGTGCTTGGTTTTTGAGTAAATGCCGAGCTTCCAAAGCTGTTCATCGAGTTCTTTCATAAACTGCGATACACGGTTTTTGATAGCACCGAAATAGTGATCTTCGAGCTCCTGGCCTTTTGTTGCTCTTGCGCCGAAAAGAGTGCGTCCTGTGTATTTGAGGTCCTTTCGTTTGTCATACATTTTGCGGTCTATGAGAAAGTACTCCTGCTCAGCACCGACATTGGCGGTAACTCTGGTTACATCGTCTTTGCCGAAAAGCTTGAGTATTCTGAGGGCTTCGAGGGAAACTCTGTCCATAGAGCGCAAAAGCGGAGTTTTCTTGTCAAGCACCTCGCCTGTATATGACATAAACGCTGTCGGAATGTACAGCGAACTGTCTTTTACAAAAGCGTAGGAAGTAGGGTCCCACGCTGTGTAGCCTCTAGCTTCAAAGGTAGCTCTAATTCCGCCGTTTGGAAAAGAGGAAGCGTCGCTTTCGCCCTTGACGAGAGCTTTGCCCGAAAAGTCCATGATGACCTTGCCGTCTTTGTCGGGAGTTAAGAAGCTGTCGTGCTTTTCCGCGGTGATACCAGTCATCGGCTGGAACCAGTGTGTGTAGTGGGTACAGCCCTTTTCTATTGCCCATTCTTTCATCGCTTTTGCTACGATGTTGGCAACATTTATGTCCAGCGGCTCGCCGTTTACGATGGTAGCTTTGAGCGCTTCATAGGTGTCTTTTGGCAGGCGTTCTTTCATCACCTGTTCGTTGAAAACATCTATGCCGAAAATTGAGGGTACATCAATCATAATTATCTCCCTTAATCTGTGAAAAAATATGTCAAAAGTATAGTCTTCAAGGCAAAATTTGTCAAGTTCAGGAAAGCACAAAAAATGTGATATATAGTGGCAAATAGGTTGTCAAATCAAGCCTTGTTTGATATAATCTATATATATTGTTATGTAAGTAAGGTGACCAAAATGTTGAAATTTACAAAAATGCACGGAATCGGTAACGATTATATTTACATCAACGCGATAACACAGAAAATTGACGACCCGAATGCGCTGGCGCTAAAGCTCTCTGACAGACGCTTTTCTATCGGCGGTGACGGAGTTATTCTCATTTGTAGTAGTGAAGTCGCTGATGCAAAGATGCGTATGTTCAACGCTGACGGCAGTGAGGGTAAGATGTGCGGTAACGGTGTCAGATGTGTCGGAAAGTATGTTTACGATAATCTGCTTATTGATAAATCACGCGATACTATCACTATCGAAACCCTGAGCGGTATCAAAACGCTCAAAATCACCGCTGTTGACGGTAAAGCAGAACTTTTAGAGGTCGATATGGGTAAAGCTGAGCTTAACGCTACTGATATCCCTGTAATATACGACGGCTGTGATACAGTTATCGCAAAGCCTCTTAATGTTAACGGCAAGGAGCACATCGTCACCTGTGTTTCGATGGGTAACCCGCATTGTGTGACTTTTGTTGATGATGTTGACGGTCTTGATTTGGAGAAAATCGGTCCGCATTTTGAAAACCACGAAGCTTTTCCTGAGCGTATCAACACAGAATTTGTCAAGGTGATTGATAAGAACACTCTTAGGATGAGAGTGTGGGAGAGAGGCTCTGGCGAAACCTGGGCTTGTGGTACAGGCGCGTGCGCTACAGTAGTTGCAGCGGTTGAGAACGGCTACTGCAAAAAGGGCGAGGATGTGACAGTTCACCTGCGTGGCGGTGACCTTATTATCAACTACACTGACGAGCGCGTGCTTATGACCGGCCCTGCGACTAAGGTGTTTGATGGTGAAATTGAAATCTGATTTTGATATACAGGATCTATACCAAAGAGGTATTAGTTATGCATAAAATAGTAAAATGTGCAGTCATTATACTGATGCTTGTAATCTGTTGCAGTATGCTGTCTTCGTGTGAAAATCGTGTACCTGATATTTACATCTTTGAGAATATCAGCGAGTGCGAGAACATTGAAGAATATAAGAGCGACGATGCTGTTGTTACAACATACGACACACCAAATGCTGATAAAAATTTCGATGATTTAGAGTACGATAGCTTTTATGCCTCATCATATGAATCCGATGAGTTGGATTTTGAAATATTCGTTTATGAATTTGTAGACAGCGATTCTGCTAAAGAATACTTCAGTAAAGAAACAGGAATAGAACCAGTCTATAGCACGATGTTTTTGGCATCAGGCGGAATGACGAAGTACGATATAATAGTAATAGATGAGAGCAGAGCTTATTACGCAGAAACATCAAAAGAAGATGAGGAAGACCTGAATCTGTTTTTGAGTCGTGTTTTTTCGAAAAAGCTGGAATTTGTCAATGATAGTAACTCAGAACCTACTATATAGGTAGGTGTTTAAATATCCCCACCCAGTAAAAATAATTTAGTATTGCTAAAATACGCGTTTTGCTGTATAGTATATCTGGAAATTTTGAAAAGGACTGATGAAAATGAAAATCAATCATAATTACGATAACCTCGTGCCTAACTATCTCTTTGCTGAGATTGCTAAGCGCACTAATAAATTTATCGCAGAAAATCCTGACAAAAAAGTTATCAAGCTCGGTATCGGCGATGTTACTCTGCCTTTGGCTCCTGTAGTTATTGAGGCTTTCAAAAAGGGTATTGATGAGCTAGGTGAGAAAGCTACCTTCAAGGGCTATCCTGACTACGAGGGATACGAGTTTGTAAGAAAGGCTGTTGCTGATTACTACGCTTCTTTCGGCGTTGAAGTAGACAAGGACGAGATTCTTATCAACGACGGCGCAAAGTCAGACACAGGTAACTTTGGTGACATCTTCTCTGAAGATAATGTCGTGCTCGTTACTGACCCTGTTTATCCTGTTTATGTTGACTCAAACATTATGGCAGGTCGAAAAATCGTACTCGCTCCTGCTACTAAAGAAAACGGCTTCTGCGCTATGCCTGACGAGAATGTTCACGCTGACATCATCTACCTTTGCTCACCGAACAACCCGACAGGCTCAGCTTATACAGTAGAGCAGCTCAAAGTATGGATTGACTACGCTCTCAAAAACGACGCTATCATTCTTTATGACTGCGCTTATGAGGCTTTCATTACTGACGATTGTCCACGCTCAATCTTTGCGATTGAGGGAGCAAGACAGTGCGCTATCGAGTTCTGCTCGCTTTCAAAGACAGCAGGCTTTACAGGTACTCGTTGTGGCTACACAGTAATTCCGAAAGAATTAGAGCGTGACGGCCACAATATCTACAAGTTGTGGTACAGAAGAGAGGCTACTAAGTTCAATGGCGTTTCTTATCCTGTTCAGTGTGCGGCTGCGGCTGTATTCTCAGAAGAAGGTCAGAAGCAGATTAAAGAGAACCTGAGCTACTACAAGGAAAACGCGAAGATTATATCTTCAGCACTTGATGAGCTTGGCATCTACTACACAGGTGGTAAAAACTCACCATACATCTGGCTTGAGTGTCCGAATGGTATGGGTTCCTGGGAGTTCTTTGACTATCTCCTAGAAAACGCTAATGTTGTCGGCACACCGGGCGAAGGCTTTGGCGAATGTGGCAAAGGCTACTTCCGTCTGACATCTTTCGGCGACAGAGATAACACAGTAGAAGCTGTTGAGCGTATCAAGAAGCTCCTTGCAAAATAAAAGACATAACAAAAAGTCCCCGCAGGTTAAATCTGCGGGGATAATTTTTGGCTTGATTTTCAATTAAAATGCGATTTTCTCAGCGATGTATGCTTTGAGCTCGTCAATCTTGATTCTTACCTGTTCCATAGTGTCGCGGTCACGAACTGTTACACAGCCGTCTTCTAAAGACTCAAAGTCGTATGTGATACAAAGCGGTGTGCCGATTTCGTCCTGTCTGCGGTAACGCTTACCGATAGAACCTGCGTCGTCGTACTCGCACATAAAGTCTTTTGACAGCTCGTCAAAGAGAGCTTCAGCCTGCTCACCTAATTTCTTAGAGAGAGGGAGCACTGCTGCTTTGAATGGTGCAAGGAACGGATGAAGTCTTAAGACTGTACGAACATCATTCTTTTCAGCATCGACAACTTCTTCGTCGTAGCCTTCAGTGAGGATAGAAAGGAAGAGTCTTTCTACACCTAAGGAAGGCTCGATAACATATGGAATGTATCTTGAGTTATCAGTCGGGTCAAAATATTCTAAGCTCTTACCAGAAGTGTTCTGGTGCTGAGTGAGGTCGTAGTCAGTTCTGTCAGCGATACCCCAAAGCTCGCCCCAGCCAAATGGGAAGAGGTACTCAAAGTCAGTAGTAGCCTTAGAGTAGAAGCAAAGCTCCTCAGGGTCGTGGTCACGAAGACGAAGGTTTTCTTCTTTCATACCCAGTGAGTAGAGCCAATCTCTGCAGTAAGCTCTCCAGTAGTCAAACCACTCAAGGTCTGTACCCGGCTTGCAGAAGAACTCAAGCTCCATCTGCTCGAACTCTCTTACACGGAAGATAAAGTTACCAGGTGTGATTTCGTTACGGAATGATTTACCTATCTGAGCAACACCGAAAGGAACTTTCTTTCTGCTAGTGCGCTGAATGTTAGCAAAGTTTACAAAAATTCCCTGAGCTGTTTCAGGACGGAGATAAATCTCAGATTTTGAGTCCTCAGTAACGCCCTGGAAAGTCTTGAACATAAGGTTGAACTGTCTGATATCAGTGAAATTCTGCTTGCCGCAGTTTGGACAAGGAATGTTCTTTTCCTTGATGTAGTCTGTCATCTGCTCGTTTGTCCAGCCTGCAACATTTGTGCCGTCAAAATCTTCGATAAGGTTGTCAGCTCTGTGACGGGTTTTGCAGTCCTTACAGTCCATCAGCGGGTCAGAGAAACCACCTAAGTGACCTGAAGCAACCCATGTCTGCGGATTCATAAGGATAGCTGAGTCAAGACCTACATTGTACTTGTTTTCCTGAACAAACTTCTTGAGCCATGCTTTTTTGATGTTGTTTTTGAGCTCCATACCCAACGGGCCGTAATCCCAAGTGTTAGCAAGGCCGCCGTAAATTTCAGAGCCCGGATATACAAAACCTCTGCCTTTGCACAAAGCAACGATTTTTTCCATTGACTTGTCTGTGTTCTTCACAAAAATCCCTCCGTAATGAGTTTTTCATACATCATATATAGTACAATTTTAGGGGAATATTGTCAAGTGAATTTGAGAAAGCTCCTTTTCAATATATAGTAAATTTGTACGAAGTAGCACCCTAAATGTTGTGCAATAAGTGGAAATTTCGAAAATGAGCGAAAACTTTGTTTTAATTCTTTTGTTTCATTGACTTTGAAAACTCTCGGTGGTATTCTACGATTAGAGTGAGTAAAGCATACGAGAATCAGATTTTGTTCGATTTTTTCGCTCACGCTAAGATATCTTTAATTCGGTACTGTGATGCCGACAAGGTTTTTTGCAATATACTTTCTGCCTTGTTTGCGTTAGCGGCAAGGCTGTTTTTATTTTCTGAGGTTTTTATGGAACTGAAAGCACAAATACTAAATGAATCAGATATTTCGCGAATGCTTAAGAGAATCGCACACCAGATTATCGAAAAAAATCACGGTACCGGGGACCTTTGCCTGATTGGTATCAAGTCGCGCGGTGTTCCGCTTGCTAAAAGACTAGCGCAGAATATCTATGAGATTGACAACAATATTATTCAGGTTGGCGAGCTTGACATTACCCACTATCGTGACGATAGGGAAAAAAGTGAGGACGCTCCGGTGCTCACTGATACTAAGGTTGATTTTGATATAAAGGGCAAGACAGTTGTGCTGGTTGATGATGTTATCTACACAGGACGAACAGCTAGAGCGGCACTTGATGCGGTGCTTGATTTGGGCAGACCGCAGAAAATACAGCTTTGTGTACTAATTGATAGAGGACACAGTGAGCTTCCAATTAAAGCGAACTTCGTTGGGAAAAATATTCCGACTTCCTTAGACGAAGCTGTCGCTGTCAGACTCTATGAGTACGACGGGGAGAATTCCGTCGCTATTTATACAAAATAAGAGGTTTTTCAGGAGGAATTGAAAATGAAACTAGTTTATGATGTTCAGGATAAGCCTAAGTTTTCGCAGCTTATCGTGTTCGCAATCCAGCAGTTGCTCGCTATTATGGCTGCTACTTTAGTAGTGCCTGTAATCGTCGGCAACGGTATGAGTTCTGCGGCGGCACTTCTTGGCGCAGGTGTCGGCACACTCGTGTACATTCTCTTTACTAAGCGCAGAAGCCCTGTTTTCCTTGGCTCATCTTTTGCGTTCATCGGCTCAATGACTGCAGCTTTTGCAGGCGCAACTTCAGCTGCTGTAGGTTACTTAGGTATCATTCTCGGCGCTGTTTTTGCAGGTCTTGTTTATGTAATTATTTCTATTATTATCAAGTTTGCAGGTGTTAAGTGGATTTCAAAGCTTATGCCGTCTGTTGTAATCGGCCCTGTTGTTGCTATTATCGGTCTTTCTCTTGCAGGCAACGCTGTTGGTGATTTACAGAAAGCGAATTTCACTTTAGCTGACGGCACAGTACCAGGCTCACCATTTGTAGCTATTATTGTAGGTCTTATCACCTTAGCTGTTACTATGATTTCTTCAGTTTACGGCAAGAAAATGGCAAGACTCATTCCGTTTATTTTAGGAATACTCGCAGGCTACGCTGCAGCTTCAGTTTTCTATGTAATCGGTCTTATCTCAGGTAACCCTGCGTTTATGGTTATCGATTACTCACCGCTTGTGAACACATTCTCAACTATCACTATCGAGAGCTTTGTGTCAGTTCCTGACTTTACATTTATCACAGCTATGGGCGGTTTCTCTGAAATCAACGGCGCATATATTGCTTCAATTGCTATGGCTTACGTTCCTGTAGCTTTTGTTGTATTTGCTGAGCATATTGCTGACCATAAGAATCTTTCAACAGTTATTAACCGTGATCTCCTTGAAGACCCTGGTCTTTGCAGAACTTTACTCGGTGATGGTGTAGGTTCTATGGTAGGTGCATTTTTCGGCGGTTGTCCTAACACAACATATGGCGAGTCTGTTGGCTGTGTAGCTATTACTAAAAACGCTTCAGTTTACACTATTATCGCAGCTGCTGTTGGCGCCATCATCATTTCTTTTGTTACACCTTTCGTTGCTTTCGTAAACTCAATCCCGTCTTGTGTAATGGGCGGTGTTTGTATGGCACTGTACGGCTTTATCGCTGTATCAGGTCTTAAGATGCTCAAGGAAGTTAACCTTGATGAGAACAAGAACCTCTTCGTTGCGTCAGTTATCCTTATTTCAGGTATCGGCGGACTTACACTTTCATTCAATGTAGGTAGTGGCTCTATCACAATCACAGCTATTGCCTGTGCTCTTATCCTCGGAATACTTACTAATGTTATGCTCTCAAAAGCTAAGAGTGAGGACGAGGAATAATATAATTTTACATTAAATGTAAAACGCACCCGACTTGTTATTTCGGGTGCGTTTTTTGTGTGGTCATAAAAGCGTGAAGTTGTTTTTATCGAAAGTGAGTAGTCCTTCGTTTCGCATTTTTGAAAGTTCGTTTGACATCGCGCTTCTATCAACCGAGAGGAAATCAGCCAGCTGTTGGCGATTAAACGGAATAGAAAAGCTGTTAGAGCTATTTATTTTTGCCTGATTTGAGAGGTAGGATATCAGTTTTTCTCTGGTTGTGCGCTTTGAGATGTGTATCAGCTTTTGCATCAAGTTTCGGTTTTTGTGGGTGAGTGCTATGAGCAGGTTTTGTATCACAGCAGAATGAAAGGCACACGCGCTCGAGCACACCGTCATAAGCTTGTTCAGATTAAAGAAAGCAACAACGGAATCTGTAGTTGCTACAGCGTCGTTGAGCACAGCAGTGCTACCGTGTACTGCGTATGATTCTCCGAACATTTCGCCTGCACAAACCTCGCTTATTATGCTTCGGTTGCCCCAGTAGTCGTCTGACTGAATGTGCACAGAGCCAGAAAGCAGTACGCAAATAGTGTCTATGTACTCTCCCTGACGAAAAATGTATTCACCTTTTTTGAAATCTTTGTGTGTAGCACTCAGACAACCGAGCATCGCTTTGATATTTTCGTCGCTGATACCGCTAAAAAGCTTAGTGCGTTTTAAAATATCCATATATTTTTTCATAAAAAACCTCTTTTTGTTGTAAATACAACAGAAATATTGCAAATATCATACTATAATGTAAGCATAAAGTCAACGGAGGTATAAACGATGCTAAGAAAAATAATTAAAATAGATGAAGAAAAATGTAACGGATGCGCTCTTTGTGCGAAAGCGTGCCACGAGGGTGCGATAGGTATGGTAAACGGCAAGGCAAAGCTACTTAGAGATGACTACTGCGACGGGCTTGGAGATTGCTTGCCCGCTTGTCCGACAGGCGCTATTTCCTTTGAAGTAAGAGAAGCCAAAGCCTATGATGAAGCGGCAGTGAAAGCGGCGCAGGCTAGAAAGGCTGAGAGTGAAAAGGAGCATAAGCTACCTTGTGGTTGCCCCGGTACTAACTCGAAAGTTTTGAAAAGAGATAAAACAGAGCCTTATCTTACAACTCCTATCTCAAGCAGACTCAACCAGTGGCCTGTGCAGATAAAGCTCGTGCCGATAAACGCTCCGTATTTTGAAAACGCTGATTTGCTCATAGCTGCTGACTGCACTGCCTTTGCATACGGAAACTTTCACAACGATTTCATCAAAAACAGAATCACGCTCATCGGTTGTCCGAAGCTTGATATGGTCGAGTATGCAAATAAGCTGACACAGATTATAAGCGAGAATAACATCAAGAGCGTAACTGTTGTGAGAATGGAAGTTCCGTGCTGTGGCGGTATCGAAAACGCGGTGAAAACTGCACTGATGAACAGCGGAAAGTTTCTTCCGTGGAGCGTTGTTACGATTTCTACTGACGGAAGAATTTTAGATTGAAGTATTTACCTTAGTGTGAAAATATGTTAGAATAATGTCCTGAATTAAAGGGAGGTTTAGACTATGTTTATTTCAAATGATATAAAATACATCGGTGTCAACGACCATAAGATAGATTTGTTTGAGGGTCAGTACGATGTTCCTAACGGTATGGCGTATAACTCCTACGCTATAATTGACGAGAAAATCGCTATCATGGATTCTGTTGACAGGAATTTTAAGAATGAGTGGTTGAATAATCTTCAAGGTGCCTTGAACGGCAGAGAGCCTGATTACCTAATTGTACAGCACATGGAGCCTGACCACTCGGCTAATATCGTGAGTTTTGTTGAGAAATACCCTGAGGCTAAAATTGTCGCTAGTGCTAAAGCTTTTTCTATGATGAAAAACTTTTTCGGTACGGATTTTGCGGACAAGCAGATTGTAGTGAAAGAGGGCGATACGCTTATTTTAGGTGAGCACACTCTAAGCTTTATCACAGCACCAATGGTGCATTGGCCAGAGGTTATTATGACCTATGATGCGACAGACAAGGTGCTGTTTTCTGCAGATGCTTTCGGTAAATTCGGTGCTCTTGATGTAGAGGAAGACTGGGCGTGCGAAGCAAGACGCTACTATTTTGGTATAGTCGGAAAATACGGTGCTCAGGTGCAATCAGTGCTCAAAAAGGCATCAGCTCTTAATATAGAAAAAATCTGTCCGCTTCATGGTCCTGTGCTAACAGATAATCTTTCGTACTACATAGGCCTTTACGATACTTGGTCAAGCTACAGACCGGAAGAAGAGGGCATAATGATTGCATATACCTCAGTTTACGGGAATACTAAAGATGCGGTTATGAAGCTCTCACAGAAACTTATGGAAAATGGTGCTAAAAAAGTTGTGCTCAACGACCTTGCAAGATGCGATATGCACGAAGCGGTTGAAGACGCTTTCCGTTATGACAAGCTGGTGCTTGCTACTACAACATACAACGCGGATATTTTCCCGTTTATGCGTCAGTTTATCGACCATCTTATTGAGCGTAATTATCAGAATAGAACAGTTGCCCTTATCGAAAACGGCAGCTGGGCTCCTACAGCTGTAAGAGTTATGAAAGAAATGATGTCAAACTGCAAAAACATAAATTACACTCAGACTCAAGTGAAGATTATGTCTGCGTTAAATGCTGAGAGCGAAGCTCAGCTTGAAAAAATGGCACTTGAGTTGTGTGGTAACACTCGATTAAAGGGAGGTGAAAGCTCTATGAAATATGTATGTGATGTCTGTGGTTGGGTATACGATGAGGAGAAAGGTTCTCCTGAAAACGGTATCGCTCCCGGAACAGCATTTGATGACCTTCCTGAGGATTTTGTCTGCCCGCTTTGTGGTGTAGGACAGGAAAATTTCAGCAAAATTGAGGACTAAAACTTCATATCAAGCGACAGCCGAGTATTATCTCGGCTGTTTTTTCTTGATATAAACTTTGTGTGGTGGTATAATTACCGTATCTGAAAGGAAGTTTTTAGCATGAAAAACAGATTTGAAAGAGAATTACTCGTACCGCTCAGCCACTGCGATAATACTTCGTGTTTGTCGGTGCCTTTTATGTTCAATCTCTTTATGGACATCGCTACCGACCACGCTGAACAGCTGCATTTAAGTTCAAAAGACCTCGGGGAGAATATGTTCTGGCTAGCGGTGAGGACAAAGATTGAGATAAATCGATATCCGAAAATGTGCGAAAAGGTAACTGTTTCTACTTGGCCCGAAAAGGCTGTTAGAGTCAGAGCTAACAGACACTACGCAATAAACGACAGTGAAGGTGTAGCTATAGCAGGAAAGACAGAGTGGGCAGTTATTGATACTTCAAGCGGTAAGCTACAGCGACTGGGTGAGCTCTACGGAGCAGACTTTGAATTTTGTGAAGACATTTCCTGCGAAAAAAACTATGCAAGAATCAGCGATAATTTTGAAAATGCAAAAACAGTCGGAGAGTACACTATCAAGTCAACAGATATTGATGTCGGCCAGCATATGAATAACGCTTCTTATGTCAGAGCACTTTTCTCGCTGTTTTCATGCAAGGAGCTCAATAAGCACCCAATAAAGGAAATCGATATTTCCTATAAGGCTCAGAGCTTTGAGGGCGAAACTCTGAATGTTAAGGTGCGTGAGGCAGAAGACGGTGCTTTTGAATACGGAATGATAAAAGAAGACGGCACTGTTTCTGCTTTGGTGAGAATAGTTAGAGAATGAGAAATAGTAATCTGAGAGCGGGTGTGCTTTCTGCTTTTGAGCTGAAAATTCTCGCCTGTGTATTTATGCTTATAGACCACATCGGGGTAATTCTTTTACCTGAGGTTACTGCTTTGAGATACATCGGACGACTGGCTTTCCCACTGTTTGCGTATTTTATCGCAGAGGGATGCAGATACACAAAAAATAAGCTAAGACGGTTTTTGTCTGTATTTGTACTGGGTGTTATCTGCGAACTGGGCTTTGTGATTTTTTCAAAGGCGTATTACGGAAACATTCTGCTGACATTTTCTGCATCGATTTTGCTCATTTATCTTATGGACGAAGTAAAGAAAGCTTTCATAAAGAGCAAAGTGACTGGAGTTTTGATGACGATACTGCTGGTGCTTTTTGTAGTTGCGGTGTATTTTTACTGTGAGTATGTAGGTCTTGATTACGGCTTTTTCGGAGTGCTCACACCCGCACTTGCCCTTTTGTTTGATAATATTGACAACTTTTCGATTAAGCTATATAATCGCGTAAACAGAAAAAGTGTTTCGCTTTTTATGTTTTCTCTGGGACTTTTGTTCGTTTCATTTTTTGAAAATGTGCTAAGTTACCAGTTACTATGTTTACTAAGCTTGCCTTTACTTATGCTGTATAACGGCGAGCGTGGAAAATATAAATTCAAATACGGGTTTTATCTGTTTTATCCGTTGCACCTTGTGGTTCTCGAGGGGATAGCACTGGTGCTCAGATAAGGTAATAAGAAAAAGAGGTGACCTTTATGTCTAAAGGTAAATTCGCTGTACTAAGCATAGTTTCAGTTATTCTGGTGTTTGCTTTAGCGGGTGGTCTGGTGTACTATTTTGATGACAGTTTCGATAAGGTTGTAGATGTGACACCTGATGAAACGCAGGTTGTGGAAACTCAGGCTCCTACAGAGGCTGAAACTGAATCAAATTACGCTTTAGAGCTGCTTTCAACTATGTCGCTTGAAGAAAAGGTAGCGCAGATGATGATGGTCAGCTGTCACGAGGGTATAAACATCGAAGCTGCATCATCATACGGAGTCGGTGGACTTTGTCTGTACGGCTATTCGTTTGAAGAGAAAACCACAGATGAAGTAATCAGTATGATTGAGTCGTATCAGGACTTAGTCAATGTGCCGATGCTTGTTTCCACTGACGAAGAAGGCGGCACAGTGGTGAGAGTAAGCTCTAATTTACAGCTTCGGGAAAGTCCGTTTTTATCCCCGTCAGAGCTTTTTGCTGAGGGTGGAATGGATTTAGTGGAGAGCGACACCTTAGAGAAAGCCTCTCTGCTTTTATCACTTGGTATAAATGTGAATCTCGCTCCTGTGTGTGATGTACCGCTCAGTGAGGATAATTATATCTACGACAGATGCTTCAGCTTAAATGCAAATGAGACCTCAGACTATGTAAAAACAGTTGTTTCTGCGATGAGAGTCAAGGGTATCGGCTCAACCTTGAAGCACTTCCCGGGTTACGGCGGAAGCGTTGATACACACGAGTCGATGTCGTACGATAACAGAGATTACTCTGCCTTTGAAAACGGAGATTTCAAACCGTTCAAGGCAGGTATAAAGGCTGGTGCAGATTCGGTGCTCGTCAGCCATAACATTGTCACCTGTATGGACGAGAATATGCCAGCATCACTGTCAAAGCCTATCCACGATATTCTGCGTGATGAGCTCGGTTTTGAGGGTGTTATCATCACCGACGACCTTGTGATGGAGGGTATACAGCAGTTTACTGACGGTGAGAGTGCCGCTGTACTGGCTGTGAAAGCCGGCAACGATATGATAATCTGCGAGGACTACAGAAGCTCGGTTGATGCTATTATGACAGCTGTGAATAACGGCGAAATTGATGAGGCTTTGATTGATGAGTCAGTTGTCAGAGTCCTTAAGTGGAAAGAAAAACTCGGCATAATCGGATAAAATATCTTGTATAATAAAAGTATTGACTCTGACGTTGCGTTATACTTTATACTCTACAGCAGAGAGGTGATTCTATAAAAATGCATATAAAAGAAATCGCAAAGCTTTGTGGAGTCAGCGTGCGTACGCTTCACTATTACGATGAAATCGGTTTGCTGAAACCAGCCTTTGTTGACGAGCAAAATGGCTATCGGTTTTATGACGAAAAATCGCTTGAGCGTATACAAGAGATATTATTTTACCGTGAGCTTGACTTCCCGCTTAAAAGCATTTCAGAGATTTTGTCCTCTCCTGATTACGATAAACAAAAAGCACTCAAGGAGCAGAGAAAACTCTTGATTCTCAAAAAGGAACGTCTGGAGAGAATTATCGATGCTCTGGACAGTGCCGAAAAAGGAAAGATTACGATGAACGCATTTGATAACAACGAATACGAAATAGCTCGCAAACAATATGAAACTGAAGCGAAAGAACGCTGGGGCAAAACAGATGCATATAATGAACACGAGCAAAAAACTGCGAGTTACAGTAAAGAAAAATGGCAACAGGTAAACGACGGACTAAACGCAGTACTTGCTAAATTTGCCGAGTGTCTGCAAAGCGGACAAGCACCCAACTCGAATAAAGCCCAAGCTCTTGTAAAAGAACTGCAAAGCTACATCACAGAGAATTACTACACCTGTGAGAACGATATTCTAAAAGGTCTAGGTCAGATGTATGTCTCAGATGAACGCTTTAAAAAGAACATCGACAAGCACGCAACAGGCACTGCTCAGTTTATAAGCAAAGCCATAGAAATCTACTGCAAATAATATAAAAATACAACAGCCTATGGGGAGTTGAACCTGCGGTATCCTGGTCCCAAAGACGGAAAGAACAATATATTCCGCTTGTTTCTAACACCGACCACTACATATAGTGGTCTTTGCTACACAAAAGCATACTCTTTAGCACTCTTATCTACACTGTTTCCATGTACTCCAATTCCAGAAGTGGGACAAACTGTGGTCGTAAAAACTCCCCTGATGATTCATATTGTCATCAGGGGAGTTAACATTAATTGTCTTCTGGTTTAATCAAATTCCATGTTGCAAGAAAGTCAGGGTTTACTATAATTTCTCCGTTACAGCGGAGTTTGTATTCTCCTTTTTTAGCTCTTTGGGTTGAACTTAAATCAGGAGGTAATGTAAACTTAGTTCCATCTTTTTGCTCAACGCAAATAACATTTTCGTCTGCTTGTATTACTGTTCCGTAAAACTGCTTTTGTTCGATGAATTCTTCGTCGTGTGTGTAATATGTAATGCCAACCAAAAGCACTTTACCGATAAGCTCTTCAAATGTGATTTCTTTGCTAAGTCCTTCGTCGGACTCTTTACGAGATTCATATAGATACATTCCGTATTCTTTGTACATTTCAGGAATCCCATAAATTGTATTACCTGTTTCTTTTGAAATATATAACTCACATTCTCCGCCGTGTACAGGGTCAAAGGTGTCCCACGCTGTTACAAGATTATCGGTTTTTGTGATACCGAATTCATCTAAAATCTCAAAGTATGATTCAGCGTTCTTGGTATAGATTGTTGTCACATTGTACTTGCCGAAAAGGATTTCTTCGTGAGATATATGTCCACCGATTCCGAATGTGTTCATACCGTCTTTAATAAGAAACTTACCGAGTGCATCAACTATATGTTTTGCTTGTTCACCGTTAAGTCCGTCGATGAAGTATACATCGTAATCGTTTGTAGTGTTTAGTAAAGTTCTTTCTTGTGTGATGCCACCATCATCTTCCTCACAAGGTAGTTCCAGAATAAAGAACAGAGGTTCATCGTGCATTTCGATAAAACGCTTCATTATATCAAGAATTTTAGAAGTGTTGACATTAGCATAAATAGCAGTTTCTCTGACTTCATATTCTTCGAAAAGCTTTTCAGGAAATGGAACTTTACAACATTCTTTTAGTTCAATCATAACAAACCTCCTGTAAATGATAATTGCAATATAGCTCACTTGTATGTTAACTCTTAAATACACTTAAGTCAAGCTATTTACCCCGTCAAAATCTGACCTGCTTTAACCAAAGAATACAACAAAATACTTGCGTGAGAGAAAGCATAGTAATATAATAAAATTATCGATAAACTGCGGTTTCGCATTATATCGGTTTGATACTCTAAGTTTAAGGAGGATTATATGAACGGTATTACTATTATGCTTATATCCCTTGCCGTGTTGTTCTTAGCTTATGTGCTTTATGGCAGATGGATTGCAAAGAAGTGGGGAATAGACCCGAGTAGAAAAACTCCTGCTTACGAGCAGAGAGATGGCGTTGACTACGAACCTGCTCCAAGGAGCGTTGTTTTCGGTCATCAGTTTGCATCAATTGCGGGTGCAGGTCCTATCAATGGCCCTATTCAGGCGGCTATTTTTGGTTGGGTTCCTGTGCTTTTGTGGGTGCTTATCGGTGGCGTGTTCTTCGGTGCTGTACAGGACTTTGTTTCTATGTACGCTTCTGTCAGAAACAAGGGCAGAAGTATCGGATACATAATCGAAAAGTACATCGGTAAAACAGGAAAGAAAATGTTCCTGCTGTTTGTGTGGCTGTTTTGTATTCTTGTGGTAGCAGCTTTTGCAGATATTGTTGCAGGCACATTTATGGGTTACACAGTAACTGACGGAGTAAAAAGTGCGAACATCGTAGCGAACGGTGCAGTTGCAACTACTTCTATTATGTTCATCATCTTTGCTGTCTTGCTTGGACTTTTGCTTAGATACACAAAACTTCCAACTATAGTGAACACAGTTATAGCTATAGCATTGCTCGTTTTAGCTATTGTAATCGGTTTGCAGTTTCCTGTGTTTCTTCCGCTAAACGCTTGGCACGGCTTTGTTTTTGTCTATATCTTTATTGCGTCTGTTGTGCCTGTATGGCTTCTTTTACAGCCTAGAGATTACCTCAACAGCTACTTGCTTGTAGCTATGATTGTAGCGTCTGTTGTTGGTGTATTTGTGGCAAATCCGCAGATTAACCTGCCTGCTTTCACTAGCTTTAATGTTGACGGAAATTATCTTTTCCCAATACTTTTCGTAACTATCGCTTGCGGTGCGGTTTCGGGATTCCATTCGCTCGTATCGTCAGGCACAGCATCAAAGCAGATTAAAAACGAAAAAGATATGTTGCCTGTATCTTTCGGTTCAATGCTTTTAGAAAGTATGCTCGCTGTCGTTGCACTCATTGCAGTTGCATCATTTGCAACCGGTGAAGCATCAGCACAGGGCCTTGAAACACCTGCTCAGATTTTCGCAGGTGCTGTGGCAGGCTTCCTCACAAAGATGGGACTACCAAACGACGTTGTATTTACACTTATCACACTTTCTATTTCAGCCTTTGCACTCACATCACTTGACTCTGTTGCAAGAGTAGGAAGACTTTCATTCCAGGAGCTTTTCCTTGACGATTCTATAAGCGATGAGAACATGGGTATTGTGAGAAAGGTGCTGACTAATAAATACTTCGCAACAGTTATCACACTTGCTCTTTCGTTCGGTCTGACACTTGTTGGTTACAAGAATATATGGGCATTGTTCGGTGCATCAAACCAGCTTTTATCTGTATTTGCTTTCCTTGCGTGTGCGGTGTTCCTCAAGAGAAAGAAGAAGGTTCGCTGGTTCTTGTACGTTCCAATGGGCGTGATGATGGCAGTAACCTTCACTGCACTTTCTATGACAATTATAAGCAAAGCAAAAGCTCTCTTCACAGGTGCAAGCGCTGACATCTTCGGTGATGTTTTACAGCTGACTTTTGCAACTCTTATCATCATTCTTGGTGTCTGCGTTGTTATTGACGGTATCAAGAAACTTACTTCAAAAGTTGAAGAAGTAGATGAAACAGAAGAACTAACCGAGAAAGTGAATTCATAATATCTAACCTCTGTATATCTCAAAAGGATTGCAGAGGTTATTTTTGCACGATAGAGAAAAGAGAATAAATGAAATTACAAAGCCGATGAGAGTTTGAAATCTCATCGGCTGTTTCTTTGAGTGTAAAGCTATATTTTCTTTTTCATCAGTCCGTGTTTGTTGCAGTAAATGTACAAGTATCCTCTACCGCGAAGTTGAAATCTCGTTTCAGCATTACCTTCGGGATAGAACTTCACAAACTGAACTTTGTTAGATGTGAGATACGATACGAATGAAATAAAATGTGATTTTGTCATATCGTGGTTTACGGTAATAAAATGTTCGTCCTCAACCTTTTCTATTGTGATTTCGTGTGCTTCGTCGATGTCTTCCGCTTCAAGAGGTGGAAGCATTATACCGCAACAACTAATAACCGCATCACCCATAGTGTGTATTGCATTACCACACACAGGGCAGACATAAAAATTTGACCTGAGAACATTAGATGAAGTGTTTTTGTTTATAACAGTATTACCCGACATAAGCTCTAAAACTGATACACCTAGAGCAGAACTCAGCGGTTCTATTAGCGATATATCTGGCAGTCCTTTTCCTGTTTCCCATTTTGAAACAGCTTTACTGCTGACTCCTATCATTTCTGCAAGCTGAGTTTGTGTTAGTTTCTTACTCTCACGCAGACGTTTAATCACTGCACCCGTAACATAAGTATTCATACTAATTCTCCTTTGGCTTTAGTATAATACTTGATTGTCAAAACCTCAACCTACTTTGCGTGGAATTAAAGCCGTAGGTCAGAATTTGATATGCAGTAAGCAAAGAATAGGGCTTTACTTGTTTTCGAATTAAATTGCATCAAAAGCTATGTGTATGTTGCACATTTTAGATACCGCTATAATATGAAAAATGCTGAAATCTCAGTATTTCTGCTGAAAACAGTTGATGTTTGTTTCTGATAGGAGTATACTGGATCCATAATTAAAATCTATAACTATACATAGTTTTGGGGTGTAAATATGGCAGCTAGTTATAAGAGATTATTTAAGCTATTAATTGACCGCGATATGAAGAAAAAAGAACTCGCCGAAAAGGCAGGTATCAGCATCGCAACAATCACAAAAATGGGCAAAGACGGCGCAGTTGTATCTAGCGATGTGCTCGTCAAAATCTGCACAGCTTTAGAGTGCACAATGGACGATATTGTTGAGATAGTTCCAGGGAAGGAGAATGAGTAATGGCTAAAGCTAAAACCATCAACCTATTGCTAAATGATGGAACTTTAAAAGGTGTGATAAGCATGGAAGATTCCAGTTGGAATAAGGGAGAACTATATTCTGCTCCAAGAGAATCTGTGGATGATCTAGTGAATAGCGACGCGTGCTATAGGTATGGCGTATATTTGCTTTTATCAGAAGATATGGTTTATGTAGGACAGGCATCTGATTTGTCAAGACGAATTAAACAACACCTTATGGGTAAATCATGGTGGGAAAGGGTAGTTATTCTTACCACTTCCGATGATAGCCTAAACCGTTCTGATATTGATTATATTGAAGCAAGTCTGATTTCAAAGGCAAGTAGTACAGGTAGGCTTGATTGTGATAATAAAAACATGGGCAACAAACAGAAAGTTTCAAAATTCAGAGAGGTTGAGTTAGAACAATATCTTGAAGAAGCTTTGTTTTTATTGGAGTTAATTGGTGTAAATGTGTTTTGTGCAATAAGTAAGAAGAAGTCTATGAGAAAGACGGAGTTGATTGCATCTATTAAGAATAGTTCAAAAGATCAGATGGAGCTACGCGATAAGAAAGAAGCAATTCGTTTTTTGATAGAAAATGGAATTAATGTAGGCAAGAATATGAACTATTCTAAGAGACAGGATAACAAAAACGTATTTTGGATTAATCCAAGAGCTAATGCGATAGAAAAAGATTGGGATTTGATTCTTAACAATCAGTATGAAAATGAGATTATAGTACTACATATTCCTGCAGGATCTTTGCAGTTAAAAAGTGAAGTGGATAATGGTCTTCTCGTAAGACACGATAAACCAGACAGAATTGATTTGACTATTTCGGATGACACACTGATTGATCAGAGAAGTAAATGTGAATTTAGCATGTATGTTGTTAAGAAAATCAAATACTAAATAGAATAGTATTATTATATCAAAATTGTTGTGCTAAGCTATAAGGAGATAAAAGATGAATGTAATCAGTTTGTTTAGTGGATGTGGTGGATTAGATTTAGGCTTTGAAATAGCTGGATTCAAAATTCCTATCGCTAATGAATTTGATAAAACTATATGGGATACTTTTATTATTAACCATCCTAAGACAAAGCTTATTAAGGGTGATATTAGAAAGATTAAAGAAGAGGATTTTCCTAAAAATATCGATGGAATTATTGGAGGACCACCATGTCAAAGTTGGAGTGAAGCTGGTTCTTTGCGTGGGATCAATGATTCTCGAGGTCAGTTGTTTTATGACTATATTAGAATTCTTAAATATGTGCAACCTAAATTCTTTCTTGCTGAGAATGTTATAGGTATGCTTGCTGCTCGCCACTCAGATGCTGTAAGCAATTTTATGAAAATGTTTGATGAATGCGGATATAATGTATCGCTATATCATCTGAATGCGTCAGATTATGGTGTGCCTCAAGACAGAAAAAGAGTTTTCTATATAGGTTTTAGAAAAGATGTTGATGTGGATTTTTGTTTTCCTGTACCAACAACCCTAAATAACAAAGATAAAAAAACAATGAGAGATGCAATATGGGATTTGAAGGATACTGCTGTTCCAGCACTGGAAAAGAATAAAGCAAACCCAGCTGTAAAATTTCTAAATCATGAGTATTATGTTGGTGCATATTCAACTATTTTCATGAGCCGAAACAGGGTAAGAAGTTGGAATGAACCTGGATTTACAGTGCAAGCATCTGGACGCCAGTGCCAATTACACCCTCAAGCGCCAAAAATGCTCTTTGTAGAGAAAAATCGTAGGGTTTTCGTTCCTGGCAAGGAAGATTTATACAGGAGATTAACGGTAAGAGAATGTGCTAGATTGCAAGGCTTTCCTGATGATTTTGAATTTATATATCAAGATGTTAATGATGGTTATAAAATGATCGGTAATGCAGTGCCAGTGCAATTAGCTTATCAAATAGCATTGGCAATAAAAGAAGCTTTAAGGAGTGTTAATAATGAGTAATCAAAGTAACGATAAAGGTAGAGCGTATGAGTATATATGCTTGAAAACACTATTTAAAGAAATAAGCCGCATTAGAGAAGTTAAGATAGTTGAGAATAGTAGTTATGATGCTGCTTATAGGGCATGGGGTACTATTGATATTGATACAAGAGGGCTCTTAATGATAAGTGCAAAAGCAGCTGTATCTACTCTTTTTGATATGGAGCCTATGATTTTGGAGGATGATGGCGATTGCTTAGAACTCTTTATCCAAGCTGATGTAAAGGGTGAATCTGGAGATGTAAGAGATATTGTTATTCTTAGAAAAGATGTTTGCTGGGAAATCGGTTTGAGTATCAAACATAACCATTTTGCAGTAAAGCACAGCCGTTTGAGCAGCGGTTTAGATTTTGGTGAAAGATGGTTTGGTATCCCATGTTCACAGCAGTACTGGGAAGATATACAACCAATATTTGAGTATCTTAAAGCTGAAAAATCTAATGATAAAAAGTGGAGCGATCTTCCAGCAAAAGAAGATGATGTGTATATTCCTTTATTAAATGCTTTTATATCTGAGGTTATTAGAGCTGATTCTATGTATAATGATGTGGCACCAAAAATGGTTGAATACCTACTTGGAGAGTTTGATTTTTATAAGGTTATTAGTATTGATAATAAGAAAGTAACACAAATACAAACATATAATTTGCACGGTGATTTGAATAAGTCAAGCAAACGCAGTAAACCGACTATTACGGTACCAGTAGCATCCTTACCAACTAGAATTGTTAATTTAGGTTTTAAACCTGAAAGTAATAATACAGTAGAGCTTTATATGGATGGTGGTTGGCAGTTTAGTTTTAGAATACACAACGCCTCTACAAAAGTAGAAGCGAGTTTGAAGTTTGATATCCAAATAATTGGAATGCCAGCGACCATCATGTCTATCAACTGTACTTGGAATTAAATGTTGATATGGATTGTAAATAAGAATTAAACATAGAAAAGGAAAGGTGAAGAAGTATGGATTTTAAGTCGGGAAAGAAATCTATTGGTGGTTTATTTAGTTGCAAGAAACAATTTATCATACCTCGTTTTCAAAGAGAGTATACTTGGGGAAAAATTGAATTAAACGAATTTTTGGATGACATACTTTCTCGTGTTAATTTAAACAGTGATGGCGAATTAGATACTTCTGAATATTTTTGGGGAAGTTTATTATTAGTTGGAGATCTGGATGACCAAAAAGTCCTAGGAGTTGATGTGGTTGATGGTCAGCAAAGAATTACAACTATGACCATTTTCCTTTCAGTTATTGCTAAACTATTTGCTAAGGAAAAAGAAGAAGGATTATCAAAAGCACTATGGGAATATGTAATCGGCAAAGATACCAATACAGAAGAATTTGCTGTTCTTAAAAATGAAACACCCAAACCATTTTTCCAATTCATTATACAAAAATTAGTCGAGGAACAAATTGAGCCTAAAAATACAGAAGAAGAAAAGATTTTAGCTGCTAATAAGTTTTTTAAAAAGCATTTGTCTCGGACAGGTATAAAAAAGCGATTTATACGTCTTGGTAAACTAGAGATTTCTGAACAGAGATATGTTGAAATTTTAAAGGTAGTGCGAGATCAGTTGCTAAGAAGCTTTGTGATTTGTATTTCTACTACGGATGAAAAATATGCAAATATGATATTTGAAATATTAAATGCAAAAGGAAAAGAACTTGCAAGTGTTGATTTGATAAAGAATGCGATTTTTGAGAAGCTTGACAGCGAAGTTCCTGCAGATCATGCTAAGGAACTCTGGTTGAGTATAAGAGATAATTTATGTAGTAGAAAGCATAGAGTAGAATTTGCTACTTTCTATAGACATTTCTGGATTGCTTATTATGGAAAGGTTACAGATAATAAGCTTTATGCAGATTTTCAGAAGAAGATTAAGAAAACAAATGATGGTTATTTAAGATTCTTAAAGGAAATGGATGATGCATCAGAATTGTATTCTGCTGTATTGAAACCTTCTCTAGAAGATTTCTATAATAAAAAAGAGTATAACTTTTTTATATCGGAGATGCATTCGGTTAACGATGTTTTTGGTATCGTGCAGGTTAGACCGGTTGCATTATCTTTACTATATTTGCATAAAAAAACAGATATTTTGTCTTATAAAGCTTTTAAGAGTACTATTAAGGGATTGTCTGCGTTTCACTTAATGTACAACGCTATCTCTTCTAAAAGGACATCAAGTCTAGAAACACCATTAAATAATTTTGCCTATTCATTACATGCGGCAAAGAGTAAGGAGGATATAGTCGAAGCTAGAAAAATATTAAAAGGATCTTTATTGATGTTGCTGCCTACTCAAGAGGATTTTATTGCGAATTTTATAGAGTTGAAATTTAGTAAGAAGAACATTCCTTCAAACGTGTTGTCAAAATATATCCTCAATAAATGTGAGGCGATTATTAATGATTCTGATATACTGGAGATGGAGTCTTCGATTGAACATATTAAGGATGAGGATCCGACTAATGATAATACATTGTTAATTGGCAATTTACTGTTGCTGGAGCAACGTATAAATTCAAGCATACCTAATGGACTAGAATTAGATGGTAAGAAAAAGTACTATTCAAACTCAAGATACACAATGGTTAGTGAATTTCTTAAAAACACAGAACACTTAAATACGTGGTCAGATGAAGATATATTAATTCGCTGCGAGTCTCTTGGTGAATGGCTATATGACAAGCTTGTAGATATAGTAAAATCGATTGTGTAACAAAATATCATATCTATGGAATATTATCTAAAGTTTATTAAATAATAATTAGATTAGTTATTAGCAAGGAGACACATGTTGTTTAATTAAAGAGATCTAGATAATATTTGATTGATAAGGCTATCTATTATCCGCTATTTTTATGTATTAGGCAAAATAAAACGACATTAAAAGTTACAGGGACATATGATTTGCATGAAATATTGTGAATCTAAATAAATGCTTATCTTATGTATAAAACGATATAAATATGAGGAAGAGATAATATGTATGTTTGTATCAAAATATGTGAAATTTTAGAGTATATTGGATCAGTTCAAACTTTATGGAGTTGTTTGTGTGCAATTTTAGTAGTGTTGTTTTTTGTTTTTTCTCTTACTAGATTTCGAAGGAAGACAAATGAACAAAGTCAAAATATGATTAAACAGTTCATTTGTAATAAAAAATACATACCTGATGCTTATGTTGAGTTGAATGATAATCTGGAGCATTTAAGGTATTTCGTTTATTCTAAAAGATGGAAAAAACGAATAGTAAAGCGGTACAACTTATTGTTTAAGGGGAATCTGTTTAGAAGAATTAGGAAACACATTAAGGGAGATGTTAATGTGTCTTTTAGGCTATTTCGTTTTCAATCCGTTGACAGTATTGTAGAGCATATTAAAGCAACAAAAACTTTCTTTGAAGAAATACGCTCTCAGGAAAGGTCGAAATTTGATACATATGGAGAGTTTTATTTTATAATAAGGACAGATTCCATTACATATATAGATGAGCTGAATCTGCTGTTGGAATATTGCGATATGTTAATGGCGAAAAATCTAATAGCGGTAGGAACTGCGGGAAATGGAAAAACGTCTATTTTATGTAGGTTAGCAGAGTTGATTAATGCAAACAAAGCGCCATGTTTTCTTTTTAATGCTAAAGAGATAAATAAGGATTGTGTACAGTACTTCTTAGATAAATTACCTATTTCTAGGTGGAATGTTAACCACAAAAGCGTTTTTTTATATTTTATTATGTTTCTATTGTGGATACGAAATCGATATATGTATGTATTAATTGATGCAATCAACGAAAATGATAACAATGTGTTTTTAGAAACCATAAGTGATTTAAATGAATTTGTTAAAAAATATCGTAGAATAAAGCTTATCTATACATGTCGAAGTGAGTATTTTGATCACAGATATAGTAAGATGTTTTTAAATAAAACTGAGAGTCCTTATATATATCAATTACGCGCGGATAATTACGATGATCGAGCTGCTGAGAAATTATTTGCTGTTTATGCTGAGCATTTCGATGTAAGTACTAATTTTTCTGAAGATTTGAAATCTAAATTGTTGAGATCTTTGTTATTGATGCGTATGTTTTTTGAAGCTAACAGTAAGAAATCTGAATGCTCACTTGAATTTAGAAATGCCGAGATATTTAAAATTTACTTTGAGAAGGTTTCAAAGGAAAACACTAAGATTGATGTATATAAATTAGTCAGTGATATATCTAAAGAAATGTTTAATAGTTTTAATTTTAGTGAAGTTAAACTTCAGGATGTAGGTATTACAACTGCTAATTATTCTGATTTCGCAGGATTGTTAGATAATAGTATTATCCTTAGTAAAACTATTATTACGGGGGTGGGTATTACAGAAGCCCAATCAGAGTATGTTTATTTTGTGTTTGATGAATTTAGAGACTATTGTTTAGCGCAATATTTGTTGAGATTGGATGAGAGTAATAATCACCTCAATTATGACTTTTTGTTTGAGAATCTTAATAAGCTTTATGCTGAGAAATTATCGCCAATTGAAGGAATAATTAAATATTCTTATTATCACTTTAGAAATAACAATCGTTTTGACTTATGTCAAAAAATATTAAAAGAATATGGTTCTACCAATGTACAAAATATTGTTGATCAAAAGAAAAGGTATTGGGAAACACACAGAGACTTTAGTAACTTTGGTTGTTCTTTGGTCTTTATGAATAATAATGAAGTATATGATTTTGAGCATGATTATTTATTGGAATTAATTTCAGATAGCCCTTATAGTTATTGGAGCATACTTAAATTCCTATTAAAAAATGAGGGTTACAATACAAAACCTAATTTGAGATTAGCGGTATCATTGTTGTGTCAATTGGAAGATGATAAAAGTGTTGAAACAATTATGAGAGATTTGTTTAGGGATGACAATTATTATACTAGCGAGGGACCTGAAAAAATTATTATGATATGCGAGTGTGCAAATATTATTACAAGAAAAGAGACACAGCTTTCAAATGATTTTAAATCATTACTTATCTTATTGATGTTGTATTATCCGCATAACTCTTGGTTATATGAATATCATAAGCTTTTTGATATTGAGCGTTCTCTGGTGGAGCATATCATATCCACGATTAAATCCACTGAATTTAGAAAAATAGCAAACGATACTATGATGATGTTCACGAGATGTGAAGATGCCGATGATTTTGATTTTTTAGATCAATTGTTAATGTTTTTGGAGTAGTATGTTTATGGTTATTAATAATAAGAATTTCTACATAAAAAATAAAAGTAACAAAAAGAGAAAAGTGTATTCGTTTTTTGGAGTAAAAAGGAAGAGCTATTTGGGTGGTGTTATTTCTAGATTGTACGATCATTATTGTACTGGTGCTACTAATCTGTATAAGGAGTATCGAAAATACTATTATCACGAATTTCTGACTTTCGATGACTTTTTAGAAAAAAGATATAATCTATTCAAAAAAGAAGTTGTTCATATGTCTTCAAAACACGTAATGATGAAAGATTTAAATAGAGATATTGATTACAATTTATATACTTTAAAAGAAGATGAATCATTTGTTGATGGCATTAGGCGCTTTTTGGGAGGACAATATGAAGATTAGAGATGGTTTTGTAACTAATAGTTCTTCAACAAATTTTTTGATTATATCAAAAAAAGAACTGACAGAAGATTATTTAGCAAAAAAGCTTGGACTAAAAAAAGATTCTTTGATACACGAATCTGCTATGAATCTAGTCCATACAATTATGAATAATGCACATAGGGGTGAAAAATATTATGAAATAGATAAGATTGATAAGGAGTTTGTTGAGAAAAATTTTGGTAAAGAAAGTGCTCAAAAATTCGAAGAGTTATCTAAAAAAGGGTATTTTTCATATGTAGGTTATACTTCGTCTGACGACGATTATTTAACTTCCTTTTTTACTATGGATTTTTTTGAATTAAAAGATAAAGATTTTTATATTGATGGAAAGAATTGTATTTGGTAATGATTTTTTATTTTGATAAAGAGTATAGTTTTTATGAACTGTTCAATGAAAATAACGGAACTTTAGTGAGGAGCAATGTTTTATGCAATGGGGTAGAAACCTGTGTATATCCAGACATGCGTTCATTTCCAGAATTGCTTGATGTTGGGATAATGGGAAATTGCCATGCGGCTAATATGGGGATTTGTTCCGCTTCAGGGGTGGATTGTTATCAAAATGCACCCATTAATAGAAGAAGTAATATGAGCTTAAAAGATTATTTAAGTATTATTAACCAGTGCAAAAATAAAACTTTTCAAATAGCTTTAGGCGGTGCTGGAGATCCTAATAAACATGAGAATTTTGAAGAGATTTTGATAGAAACAACTAACGCTCGAATTGTACCTAATTTAACCACAAGTGGTTATATGATCACAGAACACGAGATCGAGTTAATGAGGAAATATTGTGGTGCAGTGGCTGTTTCATTTTATTCTAAGCTTGATAAAAACAAAGTTGAAACGAATCCGTTAACAATAGATATAATTAATAAATTAATCTCAGCTGGATGTGTTACGAACATACATTATGTTGTCTCTAAAAGTAATATAGATGAAGCTATCTTTCGCCTAAAGAACAACTTATTCCCTAAAGGTGCAAACGCTATTGTATTTTTATTGTACAAACCTGTAGGGATGGCTAGTAAGAATAATACAATTTCAGTTTACGATGAAAAATACTTGGAATTTCTTAAAGTAGTTGAATCTAAAAATAATGACTATAAAATTGGTTTTGATTCTTGTCAGTCACCAGCGTTGACTCTATTTACAGATGCAATTTCGCAAAAATCAATAGAGTTTTGTGAAGCATCTAGATTTTCCATGTACATTGACTCACATTTAAAGGCGTTTCCTTGTTCTTTTGGAATATATAATAAAGAGTTCGAAGTTGATCTTAACCAGTATAGTATAAAAGAAGCGTGGGAATCGGAGCAGTTTGATTTGTTTAGGTTAAGGCAAACTAATGGATGCGCTGATTGTACTATTGAGAATTGTAGGACCTGTGGTATAGACTTAGGTATAAAGCTTTGTAACAAATCTAATACTAGAATATTCGAATAACAGATATGCGATTAACAAAGAGTGTGCAGATTGCTGTTGTTATGATACATGAGTGTTGTATTGACAATATATCTATATAACAGTAAAAGTAGGAATTGATATGATTAAACAAGTTATCCACGACCCGCTGTTTTTAAGCGGTAAGTCAGAGAAAGCGGCAAAAGAAGATTTGAGCGTTGCTCAGGATTTGCTTGACACGCTGATTGCAAATCGAACAGGCTGTGTCGGTATGGCTGCGAATATGATAGGTGTCAGAAAGCGTATCATCGCCTTCGATGACAATGGTAAGTACACCGTTATGTTCAACCCTGAGATTATCAAATGTAGCGGTGAGTATGAAACAGAAGAAGGCTGTCTGTCATTACTCGGTGACCCACGCCCGTGCAAGAGGTATCAGAGCATAAAAGTTCGATACCAAAACGAAAAGTTTCAGCAACTAACTAAAACCTACGTTGGATTTACTGCGCAGATTATTCAACACGAAATCGACCATTGTAACGGTGTGTTGATTTAGTGAATCGAGGATTGATATTATGATTAACGTTGAAAGATTTAATGAGATATTAGTTGAGTTTAAAAAAGATTTTCCAGGTGAACACTGGAAAGGTGAAAAGTACAAGTGGAAAGCAGTGAAGTGTTTTCAGGACAATTGGGATATAGATGCACCTGATTTTCTCGAAATGTTTCTTAAGGCAACATCAAAAACATATAATCTACTTGCTAGTATGAGAAATTATCCTCGTGCGATGATAAAAGCATTTGCAGAGAAAGAGCCTGAAACTGTTAAGTCTATGTTCATCGACCTATATGACGAGAGTGTTGATTTATCTACAAGAGTAGAAAAGTTTGTTGACGAGTCAGAGAAGCTTAGAGAAAAATACGATGACGGAACATGGAAGAATCATTATCAGGGACCTAACCCGATTAGTACTTATCTTTGGCTCAGATATCCGGATAAATACTACATTTACAAGTACTCAGAGTACAAAGCAACTGCTCTAAAATTAGGCTCGGAATATTCACCTACTATTGGTAAGAAAAAGACCATCGATAGTTTTGTAGGTGGTAAAAAGCTGTATGATGAAGTATGTGAACTGTTGCAAAAAGATGATGAGATGAAAGCGATACTTAAGTCGGTATTAACTGAGGATTGTTACGATGACCCTTATCTTAAAACGCTGACTATAGATTTTGGTTTCTATATAAGCAGATACCTTGATAAGGCATCATCAGCGACAGATAAAGACGGATGGTGGCCGTCTCTTGAATATTTTAATCCAAATCTTTCTAAAGATGATTGGAAAAAATACATACTTGAGATTGAAAAACCAAACCATCCTGTTCCGATGCAGATGTTAAAAGCAATGCTCGAACTCAATGGAGAAGCTAGTTGTAAGGAATTAGCTGATAAGTTTGGTGGTACTCCTAGTGCATACATTGGATGTACAACAAGCTTGGGACGAAGAGTAAAATCATACTTCAATTTGTCTGCGTGTATGGATGGTACTCAGGAACGCTATTTTCCGTTCCCATTCTACGGCAAATCAGACGATAAAAATTATGTTTATAAAATGAGACCTGAACTTATGCAGGCACTTTCAGAGATTGATTTGTCTGATGTATCTCCTTATTATCGAGAAGGTGAGAATGAAGTGAATTATTGGTTCTTGAATGCTAATCCAAGGATCTGGAGCTTTTCCAGCTTGGCTGTTGGTGAAGAGCAGGATTACACACTGTATAATGACAACGGAAACAAGCGTAGAGTATTCCAGAATTTCCTTGATGCAAGAGTTGGAGATATTATTGTAGGTTATGAATCTACACCGGTAAAACAGATTGTGGCATTAGGAAAAGTCAGTGCTGAACAAGACGGTGAAAAGATTTACTTTGAGAAGACAGAAAACCTCGCAAATCCGATAGATTATGCAATGCTGAAAGAAGCGCCACAGCTTCAGAATATGGAGTACTTTGTTTCACCTCAAGGTAGCTTGTTTAAACTCACTAACGAAGAGTTTGAGTGTATTATGGATTTGATCAGAGAAGAGAATCCTATAGCTAAACAAAATGAATATGAGCTGTATGATAAGGAGAAATTCCTGTCTGAAGTATATATGACTGAAGAACGTTATCACACACTTGTACACTTGCTGGATAATAAAATGAATGTTATTTTACAGGGAGCACCAGGTGTTGGTAAAACGTTTACAGCAAAGCGTCTTGCTTACTCTATTATGGGTGAGAAAGATGATAGTAGAATAGAACTTGTACAGTTCCATCAGAACTATTCTTACGAAGATTTTATTATGGGTTATAAACCTGCTGGTGAAGGCTTCGAACTGAAAAATGGTATTTTCTATCGTTTCTGTCAGAAGGCAGCCAGTTATCCAAATAAGAAATTCTTCTTTATCATCGATGAGATTAATCGTGGCAATATCAGCAAAATTCTCGGTGAACTAATGATGCTTATCGAAAAAGATTACAGAGGAACTACTGCTACTCTTGCGTATAATGGATTGCCTTTCTCAGTTCCCGATAATCTTTACATCATCGGTATGATGAATACTGCGGATAGAAGCCTTGCGATGATAGACTATGCTCTTCGCAGAAGATTCAGCTTCTTCGATGTTGTTGCAGGCTTTAACTCAAAAGGTTTCAAAAAATATCAGCAAGCTTTTGAAAGTGATACATTTAACGACTTGATTGATAGAATAGTAGAACTTAATAAGGAGATTGCTTCTGATACCTCGCTCGGTTCAGGTTTCTGTATTGGACACAGTTATTTCTGTGGTCAGAAAGAGTGTACTGACGAGTGGCTCAGAGAAGTGGTTGAATATGATATTATCCCTATGTTAACTGAGTACTGGTTTGACGATAAAGCAACTCTTCAACGTTGGGAAAATAATTTGCGTGGTGTGTTCAATGTATAAGGATAAGAGCATAGTAATAAAAAATATTTATTATATGTTAACTTATGCGTTTAGTGTGCTTAGACAGACGAATTATGAAGAGATAGCTTCTGAAAAATTCGAAAACATAGAAGATATGTTTTCGTCGATTCTATCAAAAGGTCTGGCACAGCAACTAAAACAAGGTCTGTATCGTGAATACATCAGTGTCAATGAGGAGTTGTCTACTCTAAGAGGTAAGATAGATATAACCTCTTCTGTGAAACTGAAGTTACAGAAAAAGAGAACTCTTTCTTGTGAATACGATGAATTGTCAGTGAATAATCGATTTAATCAGATTATCAAGTCGACAGTAATGTTATTGATAAAACAGCCATCTGTGTCAGTGAAACATAAAAGTGAACTGAAGAAAGAGATGCTCTATTTTTCAGAAGTTGATACCATAGAGTTTTCAACTATAAAGTGGGACACACTTCGATATCAGAGAAATAATCAGAATTATAGAATGCTTCTCAATGTATGTTACTTTGTTATCAAAGGGCTTTTACGGTCAGATGAAAAAGGTAACTTCAAGATGGCATCGTTCCTTGATGAAAAGCGAATGCACAGCTTGTACGAGAGATTTATTCTTGAGTATTATCGATATCACTACAAAGGAGTTTTTTCGGCTAACTCTACTCAGGTTCCTTGGAACACAGATGATGGTGTGGTTGAATTTCTACCTGTAATGCAAACGGATATAATGCTGAAGCGTAGGGGTAGAACTTTGATTATCGATGCTAAGTATTACAGCCACTCTATGCAAAAAGGACAGTATGACAAGGTGACCATACACTCGCATAATCTGTATCAGATATTTACCTACGTGAAAAATTATGATACAACAGGTGACGGAAGTGTTTCAGGTATGCTGTTGTATGCAAAAACTGATGAAGCTGTTACACCTGATAACGAATATATGATGAGCCATAATAAAATATCAGTTAAAACACTTGATTTGAATAAAGAGTTTACAGATATTGCAAAACAGCTTGATATGATTGTTGTAAATAATTTTGAATTGCAGAATTTAGATTCTTAAGCAATGATTGTTTTTTAATATGTTTATATCACACTAAAAGCATAACTGATTGTCGAATAAACTCGATAAAATAATTTATCTGGACTTATGAAATTCTTTGTGGTATATGTTTGTACTGCAAGGAGGTGCTGAGATGGCACGGAAAGTCAGAGAGAAAATAAAACAGAATACAAATATTAAACCGAGAGCGATTCTCTATCGATTAACTTCGAAGAGGGTCGCTCTCTTGTTATGTGAGGTGATGAAATGAGTATACTCGAAGATTTATATTACGGAAATGTGAGTCCGTGCGACAGAGATGTCAGACGAGGTTCGAAAGTGGATGAACTTCAAAATTTAGTATGTCAATACGAAGAAGAGCTGAACCCAACACTCACACAAAAGCAAAAAGAAACCTTAGAAAAATTCAAAGATGCTTACAACGAACTATACTGTTGTTTGGAACGAGATATGTTCGCACAAGGTTTCATAATAGCAACAAAAATAATGATAGAAGTTCAAAATTACAGAGGAGAAGAAATATGAAAAAGAGAATTCTATGTACACTAATATTCAGCTTACTCGTGCTTACAGCATGCAGTAGCGGTGAAATGATAAACGCTACACCTGATGAAATAACACCGACAGCAATCATTGAAACAAAGGTCAAAGAAACCGTTAGAGAAACATCAGCAGTAACAGAGAAATTGACCGAACTTACTGAGATTGAAACAGTAAGGTCTACAGCCAAAACAGAACAGCGAGTTGAAGTCGAAATTGTGGAGCGAGCAGAAGAAACTAGAGCTCCTGCACAAGCTCAAAAGATAACACAAGAATCAGCACCTAAAACAACAACTAAGCCAACTCAAAAACCAACAGAAAAAGCAAAACAAGAACCAAAGTCAAGCAACAGCGAACAAGATATTCAGAATATGATCAGCTACATAATCAGCCACAATCAAAGCAAAGGTATGACGTATGATACAACACTAAACATAAGCAACAGCGGTTGGTTGTTCGCATATCAAGGTTGTCTAAATACAACAGCAAATCGCACATATGAAGAACAGCTGAGCAGAACAGTATCAGGATTAGATGCAGACATTGATTCAATACTAGCACTAGATGGATACGCTACAAACTACAGTCAGATGGGCTTCAACTGCTACGCTGAAAAGCAGTCAGATGGCACGTACAACATCTACTTCTGCTACGGATAAGCGTATCAAAAACTGATCCGCATTAATCAAAGATTAGAGTACAGGTGAAATGCGTCTGTGCTCTGATTTTCTATACACAGTTGTTGAGATTTTTGGGGTGGTGTGGTATGATTATCTCAATATTCTTGAATTTGTGGAGGGGAAAATGAAGAATAACAATAAAAATTTACCTTATTTGCTACCGATTAGATGTATCGTTTTTGTTTTGATATTTTTAGTCGGTGCGTTTATTGTCGATAAAAAACTAGACGAAATTAGTAACTGGTGGTCGGTTGTAGCAAGTATTGTGAATATTGCAACAATACTACTTTTAGTTGTTATAGCTAAGTCGAAAAATTCTAACTACTTCGAATTGATAAATTATGAAAAAGGCAAGACCACCATCAAACAAATTTTGATTATGACAGTTGTTATAGTTGTTGTTGGAATGGCGGGTATGTATCTGGCAGGCTTTGTATGCTACGGAGTGATTCCGTATGCTGCACCGATGATGATTGCTCCTATACCGCTTGCTTTGACGATAATCAATATTGTAGTGTTGCCAGTTACAACCGCATTCGCTGAAGAAGGCTTGTATCTGGGCTGTGGAGTAAACCAGATAAAAAACAAATATCTCGCCGTAATTGTGCCAGCATTTTTCTTTGCACTTCAACACAGTTTTATACCAACTTTGTTTGATATAAGATATATTACATATAGATTTTTATCTTTCTTGCCATTGACTATTATTTTGTGTTTGAATTACTACAAAAAGAGAAATCCACTGCCAATAATGATAGGACACGCAGTTATTGATGTTGCAACGGTTATGCAAATTTTTGCGACATCGTTGATTCCAGGGTTCTATGAAACAATGTGTGGAATGTAATGATTCTTGATTTGTATAATATGATTTTTACTGCTTTACAGGAGGAAGCTTTGATGAAGAAAGTTCTGGATACTTATTCAAGTAAAAACGATATTAACATAAAACAGATAGTAGCATACAAAGATAACATACTTGAAATTGAAGAGTATAGAAATGGTTTTAAAAAAGACGATACAATGAATGTTATGAGTGTAACAAAATCTGTAACAGCATTGCTGATAGGTATTGCTATTGACAAAGGTTTGATAAAAGGTGTAGATGACTTTGTAATAGACTATTACAAGGATACTTACACTCCTAAAAGAGGAGAGCAAACTATATATCAAGTTACAATAAAACATTTGCTTACAATGACAGCTCCTTATAAGGGAAAGAGTGAGCCTTGGACAAAGGTTTGCACATCTGGGGATTGGACGCTGACAACATTGGATGTTTTGGGTGGTCGCAAAGGTGTAACCAATGAATTCAGATATCACACTCTTGGTGTTCAAATCCTTTTGGGAATTATCAGAATTACAAGTGGTATGAATGTGCTTGATTTTGCTAACGAATATCTTTTTAAGCCTTTAGGAATTACACCAAGAAGCAATGCAGGTTGCGAGAGCAAAGAAGAGCAGTTTGAGTATTTAATGAACAAAAACGACCATGGAAAGGTTTGGTTTTTAGACCCGACAGGTATGCCAACCGCAGGTTGGGGATTATCTCTTTCTGCTTATGAAATGGCACAGATAGGTTTGATGGTGCTTAATAACGGAGTATATAACAATGCCCGTATTGTAAGTGAAAATTGGATTGAAATGATGACAAAATCCTACATATCCACCGATGAGAAATTTGGAAATCAGGATTATGGTTTTTTATGGTGGCTTCCTCACAGAACAAGAGATGTAATTGCCGCTATTGGTGATGGTGGTAATATTATTTATATTGATAGAAAGAATCAAATTGTAGTAGCCATAACTGCACATTTTAAACCTATGGTTTTTGACAGAGTAGAATATATTGAAAAAAACATTGTTGAAGCATTAATAAAGAGATAACTTTTAGTTTGTTGGAGCGTCAAACTTGAATTTGTGAATTTGTAGAGGTGATTTATATGGTGATAAGAGCAACAAAAGATGATAGCCGAGTCTTAGCAGAAATGGCTGTTAAGATGTGGAGTAGCCATACTATTGAAGACTTAGAAGCGAGCTTTACAGATGCAATAAATAATAAGAATGCAATGTTATTTATCAAGTATTCAGATAACCTGCCTGTAGGTTTTGCACAGTGCGGTTTGCGTACAGATTATGTTGAAGGTACAAATACTTCTCCTGTGGGATATTTGGAAGGAATATTTGTGGAAGAAGATTATCGAAATAGAGGTTACGCAAAGGAGTTGCTTGATGCTTGTGAGAACTGGGCAAAGGATAAAGGTTGCAGTGAGTTTGCAAGTGATTGTGAACTTGATAATTTAACAAGTCTTAAGTTTCATTTGTCTATGGGTTTTGATGAAGCTAATCGTATCATATGTTTTAAGAAAAACATATGGCGATTATCAAATTCGATTTAAAGAGGTGGAATATGGCTTCGAGTAAAGAGTATTTAGATTTTATATTGGAACAGTTATCCCAGTTGGACGAGGTAACATACAGAGCAATGATGGGCGAGTACATTATCTACTATCGTGGAAAAATTGTTGGCGGAATTTATGATGACAGATTACTCGTAAAGCCTGTTAAATCTGCTGTATCTCTTATGCCGAGTGCAACCTACGAGTTGCCTTATGAAGGTGCAAAAGAAATGTTGTTAGTGGATAATGTAGACAGCAAAGAGTTCTTGACTGAACTCTTTAATGCTATGTACGATGAACTCCCTGCACCAAAGAAGAAATAAGTAAACAATAGTTTTGAGGTCGATTATATGAACGAGCAAGTGAAAGAGTATTTGGAGAAATTTCCGTGTGAGATTACAGATTTGTTTGGTAGTTTAAGAAGTCTGATTTATGACAGTGTGAAAGCTGAGGTAGAAGAAACTTTGTGGGCGAAGTTACCGAGCTATTATGTAGGTGATTCTTTCGTAAGACTTATTGCTTTCAAAGACCATATCAACATTGAAGCAAAAGCGGTTATGGAACATAAGGAAGAACTAACAGACTATAAAATCACTCCAAAAGGTATGTTACAAGTCTATGTGAAACAGGAATTGCCATCAGAAGTATTGAAACAGATATTCTCACAAACCCTTAGCTAACAATTCCAATTTTCAGAGGTATAAAATGAAGATAGTAATAGGTGCAGGAAAAACAAAATATGATGGTTGGATAAGCACTCAGGAAATTGAGCTTGATTTATTAAACAGAGAAGATTTTGAGCGTATGTTCAGCAAAGAAAAACCAACAGCATTTCTCGCAGAACATGTGTGGGAGCATATGACGCTAAAAGATGGTATGGTTGCTGCAAAGAATTGCTTTGATTTTCTAGAAGATGGTGGATATATTCGTGCTGCTGTACCAGATAAGAATTTTCGTAATGAATGGTATCAGAATATGGTTAAAGTTGGTGGCAACGGAGATCCTAACCACCCTGCATTTACTCATAAAATAGTGTATGACTACAAACAGTTTTGTGAAGTGTTTAGGCAAGCTGGTTTTGTTGTGGAGTTACTTGAGTATTGCGATGAAAATGGTGATTTTTATTACAAATACTGGAATGAAAGTGATGGAAAGATTGGACGTTCACTTAGATTTGATACAAGAAATTCTCTCGAAAAGCTAGGTATGGTTTCAATTATCATAGATGCTAAGAAGGTTAGAAGAATTACAGCTAAATAAATCCCAATTTATAAATGCAACATTGCAAGTGAGAAACTTGCGATGTTGCATTTTGTTTTACTATGTACGTTGTTGAGGTTTCAGGTGTGGTGTGTTATAATGAACTTGATAAACTTGAATTTAGCGAGGTGCTAATTTATGAATAAAGAATGGGCAGAAATGAATAAGACCTTGCAGTTACAAATTAAGAAGAAAAATACTTTTGCAGCTGGCATAGATACATTGTTAGAGCTTCGCAAGGCTCTTATGGAACAAATTATGCAGTTTAAGGCTGAATTGTCAGATGCAGATTTTTGTGCCATGCCTTATTTGAATGCTAAAGGTTATCATAACAAAACGATAGCATATTCCTTATGGCATATCTTTCGTATTGAGGATATTGTAGCACATTCGCTTATTGCAAATGATGAGCAAATTTTCTTTAAGGGCGATTATCAAAGCCACATAAAATCTCCGATTATTACAACTGCAAATGAACTTGTAAAAGAAGAAATCGGAGAGTTTTCCAAAAAGTTGTCTATTGAGGAACTATATAATTATATTGCTGATGTTGATGAAGCTACAACACAGATTTTGAAAACACTTACATATAGTGATATGATAGAGAAAATATCCGATGAAAGAAGAAAACACTTAGAGACACTCAATGTAGTAAGTGATGATGAAAACGCCTATTGGTTAATAGATTACTGGTGTGGAAAAGATGTAAGAGGATTGATTCAGATGCCATTTTCAAGACATTGGATTATGCATGTTGAGGCTTGTATTAAAATTAGAGATAAGCAGTTGAACAAGAGATAAAATCCAATTTGACGGAGGAACGAAAAATGAAGAAATTAACAAAAGAAGCAGAAACGATACTTATTGAACGTTTTGGAAAAGACAGCATTATTGCATTAGCAACAATGGCTGATGGAACGCCCTATGTGCGCAACGTAAATGCCTTTTATTTTGATAGCGCATTTTATGTGCTTACTTATGGCTTGTCAAACAAGATGAAACAGATTGCAAAAAATCCCGTGGTGGCAATCGCAGGTGATTGGTTCACTGCCCATGG
>JAFQRC010000007.1 GCA_017410265.1 Ruminococcus sp. | reverse complement strand
TCTTACAGCAGCATCAGGTATCGACGCTGTGACACACGCAGTTGAGGCTTATGCCGCAATGCTCGCTACTGACTACACAGACAGTCTTGCAATAGGGGCATTAAAGAGCATCTTCAAATATCTCCCACGTGCTTACGAAAACGGCGCTACTGACGTTGAAGCAAGAGAGAAGATGGCTAACGCCGCTACAATCGCTGGTATGGCATTTGCTAACGCTTTCCTTGGTGTATGTCACTCAATGGCTCACAAGCTCGGTGCTTTCCACCACCTTCCACATGGTGTTGCTAACGCTCTTATGATTGAAGAAGTTCTCCGTTTCAACGCGTCAAATGCTCCTGCAAAAATGGGTACATTCTCACAGTACGACCACCCACACACACTCGCTCGTTACGCTGAAATCGCTGACGCTTTAGGTTTAGGCGGTAACACTGATGAGGAGAAACTCGAAGCTCTTATCAAGGCTATCAACGACTTAAAAGCACAGGTTGGTATCAAAGAAACAATCAAAGACTACGGTATCGACGAAGAAGACTTCTTAAACAGACTTGATGATATGGTTGAGCAGGCATTTGATGACCAGTGCACAGGTGCAAACCCTCGCTACCCATTAATGTCTGAGATTAAACAGATGTATCTTAACGCATACTACGGCAAACACTTTAATGAGAAATCAATGCCAAATGCAAGAGATATCATCGAAACAAAACCTGATGCAATCAAAACAGCATATCGCAAGGGTAAGAAAGCGTAATTAGGGAGGATATAGCAATGAAACTTGATAGAGTTATAGCAGTCAGAAACACTAAAACAATCTACCGTGATGGTGACAGATGTATCAAAGTATTTAACGAAGATTATTCAAAAGCAGATGTACTAAACGAAGCACTTAACCAGGCAAGAATTGAACAAACAGGTCTTAACATTCCAAAAGTTCTTGAGGTAACTATGGTAGACGGCAAATGGGCTATTGTCAGTGAATACATCAAAGGTAAAACATTAGCTCAGCTTATGGAAGAAGATACAGACAAGAAAAACGAGTATATCGAGTTACTCGTTGACTTACAGCTTGAGGTGCATTCAAAAACCTGTCCTCTCTTAAACAAGCTCAAAGATAAGATGAACGGCAAAATTGCTAAATCTGATATTGATGCTACAACACGTTATGACCTACACACACGTTTAGAAGGTATGCCAAAGCACAACAAAGTTTGTCACGGCGACTTCAACCCATCTAACATTATTATTGCTGAAGATGGCACACCTTTCATCTTAGACTGGTCACACGCTACTCAGGGTAATGCTTCAGCTGATGTAGCCAGAACTTATCTTTTATTCTGGCTTAACGGTGACATTGACGGTGCAAAGAAGTATCTTGATTTGTTCTGCAAAAAGAGCAACACAGCTAAGCAGTACGTTCAGAAATGGATGCCAATCGTTGCGGCTTCACAGTCAGTAAAGGGTAACGAAAAAGAACGTGAGTTCCTACTCTCTTGGGTAGATGTTGTTGATTACGAATAAGATATAAGGAGATATAAAAATGAAAATCACTGTTTGTATTGGTAGCTCTTGTCACATTAAAGGTTCACGTCAGGTTGTTGAACAGCTCCAGACTCTTATAGCAAAAAACGACCTCTCAGATAAAGTTGAACTCGGCGGAACATTCTGTATGGGTGAATGTCAGCAGGGTGTATGTGTTACTGTTGATGAAGAGTTCTTCTCTGTAACTCCTGACACAGTTAATGAATTTTTTGAGAAAAATGTAAAAGGAAAGATTTAAGATGACAATTCAGGTTTGTGTTGGTAGCTCGTGCCATCTCAAAGGTTCACCTGAGATTGTGGAGCTGTTACAAAATGCAGTCACTGAACATCATCTTGAAAACGAAATTACACTTGTCGGTAGCTTCTGCATCGGCAAGTGTAATCGCGTTGGTGTGACTGTTCAGGTTGATGATAATATCCACACAGGTATTACCAAGGAAAACTTTAAAGAGTTTTTCAAAGATAATGTTTTAAGTAAATTTGTAAAGGAGTAACGGGATATGGCTAATTGTTTGACACTGAAAAAATCAAACTGTAAAAACTGCTACAAATGTATTCGTCACTGTCCCGTTAAAGCTATCAGATTTTCAGGAAACCAAGCTCATATAATTGGGAATGAATGTATTCTCTGCGGTCAGTGTTTTGTAGTTTGTCCTCAAAATGCAAAGGAAATCGTAGACGAAACCGAAAAAGTTAAGGTACTTTTACAAAGCGGTGCTCCTGTTATTGCAAGTTTAGCTCCATCTTTTATCGCAAACTATGACGGTGTTGGTGTTAACTCAATGCGTAAAGCACTCAAAAAGCTTGGTTTTTATGACATCGAAGAAACCGCAGTTGGTGCAACTATTGTAAAGAATGAGTACGAAAGAATGATTAAAGAGGACGACAGAGATATCATTATTTCTTCATGCTGTCATTCTATCAACCTGCTCATTCAAAAGCATTATCCGTTTGCTCTTAATTATCTTGCAGATGTTATGTCCCCTATGCAGGCACATTGTCAGGACATCAAGAATAGATACCACAATGCCAAAACCGTATTCATCGGACCTTGTGTTGCAAAAAAGGACGAAGCAGAACACTACAAGGGTATAGTTGATGCTGTACTGACTTTCGAAGAATTGACCGAATGGCTAAATTCTGAAAATATAGAACTCGAAAAGGAAAAAGACAACGATGTTTTCAGTCGTGCTCGCTTCTTCCCTACTACTGGCGGTATTTTGAAAACTATGGAGCTTGATAACAGTGAATTCACCTATCTGGCTTTAGACGGAGTAGAAAACTGTATTGACGCTTTAAAAGATATAGAAAATGGAAAAATTCACAAGTGCTTTATCGAAATGTCAGCTTGTGTCGGTAGCTGTATCGGCGGTCCTGTTATGGAAAAATACCACCGTTCAAGCACAGTTAAAGACTACATAAGCATATCCCAGTACGCAGGAGCTAAAGATTTTGAGGTTTCTCAGCCTTCTTGTGATAAGTTGAGAAAGAACTTTGAGTTTATAGAAAAACACTCACAGCTTCCTTCTGAATTTGAAATAAACGGTATTCTCCGTCAGATGGGAAAATTCAAGCCATCACAGGAACTCAACTGTGGTTCGTGTGGATACAACACCTGTCGTGAAAAAGCTATAGCTATTTATCAAGGTAAAGCTGAAATCTCAATGTGCTTACCTTTCCTGAAAGATAAAGCTGAGAGCTTTTCCGACACAATCGTCAAGAACACTCCAAATGGTCTTATTGTTTTAAACGAACAGCTTGAGGTTCAGCAGATAAATGATGCCGCAAGGAAGATTATGAACATCCGTAGTTCAAGTGATGTTTTAGGCGATCAGGTTATAAGAATCCTTGATCCGACAGTATTTATGACAGTCAGAGATACAGGACGAGGCGTAAGAGACGAGAGAGTCTATCTAGCCGAATATAAACGTTACGTTGAGCAGACTGTTGTATATGACAGAGACTCAAGACTAATAATCGGAATAATGCGTGATGTTACTGATGAAGAAATTCAACGCGAAAGAAAAGAACATATTAGCAGACAGACTATAGAAGTCGCTGATAAAGTAGTAGATAAACAGATGAGAATTGTTCAGGAAATCGCATCGTTACTAGGCGAAACCGCAGCTGAAACTAAAATCGCTTTAGCGAAACTTAAGGAGTCGATTACTGATGAATGATTTATGTGCTGAAATCGGATTTAAAAGTATAAATCATTACGGCGAACAACTTTGCGGCGATCACGTAGACATCGTAGAACCTAGTGACGACTCTACGGTTATTGTACTATCAGACGGTTTGGGCAGTGGAGTAAAAGCCAGTATTCTTTCTACGCTTACTTCAAAAATAATTTCGACGATGCTTGCAGAAGGATTATCGCTTGAAGAATGTGTTGAAACAATCGCCGCTACTTTACCTGTTTGCTCAGTACGAGGAGTTGCGTATTCCACATTTTCAATTATCCATCTAAAAAACAACCAAACTGCTGAGCTTATTCAGTACGATAATCCTCACGCCATTATCATTAGAAACGAAAAGAACTGGGATTATCCTAAGACTGAAATGAATATAGGCGGTAAAAAAATATACAAGTCTATAATCAAATTACAAGAAAATGATATTTTCGTTATGATGAGTGACGGCTGTCCTCATGCAGGAATCGGCATTGCATATAACTTCGGTTGGAAACGTGAAGACATCATAGATTTTATGGAAGCTTTATCACAGGTTGGTTATACCGCAAAAACTCTTTCAACGATGTTAGTCGACGAATGTAATGAGCTTTACGGACACAAACCAGGTGACGATGCAACTGCTTGTGTCGTTAAAATAAGAAAAAGAGAACCGATGAATATGCTGTTCGGTCCCCCATCAAATCGTGATGATGCTGACCGAATGATGTCACTTTTCTTTTCTAAAGAAGGCAAGCACATCATCTGTGGAGGCACAACATCGTCAATCGCATCAAAATTTTTAAGAAAGCCACTGGTTGCAACTCTTAAATTTGAAAAAAGCGATGTCCCACCTATAGCTAAAATTGAAGGTGTTGACTTAGTAACAGAAGGTGTCATCACCGTAAATAAGGTGCTTGAATATGCTAAGGACTACTTAGGTGAAAACAAGCACTATGAACATTGGAACTACAGCGAAGATGGTGCTTCTCTGATATGTCGTCTGCTGTTTGTTGAGGCAACAGACATCAATTTCTACGTAGGCAGAGCAGTAAATCCTGCTCATCAGAATCCTGATTTGCCTATAAATTTCAATATAAAAATGAATCTTGTTGAGGAACTTTCAAAGTGCCTTAAACAGATGGGTAAAAAGATAAAAGTAAGTTATTTCTAAGGAGTGTTTATATGAGAAAATTTGATACAAAAGTTCAGCATCTCAAGTATAAGGTTTTGCGTGAAGTTGCTCGTCAAGCGTGGAACGATACACTTCTTGAAAACATTCTCGAAATCCCAAAAACAATCGTTCCGGGTAAAACATCAACAATGCGTTGCTGTGTTTACAAAGAACGTGCTATACTCTCAGAGCGTGTAAAGATAGCTATGGGTGGCGATAAGGATAACCCTAATGTTATCGAAGTTATCGATATAGCTTGCGATGAATGTCCTGCAGCAGGATATGAAGTTACAGACTCTTGCAGAGGTTGTCTTGCTCACAGATGTGAAGATGTATGCAAAAAAGGTGCTATTTCATTCGACCACAATCATGTTGCACACATTGATAAATCGAAGTGTGTTGAATGTGGTCAGTGTGCAAAAGTTTGCCCATATTCCGCTATCGTGAATCGCAAACGCCCTTGTCAGATTGCATGTAAGGTAAAGGCAATTTCAATTAACAAGGAAAATGCGGCTGCTATAAACAATGAGAAGTGTATACAGTGCGGTGCTTGTGTGTACCAGTGTCCGTTCGGTGCAATTATGGATAAGTCTTATATACTGAACGTTATTGATATGATTAAAAAAAGTGAGAATAACAAAAAGTATAAAGTTTACGCTATGGTTGCACCTTCAATCTCAAGTCAGTTTACATACGCAAAGCTAGGTCAGGTTATTTCGGGTCTTAAAGAACTGGGATTTTTCACAGTAATAGAAGCCGCACTCGGTGCTGATATGGTAGCTCAAGCTGAGTCAATGGAACTTGTTGAGAAAGGCTTCTTAACAAGCTCGTGCTGTCCTGCTTTTGTGCAGTATATTAAATCTGTTTTTCCTGATTTACTTCCTCTTGTTTCACACAATCTCTCTCCTATGGCAACTCTTGCAAAGTACATAAAATCGACAGATGAGAACGCTAAGGTTGTTTTCATAGGACCATGTACAGCAAAGAAAGCCGAGGCACAGCTCGACAGCGTGAAACCTTATGTTGATGCAGTTATGACTTTTGAGGAACTCCAAGCTCTTTACGACAGCAAGGATATAGACATCACGACACTCAACGAAGACATACTTGATAACGCTTCTTATTTTGGCAGAATCTTTGCTCGCTCAGGTGGACTTTCTGATGCAGTCGCTCAGGGAATTAAGGAACAGAATCTTGAGTTTGACTTAAAAGCTCTCCCTTGTGATGGAATTGAAGAATGCAGAATGGCTCTGCTCAAGAAAAGTAAAAACGTCTTAGATGCAAACTTTATCGAAGGTATGGCATGTGTAGGCGGATGCATCGGCGGTGCTGGATGTCTCACTCACGGTGCAAAAAACAAATCCGAAGTCGATAAATACGGAAAGGAAGCTTTCGAAAAAACTATCAGTGATGCTGTATCTTTCCTGAATATGAAAAAAAGTTAGTATATATGGATTGTAGCAAATCTACATATAGAAGCTGTTGCGTATTTTCTCCTGATTATCACAATACAACAGCAGAAACCGCTCCGACAGGTAAAACTTATCTATCGGGGCGGTTTTCTAATATAAAAACAGTATATTCAATTATAAACTAACGTTTCTCTTCTCAAAGATTTTAATCAGAACGATACCTATAACTAACCCTGCAACTCCCTGAACTGCATTTGCAGGAATATTCACCAGAGATGGTCCGAATCCATATAATATACCTTCAAAAACAAAGTATCCAAGAATCATAAACAACTCAGCTGTCAAACCCGCTACTACTCTTGATGATGTGTTTGGTATTTTTTTATTCAACAACTTAAATCCGTAAAATGCTATAAATGCCATTAAGCTCTTAATGATAAAAGTTGCAGGAGCATATACTACATACCCCGAAAACAAATCGGCTAATGCAGAACCAATACCTGCCGCCAGAAAGCCATAAGCAGGTGGCAACATCCAACCACTTAGCAGTACTATACAATCTCCAAGATTTATGTATCCTTTAAGTGGTGATGGTATTTTGATAATCATAGTGGCTACGCATACCAGAGCTGCAAAAAGTGCAGCCATAACCATATTCTTCGTTTTTGCGTTCATCATATGACTCCTTTACTTTATGATAAAAAGAGTGTATACTAAATCTGAACATATAACAATCACCAGTTAAGGAGTATTTTATATAACCAGATGAAATATGTAATTGATACAAAAAAGCGTCCGATTTATTTGCAACTATACAAGCTGATTCGTGATGATATCATAGCAGAAAACTATCCATATAACACTAAGTTGCCTTCAAAACGCTGTCTTGCAGAAGAAACCGGAGTCAGCACTATAACTGTTGAGCACGCATATTCATTACTTTGCGAAGAAGGTTACGTAGAATCCAGAGAAAGAAGTGGATTTGTGGTTGTTTTTCGAAAAGATGACGGCTTTGCTACCACAAGCGAACAGCACACCGAAAGCTTTAATCACCAAACTCAGCACTCATCCCCCAACTTTCCATTGTCAGTATTCAGTAAAACAATGCGAAAAGTAATTTCTGAACACGGAGATTTATTGCTTGAGAAATCCCCTAACTACGGATGTATTGAACTACGTGAAACTATCAAGCATTATTTAGCTCGCAATAGAGGTATACAGGTAGATGTCGAGCAAATCATTATAGGTTCAGGCTCAGAATACCTTTATAGTCTTATTGTAGAACTTTTAGGCAGAAACCTAACTTACGCTATAGAATCACCATCGTACAAAAAAATAGAACAGGTTTACAGAGCAAATGAAGTCACCTATGATTCATTACCGCTTACAATCTGTGGTATCGATAGTAAAGCGCTCGCTAAGACGAAAGCTGATGTACTACATACAACCCCATATCGCAGTTATCCAAGTGGCGTTACTGCAACAGCCTCCAAACTTCACGAGTACATCCGTTGGTCAGCACAACATAACCGATACATCATCGAAGATGACTATGAATCTGAGTTTTCGGTATCTACAAAGCCAACAGAAACTCTGTTCTCACTCTCTGACAATGACAACGTTATCTATCTCAACACTTTTTCAAAAACCATCTCCCCCTCACTTCGTATTGGCTATATGGTGCTTCCAAAACACCTCTTAAAAGAATTTGACAAAAGGCTAGGTTTCTACTCTTGCACTGTTCCGACCTTTATGCAATACGTTCTTACAGAACTTATCGATAACGGAGATTTTGAAAGACATATCAACCGTGTTAGAAGAAACAAGCGTAAAGAATTATCTATACAAAAATAATCTGTTAATGTACTTCGCTTTATCATCCACATTTTCACGCATATATAAAGGACACACTCAGCTTATTACAAAATGTGTCCTTTTCTGTTAATGTTTTGATTTTTTGTATAACTACTACTTATTTAGCGACAACTTCTTTGGACTGTAGCTAAATTCAATTTCTTGAGCGTAGGTTAAGTCTATGAACTTTACCGACTTATTAGGTTTACATATTGAATCGACTAAATATCCTTTATCGTAATATATGTCAGAATGGTTAGTAAAATCACCATTCATTCTACTATCAGAGGTTTTGTACTTAAATTTGAAGAACTAAATATATTATCTTCTGTTAAGTATGGACCAAGAGTGAAATATAAAGCTGTACAGTAATGTGTCGTAAAACTCTTGCAATTTCGTATCTGTATGCTACAATGCAGATGTTGTAAATTACTCTGATTAAGAGTAACTCTTCGGATTTTAAGACCTGCCTCTCACCGAGGGGCGTGTACATCAGGTCCATATGAAAGCAATTTCATGCAGGTTCAAATCCTGTTACCTGCACCAAGAATCCCGAATCGAACCTTCAGGTTTGATTCGGGGTTTTCTATTTTTCAGGACTTGAACCTTAAGAAGGCTTTGAGCGTTAAGCAAAACAGTATAGATTACTGTTTTGTAGCGAAAAGGTGCGAAATCGGGTACCGAATGCATAAGCATTTGGTCGATAAGCAGTAAAGGTTTTACGAAGCAAACACTTCGTCCTGTTATCCGCACCATAGAAAATAGGGATACCAAAACGGTATCCCTTTTTTGTGATTATTTATCTTGTTGTTTCAGACTTCGACGAGATCATATAGGGTTCCTAATTCATTTTCAACAGGACAGTAGGTTTTATCGCCTCCTGCGTAATCAATCCTGAGTGTCTCAGAATTTCCGTAATTGAACGCCAGTCTGGTTATTCCTTCAGGCACCTCAACTGTGTATATAGCATAACCGCTTTCGTCTACACCTACAGGTGTCATAGCAACACCCGGCCATGTCTTTGCAAGTTCCGGATTAGGAGAAAAAAGTTCGCAATTTACAGCTTCCCAGCCAATTGTATTAATAAATGTAACTGTATATGTTTTAGGTACATACTCGATTGTTTCGCCGGTGTTAGCACTGTTGTCCAGCTTTGCGATATATCTGCGAATTAAGGTTGCGTCTACTACATCAATCACTGAGTTTTTATCACAATCTGTCAGTTCTTTGTACAGCTCATCCTCCTCAATAAGTTTTGCAATATAACGTTGAATAGTAGTTGCGTCCATAATACTGATATTACCGTCACCATTAACATCACCAATTATCTTATCAGACACAGTGAATGATATAGTTTTTTCGGCATATTCGTTGCGGCAGTCAGTCGCAGATACTGTAAGAGTATATTCACCGACCCTTGTTGGCTTGAAAGTGAAATATGTTGTAGATGTTGCATCATCATGGCTATACTCGTCATACTCCAGTGTTTCTTTCCATACAACTTTTCCGTCGCTGTCTTTTATCAGGAAATTTGATTTCAAAGGCACTCGTTCAAAGCTATTTGGTTCAATGTTTTCAAATGCTGTTACACTCTCAAACACAATAGTTTCTGATAATAAATAATTCGATTTTTCGTGATTAATAGACTCTATCTCAAAAGGATGATCTTCTACTTTGTAGGTTATAGTATACGATGCTGTTTCGCCAACCCAGTCGCGAACCTCGACTGTATGTCTGTATGTACCTTCAGTAAAGTAATATTTTTCTCCAAAGCTTTCGTATTCTTTCACATCATCGTAAAAATAGAATTTATTTTCCTCAGTAACTTCTCCTGTATCAAGATTCTCTATTATAAACCTGTAGCCATATGATTCATATCCACCCGAAATATCCATAGAGAACTTGGTGAACTTATGAATCAGATTAGCTCCATCTTTGTGGTATATATCCGGGCTACCGTTAATAATTCTGAAATCGTTGATTTTCAGTTCTTCTCTTACACCTTTTGTATTAAAACCATTAAAGCCGACTCCTGCTGTGTAATATTCGCCGTTATTATCGTCAATATTACCCTGTGCATCGCTGAAGTAGAGCTTAGCATCAGTTGTATTTTCAATACAAGCTTTGTAATAATATCCTGTAAATGTGCTGTAATGATCTGTGTACTCGCTGTGAATGTATTCTTCCATAGGAACGGCTACGAAATCATTATCACCTGTTTTGTAATGTAAGGTAGGATTTTCAAAACCTATGTAGTGAACAAACACATTACTTTTAACCTTTGCAGAATATTCGGAACCATTTATGCTGATATTTTTAGAAAGATATACTTCGTTATTTACCGAACATTCTGTACCTGCATATTCGTCTATAAGTCTGATATCCATAATCTCCAAAGAAGAGTTATCTTCTAATGTATCTTCGATGGTTATAGTTATTTCATAATCATCAAGTGTTTCGGTTGTAATATCAGGAATCAGATCTCTCAGCGGATAGACCATTTCACCAACATAATTCAACGAGTTAACAACAGGAATACCGTCTTCCGGGTAATCAGTATAATTGACACCTGTTAAATATGTGTCTTCGTACTTTTCTCCATTTCCTTCAGCAGTGAAGTGCACCGCGAATTTTGAGCGCGTACCACCAGTCAACCAGAAGCTGACAAGAATTTCTTTTTCGCGTGGCTCTTCTACAACAATAGAGCTGATAGAGTCTATATCTGCAACCCTGCCTTCATAGGCAGGAACACCCTCTACAGATGATGTTTTGTTCAAAGCATCATAAGCTATCCAACAAAATCCACCGTCATAGAAATCGGCCCCTCTGCTTGCGGCTACTTTAAAAGCACCCATCTCACCGTTGTCAACCTCAGAGTTGCCATTGATATCACACCAGATATCATCTTCGTATCCGACGATAACCATTGACTGCTCTGAGTATAACTCAGTTATGTAGCTGACATAAAAATCTTTATAATATTTATCGTTTTCAGGAACACTATCATTTTTCTGTACTGAAATTGTATTCCAACCAGCCATATGTGTGCTGAAATGAAGAATATTGCCATTATTGAGGGCTGTTTTAATCTGTAACAGATCAGTGTCGTCCGGTGATGTTACCTGATTTTCGTCTTCACCTATCTTATCAAACTCGATGACATCCTTTATACGGTATCTGAGAGATTCGCGCCAAGCATAATATGTAGTAGGCCATTCATCGCATGCCCCCGCATAATCCTGATACAAAGAGGTCTTGTTAGTAAGACAACCAGCGGTTTTAAGAACATTGTAGCAATGTTCCGGGCTACTTCCGTTATTTTCACCACCGTTAGTAAGAGCATATACATAGTTAGGGTTAAAAGTATTGTCTTTCGTTGTTTCAACCCCGAGTGCTCTGTTCATTTCGTATGTCAGCTGGTAGTAAGCTGTCGCAAAGGCAGCATCTGCTACGAGTTCGTATGAATCACCTATTTGCGGAAAATACGGCGACTCGCTGTTATCTACAGATGATGGAAGAGTAGTCTCCTCTGTGATATCCGCTTCACTATTCTCCGGTATCTCCTCTGCGTTTACAAAAAGCATCGACACAGACGAGATAAGCAATGTTGCTATCAACAATAGTGAACACAAACGCTTTAACTTTAACATAACCCATACCTCCTATAAATATATTAAACGTCAACTCAAAATGTGGTTTTGAGTATTTACTGAATCAGGAACAAAAAAAGAGGGCTTGACGATACAAAACTAAAGTATCACATAGCATTCCTCATTATTTGTCCTATAACAATTATATCACTGCAAAATACACATAACTATTCGCTTTTTCTATAAAAATACAGTATAGTAATTGGCAATATTAACTATTGTTATTTTGCACAAGTTTTTTGCATATTTTTTGCTGTTATTATACTTATAGCTACAAACCAAGCCTTTTAGTTATACTGGTCACAACCCTTTGTGAAAAACAACCAACAAACACAGTAAGCCTTTGGTTAATACAACTAAAGAGGTCTTTTTTATAAAAACAACTCGGCTTTCACCAAGTGTTTTCTATCAAAGTTTTGTGCAAAATGCAAAGGACAGATACTCGAGTGAGTGTCTGCCCTTTTTTATCAATAGTTATTTAAAATTCAGTAATCAGCTTTGCGACAAAGCGCTGTATAGTAGTAGCGTCAACTACTGTAATTTCGCCGTCTTTGTATATGTCAGCTGCTAAAAGCTGAGTTGCTTCAAGGGTTGTAAGCTTAGCGACATGGCGCTGAACGAGAGTTGCGTCCACTACGCTTACTTTGCCGTCGCCGTCAACATCGCCGGGAATTTGTTTCTTCTCTTCTGCTACTATATATGTACTGAAGCAGTCGGTAGTAAACACCAGATAACCATCCTGATATACCGCGTTCATATCCGTCAGACCACCGCCTGTTTCTACACGATACACCTTTGCGTTCTGATTGATGCAAGGCACCTCTATTGTCACCGCATTATCCGGCTGAACTTCGACATCATTCATCAATAATGTGATATTATATGCAGCCACAAAGTTTCCTACAGAAGATGTATCTACATCCTTTCCCTCAATCACGTCCACCTTCAGAGTTGCTTTTGTGTCTTCACCCTCGACCGTAACAGATATATTCGTTTTATTATCTGTAAGAGTCTCAGTGACAGGCTCGGTCGGCTTTGTTTCCGGCTCAGTTGGCTCTGTTTCTGGCTCGGTCGGCTCTGTTTCTGGCTCGGTCGGCTTTGTTTCTGGCTCGGTCGGCTCTGTTTCTGGCTCGGTAGGCTTTGTTTCAGGCTCGGTCGGAGTTTCACTGATCATAACTGCGATGGCAAATTCGCCATATTTATTTGGATTTTCAACAGATGTTGCACGAACAACAACCATTGTAGATGTTTCGTCTGCTCCAATAGTAATCTCACCGTCTTCAGAAATGATTGTATTTTTACTATTGTTGTTATGGATGCTCCAAATAACATTTTGGCTAGGATTGTTAACACCTGTTACTACTGCTGACAATTTTTGAGTTTCGCCTGCGTTCATAGTTACAGTAACCTTATTAACAGAAGAGGTGATTTTTATTTGCATAACAGTTACTTCAACTTGAGCTGATTTTGTTTTGTCTAAATCAGATGTTGCTGTTATAGTAAGTTTTGTAGAAGTTTCGTCATCTGCAATTGTTAAAATACCCTCTGGACTGATTTTTGTGTTAGTTGAATTATTTCCTGATACAGTCCAAATGACAGATTGCGATGGGTTGTAAAGTCCGTAAACCATTGCGCCGAAACTACATGTTTCACCACAAACAGTACTAACCACAGCAGGATTTATAACAACACCGTTTACAACTGCTCCTGTTGTAACTTCAACTAACTTATTCCAACAATTATCTCTTGAAAAAATATAATTGGATTCTCTAACCTTCGAAAGGGTTAATATGTTAAACTTACAGGAAGAGCTGTCAAAATGAATTATCTGTGGTTTATCTCCACACAGAATTACATTATGAGTTCCTGAGGCTTCAAAATTTAAATATCCACTGCCACCATTATATTGGTAAAAATCTCCACTGATTTTTATAGTACCTGCAGATAGCGTATTATATCTCACATTATTAGTTTGACTTTGCATAACGAAGTCACCTT